>JAZDPX010000001.1:0-25188 GCA_043797125.1 Candidatus Omnitrophota bacterium
GTTTGCCATAATGGAAATTTAAAGAGCTTGGTAAATCCATTACGCCTTTCATCCAACCTTCTTTAACAATATTATCTTTATCTATTCTTTTAAGTCTTATTTTACAGGTAGGGCAGATTTTCTTTGCAAAAAGTAAGGTGCGTAGTTCTCTAAATGAAAAACTTGTAGTTTTAGTAAAATTAGTTATCATTTTTTTGGGTAGCGGTCTTTTTTTATTACAAGAAAAAAATAAATCAAAGACCCTATAAAAGGAGGAAAAACCGTTAATATGGTATATAGCTGCTTTAGATTTCTTGTAGGAAAACGCCGCCTGGTAGAATCATAAAGACAAAATCCCATTGCGCTTAACATTGTAACTGGAAATATTAATAATAAATAATTATAGTTCATAGTATCTATTCCACTTTCTTAAACCTGATTTCAAAACTACCACCAGGCCCTGCATATGCTCCAGCGCCTACTTTTCCACCAGTCTTATCAGCATAAGCTCCACCTTTTACGCCAACTCCATAGCCAAGATCATAATGCAATGAAAACTGAGTATCACCTACTTTAATTAATTTTATATGATTACTTGTAGAGATAACTTTAAAAGAGGCGTCTCCATAAACTCCTGTGGTGCCATCACCGCCTAAACCAACTTTTCCTGTTAGGCTAACTTCATCCAGAGAAATTTTTGTCTCAGTTATAGTAGTTTCACAGCTATACTCTACAGCTGTATAGCTACCCTCCCCTTTTACTGATAAATTGGCACCATATACATCCCCTTCAACTTTGTTAAAAGAAACATTGTTTGAATTTTCTCCTGCGCCACCGTCTTTCCAACCATGGATTTTCCCTTGCCAACCTGCATTGTAAGAACCAACTATAGCTCCAGATACTGGAGCGCCTATTGCTGCGCCCCAAGCAGCACCTCGTAAAGCAGCTCTACTACTGCCAGTCCTTGCATACTCAGAGGTAAATCCTGAGGCAAACCCTCCGATGCCACCTTCTACAGCACCAACTATAAAGCCCTGTGCAAATTTATCAGTTATTCCAAATGCTTTTGTTGCGCCAAATACTGCATTATTTATACCAGGCATAAAGGCAGACATAGCGCAACTTGCAGCAAATCCAGCCCCAAATCCAGCCATATCACCACTTATTGCAGAGTTTATGAGGCCACTCCAGAATGAATAGACTTCCATGCCAATTAATATATTACCAGAAGCTATGGTTGCAGCTACAGCGAAAACCGCCCCAACCGCATGCCCTATCCACTTCTTCATCTTATCCCACGCACTATGTCCGGTCGGGTCGGTGTAATTAATCGGATTGTTAGAGCAGTAGGAATATCTATTAAGATCCTGGGGGTCTCCAGGATTAGGCACAATCGTATCCGCTTGCGTGAATCTCCCCAGCTCAGGGTCGTAGTACCTCGCGCCATAGTAGTATAGGCCGGTAGTACAGTCGTACTCTTTGCCGGTGAATTTGTAGTTGGAGTCGTAGGTGCCATCTTGGACAGAGGTTTCGCCGTAGGGTTTGTATTCGGTTAAGGATGCGCGATTGCCGATTGCGTCGGTGATAACATTAGATGAGCCAAGGTGGTCGGTGTGGTAGAAATAGGTTTGGCTATCTTCCACCATTGCTATGCGGTTGTTACCTGCATAGATGTGTTTTGTTACTTTGCCCTTTGTTACTTCATAGAGGCTTCCTATATATGTAGTAGTGGTAGCTCCGACGATTTTCTGGACTCTGCCGCCGTCGCCGTCATAGACAAATTCGGTTTCAGGCAAAGGAGGCGCATTTATTGTCCAGATGCTGTTCTGTATCATACAAACTAAATACGATACCCCAGGTAAAACCGTTTCAAATTCCTTTTTCTCTAAAGAATATTCCAAGTATTTATTTTTTTCCTTATCAAACAAAAGAACTTTTGAGTAATCTACGCCGAGCTGCATTGGTTGGAAAGCTTCCACAACAGGAATTTCTTCTGACTTGACAGCTGCCAAAAGATGCCAGCCTTTGGGAAGGTCTTTGCTTGAATTTTGAGGCAGGTCTCCTTCTATTGTTAATGTAACTGTCTCAAGGCCTGTTATGTAGATTTCATAACCTTCTTGGTATTTGAATTCGGTGAATTTTGAATATTTTGCATTATCAGGTAAATAATGCTGGAAGTCCTTTATTTGGGGATTATATTTTGCAACCTGGGAGTATTTGCCTTCTATGGATGAGAGGACATTTTTAACTGTCTTATCCTGCGGAAGCACACAGAACGACACGAAGTTCCAGCCCGGTTTTAAATCAATGCTTATTATCTTATGATAGAAGTTATTCTTTACTTTAGTAAGGCGGTTTTGCTCGTCGTAGAAGAATTCCTTCTCCTGCTTTTTGAGCATGTTGCCGTTTGCGTCGTAATCTATTGCGTAGGAAGCGTCTGGGCCTGATACGCTTGTAACAGCGTGCGGACCTGCGCCGACACCGTAACCCAGAGTCATATTCCCTTTTTGAGTCATATTGCCTATTGTGTCATATTTAAAGTCGATACTGCCGTATGATGCTCCAGTAGCGTTTGTTAAACGATTTAAGCTGTCATAAGAGAAAGCTTGGGTTGCTGTATTAACTGAATCTGTTATGTTTGTTACATTGCCTACAGGATCATACGCGTAATTGAAATGCTGCAGGGCGGTTTGAGGATTCAGGGTCTTTAATTCCTGAAGCTGGCGGGTGTTAAGGTCGTATTTATAGCTGGTGGTTGTGTTATTCGCGTATTCTATTTTAGCGATTTGGCCTGTTTCAGTGTAATCGATGTTATTGATGTAAGAGACAGTCCCCTGCGAGGACAGTCTCTTCACCGTTTCTAAGGCGCCGGATTCATTGTAGGAGTAGGTGATTGTTTCCCCGTCGGGATAAGTCAGGTTGACAAGCCTGTCCATTGAATCGTAAGTTCTTGCAACTGTAAAAGTGCCTGTGCCAAGCACTGTCTTTTTCGTTTGCACTTCCCTGCCTAACTCGTCGTAGAAAAACTCCGTAGAGCCGCCGCTAGTATGATCAGTATTATAATAAGTTACTTTGCAGAGCCGGCCTTTTGAATTAGGGAGGTTGGGGTCATCGTATTCATAAACGCATAATACTGTTTGCTGATAGGTTTTGGTTTTTAGGCGGTTTAATTCATCGTAGGAAAATTCTATTTTTTGCCCTTTTGCATCTGTTTGCTCTACGAGGTTTCCAACGGCGTCGTATTTATAGCTCCATTCGCCCATATCAGGGTCGAGCATTTTTGTTTTTCTGCCGAGAGAGTCGTAAAAGATTTGGGTGATATTGCCCTGTGCGTCTGTTACTTTTGTCAGGTTATCCTGCGCGTCATATTCATAGGTGGTGGTTGCATAAAGCTGGTCGTTATCATACTCTTCAATTTTTTCGGTTCTTCCCCATGCATCTGTGTAAACCTTTTTATGATTGTATTTTTCACTGCTTTTATCATAATTGATATTATATGTGGTGGTAACGCAGGCCCCATAAACAGCTTTTGATAAGGTTCTATCAGGATTTTCCGCTTCAATAGCTCTTCCTACAGGGTCATAAGTGTAGCTTGATTTGGGCGTATCGTTAAATTGCGAATATTCGCTTGAGGAGGTTTCAAGTTTCGGGAAGTATTGTTCTTTAGCAAGCCCCCTCTCATCAAAAACAACAGGCCCTGACACAGCCTGCATAGAGCCTTTTACAGGGTCTCTTTCTGCTGGGGAGCGCGTCTGCAAAAGCCTTCCCGCGCCGTCATAAAAGGTGTAGGTCGTAAGATACTCGCCGAGGTTTGCCTTGGTTTGTTTTATAATGCTGATAGGCTTTGTAAAGATATTATATTGATATTTAACAGCAGGATCATTCTCTGTATCCAATGGGCCTATTATTTGGATAAGGCGGCCGAGGGAGTCGTATTTGCTGGTAGTGGTTTGGCTGTTTGGGTCTGTGCTTGTTTTAATCTGGCCGAATGAATAATCATAGGTATATTTTACTTCATGGCCTAATGAGTTTGTAATTTTAGCAGGATATTGGTTTAGAACTGTCTCATAATCGGTTTTAATGCTTCTTCCCAGCGGGTCTGTTGTAAGGGTGAGATTGCCGTAATTATCATATTCGTAGCTTGCAGCTATTCTGTCTTTGCCCGAAGGTAATGGCGGATTAATCCAGGCCTCATCTTTTGTTAAAAAGCCTCTTGAGGGCGTGTCTTGCCAGTTTGCATTGTTATCGTAATAAAGCCATTTCTCGGAAACTATCTTGTTATCAGCATCAAGTGAATAGCTGTGGCATGGAAGCATCAAAAGCCAGAAAGATGTATTATGGGCTAATTCTGTAACAGAGGTTTTTTCATCGCCCTGCGCGCTAATATCCCCATAATTTATGACTTCAATTTTATCAATAAGGGAGTCTTTAAAAGTATATTGGGTTGTAGATTTGATTATTTTCTGATAATTCTCTTCATCGGATGACGAGCCGTCGTAGATGTAATTATTTGTTTCTGATACGTATGGGAAATTAACACCCGGGCATAATTCTTCTGCTTCCCAGGCGTTCGTAGCCTTGGAATAAAAATTTCCGGATGAGTCTAAAGTTTGCTGCTCATAAAGCTTTCCTTTAAATATAGGGTCTTGTAAAAAAAGGCTCTTGCCGTAGTTTCCTTGCGAGTCAGATACCTTGACTAAACCAAAGCCGCAGAATTCCCGTTCAATAAAATCGAAAAAGCCGCTGTCATAATCATGCCTTGTTGTGACAGATTCTGTGTTAAAAGCCGCTGTATGCGTAAAGGTATTCACCACCCAGATTGGGAAAGGCAAAGGTTTGTCAGTGTTGTAATCAGAGTTATCAGCGCCCTTGTAGGGTTTGTAGGTTACCTCTATTGTGCCGCCGATGCCGTTGTCGATGGATGTAAGCAGTGTTGGTAAAATCGGATTATTATTAAGCTGGACTTTCCATTTAGTGTAGTCTTTGTCTAATTCAATTGATTCACCAGCTTTTATCCTGTCAGGTAAACCATCGCCATTCATGTCAACAGTATCAAGCACAGTTGCTTTATTATTGATAAACCTGATAGACATCCTTTGCCAGTCATTAGTATTGGTATAGCTTACGCCTTCCCAGTCAATGGGCGGGTCAAAACCGGAGCCGTTGTTTAACTGGACTTTCCATTTCGTATAGTCTCTACCGTGTTCGAAGTATTCACCAGTTCTTATCCTGTCAGGTAAACCGTCACAGTTTATATCAAATGTATCAAGTACAGTCGCATCTTGATTAATACACCTAATCGCCATTCGTGTGTAATCATTAATATCACTACATGTTACGCCCCCCCAGTCAATGGGCTGGTCAAACCCGGAGCCGTTGTTTAACTGGACTTTCCATCTGGTAAAGTCTTTATCGGATTCGTTAGCTTCTGAAGCTTTTATCCTGTCAGGTAAACCATCGCCGTTTATATCAAATATATCAAGCGTGGTTGCATTATCATCCGTAAATCTAATAGACATCATTTGCCAGTCATTAGTATTGGTATAGCTTACACCTTCCCAACTAGCGGGAGGCTCAAATTCCGCATCCAGTTGTTCATAGTCAAACTTAATCTCCGGGAAATACTCCGCCTCAGCAGTATCAGGGTTCGGCGTTCCGGAAAGCGACACTGCCTTAAGAAGTGAGGGTTTATTTAAGGCGGTTGTCGAATCACTATATTTAAGCTCGTATCTTCTTATTCTGTGCTGGCCGTAATCTACCTTTATTTCATTTATGCGCTTGGCCGTAATTACATTGATCCCGCTTCTGTGATTTATCCTTACATCAGGGCGGTCTTCTATTGAGAATGTGACGGTGTACGCAGGTAAATCGCCGGCAGCTTCATTTCCGGTGTAGGTAATTGTATCAGGATAAACCTGGTTTTTGTCATGTTGATAAGTTAGGAGCATGTAATTTGAGCAAGTGTCTATCACCTTATCAAGGCGCCATGAGAAGATTTCGTTTAAGTCTTTCTGCTGTCTTGAGTTTTCAGATGAGCCGAAGTAGTATTTTGTGCCTGCCTTATCTGTAACGAGCCAATAAGTAGTTTTAAATTCGAATTTCATAAAGCTAGATTCTATTTTTGCTCTGTATTCGTTATTACCTATAGAAGTTAATTCCTGGGTAGAGCCGGAGGATTTAAAGAGAAATGTATCAGATGAGTCGTATTTGGGCGCGCCGTTTTTAGTTGAGCGCTCGATTGAGCCTAAATCTATTCCCCAGCCCATGCCGACTATGTCATTGCCGGCCTGCGAAGAATAAAATAACGCTACATTAGGCTGGATGCCTCTTCTTCCCGGAGGAACGACAATTGGAACAGAATAAGTAGCTGCGCCTGTAAAAGGGCTTGGCTGGAAATTTTCCAGGGCATTAAGATTGAAGTTTGATTGGGTGCCGGAGGTATTGTTATTGCCATGGCCAGGGCTCATTAAAGCAGGGTTTGGCAGCTTTTCGGGTTCTTTTACTTGTTCCGGCTGCTCGGTTGGGACAATTTCAGCAGGTTCTGATTCTTGGGCCTGTTGAACTACCGCTTCTGGTTCAGGCGCCGGCTCTATGTTTTCTTCCGCGAAAACTAAAAATTTCGGGCAGAATGAGGCTGCTAAAAATGCAAGAAGTAATATCGGAAATATTTTATATATTTTTTTCTTCATGTTTTACCATGAACTATGAACCATGAACTATGAACTCTGATTATACGTTATCCCGTCCGAGTATCCGTAAGATGTCCATTTCCCCGATACCCACTGCGCCTTTACAGCAAAATAATATGTCATGCCGCTTGTCAGTTTAAGGCCTGTAACAGTAACCTCATTACCTTGGGTGCGGAAATATTTTTCGCCTTTACTGTTTGCTATGACTTTTCCGCTTTTATCTTTTATGTAGTAATAATAATCAATAATCCATGAGTATGTTGCGTCGTAGTCTCTCCACTGCGCGTGAAGCTGCGTGCCATTGTTCGTAAAATCTCCGTCATCAATTACAACAGGCGCGCTCGGGCAGTAAGCTGCAAGTATTCCGTTTGAAAAGCCTAAATCTGTCCACATATCTTTGCTGTATTGTGCTTTTACGCCGAAGTAATAAGTCTTTCCCCATTCTAACTTAAGGCCTGTAACAGTAACGTCATTGGCTTGGGTACGATAATATATAACGCCTTTATCGCTTGCTACAGGTGTGGCTTGGGCATCCTGAATAAAGTAGTTGTAGTCGATGATATTAGTATATTCTGCGTCATATGCCTTCCACTGCGCGTGAAGCTGGGTGTTTCTTGTTGTGTAATCGCCGTCATCAGTGACTGTTGGCGCAGGCGCCGGTGGAAATATAGGCTGAGTGAGAATGTAACAAGTGCCCATCTTTTGCCATGTGCTGTTGTTTTTTTCTTTATCGCTGGCAAACATATAGAGGTTTTTCTCGCCCATAAAGGTTTCTTTAAACATAACGCTCCATGTTATGGTTATGGTGTTGCCTGCTTTTGTAACTGAAGTTTTACCGCAGTCTAACTTAGAGTAGGAATTCTGGAGGATTTTACTCTTACCCGGGGTGCCTGAACCTACCCAGCCTGAGCCGTCGTCTTTTCTTAAATATAGGTAGTTGGTGGCTGTGTCATACAGACCGTAAAAACACTTTTTGTCGCTTTGGGTTATATTTATGTTAAGATAGCACTGCGATACATTTGCATAGCCATCGTCGTCTGAATAAACAGCGGTAAAAGAAACCGGCTGCTCGGGATAAGCCGCAATTTCATTGGGGCTTATGGAAACATTCGTGGGCACTGCTGCGTAGGATACACTTGCATACATAAGAAGGTATAATACTAATAATACAGCAAAAATTGCATTGAACTTTTTTTCTCGTAAAATAAAAAGTCCGGCAGGTTTTGCCGGATTTAAATTCGTATTTCCGTTAATTCGCATGGGTTTAGGCGAGTCCCACAGCATATATCTTGAATCCCCTTATTTTGATGCGCACACGAAGTATACACGATGGTTTCTATTTCGTCAAGGGGCAGCACTGATTTTTATGGTATTTTTCGCTATTTTCCTTCTATATATTTGTAAGCGTCTTCTATACTATCAAAAATTGTATCCGGCAGCATCCTCATTGTGGCGAATACCCTTTTTACATCGGGTTTAAGATTCGCTATCGCTAAAGCGCCGCTGTTATTTTTAATGACCCTGTTGGCTTTAATAAGGACCGTAAAACCGATACTACTTATGTAATAAAGGCCGGCCATGTCAAAAATAATTTTTTTGGTTGAAGGCCCCAAAATCAACGCCACCTGATTATCGCATTCCTCGTAAGTAACGTTATCGAGGCTTCCGTTAAGAGATATTACATAAAAACCTTCCTGCTTTTTTTCTATGTTAACTTTTAAATTCATAAATGCCCCCTGATTTTTTAATATCAAGCCTTGCTTTTTAGCTGCAGTTTAAAGATGGAACGGTCATAGGCCTTGCTAGATGCTTCTTCAGCAGTTACTACGCCTTTTTGCACAAGGTCCATTAAATAGCTATCCATGGTCTGCATGCCGTCGTTACGCCCGAGCTGGATAGTGTTGTACAGCTGATTTGACTTGCCGTCGTTAATCAATGCCCTAATTGGCGCGTTGCCGACCATGATTTCAAAAGCTGCCACGCGCCCTGTGCCGTCGGTCCTGCGTAATAAGGTTTGGGCTATTACGCCTTTAAGGGTGCTTGCCAGCTGCGTGCGTATCTGCGGCTGCTGATAAGGCGGAAATACGTCTATAATTCTGTCAACAGTCTGCGGGGCGTTGTTGGTGTGCAAAGTGGCAAATACAAGATGCCCTGTTTCGGCAGCGGTAATCGCGAGCGCGACTGTTTCTAAATCGCGCATTTCGCCTACTAAAATTATGTTGGGATCTTCTCTTAAGGCGTCCCTGAGCGCATCGCTGAAAGAGTCTGTATCTAAGTGCAGCTCTCTTTGGTTGACCTCGCATAATTTGTTTGAGTGAATAAATTCTATCGGGTCTTCGACGGTTAATATATGGCCTCTTCTGTTGGTGTTTATATAATCTATTATCGCCGCCAGGGTAGTTGTCTTTCCGCTTCCGGTGGGCCCTGTTACCAATATTAAGCCGTTGGGAAGGGCAGCGAAGTCTTTTACGATAGGCGGCAACGATAACTCCGCGATAGTCGCTATTTTTATAGGTATGGCGCGCATTACGGAACCGACACAGCCCTTTTGCCTGAAGACGTTTACGCGGAAACGGCCCACGTCTTTTATCTCATAAGACAGGTCTATGTGTTTAACCTTTAAAAATAAATCCTTCTGCTCCTTATCCATAACGGAAAAAACAAATTCTTCGATATCCGCGGCAGATAAGACATCCATTTCAGTGGGTTTTAACTCGCCATATATTCGAAATATCGGCGGGGTGTTTGCTTGGAGGTGAAGGTCTGAACCATTTCTTTCAACCAGCATCCGCAATAATGAATCAAGATCTTTCTTCACTATTATTGTCTCCCTTCTATTTAATATCTACAGGAACAAGCGCGTTTTGTTTTGTCTGCTTTAACGTTACGGTTATAGGATTTTTAGCGCGCCATATTGCCCGCGGCGTAAAAGTCACTCTCCAGACATCAACATTTTGATTTACGTTGATAACATTATCCTTGATATTTAACCCTGCGTCATTTGCAACGGCTTTTGCAGCCTCTACAACATTTGCTGTTGTTACCGTAGGCTTCTCTTCTTCTTGCGCGTAAGAAACAGGTAGAGGTTGCGTGAAGAAAAATACTACAAGAACTAAATAATATATAAACTTATAATTTAGCATTTTTTTATATCAAGCGCCGGGCTTGTCCTTTTTTTTGATTGGTAATATGCCGGCCATCTCTCCTATGACGTTGACCAGCTCTGTATCCGCTGGAATTACAATCTTAGCGTTATTCGCCAATGAGGCCTCTACAGCCTCAAGCTTTCTTAATACCTGGGCATTGCCTACAAAGTATTTTTCCGCCGCTTCATTTACGAGCTTAATGGCCCCAGCTTCGCCTTCAGCCTCTAAGATTTTGGCCTGCTTTATGCCTTCCGCCTTTTTAATTTCCGCGCGCTTTACGCCGTCTGCCACTGTTTCTGCGGCTGTAGCATAATCAACTGCGGCTATTTTTTCATTCTCCGCCTTTACAACTTTGTTCATTGTATCCTGGACATCCTTGGGCGGGTCGATCTCTTTTAGCTCTGTTCTTACAATCTCGATTCCCCAGCTTAGCGTTTCTTCATGTAGTGTTTTGTGCAATTCAGAATTAATCTTGCCCCTTTCACTATTGGCGGATTTTAAAGTAAGGGTGCCGATAATATTTCTCAAGGTCGTCCTTGCCAGATTTACTATCTGCCATTGGAATCTATTTACATTATATTGAGAGTTTTTTACGCTTTCCTCATCGGGTTTTACCTTAAAATAAACCTGCGCATCCACGCGCGCGTTCAGGTTGTCGTTGGTAATTATCTCCTGGGGTTCTGCGTCGACCATCTGCTCGGTAACATTTACCTGATGCATAGTTTCTATAATCGGTATAACCCAGTGAAATCCGGGATTCGCAAAACGGTTGTATTTGCCTAATCTTTCAATCAGCCCCCTGTGCGTAGGCCTGACTATCCTTATGCCTGTGAAGAACTCTACGACTAAAATAAATGCTACAATATAAATTACGTTCATAAAACACCTCCGCTTTTTGTATTGATTATTGTGTATATTATACTATAAATAGCCGAAAACCCAAGGGAAAAAACACAATTTGATTGACATGGGTATGTCTTACTGTAATAATATAAACAGACGTAGCGCAGGCTTAAGCCTGCGCTACGTCGAGTATAGCAAAACACGTAGTAAAAACGTAGCGGAGCCTTAAGGCTCCGCTACGTCAACCACGTTCAAAAAAAGGAACGACATTGATAAGAATTAAGTCTTTAATTCTTATTTTTTTTCTATTAATAATTTACGTATTTTCTACGCTTACCTATTCTTTCTGCCTGCAGACCTCAACCAAAACAAAAACGCATGTTCTTGAACAAGAGCTTGACAACTATGGCTTGGATATTAAGGAACAGGTTGTCGATGAGCAAACAAGGCCTGTTAAGGAAAAAAAGGTTTCTGTTAAGAAATTCATCTTTGAAGGAAATAAAGTTCTTAATGCCGAGTTTTTAGAAGGCCTTCTCTCATCTTATATCAATAAGGAATTATCGCCCCTGCAGATAAAATGGGCCTGCGAGAAAATAAACCAGGAATATCACAAAAGAGGTTATCTTGTTGCAAGGGCAGTCCCTCCTTCTGAAGATGACGAGAACTTAAAACAAGGCATAATCAGGATAGCAATTGTGGATGAAGATTTCCGTACAGACCAGGCGCCTGAGAGGATTGAGCCGGTTAAGGTGCCTGTTGAAGAACTTTTTTCCAAACAACCTAATATTCTTGTTAACAGGTTCATGTTTGACGGAAATAAAATCGTAAGCACGGACTTATTAAATAAATTAGTTTCCAATTATTCAAACAGAGAATTATCCTTTATGAAATTAAAATGGGCATGTGAGGAAATAAACCAGGAGTATCAAAAAAGGGGTTATCTTCTGGCAAGAGCAATTTTACCTGCGCAGGAAGTCAGCGATGTTAAGCAAGGCATAATTAAAATTTCTATCCAGGGCGAGGATTTTGGAATAATCGAGGAAGCGTTGGAAGAACCTGTAAAGGCAGAGGAACCTGTTAAGATACAGGAACCTGCTAGAATGCAAGAACCTGTAAAGCCGCCAGAGCCAGTGAAGATACAAGAACCTGTAAAGCCCCCGGAGGCTGCAAAACAGGCCGTCTTTGTCAGCAAATTCACATTTAAAGGGAACAAGGTTTTAAGCGCCGAATATCTCAACAGCATAACACTTAAATATATTGGCAGGGAATTAACCGTCGCGGAATTAAAAAAAGTATGTAATGACATAACCAAGGAGTATCATAAAAATGGATTTCCTTTGGCAAAAGCAGTACTTCCCGAGCAAGGGATAAAACAGGGCGTGGTTAATATCCTTATCCTTGAAGGGGAACTGGGCAGTATTGAGGTAAAAGGCGGGGACTTTTACAATGAAGATTTTATAAAAAGAAACCTGCATGTTGATAAGAAAGGTCTGATCGATGAGCCTTCCCTTATCAAGAGTCTGCTTTTATTGAACGAGAACATAAATTTAAAGGTCAATGCCATACTTAAGAAGGGCGCACAGCCAAAAACTACCGACATAGCAGTGAAGGCTGAAGATAAACTTCCTGTAAAATTGTCGGTAGATTATAACAATTACGGCACTAAATATAATTCAAGGCACAGGCTGGGCGCCACCTCGGAAATAGGCAATCTAATTGTGCAAGGAAGCAAGTTGAGCTTAAGAGGCGTTTGCGGCATTACAGATGAGAATTTGTGGTTTGGCAAAGGCGGCTATGAGTTCCCTGTCAATACCTACGGGACAAAATTAGGCCTTTCCTATTTGCAGTCTAATTTTGACATAGGCGAGGAATTCAAGATTCTTAATGCAAAAGGAAAATCTCACATTTACAGTTCATATCTGACTCACCCTATAATCAGGACGCAGGCCACCAGCCTCGATATTTTAGCCGGCTTTGATTACAAGAATATAGAAACTTACCTTTTGGATGTAATTTCTACTGACGATGAATTAGGCGTATTTAAGACAGGGCTAACACTTGATCATGTAGACAACCTCAATGGGAAAAATATCATTAGCTCAACTTTTTATGCAGGTGCAAAAACCAACAACGACAATGCAAGCAGGGCCGATGCAGCAGATGAATTTACAAAACTTGAATTAGACTTTGTGCGTATGCAGCAGCTTCCCGGTTCTTTCTTTTTGATATCAAAGGCTTCGGGGCAGATGTCCTCGGAGGCCTTGCCTATTTCAGAGCAAATTTACGCCGGAGGCGCGAGCACAGTAAGAGGTTACCCGTCAGCCGAGCTTTTAGGTGATTACGGATATTTAGGCAGTCTTGAATTAAGGGCCCCCGTGCCTTTTGTAAAGGATGAGAAATTTAAAAGGGCGGTCCAGCTTGTGGGATTTATAGATTACGCAAAAACATTTTTAAAGAATCCGCAGCCCGGCGAAGAAAAACACAGCGATATCCTCGGTATAGGGCCGGGCTTAAGGCTGGATATCTATGGCATTTCTGTCAGCGTAGATTGGGGTTTCAGCGTCGGCAGGAAAAAGGCTTCTACTGATGAGAGCTCTTATCTTTATATCAGGGCGGATAAGGATCTATTATAGCATATGGAAAGAAAATATTTAAACATAACGCTTTTTCTTTTGTTGCTTATTAATTTTGCTTGTGTTGCTTTCTGCCTGCCGCAGCCTAACGAAGTTGTTTCTGGCAGCGCTGATTTTAGTACCCAAGCGAGCTCCATGGAAATAGTTACATCCGATAAAGCAATTATCAATTATGACAGCTTTGATATTGCGGAGCCTGAATCTGTAAGATTTATCCAGCCCTCCTCATCTTCGTGCGTGTTAAACAGGGTGATAACTTCTGATCCATCGGAAATTTTCGGCAGCTTGTCAGCTAACGGGAATATCTTTCTTATTAATCCTAACGGAATATTATTTGGTCCGAATTCGAGGGTTGATACCGGGAGCCTTATCGCTTCCACCCTGGATATTTCTAATGAAAATTTTCTTAATGAGAAATACAGCTTTCTCCTTTCAGGCGACGCTGTTTCCTCAATTACAAACCAGGGCCAAATTACCGCAGCTGATACAGGGCATATAGGTTTAATCTCTCCAAAAATATCAAATGAAGGCCTGGTCAAGGCAAGGCTTGGAAACGTTGCCTTGGCATCTGGCGAGGAAGTGACTTTGGATTTTAAAGGCGACGGGCTCCTAAATGTTGCTGTTGAAAAGAGCGTTTTGGATGCTGCTATAAATAATTCAGGCGCAATTTCAGCTGACGGCGGCACTATTATTTTAACTGCTGAAGCTGCCTCTGATGTATGCACTACTGTGATAAATCAGGAAGGCATACTTGAGGCGAATTCTCTTATTGAGCGCGACGGCGAGGTTATACTTACTTCCGAGGGTGAGGGAATAATACAGAATAAAGGTACTATTGATGTCTCTGCTGCTGATACAGGTGTAAACGGCGGAAATATTTTAATGAAAGGCTCTAAAGTGGGGCAATTCGGCCAGGCGCACGCTGATGCTATTGATGGTGACGGTGGGAGTATTGAACTTTATGCAGATGATACTGTTGCTTTAAGCTCGGGAAGCTTAACTACTGCCAACGCGGGGTCTAATGGCACCGGCGGTAAAGTTATTGCTTATTCACCGGGCTCTGCGCTTTTTAGAAAAGACGCTAAGATTGAAGTTAAAGGCGGTGCTGTTTCAGGAGACGGCGGTTTTGTTGAGGTCAGCGGCAAGGAATATATTGAGGTTGACGGAACTGCTGACAGAAAGGCTCCAAATGGCGAGGCCGGGCTTTTGCTGATTGACCCCACAAGCATTACCATCAATGACGGAGGCGTTGACGACCCGACATGGACAGGCAATGATTTCGCGCCTACCGGAGCTCCTCGCCCCGGTAACTTAATAGACATAGATACATTAGAGGCGCATTTGGATAACGGGCACACAACCATAACCACCACAAGCGGCCAGGCAGAGGCAGGCGATATCACTTTAAACGCGGGCAGGGCTCTCAAAGACGGCGCAGCAGGCGGCAGCAATCATAATCTTACGTTAACTGCAGACGATGATATTGTGATAAGTTCTGCAATCACATTCACCGGAACTGGGAATATAACTCTTGATGCCAATGATGCCGTGAATATAAACGCTAATATTACTACAACCGGCGGAGATTTTACATCTTATGGCACAAGCTTTTCTAATGCAGCTTCTATTAAAACAAATGGTGGAGATGCTGCAATAAATAACACCAGCACCGTAACAATCGGAGGAATAGGCATTGATACAACAGGCGCTCAAGGAGGAGATATTTCTTTTAGCGACCCGGGCTCTCTTTGGTTAAGCAGTTATCTAGTGACCGATGGCGGTGACATAACAGTTGACGGCGGAGGCGATATAATTATAACAGGCGGAGGAACCAGAACCCTAGACACTGAAACCGGGTCAAATAATGATGCCGGGGATATTGATTTAGGCGCATCTAATATATATGCTTTTATAGCTACTAATTTATCTATTAATGCATTAACCAACGCAAATCTTAATAGCGGAGATATTACCTTAGGCCTGATAGATAATAATGCGGGAGCCAATACTTATATAAATGATTTAACTGTTTTAACGGATCGTGAAGCTGCGCTTGATTTGCAGGCAGTTACAACAACCGGAGCGCAAGACTATTGCGGTAATGCAACTTTACACGGAGATTTAAGCAGCAACCCTACTGCAGGAACCGAAGATATTGAGTTTTTGTGCCCCATTACTCTGGCGGCTGATATTGAAATAAAAGGCATAGGCGCAGGCAATACTATAATAGCCCTTGAAAGTTATACTATTGACGGAGCGTTTGATCTAACGCTAACTCCAAAAAATGCTGAAGCATATATAAGCTCTGACATTGGCAGTATAACACCGCTTACGAGTCTTACAATAAATAATTCCACCCAAGTGGATTTGGCCGATGTAACCACTACAGGCTCAATAGCTGTTACGGGCACAAATATTGATTTAATCGGCGAAACTTACGAGAGCACGACCGCAGGCTCGATTACTTTTACCGGCGCGGTGGACCTTGACGCAGCCGGCGATATAACAGTGCAAACCGCGGGCAATTTAGGAACAGATGACATCATATTTACAAGTACTATTGACGGCGCCCAGGACATTATCTTGGATTCAGGAGCGGGGGACTTAAATCTCGGCGCGGATATCGGCGCGACAACGCCTCTTTCCTCGTTTACCGCAAGTTCTGACAACGATATAACTATAGACTCTATAACAACAACAAACGGTATAAGCATAACCAGCAATAACGGTTCGATTTTAGACGGAAACGGCGCTGCGGATAATATTACGGCAGGCGATGACTGCACTCTCTGGGCAAACGAAGTTGTCGGGGATGCTGCTGATCCTATAGATGTTGACATAGACGGCGGCCAGTTATCTGTTTACAGTGGCGGCCAGGTAGGCGGTGTTTCTGTTACTATTGAAGGAACGGTATTGCCGTCTAACAGCTTACACATGTTAAATGACCCACCAGGTTCAGCTACTTTTAATGGCCAGGAACAGGAATATGTGCCGCCTACTGTTCCCGTGATTCCTACTTTAAGCATTCTTTCTTTAAGCCAGCTAAATCCTTATCTTGCCAATGAAATGCCTTTATCCTGGCGCAAGTCGTTTTTTGTCGATGAAAGCAGCTTAGCTAAAAGGCCGCCATATTTTACCGAGGAAAACAGGATGATGCGCCTTTTCTTAAGGGCTAAAGACTGATATTTAGATACTGTAAAAAACTATGCTGACATTTATGTATACACAGATTAGCGCAGATTAAAGGATGCGAGATGATCACAGATATATTATCTGCGATCATCTGCTTCTTCTAATCTGTGATTATCTGTGCAAAAAGTCAGCAAGATTTTTGGCGTTATCGATATTTAGCCTTTAAAAGAGCGCCTGAATGCAAGCCAGTATGTCCAGCCGAATATCCGCACGCTCCAATAATATAATCTTGCGGGTTTGAATTTATTTTCCTTCAAAATGAAATAAAATTCTTTATCAACTTCCCTGCGCATGATAAAAGGTTTTATGCCTTTGCTGAATTGATAAAACGCGTCGTGAATTAAAGACGCATAATAAGTTTTGCTTCGCCCTGTTTTAAAATTTAATACGCCTTCGGGCGTGCCGAAATATATATCCAGTATCTTTAACTTCGGGCTGCAGCCGTCCCAGGCATAACCTTGTCTGTTTGAGCCTTTTACTGTCGCTGTTCCATCACTGTCTAATTTAAACCATTCATTATTAAACGTGCGCTCCTTTATGGAAGACTTATAAACAAAATCCTCTTGTATGCAGTAAATGTAGGCACCCATTTAGCTTCTTATCCCCCATCTTTTTTTCAAAAAAGCGTTTATTTCATCCGCTGTTTTATCGTCTATAATCTTTTCATGCTGTCCGCCTTTTACCTTAGCAGGCAAAAGCAGAAAATCAACCGGTTTTACTGTTGCGCCATGGGCCCTGCAGTTATTCGTTACGTAATTGTCGCTTGTTATAACAATAATCTTTTCAGGCTGCTGCGCTCTTTTAACCATGGATATTATGTGGTCATCCGCGCCGTGTTTTTGCGCTGTGTAAATGAAGGCAATACCGCCTGGGGCTTCGCCTGTGTCTGAAAAAATATCTTTGCCGTCAAAGACAATGCTTACTTTTCCGCTAAAACCTCTTGTTCTTTTCCATGTAAGCATGTAATTTGCGGCAGCCTCTCTCGCCGCTTGAAGGCTTTCCTCAAGGCACTTGGCTAGCTGCGGGATTTTGTGTATTACGTTATATCCGTCTAATATAAGGTGCTGCATTTTCAGGTATGTGAGAATATTCTATCGGGTAGGCTTGCTTATTTGTATGTTTTATTTACATCCACTTTTTGCTCCTAAAATAAATTAGCATGACAACCGTTATAACTATCATGCTAAAAATCACTGCCGGGTAACCGTACCTGCTGCCTAACTCCGGCATATACTTGAAATTCATGCCGTAAATACTTGCTATTAAAGTCAGGGGCATCATTATTGTGGCGATAACAGTAAGGGTCTTCATTATTTCATTTAGCCTGTTTGAGACAACGGATACATACGCCTCCATTGCGCCTGTTATAATATCCCGTGACGTGCCTACAATATCATTAAGCCTCACTAAGTTATCTGAAATATTCCTGAAATATACGCTGCTTGAAGCAGAGATTAGCTCATAGTCTCCGCGCGTCATAAGAGAGATGACATCAACCTGCGGGCCTATGGTGCGCCTTAAATGCATTACGTCGTTTTTTAAATTGTATATTTTTTGCAGCGTTTTCTGGCTTGGCTCCCTGAATAACTCATCGCTAACCTCGTCTACAAGGTCGTCAAACCCCTGAATGAGCGGTAGGTAGCTCTCGACGCAGGAATCTAAAATTGAATAAAGCAGCATATCCGCTCCTTGCGTAATTATCGGGGATTGCTTTCTAATCCTGTCTTTGCATGTGGTAATGGGATTTAGCAGGGTATCGTGGTAAGTGATAAGAAAGTTCGCGCCCAGGCAGCAGTCTAGTTCGTTTGTTTTAATTTTACCCCGGTGTTTGCCATTTGAGGCTTCCAAGGCATACATGACGAGAAAAAGATACTCGCTGAACTTTTCCACCTTCGGGCGGGCATTAGGCATTATTAGGTCTTCAATGGTTAGAGGATGCAGGTTAAATACTAAACTAAGCAGGTCAATGTCCCTGTCATCCATTTCAAACATATCAACCCACAACATGGAACGCTTGTCTTTAACAACATCCTGTATTTCCTGCGTGGTCAAATTGTATTTAAAGCCCTGATCCGGGTGATATAAAAATGTCTCATGCATGAACTTTTACCTCTGTATTTGTCTGTGTATTTACTTGTAAATTCTCTTTTGCTTTTTTTAATTTCTCGCCAAATGTATCTTTCTGAAAGGCCCTGGTCCATTTTTTCAAAAATATCCATCCCGCAAAACGCAGCGAATAATTATGCCATGGCCTGTACCATCTTCTCCAGCCGGCCTTAATATTATGTAAAAAGAAAATCATGCTCGGAAATGAAAATATATTTAACACGAAGAAAAACATGTACTTGAACTGATAGAATTTACTCATTATTTTCCATATGGAATTTTGCATTTCTTCGGCTGTCATGGGCTTATCAGGCTCAAACAACGGATAATTACCGTCATAATATTCCCAGCCCACATCCTTGCTTGAATATAATCTATTATCTTTTTGAAGCCTTCTGCGCAGCTCTGTCCCGGGCAAAGGCACAGGGAGTAAAACCTGTATTGTGTCTATTCTTGATTTTCTGATAAAATTTTTAAGGCGTTTTATCCTTTCCCTGGCTGTCATGTAAAAGCCCACGCTTTCTTTTGTAGGATAACCAAAGATAAACATTCCGTGAACTATAAATCCAAATTTATGAAACAACTTTACAAAATGCTGCATTTCTTCCGGTGCCAGTTGTTTTTCCATGGATTTCAGCTCTTCCTTAATCGGCGATTCAAATCCGATAGCAACTGAATTAACGCCTGCCTGGCGCATTGCCAGGAGAAGCTCGGGGTCCTTAGCCTTATCCAGTCTTATTTGAATTCCGAAGCTGAGCCTTTTGCCGATTTTTTGCTGGTAATCACGGATCATATTACATACCCTTATTGTCTCGTCCCTTTGCTGGCCGAAGAGATCATCAACAATAAAAAACTTTTTTGCATTCTTTGTCTCGACTATGAAACTGATCTGTTCAATAAATCTTTCAGGCGTAGCGTAGCGCAGCTTACCTTTAACCGCGCAAAATTCGCAATTCATGCCGCAGCCTCTTATCCTTCCTACGGGATAACAGTCTATTTTCGCATATCGCACCAGTGAAAAATCAGGTAAAGGCAAATCATCAAAGTCGACAACAGGCTCTCTTTTTTGGGTAAAAACAACCTTATCCTTAACAAGATAAGCGAGTCCGTTAATATTGCTTATATCAGAACCTTGTTCCATGGCTGTAATAAATTCTTTTATGGTTTCCTCACCCTCGCCTATAACAAGGTAATCTATTCCGGAATTCAGGGCTTCAAGAGCCGTATCCTCGCTAAAATGCTGCCCGCCGGCGATTGTTATGATATTTCTGCTTTTATAATATTTCGCTATTTCAAAAAGCCTGGGTATGGTGCTTGTCAGGCCTCCGTATAATCCGACAATATCCGCTGGCCTTTGATTCTGCAGAAATTCATGGTCAGCGCCGCCCACAAAACTTCTCGGGCCGAATCTGCGCAGGTTGTTCTCGTCTATAACCTCAGCATCCCATCTGTCCATTTTATTAACTACGCTGGCTACGCATACAGGTCCCAGGGCAGTGGTTCTCTTGGCTGCGAGAGAATATATATTAACAGCGGGATAAGCCGGGATTACAAGTCTAAATCTGTATCTTTTTTTTGCGGTATCAAACATTTTTTCTAATGCCTGCGGAACCTGTTATGCCTATTTCTTCTGGGTGCGAAACGAAGGGTCTTGGTGGGTTTTGAATGATGAATAAATCTTTCCTGAGGAAAACCCGGGCGTTCTGTTACAGGCAAGGCAGTTTTGATGAGTTTTTCTATGTTGCGGACGTCGCCGCCCTGCTCCGGCGTAGCGAAAGAAATAGCCCTGCCTTCGTGGCCTGCGCGAGCTGTGCGCCCGATGCGGTGCACGTAATTCTCGATATCATCGGGCAAATCGTAATTTATAATGAGTTCTATGCCTACAACGTCAATGCCCCTGGCAGCAATATCAGTAGCCACAAGTATTCTGTATTTTCCAGCTTTGAATCCGTCAAGCGCTTGGCGTCTTTGGCCGAGCGAACGGTCGGAGTGAATCTCCGCGGCCTTGTGCCCCATGTCTTTTAAAAAGTGGGTAATCTTTTTTGCGCCTATCTTTGTCCTGGAAAATAGCAATACCGGGCCATGATACTGCCTGAGTATTTCTAATAAAAGCCTCTTTTTTGCGTCCTTCTTAACAATAAATAGTTCCTGGATAATATGTTCTGCCGTGGTGCCGGAAGGAGCAACTTCAATATGAACAGGCAGCTTCATGTAAACTGCCGCTATTTTCATAACCTGTTCCGGTATAGTCGCGGAAAAAAGCATTGTTTGCCTGTTCTTCGGGATAACTTTAAGAATGCCCTGGATCTGCGGCAGGAAGCCCATGTCAAGCATTCTGTCAGCTTCATCAAGAACCAGGACGCTTACATCAGATAAAAAAACCGTGCGCTGCCTCATATGGTCAGCAAGGCGCCCGGGTGTCGCTATTATAATTCTTGGGCTTTGTCTTAAGGCCCTTACTTGTTCATTCATTGAAGCCCCGCCTATAACAACAGTTGTCATAAGGCCGAATAACGCGGCAAAGCTCTTAAAAGCCTCGTTGACCTGCAGGGCGAGTTCTCTTGTGGGAACCAGGATTAAACAGCGCCCTTTTTCTTTTGAAAGGCGTTGAATAATAGGAATGGCGAAGCTGAGTGTTTTGCCTGTCCCTGTTTGCGCAACGCCGATAACATCCTTGCCTTCCGTTGCAATTGGAATTGCCTTATACTGTATCGGTGTCGGGACTTTGAAGCGCATCCTATCCAATGCCTCAAGTATTCTTGGGGCAATTCCCAGGCCGTCAAAGGAAATATTTGATTGCTGCGTGTGTGTCATGTTGAGTATATTAACATTTTTATTTTGTGATGTCTATTAAATAGTATAAGCTTAGCTTATTTATCTATTTTATCAAAACATAAACAAGCGAAATGATTCCGAGTATAAGAACAGCCATGCCCATGATGCGCGTGTTTCTTATCTCTTTTTCCATGGATATTGGTTCTAATTTCCAGTTAAAGGGCCGGTAAAGAGCTGTTTGTATATCTATGGCCTTTTTCGGCTTCCAGGCTAGAAGCGCGCCGAATATAATTACTATAGCCACAATCGTAAGCTGCGTGCAAAGCGAACAGATTATTCTGCCTGCATAACAGCATTTGCTAAGCGAGCTTAATATAGGACAATTCATATTGTGCCCCTCCTTATTTTTATTCTTATATTATATTACAATGCGAGATGATTAGCAATAAGAACTGTGGATTCCCGCTTGCGCGGGAATGACGCATGTAGTATAATGAAACGCGAGGTAATAAATGACGCTTGTAGGATTAAATGTAGACATAGAAACAATTAAAGACGGGCTTAAACTATTTTTGGTTTTCTTGCCTCTGCTTTATTTCTACTTCAAAGGAATAGATATTATCGTCCGTGATATAAGGCTTGCCATGTTTGTTGGAGGCTTTTCTATTTTACTTGTAGGGTTATTTACAGATTTTGCTGGCGATGTCTCTATGTTTAATGGAGTCCCCTTCATAGGAGGAGATTACCCTTTTCATGAGCAGCTGGAAACCATCCTGGGGACTGTGGGTTTTCTTCTTTTTGCAATTGGGATAGCCATGGAAATAGACTATATCAAAAATGTAACCAATGAAAAACAAAAGATGATTCAGAAGCTGCAGGGGCAAACTGAACAGCTAAAAAAATTCGACCAGCTTAAAACAAAGTTCATACAGGATCTTTCTCACGAATTTCAATCGCCGCTTACCAATATACGGCTTAGCCTGCATAATATTATTGAAGGGCTGATGGGTGAAGTTTCGGAAAGTCAGAAAGGAACGCTTGAAATCGGAAGAAGAAATGTCGAAAGGTTAAACCGCCTTTCCTCTGATATTCTCTCCTTGTCGCAGATCGAATCCGGAAAATTTCCTTTTCATGGAGCAACGCATAATCTCCGGTCCCTGGCCCAAGAGGCTTATTTATCATTAAAATCTTTATTCGATAAAAAAAGCATTTCCTTTAAACTTACGAATTTGCTTACCGACTCCAAGATCTGGTGCGACGGCGATGAAATTATCCAGGTATTTGTTAATCTGTTCAGCAATGCCATTAAATACAGCCCGGCCAAGACGCAAATTAGCGTCAAGCTGTCGCAGGAAGAACAAAATGTCCGCGTTGAGATAGAGGATCAAGGCCCGGGTATTGCGCGTGAAGATCTTGAAAAGCTTTTTAACCGCTTTGAGAGGGTTGACCAGCAAAAAGAAAGCGGCACAGGTTTAGGCCTGGCTATTTCTAAAGAAATTATTTCGCTGCATAAAGGCCGTATATGGGCAGAGAGCACAATCGGTGAGGGAACCCGCATGATTTTTATCCTGCCAACGCATGCGTAAAAACATAAGAAATTCCGTCGGAGCTTTTATTTAGCCAGCCTTTTCCTTCAAAGTCTTTATGGCCCAAATAATAAAGCGTAGTGCGGCAATAACAGGGTAGCCACAGGCAGCTATCTTTAAGCCAACGGACATTGTTTTTAAATAGGGAGTGTAACCTACAAGGGCATATTGCATATTTTCCACTATTTTGAGCCTGGCCTCCAGATGTTGGTTTAAATAAACATCGTTTAAATGCTTGCTTAAAAAATATATGGCCAGGCCGAAAATAGCTATAGCTATCAAAATCAGCCCTTCTCTTGCTATGATTCTTTTTAGGTTCATCGTTTGCATACGGTTATGATACTACTGCAGGAAGATCGAAGCAAGGGAAAATTAAGGATGGAGACAGCTACAAGCTCCGGATAGGGACAGGTTGCCGATTGAGTTCGTAAACGGTACGTATTTATGCAAAATTAAATAAATCTGCCTTTCTATTTCCACTCCTGGCGGAAATAATCATAAGTCTTGCGCTTTTGTCTTGTCAGATGGTCTTTTCCGTTTCCCATAGACATAACACCAAACCACTCTTCGTGGCGTAAGCCATCGGGAGAATTCCAACTTCTTGTTCCGGGATTATGTATATTAGGCGTTCCATCCATATACCAGCGGTCAACCCAGTCAAAAATAACGCCGCCGATTGAATTGCCAGTGACTTTCTCCTCTTTATTATAATATTGAGCGCTGTTACGAATAATATCCTGCCAGCATCCCTTATTGTATTCAAGCTGGAAATCTTCCTCTTCCCCAATATCTTTATTATAGGCAAAAATGCCGTATTCTGAAATGAAAACAGGCCTGTCAAAGGTATCTTTTACTGCTTTCCAAAGCGCGCCAAAACCATATTTGCCTCTGTAGGAATTGTAAGCAATGATATCTATTCCCTGCGCGTGCTCTGGGTACTGTCTCAGTGTATTGAAATTATCGCCGTCGCAGACAGCAACCGGATGTTCAGGATCAAGCTGGTGAATCATATCAGCGAGTTCTCCTATAAACTTAGCGTATATTTTAGGATAAAGTATTGCGTTGCAGCGCGTCCATGTCCCAAGGTTATTTTCATTTCCTAATAGCCACATCAGCACATAGGGCTCATCTTTATTATCTAACACCATTACTTTTACTGATTTTTTTATGTTTTCCCTATGTTCGGGGTTGTTGTAATCCGTGCCTTCTTCCCATGAGGCGTCGGATCCTATTGTCCATGCTCCGATAAAATTCCCGACAATAACCATGATTCCGTAATTATTATAAAGCTCTCGGAGCAATCCCTTGTTTATCGGATGATCAAACTGCAAGGATACGCTTGGACCTGTCTTGTAAATGGTACCCAACATAGGATTATTTGACGCGGCATGGTAAATCCTTATAGTATTACACCCCATGTCTTTTAATAACTGAAAATCGCCTGTTGTTTTTTCATCAGCATCTTTCCTGTTGTTTCTGTTTGTATCCGGCCATGTCTGATATGCTATGTCGTTTACTCCATCGTTATTATCGTCGTAATACATCCAATCGCGCATGGTTGCTTCATGGGGGCTTTCACCTATCCTGACAGGAGAAAACATAACGCCTTTAATAAAATAGGGGGCATTATTATTCAAAAGCTGCCATGTGCCGTCGTCATATTTGACAGCTTTTACTCTGCCGCCGCGGGCCTCAATAATTTCCCGGGTTTCTGCGTAAGAAATATTGAAAGCGCTAAAAACAATAAAAGCAAAAATAATCCTAAGGCACCTCATGTTAATTTCCTATTCATCTTCGCTTCCAGAGACCTTCTTTAGGGCTTCGATAAATTCGGGATTAATTTTGCATCCTAATACTCGCGCCCTGTGCACATCTTCCCAGCTGTTAACATACTGCTGTTTCATAAAATATGCGATTGCTCGATTAATGTAAGCGTCGGCATATTTTGGATTTATTTCTATTGCTTTATTGTAATCAGAGATGGCCTGGTCGATATTGCTTTTGCTTAGATAGGCATTTCCGCGGTTACTGAAAGCGTCGGCATATTTTGGATTTATTTCTATTGCTTTATTGTAATCAGAGATGGCTTGGTCGATAGCGCCTTTTCTTAGATAGGCATTTCCACGGTTATTGTAGGCCTTGGGACGCTTAGGATCGATTTCTATTGCTTTATTGTAATCAGATAGAGCCTGGTCGAAATTGCC
Organism: Candidatus Omnitrophota bacterium; assembly: GCA_043797125.1. GTDB lineage: Bacteria > Omnitrophota > Gorgyraeia > JABMRG01 > JAFGKX01 > JAZDPX01. The sequence continues at coordinate 25,154 of JAZDPX010000001.1, forward strand.
TTTTCTTGAATAGGCATTTCCGCGGTTATTGTAGG
>JAZDPX010000002.1:0-2076 GCA_043797125.1 Candidatus Omnitrophota bacterium
GTACAAGACAAAAGAAGAGATTGTAAAGCTTGGCAAGCAGCTTGGCGTAGATTTTAATCTTACATGGTCTTGTTATAAAGGCGGGCGAAAACCCTGCGGAGTATGCGATGCCTGCAGGCTTCGCGCCAAAGGATTTAAAACCTCGTAGGTTGCCGTAGGCAACCTACGAGGTTGGGGTGGTTATGAATAATGCGAAGATAGTAGAAATATTTAGTTCTATTCAGGGGGAAGGGGTGTATATTGGCCAGGCTCAGACATTTGTCAGGTTTTATGGATGTAATCTAAGCTGTGGATATTGCGATGAACGCAAGAAAAATAAATTTAAAGAATACTCATCGGAAGGGCTTATTGCCTCCATAGTAAAGGAAAATAATATTGTAGTTTCTTTCACAGGCGGGGAGCCACTTTTATATGCAGATTTTTTAAAAGAAATTTTGCCGCAGTTAAAGAAAAAAGGATTTATTATATATCTTGAAACTAATGGTACATTAAAAAATAAACTTTTGGAGATTATTGATTTTTTAGATATAATAAGCATGGATATTAAGCTTCCGTCTTCTACCGGAGGCAAGGCTTATTGGAAAGATCATTTCGATTTTCTTAAAGCGACTAGCAGAAAAAAGGCTTTTGTAAAATCAGTTATTACGAATAAAACCACAACATCTGATATAAAAAAAGCAGTATCTATAATAGAAGAAACAAACAAGGCTGTGTTTTTTATACTTCAACCTGTAACCATTAATAACAGGATACAAAAAATAAAAAAGGCTCGGGAATTCTTAAGCTTGGCAGGTTCCAGATTAGATAATGTAAGATTAATACCGCAGGTTCATAAAATATTAGGTGAAAAATGACCAGAATAGTAAATTCTAAATTAATACAAGATGCAGTAAAGGATTTGTTTATCAAGGTAAACACATCTTTAAGGCCTGATATACTTTTTGGTCTCAAGCTTGCGAGGAAAAACGAAACTAGGGAAAAAGCCAAATACGGCCTGGATATGATTATTAAAAACGCGTCTATCGCTAAAAAGAAAATGCTGGCCATATGCCAGGATACGGGCATGGCAGTTGTGTATCTAAAAGTAGGCCAGTCTGTAATAGTGAAAGGCGACATTAAAAAGGCAATTAGGACGGGCGTGGCGTTTGCATATAAAGAAGGTTATTTCAGGAATTCAGTTGTAAGCGACCCGTTGATAAGAAAAAATACAAATACAAATCTGCCGCCTATTATCTATACTGACATAGTTCCCGGAAATAAGATCAATATAAGGGTTGTGGCAAAAGGTTTTGGCTGCGAAAATGTAAGTAAAATCAGGATGTTTAAGCCCACCGATCCTGTTTCAAGTATAGAGGAGTTTATTGTAGATACTGTAAAAGAAGCAGGCTCCAGGCCATGTCCGCCTGTATATATAGGTATTGGCATAGGTGGAACCCTTGATAAGGCAGTATCTCTTTCAAGGGAAGCGATATTCAGGCCACTTGGAAAAAGTAATAAGTATAAACATATTGCACAGCTTGAAAAAAGCGTATTGAAAAAAGTAAATAATCTAAAGATTGGGCCGGCAGGCGTTAGGGGCAATACCACAGCTCTTGGCGTAAGCGTATTAACTTATCCTACGCATATAGCAGGCTTGCCTGTTGCTGTAAATATAAGCTGCCATGCTACCCGTACAGCAGAAGTAACTATATGAGAAGAATATTTTTACCATTAACTAAAGATATTATTGAAACGATTAGGCCTGGAGAGCAGGTTTTATTAAACGGCGTTCTTCTAACTGCTCGTGATGCGGCGCATAAAAGGCTCACAGATACTTTAAAATCAGGCAAAAAAATTCCAGTTTTATTAAAAGGCGAGACAATATATTACACAGGGCCTACGCCTGCTAAGATTGGCGAAGTAATTGGTTCATGCGGCCCTACAACAAGCGCCAGGATGGATCCTTTTACGCTGTTATTGTTAAAACACGGCCTTGTAGGCATGATAGGTAAGGGTGAGAGGTCAAAAGAAGTAAATCTTGCAATAAAAAAATACGGGGCCGTGTATTTTATTACAATAGGCGGTGCAGGCGCGTAT
>JAZDPX010000003.1:0-3508 GCA_043797125.1 Candidatus Omnitrophota bacterium
TGCTTTTTTAAGCAAACTCCCGAATTTTATCTTTTCATTGCAGACAATGCATGGGTTGGGCGTTCTGGCTGAAAGATATTCATCCGTGAAATAGTTTATTACATTTTTCCGGAAATCCGCTTCGAAATTTAAAACATAATGCTTTATGCCAAGAATTCCGGAAACCTTTCTCGCATCTTCTATGTCTTTTAATGAGCAGCACGCTTTTTGTTTTTCCCGGCCGCAAAGCTCTTTGGGCCAGACCTTCATAGTAGCGCCTATGACTTCATAACCAGCTTCCTTTAAAATAGCCGCCGCTACAGAGCTATCTACTCCACCGCTCATTGCAACCAGAACCCGTTTACTTCTCATTTTTCAAATATACGGATATTGCTTTTGCCGCGCGTTTCCCAGCGCCCATCGCGGCGATCACAGTATCATCGCCTTCCGTAGCGTCTCCGCCAGCGTAAACGCCTTTTATATTGGTTGCCTGCGTCTGGGGATCGGTGATTATCTTGCTCCATTTATTCAACGCAAGTTCAGGCATTGCTTTTAAAAACACGGGATTAGGGCTTTGACCTATTGCTACAATCACCGTATCCACATCCATTATAAATTCAGAATCTTTTACGATCACAGGCCTTCTTCTCCCGGAATCATCAGGCTCTCCAAGTTCCATCTTTACGCACTCCATACTTTTTACAAAGCCTTTTTCATTTCCGATTATCCCGGTAGGCAATGTAAGCATGCGAAATTCGACGCCTTCTTCTTTTGCATTTTCTCTCTCTTCTTTTCTTGCCGGCATCTCATTTTCAGTTCTTCTGTAAACAATATATACTTTTTCTGCACCAAGCCTCACAGAAACCCTGGCAGAGTCCATTGCAGTATTTCCGCCGCCTATGACAGCTACCTTTTTGCCTATATTAATAGGCGTGTCGTATTCTGGAAACAAATACGCCTTCATAAGATTTACCCTTGTTAACAGTTCATTTGAAGAATAAACCCTGTTAAGATTTTCTCCAGGCACATTCATAAAACTTGGTAAACCCGCGCCTGTTCCTATAAAAACAGCCTTGTAGCCCTGTTCAAATATATCTTTGAGCGAGGATGTCTTGCCTACTATAAAATTTGTTTTAACCTCAACGCCTAGGGACTCCAGATATTTTATTTCTTTTTTAACAATTTCTTTCGGAAGCCGAAATTCAGGAATACCGTACACTAGAACCCCGCCCGCACTATGCAATGCTTCAAAGACAGTTACTTTATAGCCCATTCTTGCCAAATCGCCCGCGCAGGTTAATCCAGCAGGTCCGCTGCCTACAATAGCTACTTTATGGCCCAATGCTTCATGCCCTATGCCCTCAACTCTAAGCATATGCTGCAGTTCATAGTCCGCTACAAATCTTTCAAGGCCTCCGATATTTATCGGGGCTTTCTTAGCGTTTAAAATACAGGCGCCTTCGCACTGATCTTCCTGCGGACATACCCTGCCGCACACCCCAGGCAGGTTATTTTTCTCTTTTATTATCCTGATAGCTTCATCGAATCTTCTATTCTTTATTGCGTTTATAAAACGCGGTATATCTATTTCAACAGGACAGCTAGCTGAGCATTTTGCTTTCTTGCAAAAAAGGCATCTTGAAGCTTCTTTTAGCGCCTCTTCTGCAGATAAACCTAATGCCACTTCTTTAAAATTCCTTATTCTTTCTTTTGCTGTTTGTTTTTTCATTCCATCTTTCTGTCATTTGACAAAACGAGTTATGCTAGTTTTGTCAAATGACGGGTATGCCGCGTATTTTGCAGGCATGCTTTTCTTGTTCTACGAACAAGCCTTGACGTATTTTTAATTCTTTAAAATTCACCAGATGGCCATCAAATTCCGGGCCGTCAACGCAAGCAAACTTTGTCTCATCCCCAACCTGTACCCTGCATGAACCGCACATGCCTGTACCATCCACAAGTACTGTATTTAATGAGACTAGGGTTTTTATTGCGCGTGATTTTGTTAAATTCGAAACCGCTTCCATCATCACCCCTGGTCCAACCGCATAAACAAGGTCTATTTCGTTGCCTGAATTCATAACCCTTTTTAAAACATCCGTAACAAACCCCTTTCCGCCGATTGAGCCATCATCTGTGATCATAAAAATTTCTACACCTAAAAGTTCCAGCTCTTTTTTGAATATCAAAAGTTCTTTGTTCCTGGCCCCTACTATAACTATCACGTTGTTTCCGGCATTTTTATACGCTTTTGCGACAGGGTAAAGTTCTGCTATACCAACGCCTCCGCCAACGCAGCACACCGTGCCTATTTTCCTGATGTCCGTAGCATGTCCCAATGGCCCAGCCACATCAGAAACAAACTCTCCGTTTTTTTTCTCAGCTAATTTGTAAGTTGTCACGCCTACGGCCTGATAAACTATGGCGATATTTTTCCCTTCAATATCCGCTATGGTAAGAGGAATGCGTTCTCCGGTCTCGTCGATTCTTATCATGATAAACTGTCCGGATTTAGCTTTAGCTGCAATTAAGGGCGTATCTATAACCATCTTGTAAATACCAGGCGCTATCTTTTCATTATACAAAACTTTAAACATGCTTATTATCCTTTCACGTAAACTTACCCGCTATTATTGCCAGGCCTTTAAGAGTGAGATCCGGATCTATTTTATCCGCGCTTTCGCAATAAGGCCCTATGAGTTTAGAAAAACCGCCGGTAATTACTACCTTGGCATTTCTGCAATACCGTTTTTTCAACTTACCTACTATGCCGTCGCATAAACTGCTAAAACCGTATATGACGCCTATGAGCATGCTTTCTTTTGTATCTTTCCCCAAGATACCTTTTGGTTTTCTGATGCTTACTTTCGGCAAAAGCGCTGTTTTTTCAGACAATGCCCATAACGAAATCTCAGGACCGGGCGCTATCACGCCTCCTAGGTATTGTTTCTTTTTGTTTACAATATCTATAGTTATAGCCGTGCCAAAATCCACAACTATGCACTCTTTACCGTATAATTCATACGCGGCCCTTGCATTTACAAGTCTGTCAGAACCTACTTGCCTCGGATCTTTGTAAAGATTCTTAACTTCGCTATCCACATCTCTTCCGATAACCGCGCAACTTTTATTAATCGTTTTCCTGATGACTTTTTCTACCCTCTTCAAAACAAGAGGCGCTACGCTCGTTACAATAATAGAATCTATGTTCTTAAAATAAGGCTTTAATTTTGCCTTATATTCACTGCATAGGTCGTTAGAATATGTAGGCATTCCAAAAGTCTTCTTCAAAACTTTTTTATCAAAAATGCCATTATAAATAGTTGTATTGCCAATGTCAATCGCTAATAACATCATTTACCTCAGCATTGTAACGTCTCCGGCTAAAACTCTTTCATTAAGCCCTGAATCCATCCTCAATATAAGAGCACCGTCTTTGTCAACATCTATAGCATATCCTTCTATCTTTGTATTATGGTACGCAACCTGAACCCTTGTGCCCAAGAAGTTTGAAAACTCTTTATATTCT
>JAZDPX010000004.1:0-41697 GCA_043797125.1 Candidatus Omnitrophota bacterium
CTTAATTTTTTATTTATTCTTTTTCTTAAAATTCCCCTACACTTAATCCCAACAAGACCCTTAATCCTTCTATATCTATCTTTACTTAAAACAACCAATCTCCTTACCTTAAAGGGGGTACTATCTATCTTACCATTTCTAACATTAGAAGAATTCCCGCTTGACAATTAGCAATTTTGTGCTATATTAAACACCTAATCTTCGGGATGGGGTGGAATACCCCACTGGTCGTTATAGTCGACTAACTCCAATAGGGGCCGAGCTGGTGAAATTCCAGTACCAACGGTTATAGGCCGGATGAAAGAAGATAAGTAGTCGACCTGCCTGCCGGCAGGCAGGTAGTCTATAGTCGATTGTAAATCCCGAAGGATACTTCGGGATTTTGTGTTTTTGGATCCCCGCTTTCGCGGGGATGACAGGAAAGAAAATGAAATTCAATACAATAGAAGAAATAATAAAAGACATAAAGCTGGGGAAAATCGTTATTGTCATTGATGACGAGTCACGCGAGAACGAAGGCGACCTTGTCATGGCATCGGCCTTTGCTACGGCTGAGTCTATAAACTTCATGGCAAAATACGGGCGCGGGCTTATTTGCGTTGCTTTAGAAGGCAAGCGAATGGATGAATTAGACCTTCATCCGATGCTCAGCGGGGCAAAGACTCCTTTTAATACGGCCTGGGGTATTTCCGTGGATGCAAAAAAGGGAACAACAACAGGCATATCTGCTCATGACAGGGCAAAGACCGTACAGGTATTAATCAACAAAAAAACAAAACCGCGGGATTTGATAAAGCCGGGGCATATTTTTCCTTTGCGCTCCAAGGAAGGCGGAGTTTTAGTCAGGGCCGGGCACACTGAAGCAGCTGTTGATTTGTCAAGGTTGGCGAGGCTTAATCCTTCAGGCGTGATTTGCGAGATCATGAAAGATGACGGAACAATGGCGCGCGCAAACGACCTTTTAGAATTTGCCAAAGTCCATAACTTAAAAATATGCACCATAGGCGATACTATACAATACAGAAGAAAGCGCGAGAAATTAATCAAGTGCATAACAAAAACAAAACTTCCTACAGAATACGGGGAATTTGACCTTCATGTGTATGAATCTGTTATTGACAACAGCCATCACCTTGCGCTAATCAACGGCGATATAAAAGATAGTATGGAGCCTATTTTAGTCAGAGTCCATTCCGAATGCTTGACAGGCGATGTCTTTGGTTCGAAAAGATGCGACTGCGGCACACAGCTTAAAAGCGCATTGAAAAAAATATCAAAAGCAAAAAAAGGCGTATTGTTGTATATGAGGCAGGAAGGACGCGGCATCGGACTTGTAAATAAGCTTAAGGCGTATAGTTTACAGGATAAAGGTTTAGACACTGTACAGGCAAACGAGGCCCTGGGATTTAAATCTGACTTAAGAGATTATGGCATAGGCGCGCAGATCTTAGCGGATTTAGGACTTAATGATATTGAACTTCTTACAAATAATCCGCATAAGGTTATAGGCTTGGAAGGATATGGTTTAAAAATCGTAAAAAGGATTTCTTTGGAAGTAAAGCCGCATAGCATGAATAAGTCGTATTTAAGGGTAAAGAAGGAGAAATTGGGACATATATTGGAGAGAGTATAAGATAGTCTAGAGTCGATAGTCTATGGTCGATAGTCCAAAAAAAAAAGGAGGAAAGATGGTAAAAACTTTGCAGGGTGATATGATAGTGAAGGGAAAGAAATTTGGCATTGTTGCTTCAAGGTTTAATGATTTTATAACAAAAAAACTTTTTGAGGCGGCAGTGGACACGCTTACGCGTCACGGGGCAAAAGAATCGGAGATAGAAGTTGCATGGGTGCCTGGTTCTTTTGAGATTCCGCTTATAGCAGGGAAAATGGCAAAGTCGAAAAAATATGACGCAATCATCTGTTTAGGCACAGTAATCCGCGGCGAAACACCGCATTTTGAATATGTGGCCAGTGAAGCGGCAAAAGGCATAGCGCGCATAAATCTTGATTCAGGCATACCGGTTATTTTTGGTATAATAACCGCAGATACAATCGAGCAGGCAATAGAGCGCGCAGGCACAAAATCCGGAAACAAAGGAAAAGATGCCGCGCTTTCGGCAATTGAGATGGTTAATTTAATAGGGGCAATATGAGAAAACGAACACAAGCAAGAGAGCTGGCCCTGCAGATGCTTTATGAGCTGGATATAAAGAAGGAGCCTGTTGACGCCTTTCTGCAGGATTTTTGGCAAAGGCCGTTCGGCCAGAAGGAGCTGCAAAAGGAAGTGAAAGAATTTGCAGTACAGCTGACAAAAGGCTCTATAGAACATCAGCATGAGATTGACGAGACGATTACCTCTTTTGCGCAGAATTGGCAGCTTAAGAGAATGGCGGTGATAGACAGGAATATCATACGCATGGGCTGTTTTGAGCTTATGTTTTTAAAGGAAATTCCGCCAAAGGTGACTATAAATGAAGCTGTTGAATTAGCTAAAAAATACGGCGACACGGAATCCAGCAAATTTGTGAATGGAATATTGGACAGGGTGAACAAAGAAAAGGCCATCAAAAGAGAATAATAATGAAAAAAAACGCTGATCTGCACGTTCACACGCATTTTTCTGACGGCACAGATACTCCGCAAGAGGTAATGGCGCGAGCCAGGGAAAAGGGCCTAAGCTGCATAGCCATAGCGGACCACGATACCGTTGACGGTATAGGTGAGGCTGTTAAGTTGCAGGATGAATATTCTGTCGAGGTCATACCGGCTGTTGAAATAACCGCGCAGGAAGGCGAAAAAGAGCTTCATATACTGGCATATTTTATAGATTGGCAAAGCCAGACGCTAAAGGCCAGGCTTAAACAGATTTGCGACGGCAGGATAGAGCGTATATTCAAAATAGCTGAAAAGTTAAGAGAGCGCGGGATTAATGCCAACGCAGAGGATATTATTAAATTCGCGACAGGCAAGGCGGTAAGCAGGCTTCATGTGGCAAAGTATTTAGTTGAAAAAGGATTGGTGCCCAGCATGAAAACAGCCTTTGATAAATACATCGGAGACGGCAAGCCATGCTATGTCAGCAGGTTCAAATTTTCTTTAAAAGAAATCGCGGATATTATAAAACGGGCAGGGGGCATTGCTGTCATTGCGCACCCTGGGTTAGATAGCGTAAGCAGCATTTTACCAAGCCTGGTTAAAAACGGCATTGAAGGAATAGAGGTTTATCATTCTGACCATACGCCAAATATTACGGATAAACTTAAGCAGTTTGCGCAGGATAATAATCTCCTGGTAACAGGCGGGTCGGATTGCCACGGGCTTAATAAAAGAGAGTTATTAATGGGCAAGATAAAGCTTCCGTATTCATATGTCGAGAAAATGAAAGACTATGTTAAAAAGAGAATCGTTTAATGAAAAATATATGCAAAAGGCCCTGCAGCTCGCAAAAAGAGGCAAAGGCAGGACCTTTCCCAACCCGCTTGTAGGCTGCGTAATCGTAAAAAATAATAAAATTGTCGGTGAAGGTTTCCACAAAAGATTCGGCGCCGCGCATGCGGAAGTCAATGCCTTAAAAGCCGCAGGCGAAAAAGCCAAAGGCGCCTCGCTTTATGTGAATCTTGAGCCATGCGCGCATTTTGGCAAGACCCCTCCTTGCGCTGACGCAATAATAAAATCGCAAGTTAAAGAAGTAATTATCGGTATGAAAGATCCAAACCCTATAAATAACGGCAAAGGCATAAAAAAGTTGCGCTCGGCAGGAATAAAAGTTAAGGCAGATATTTGTAGGGAAGAAGCAGAAGAACTAAACGCCCCATTTATAAAATTAATTAAAACAGGCTCGCCGTTTGTCACGCTTAAAATGGCCCAGAGCCTGGACGGAAAAATCGCGACAGCCACAGGCGACTCAAAATGGATAAGTTCTGAAGAATCAAGAAAGTTTGTTCATGGGTTAAGGCAGCGAGCGGATGCGGTAATGGTGGGAGTCGGGACGGTTGTAGCGGATGATCCGTTGCTGAATGTAAGGTCACCCTTCGGCTTCGCTCAGGGCAGGCAAGGCCACAGGTCACCCCTCGACTTTGCTCGGGGCAGGCAAGTCATAAGTAAAAGACAGCCGGTGAAAGTTATTGTAGACTCTATGCTGAGAACACCGTTAAGTTCAAGAATTTTTACTGCCGATTCTCCTGCAAAGACGATAATAGCGACAACAAATCTGGCGCCAAAGGCAAAAGTAAAAAACCTATTAAAGAAAAATGTTGAAATTTTGCCTGTTAAAGCTGTAGGCGGAAAGGTAGATCTAAAGGCATTGATGAAACTTTTGATAAACAGGCATATCCTGAATATATTAATAGAAGGAGGAGGCGAATTAGCAGCCTCCGCATTAAAAGAAGGCATTGTCGATAAGATTCTATTTTTTACAGCGCCTAAAATTATCGGCGGCAGAAATGCGAAGACTTCTGTTGAAGGTGAAGGCGCAAGCAGAATAAGGAAAGCCCTGAATGTGAAAAATATTACCGTAAAAAAGATAGGCTGCGATTTTATAATAGAAGGGTATATGCAAAAATGTTCACCGGAATTATAGAAGAGTTAGGTATTGTTGTGAATCTATCAAAAAGCGCCGGCTTTGCAGTCCTTTCTCTTAAAGCCAAAGAGATTTTGGCGTATGCAAAAAAAGGAGATAGTGTTTCTGTAAACGGTATCTGCCTTACCATAACCGATAAAGCCTCTAATGTTTTAAAATTTGATGTTTCAGCAGAGACGCTTAAAAGAACGAATATAGCAAGCTTAAGGTCTAGCGATAAAGTAAACCTTGAACGCGCTTTAAAAGCAGATTCAAGGTTTGGTGGGCATTTTGTATCAGGGCATGTTGATTTTACATCAAAGATAAAAAGAAAAGAGCTGATACAGAAGACCGTAAAGATAGAATTTCAAATCCAGCCTGACGCTGCAAGGTATATTGTTCCAAAAGGTTCTATCGCAGTTGATGGAATTAGTTTAACGGTTGGTGAAGTTTTAAAAAATTCTTTCGATGTTTATGCGATTCCGTATACGTTGGAGAATACAACCTTAGGTTTTAAAAAAGAGAATGATGTTGTGAACATAGAAGTTGATATGCTGGCTAAGTATGCGGAGAAACTGTTATCTGCGAAAGATACCTCCAACGTAACAAAAGACCTCCTGTCCGAATGCGGATTTATTTAAAGCTGTTTTGAATCGAGTATTAGGTAGTAGGGCAGGCTTAAGCCTGCCCTACCTTTTTGTAGTTAACATAAGTAGATTTTTCCTTGCCTATAATTAAACTAAGTGATATATTATAAGAAATTTGTATCCCTCCAATGCTCCCGTTAGGTCGCATTGTCGGGACAAAATTTACTTCGTAAATTTTGCGGGGTGTAGCGCAGTTTGGCTAGCGCGCTTGGTTCGGGACCAAGAGGCCGGCGGTTCAAGTCCGCCCACCCCGACCATGAACCACTCACAAAAATTTCTACCGAAATTTTTGTTCGGGTTCATGGCACGGCCATTTTAGGTGGTTCATGAGCCATGTACCCGAACGAAGCGAGTGGTACATGGCCATTCCTTCAGCATATGAAAAAACGAGCGCATATATATTACTCAGGTTACGTTCAGGGAGTAGGTTTTCGTTGGACAGCCGAAGACATAGCCAACCGTATGCATCTTGCCGGATGGGTCAAAAATTTATCTGACGCAAGAGTTGAGGTTATCTGCGAGGGCGAAGAACAGAAGGTAAAAGATTTTTTAGCCAGCCTTAAAACCAAGATGCAGAGATATGTTTCCGATATTGATATCGAGTGGGAAGAATTTAAAGGCGAATTTAAAGATTTCCAGATAAGGTTTTACTCTAGCGATGACGAACGATATTAAGAAACAGATAGAGAAACTACGCAACGAGATACGCGAGCATGATTACAAGTATTACGTGGAAAACAAGCCCCAGATTCAGGACCATGATTATGATAAACTTATGCGCCAGTTAATAGACCTGGAGAGAGCGCATCCGGAATTAATTACAAAAGACTCACCCACCCAAAGGGTAAGCGAACGTCCTGTGGATGGTTTCCCAAAGATTAAGCACCGCGCAGGCATGTTTAGCATGGATAATACCTACTCAGCTGATGAGCTTCGCGAATTTGACAAAAGAGTTAAAAAAAACCTGCCAAAAGAAGGCATATCATATGTTGTTGAGCTCAAAATTGACGGCGTCAGTATTTCGCTTACCTATGAAAATGGCGTATTGACGCAAGGCGCGACCCGCGGCGACGGCGAAACAGGAGACGATGTTACCCAGAATCTGCGCACAATAACAGCCATACCGCTATGCGTGCAGAAAGCGGCAGGCTTTCCGCGCTTAATAGAAATAAGAGGCGAGGTCTATTTGAGCCACAAGGCCTTTGCGCAGATAAATAAAGATAAGCAGCAAAACGCCGAGGAGGTTTTTGCAAATCCAAGAAATGCCGCCGCAGGTTCTTTAAAATTGCTGGATTCAGCTGAAGTGGCAAGGCGCAGGCTTGATATTTTTAATTATGCCGTTGGTTATGTCGAAGCAGAACAATTCAAAACCCAGTGGGAGCTGTTGCAATTTTTAAAAAAGCATGGATTTAAGACAAACCCGCAAATAAAATTGTGTAAGGACATAGAAGAGGTTATATCTTACTGTAACCGGTGGCAAGAACAGAAGGCTCAGTTAGATTATGATATTGACGGCATGGTTATAAAGGTAAACTCTCTTGCCCAGCAAGCCAGGCTGGGCGTTACTTCAAAAGCGCCGCGATGGATGATATCCTATAAATTTCCCGCCGAAAGGGTGAATACTAAATTAATTGACATTATTGTGCAGGTAGGAAGGACAGGCGCAATAACCCCGGTAGCAGTGCTTGAACCCGTGCACTTGTCCGGAAGCGTTGTCAGCCGCGCCACTTTGCACAATGCCGAAGACATAGAGAGAAAAGATGTCAGGATAGGAGACATAGTAACAATAGAAAAGGCAGGAGAGATAATACCCCAGGTTGTCGGGCCGGTATTAGATAAGCGGACCGGCAAAGAGAAAAAATTCCACATGCCTGATAAATGTCCTGCCTGTAACGGCAAGTTAAAGCAATTTCCCGGTGAGGTAGCCGTACGTTGCGATAATGCGGCATGCAGCGCACAGCAAAAAGAAAGATTAAGGCATTTTGCTTGCCGGCAGGCCATGGATATAGAAGGCCTGGGCGAAGCAATGGCGCAACTTTTAATAGACAACAAACTGGTTTCAGATATAGCAGATGTGTATACGCTAAAATATGATAAAGTAATTCAATTGCCTAGGATGGCTGATAAATCAACGCGCAACCTTTTAAACGCGATTGAGGAATCAAAGAAACAGTCCCTAGCAAGATTTATATTTGCCCTTGGCATAAGGCACGCAGGCGTGCATGCCGCGGAATTACTGGCATCTGAATTTAATTCAATAGAAAAATTAAGCGTTCAGACAATAGAATCCCTTTCCGAAATTCCTGAGATAGGGCCTGTAATGGCAGAGTCGATTTGCGATTTTTTTAACAATCCTCTGAATAAAAAATTGATAAAGAGGCTAATAGACGCCGGCGTTAAGATGACGCAACAAAAAAAGGCAAAGACAGGCAAGCTGGCAGGGAAAAGATTCGTCTTAACCGGTACATTAAGTTCTTTTTCTAGAGAAGAGGCGCAGCAGATGATCAAGGACCATGGGGGCAGGGTTATTTCCTCGGTCAGTGAGGCAGTTGATTTTGTTATAGCGGGAGTGAATCCCGGCTCAAAATATAGTAAGGCTAAAGGCTTAGGCGTTAGGATTATCAATGAAGAAGAATTTATCAATATGCTAAAAAAGGAGTAAAAATAATGTTTAAAAAGACATTAGGCCTGATTTTGATTTTATCATGTTTGGTATCCTTATCCGGCTGCAGCGGTTATATGAGGAAGAAGTTCGTAAGGGAAAAGAAGGGCGAGCAAAAGATAATGCCTGTTTTTACGCCCGAGGTTTATGAAACCAGCTTTACCGCAAAACAGCGGTATGCAAATCATTATGCCTTTTGGAAAAGCTCAATAGATGAGGCAATAGAGCTGCTCAATCAAGAAAACCGTAACAATAAGAAGCTTACCACCCACGCTTCGTACGCTCTGCAGGAACTTAAAGAAATGCAGAATTTGTTTGTTGACGAGCAGAAGCCTCAGATCGAACCGTATATTAAAGAGCTCGGCAGTTTAGTGGAATTAATTAAAGACTCAAGCTATGTTTCCAACCACGGCAATACTCTTGTTAAGGAATTAAAGCATAACTACCGTGAGGTATCCAGAAATTTTTCATTTTCCAAAATGAAAGACCGCTTGAAAGAATAATATGAAGCCGCTTGTAGAGGAATTTTTAGATTATCTTTTGGTGGAAAAGGGTTTATCCAAAAACACCATAAGCGCCTACCGGAGAGACCTGTATAAATACATTGACTTTTTAATTAGCGCCAAAAAGATAAACCACATCCAGGAGGCCAAGCATACGGATATAACAGATTTCATGATGGCGCAGAAAGGCAAGGGCCTTGGCGCCAACAGTGTTTCAAGAAATTTAGTGGCTATAAAGGTTTTTCACAGATTTCTCGCGCAGGAAAGATATGTAAAGGCAGATATTGCCGATATCCTTGATTCGCCTAAGCTTTGGAAACACCTGCCGGATGTACTTTCCGTGTCTGAAATTGAGCAGATCTTGAAAACCACAAATACGAAAGACTGGATGGGAATAAGAGACAACGTGCTGTTGGAAGTTATGTATGCCACGGGGATGCGCGTTTCAGAAGCGACAACGCTTACAATGGATAACCTGAATCTGGATGTTGGTTTTGTCAAATGCATTGGCAAAGGCAGCAAGGAAAGAATTGTTCCTATAGGCAGCCACGCCAAAGGAATGCTTCAAAAATATCTTGAAAAGGTAAGGCCTAAGCTGTTAAAAAAGGCAAAGCCGCAAAATTGCGTATTTCTAACCCGCCTGGGCAAAGCTATATCCAGGCAGAGCGTCTGGAAAATTATTAAAAAATATGCCGGGCAAGCGCATATAAAAAAGAAGATAACGCCGCACACCTTGAGGCATTCTTTCGCGACACACATGCTGGAAAGAGGCGCGGATTTAAGGGTTGTGCAGGAGCTATTAGGGCACGCGGATATATCCACAACCCAGATCTATACGCATATTGATAAAGAGAGATTGAAGTCGATACATCATAAATACCACCCAAGGCCGTAGAAATTCAAAATTAAAAATGCAAAATGTAAAATTAAAAATTAAAGATAAAAAAACATACAATTTGTTAAGATTTATAGGCAAAGAGGCGGATAGGTTAGGATATAAGGCCTTCTGCGTGGGCGGGTTTGTCCGGGATTTATTGCTGGGGATAAAGAATTTTGATATTGATATCGTCGTGGAAAAAGATGCCATAGCTTTTGCCAAAGCCCTATCCGTAGCGTTGCGGGGAACTTTGGTTACATATGAACGCTTCAGGACAGCGACAATTTTTATGAATAATGGCTCATTCAGGATAGATATCGCAACGGCGAGGGCGGAGGAATACGAAAAACCCGCGGCCTTGCCGACCGTAAAATTTGATAGCATTAAAAAAGACCTTTACAGGCGCGATTTTACAATAAACGCGATGGCTGTTTCCTTAAATAATGAAACCTTTGGCAGCCTCATAGACCTGTTTGGCGGCGAGAAAGACCTAAAGTCAAAGAAGATAAGGGCGCTTCATGATTTAAGCTTTGTTGATGACCCGACGCGTATTTTTAGGGCGGTGAGATTTGAGCAGAGGTTTAATTTTAAAATCGAACCGCATACCGAAAAACTGATAAAAACAGCGATAACCCTTGACATGTTTGGTAAAACACAGAAACAGAGAATAAGGCAGGAGATAATCCTAATGCTAAGCGAGAAACATCCTTCCCGCGCCCTGCTTAGGATGAAGGGCCTGCGCGAGCTTTGTTTTATCGATGAAAGGCTTAATTTAGAAAAGAAGGCCGTTGGGCTTATGCTGCAGATAGAAAAAATGTGCAATTCTTTCGGGGCCTTGGCCGCTGCGAAGGCCCCTGTTGATACGTGGCTTATTTTTTTTATGGCCTTGGTTGATGAGCTTCCGCTTTACAGATTAAAATCTGTGTGCGATAATTTTGTATTCGCAAAGGCCGACGCCAAAAGGCTTTTGTCAGCCAAGGTATATGCCGATAAAACGTTAAGGCTTCTTAATAAGAAGAAGGCCCGCGCTAGTCAAATATATAAAAGCTTGAGATTTCTATCTAACGAGGTTATACTATATGTTTTAGCAAAGAGCACCCCGTACCACTCGCTTCGCTCGGGTACGGGGCAAGTAGGGCAAAGAGCAAAGAAAAGGATAAAATTATATTTTAGTAAATATCGCAATATTAAAACAGCTGTTGACGGAACGGATCTTAAGAGACTGGGGGTTATGCCTGGGCCCAAATATAAAGAAATTCTGGATAAGCTGCTTTTTGCGAAAATAGACGGCGAGGTTAAGACTAAGTCCGACGAGTTGAATTTAGTAAAGGCATTAATCAAAACGGCAGGCGTTTAAATTCAAAATTCAAAATTAAAAATTAAAAATCGCAATTAAAAATTCAAAATTTTGAATTTTACATTGTAATTTTGCATTTTACATTTTTAATTTTTAATTAAAACGATAACAATAGGCGTATCAGCATTTACTGCGTTTTAGAATGGAGTTGCCATTATGTCAAGAATAGATAAAATAAATCACGAATTGCAGCACCAGATAAGCACCATAATCCAGCAGGAGCTTAGCGACCCGCGCATTGGTTTTGTTACCGTTATTTCTGTTTCAGTAAGCGCTGATTTAAGGCACGCAAAGGTCTATTTTACAAGCATGGGGGACGATAAGCAAATAAAGGATACAGCGGAAACCTTAAACAGCGCCGCGGGTTATATTAGAAAGCTATTAGGTAAACGCATGCTCATAAAATTTATACCAGAAATAAAATTTATTTTTGATGACACAATACAGCAAAACGAGAAGATAGATAAGGCATTGGATAAAATACGCAGGGAGGAAAATCAATAAGTGAATAAATATAAAAAAGTGCTTCGCGAGATACGTAAGTACAAAAACTTTTTGTTAATTTCCCACACCAACCCCGAAGGAGATTCGATAGGCAGCCAGCTAGCCTTCGAACAACTCCTTAAGTCCATGGGCAGGAAAGCGTTTATTGTAAACTCCGACGGCCCGGGCGCTAAATACGCATTTTTGCCGGGTTCCGATAAAATACGCACCGCAGTCGGCAAAAATATTAAATATGATGCTGTGTGTTTTCTGGATTGCGCGGACATCAAAAGAATCGGAAATATTTACAAAACAATAAATCTTACGAAGCCAAAGATAAATATAGACCACCACCTCAGCAATACTAAATTTGCGGATATTGATCTTGTCGAGCCCAACGCCTCAAGCACGGCCGAAGTTGTCTATACATTATTCAAGCAAGCTAAAGTAAATATCGACAAAAACTGCGCGATAAATCTATATGCAGGCATTCTGACGGACACGGGTTCCTTTAGTTATTCAAATGTTACGCCTTTTACACATGAAGTACTTTCAGACCTATTGAAGAGAGGCATAGACACCAATGCTATTTTCAGGAATGTTTATGAACAGGTGTCCTTGCCGACAATAAAGCTTCTGAGCGCGGCTTTATCTACGCTTAAATTAAGCGCAAGCGGCGAGGTTTGCTGGATGACGATAAGAAAAGAAATGTTTAAAAAATACAACGCTACGCTGCAGGATGAAGAAAACTTTGTTAACTTTCCGCGCTCGCTAAAGGGCGTCGAGGTAGCTGTATTTTTTACTGAAGTATCTATAAACAGGGTGAAGGTCAGCTTGAGGTCCAACAATAATGCTGATGTGAATAAAATCGCTTCCTGTTTCGGCGGCGGCGGGCACCAAAAGGCAAGCGGATGCACGCTAAAGGGGACAATAGCCTCCGCCAGACAAAGAGTGTTAAGCGAGGTCGAAAGGCAGCTGAAAACATGCAAAAAACCAAAAACACGGATATAAAGGGTATACTGCTAATAGATAAGCCGCGCGGGTTTACGTCTCATGATGCCGTGGATTTCATAAGAAAGAAATTTAAAATCAAAAAGGTGGGCCATTGCGGTACGTTAGACCCTATAGCAACCGGGCTTTTGGTTATTTTATTGGGAGAAAGCACAAAGCTTGCTTCAAGGTATATTAATGATAACAAAAAATATCTTTGCACAATGAAGCTGGGCATAAGCACCGACACGCAGGACGCGGAGGGCAAGGTCATTGCCGAGAAGCCGCATTTAAATATAACAGCGGAAAAAATAAAAAAGGCAACAATGTCTTTTAAGGGAGAAACCGAGCAGGTTCCGCCGATGGTTTCCGCCAAGCATTATAAAGGCGTAAGGCTTTATAAGCTTGCGCGAAAGGGCATGGAGGTGGAAAGGGCGCCTAACAAGATAAACATATATAGTTTAGATATAATAAAAATAGAAAATTCATTTGTTGAGTTTGTCCTGGAATCATCCAAAGGCACATATATACGGACATTGTGCCATGACATAGGAAAAAAATTAGGCTGCGGGGCGCATATGTATAACTTGCGCAGGCTGGCTTCGGGAAATTTTAAGGCCGAAGATACGTATAAGCTTGAAGATTTAGAAGGCATGACCATGGATAAGCTTAAGGCAATAGTTATCAATCCATGAAAATTATATACGGCCTTCATAATCTTAAGTATCAGCACAGAAGGTCAGTTGTTTCTATAGGCATCTTTGACGGTGTGCACATGGGCCACAGGCTGATATTGAAAGAGCTTATAAAGCAGGCAAAGAAAAAAAAACAGGTCTCTTGCGTCATTACCTTTTACCCTCACCCCAGGAAAGTGCTCGGCAGTATAAATGCCAAGTCAACAATAACTTCCCTCAAACACAGGTTAGAGCTGCTAAAGGCAACAGGCATTGATTTATGTGTAGTGATAAATTTTACGACAGCATTTTCAAAAATGTCTGTAAAGTGGTTTATCCGGCAGGTGCTGGTCAAAAAATTAAAAGCTACAAAACTTGTTGTAGGCAGCAGGTTCAAACTGGGCAGGCAGAAGTTATCAGCCGGCAAACTAAAGCGCATATTGGCTGCTTATGGATTAGATTTTAAGGCAATCCCAACCAAAAAATTTAATGGCAAGGTTATTAGCAGCAGCCTCATACGCAGCCTTATAGAAAAAGGCAAATTAGCAACTGCCTCCAGGTTGCTCGCAAGAGATTTCGCCATAACAGGAACAGTGATACGCGGCAGAGGCATTGGAAGGACTATAGGATTTAAGACAGCAAACATAGACCCTCTTCATGAGGCAATACCCCCGGCTGGCGTATATACCGTTAAGGTCAAGATTGGCAACAGGTGTTACAAGGGGGTGCTCAATATCGGATTCAGGCCTACATTTGCGCTTGCGCAGAAGGAGCCGTCTATTGAGGTGCATATATTATCGTTTAAAGGCAGCCTGTATAATAAGGCCCTTGATATTTCCTTCATAAAAAGAATACGGCCGGAAAAGCATTTTAAGGACAGGCGGGCTTTGCGCGAACAGATTAAAAAAGATATTCTTTACATTATATAAGTG
Source organism: Candidatus Omnitrophota bacterium (assembly GCA_043797125.1). GTDB lineage: Bacteria > Omnitrophota > Gorgyraeia > JABMRG01 > JAFGKX01 > JAZDPX01. The sequence continues at coordinate 13,684 of JAZDPX010000004.1, forward strand.
ATTTGTTATAATAACACGTTAAATATAACTAAATATAAATAATATAGGCTGTTATGAAACTTGTTCTTTTGCTTTGCACAGATTAGCACAGATGAAAAAATGCAAGATGATCACAGATGTTATCAGGAAACAATCTGCGATCATCCGTTTCTTCTAATCTGCGATCATCTGTGTAATCATTCTAAAATGAGTTTCATTACAACGCATAACTAACTTACAAGGAGGCTAGACAAGGCAAATGGTAATCGAAAAGAAGAAAAAAGGCGCAATAATTGAAAAGTTCAAAAAGCACCAAACCGACACAGGATCTCCTGACGTGCAGATAGCTATTTTGACCGAGAGGATAAATAGCCTGACAGAGTATTTTAAGACGCACAAAAAGGACCACTTTTCAAGGCGAGGTTTGCTGCGGATGGTCAATCGCAGAAGAAAACTGCTTGATTATCTGAAGAAAAATGACGTAAAAGAATATCAGAGTATCTTGGACAAGTTAAGCTTAAGAAAATAAAACATTTTCTTTCCAAGAAGAAAAATATGCATGGATTGCATATCATATAAAGATTGGTGTGAATTATGATTAAACAATTTAAATTGGAAATAGGTAATAGGACAATAGAGCTTGAGACGGGTAAACTGGCCAAGCAGGCAGGCGGTAGCGTAACTGTTATATGCGGCGGGACAGTGGTCCTGGTCACGGCTGTTATGGCAAAAGAGGCCAAAGATGAAGGCGATTTTTTCCCTCTTTTTGTAGAATACCGTGAAAGGACATATGCTGCCGGAAAAATCCCGGGAGGGTTTTTTAAAAGAGAAGGAAGGCCCAGCGAAAAGGAAATTTTAAGCGCCCGCCTGATAGACAGGCCGCTAAGGCCTCTTTTTTCGGAAAGCATGTTAAATGAAGTCCAGATTATGGCTACAATACTTTCAAGCGACGGAGAAAACGATCCGGATGTCCTTGCAGCGCTAGGGGCCTCGGCAGCTATAGCTATCTCTGACGTGCCTTTTTCAGGGCCCATGGGCATATTGCGTGTCGGCGAACTTGAGTCAGGCGAACTTGTAATAAACCCGACTTATGCCCAACTTACCAAATCCAGTATCGACATAGTAATAGCTGGCACAAAAGACGGCATTTTAATGCTTGAATCCGGCAGCAAAGAGGTCTCCGAAGACCGGATGTTAAATGCCGTTAAATTCGGGTATGAAAACCTGGCCAGGTTTATAGAGATTCAGGAAAAAATGGTTCTTGAGTGCGGTATTGAAAAAAGCACGCCTACGATTAAAAAGATAACACCCGAAGTTCTAAAAAAGATAAAGGCCCTTTCCCTGGATAAACTTACGCACATCAATTCTCTAAAGAGCAAGGAAGAGCGCATAGAGCAGATGAACATATTGAGCAATGAATTGGTGGAAAAATTAGTTACCGAAGACTCCGGTATCGGCGAATTGGATATTAAAATAGGCTTGCAGGAAGTTGAAAAAGAACTTGTTCGAAGCATTGTATTAAACCAAAACAAAAGAGTTGACGCTAGGGCTTTTGATGAAATACGCGCCATTGCATGCGAAGTCGGCGTGCTGCCTCGCACTCATGGTTCAGCCTTATTTACCAGGGGCCAGACGCAAAGTCTTTCTGTTACAACCCTAGGGACAAGTTCCGACGAGCAGCTTGTGGAGGCTTTGGAGGGAGAGCAGCAGAAGACATTTATGCTGCATTATAATTTTCCTCCTTTCAGCGTCGGTGAAGTAAAGCCGTTAAGAGGCCCTGGCAGAAGAGAAATAGGCCATGGCGCTTTGGCTGAAAGAGCTCTTAGCGCTGTCATGCCTTCAAAAGAGGAATTTCCATATACGATTAGGGTAGTCTCTGACATACTTGAATCCAACGGTTCATCTTCAATGGCAACAGTGTGCGCAGGATCATTAACTCTTATGGACTGCGGAGTTCCCATAAAGGCAGCTGTAGCAGGCATATCAATAGGCATTGTCAGGGAAGGCAGTAAATATAAACTTCTTACAGACATCGCCGGCGTAGAAGACCATTATGGCGATATGGATTTTAAGGTAGCAGGTACGGAAAAAGGCATTACAGCTATACAGCTGGATGTAAAGCTAAAGGAAGGCATTACCCTGGATATAATTAAGGAGACATTGCAGAAGGCTAAAGTTGCCAGGATTGACATACTCGGTAAAATGAACGCCGTTATTTCAAAACCAAGAGAGAATATTTCCGAATATGCGCCGCACATAACCACCTTTAAAATAGACCCTGAGAAAATCAGGGACGTAATCGGTACAGGCGGCAAAATTATAAGAAAGATAATAAGCGACACAGGCGCGACCATAGAGATAGAAGATGACGGCACGGTTTCCGTTGCTTCGGCAGATGCAAGCGCCTCTGCAAAAGCCATCGATATTATTAAAAAGCTTACCGAGACAGCAGAGGTTGGCAAGATTTACATGGCAAAGGTAAGAAAGCTAATGGCGTTCGGTGCTTTTTGCGAGATATTGCCGGGCAAGGATGGCCTGGTGCACATTTCCGAGCTCGCGAAAGGTTACGTGAAAAACGTTGAAGATGTGGTAAAAGTCGGAGATGAATTCAAAGTAAAGGTAATAAGCATTGACGAGCAGGGAAAGGTGAGTCTCTCGAGGAAGCAGGTGGAAGAGTAGTCGATGGTCTATGGTCGATAGTCTATGGAAAAGATAAAAGTCAGAATAAAAAGAAAACCGGGATGCGAGGATTTGCCGCTTCCGCAGTATATGAGCGAGCATTCCAGCGCAATGGATATCTGCGCTGATGTTGATGATGAAGTAGTTATTGCCCCCGGAGACATTAAATTAATATCAGCGGGTTTTTATATGAGCTTGCCGGCAGGCTACGAGGCACAGATACGGCCCAGAAGCGGGCTTGCCATAAAGCACGGTATAAGCATAGCTAATACACCTGGCACAATAGACGCAGATTACAGGGGCTTGGTTGGTATCATTATTATAAATCACGGTAAACTCCCCTTTATTATAAAACGCGCAAATAGAATAGCTCAAATGGCCATTCAAAAGGTTATAAAGGCAGAAATCGATTTGGTAGAGGAATTAGACGAGACTGTCCGTTCAACCGGCGGTTTTGGCCATTCAGGTATTTGATGAATGAATTTATGGGAAGCGGCTTTATCAGGAATACTGCAGGGAATTAGCGAGTTTCTGCCTATAAGCAGTTCTGGCCATTTGGTATTATTGCATCATTTTTTTGGTTATAAAGAACCGCAGATACTCTTTGATATAATTTTGCACATAGGCACTTTATTCGCGATTTTAGTTTATTTTAGAAACGATATAGTATCAATTTTTACCAAAAGAAGATATTTCCTCTATTTAATAATGATAGGTTTAATACCTACCGGTGTAATAGGATTTTTGTTCGAGGCATTTTTCAGGCAGGCGTTTTCAAGCATTAAGCTGGTAGGTTTTATGCTAATACTCACGTCAGCGGTTTTATTCAGCGCGGATTTTGTAACAAGCTACATGAAAAAAAGAGGCGCCCACAGACTCAAATTCGGAGTTGCTCAGGCGTTAATAATAGGAATAGCGCAGGGTATTTCTGCATTACCGGGGTTATCCAGAAGCGGAGTTACGATTTCTACTGCCTTAATGTGCAGAGTAACCAAAGAACACGCCATCAGATACTCTTTTTTGATGGCTATTCCTGCAGTGCTTGGCGCGTTGTTTTTAGAATTAAGAAACACAGATGCTTTAAGCGTTATTTTCACGCCCCAGATGATAGTCGGGTTTTTCAGCGCATTTATAGTCGGCCTTGTGGCTATTTACTATGTAATAATGGCTGTTACAAGAGAGAAGTTGTGGTTTTTTGGCGTATACTGCCTTTTAGTTGGCGGCGTTGTTTTAGTTAAGGCATATTTTTAGCAAAAACATATGAACAAGCAGAGAATAAGCGAACTTTTAGGGCTTTTATTTTTAGCTATCGCGATTTTATTTTTTCTAAGCCTCATATCATACAGCCCTCATGATCTTGAGCTTTTCAGCTCATCTTCCTATAAGCAGGTAAATAATTTTGCAGGCATAGTAGGCTCATACATTGCCGCAGCGTTATTTTTTGCAATAGGTTGGGCAGCTTATATAATTCCGGGCCTTTGCATGGCTTGGGCTGTGAATAAATTCATAGGCAAAGAGCCTCAGAAAATGTATTTAAAGCTCTCAGGAACAGCGGTGCTTTTTATCGCATCCAGTATTTTGTTAAGCATGCTCTTTAGCGATACAAACGCTGACAAAGTAACTGCAGGCGGAATAACTGGGCTTTTTCTTTCCAATGCCCTGGTTAAATATTTTGGAGGTGTGGGCACTTATATTATAGTCATTATGCTTATAATAATGAGCGCTCTCTTGGCCACGGAGTTTTTAATCCTCCCGTTTATAACAGCAATATACAAAAAATTAAAACTATATCTTCAAACATTTAAAAGGCCCATCCTGCATAAAGGTAAGCCCAAGATAACAACCATGCGCGACAAGCAGGAAAAGAAACCTTCGCCTATTATGCAGGTTCGCGGCGAGATAAAAAAGGTCGAACCTGTTATCAAGCCGCTTATCAAGCCCCAGGCTCCGCCTAAGCCCAAACCGTCAATACCAAGCGCTAAGGCGCAAAGTGTCGGAAATTATAAACTGCCGTCTTTAGATCTACTGGATGAGCCTCCCAAGATTGAGGAATATAAAGTTAAAGAGGATCTTGCGTCTTCTTCCATGGTTTTGGAGGAGACTTTGCAGGATTTTGGAATAGACGCGAAAGTAACGCAGGTGGAACAAGGCCCGACAATAACAAGGTATGAACTTGAACCTGCCCCCGGAGTTAAGGTAACGCGCATCACCTCGTTAGGTGACGACATAGCCCTGGCAATGAAGGCCCATAGCGTAAGAATTGTTGCCCCGATACCCGGAAAGGCCAGGGTAGGAATTGAGATTCCCAACATGGTTACGAGCACCGTATATTTAAAGGATGTTTTACAATCCGAAGAATTTGCTAAGTGCACTTCAAAGCTGAGCCTTGCTCTGGGCAAAGACACCGCAGGCAAGCCTATTATATGCGATCTGGCTGACATGCCGCATCTCTTAATAGCCGGAACTACAGGCTCCGGAAAAACCGTATGCGTTAACAGCATTGTCCTTAGCATGGTTTTTAATGCATCTCCGGACGAGCTTAAATTTATACTTGTTGATCCAAAGATGGTAGAGCTTGCAATGTTTAATAATTTGCCTCATCTTTTATGTCCCGTAGTGACTAACGCCAAAAAGGCATTTACGGCATTAAGCTGGGTGGTTGAGGAGATGGAAAAGCGGTACAAGCTTTTCGCGAAAGTCGGCACAAGAAACATAAAGGCGTTTAATCAGAGGGCTAAAAAAGAAAAAACTGACGAAGAAGTAATACCCGAGAAACTTCCGTATATAGTCGTTATAATAGATGAATTGGCAGATTTAATGGCAATAGCGTCGCAGGATATAGAAGGCGCCATTACGCGCCTTGCGCAGCTATCAAGAGCCGTGGGAATACATATAATACTTGCCACGCAGAGGCCTTCTGTGGATGTTATCACAGGCGTCATAAAGGCGAATTTTCCTGCCAGGATATCATTTAAGGTCGCTTCAAAAGTTGACTCGCGCACTGTACTCGATATGAACGGGGCAGATAAGCTATTAGGCAGAGGCGATATGTTATTTATTGAACCTGGCACTGCTAAGCCTATCAGGGCGCAAGGCAGCCTCGTCTCCGACAAGGAGATAGAAAGAGTCGTAGAATACGCCGCCTCGCAGGAAGCTGCCCATCACGATGATGAATTGTTAAGGGTTGACGAAAACAAAAAAACAGAGACCGGCGAAGAAAAAGATGAACTTTATGATGAAGCTGTAAGAATGGTCTTGGAAAGCGGGCTTGCTTCTGTTTCTTTTTTGCAGAGGCGCATGAAACTAGGCCACATGCGCGCTGCCCGCTTAATAGATGTTATGGAAGTAGAGGGAATAGTCGGCCCATACCAGGGGTCTAAACCAAGGGACATTTTGGTGGACCGCGAGGCATATTTACGAGAAAAAATTACCCGAACGTAGAAATTCATGAAAGAATTTCAACGTAAGGAGGTTTTGCTATGAGTATAGGTCTTAAATTAAAAACTGCCAGAGAAAGCAAGGGCGTTGCCCCCGAACAGGTATATGCGCATACAAAGATACACGCGGATTTAATAAGAGCGCTTGAGCAAGATAAGTATGAAAGGATATCAAACCCAACCTATATAAAAAGTTTCTTGAAAAAGTACGCCTCGTATTTAGGTCTCGACGAAAGAGAAATTTTAGATGAGTATAGTAAGCTACCTGCAAGAAAAGCGCAGCAGGAAATTCCAGGCGTTAAAATCGCTGACAACGCCTCGGCAAGAAGAAAAGAGGAAAAACAGCCGGCACAAAAATTTTTATCATTAAAAATAATTATTCTGGGAATTGCCTGTATAATGTTTTTGGTTTTAACGGTAGTTGCTATAAGGGGTGCAATAGGTTTGGCGAAATCGCAAAGCAAAAACATCGCTGCCGGGATACGTTCAATGCAGGCCAAATCACAGGCTAAACCGCAGGTTGCAGAGAGCTCTAAACAGCAAGATTACTCTTCGAGGCCTTTTATCGTGCCGAAAAACGTAGAACTAACATTAACAATTAAAGCTCAGGATGATGTGTGGATAAGGCTTCAGGCTGATGAAAAGATAATTTTTGTCGGCACGTTAAAAAAAGGCTCTTCGGAAACATGGGGCGCCAAAGATTCTTATATGCTATGGGCCGGCAAGGCGCACCAGTTGCGGCTTAACCTCAACGGTAACGACCTTGGCACAGCCGGCAACGGCGTGATTAAGAGCGTGGTCATTGATAGAAGAGGAATTAAAAAATAGTTGAGAGTTGAGGGCTTAGAGCTTAGAGCCTCTAGACTCTCAACTCTCAACGCTAAGCTATAAACTAAATGGGCAGGTACCCAAGTGGCCAACGGGGGCAGACTGTAAATCTGCTGGCTTTGCCTTCGGAGGTTCGAGTCCTCCCCTGCCCACCACGAACCACTCACCCTGAACCATTCGCTTTGTTCAGGTTCAGGGTTCGGGTTCGTGGCAGGCCATCATAAATTTTTGTGAGTGGTGAAGGGCCCCGAACCTGAGCGAAGCGAATGGTTCGGGGCAGGACTTCGCAAGCTTCGTAAATTTCGCGGGAGTAGTTTAGTGGTAGAACGGCAGCCTTCCAAGCTGCACATGGCGGTTCGATTCCGCTCTCCCGCTCCAAACTTCGCGAAGCGAAGTTTGTCCCGAGAACACTAGAATGCGACGAGCAGGAGCATTCAACATATTCGAGGGACATTAAACGATGGCGGTTTCCCTCGGCCTTCGGCCTCGGGACTACCTCGCCAGCAGGGAAGCTAGGGCTCGGTAGCGATTCCGCTCTCCCGCTCCATGGTTTAATCGTCAACAATAGAGGTGTATAATGAAAATAGAAAAGAGAAAGTCAGAAAGACAGACCCTTCATGTGCCTATCTTATATAGCAAAATAGAAAATTCAAAAGTTACAGGCGCCTATAAAAAGGGCACAATTATGAATCTAAGCTGCGGCGGTGCTCTTTTTAAATGCGAAGAGCCATGCGCCATCGAGACAGATATTAACATGAAGGTTGAAATGCCTGTCTCAAATAAATGCTTAGACATTGCAGCCAGGATAGTCAGGGTTGAGACAAGAGTAAAAAAAGGCACCTATTATATAGCCGTTGCCTTTGCAAAAATAGATCAGGCAAGCAGGGATCTTTTGGTGTCGGAGGTTAAAGAACTGGATATCTATAAACTTTTAGATTTTATAATTAAAGAAGGCGCTTCTGATTTGCATTTGAGCATAGATAAACCGCCTGCCGTAAGGATAAAGGGGAAGATAAAATTTTTGAATTATAGCCAACTCCAAAATAAGGCTGTCGAGACAATGATCTACCCCTTATTGGACGACGAAAAGATTAAAAAGTTAGAGGAAACAAAAGAGCTTAATTTTGCATTTTCTCCTACATCTGACAGCAGGTTTAGGGCGAACCTGCATTGGCAAAAAGGGTTTTTGGAAGCTACATTTAGATCTGTGCCTTCTCAAATAAAATCGCTTAATGAATTGGGCTTGCCTCCTATCGCGGAAAAATTGGCCCTTAATAAAAATGGCCTCGTTTTAATTACAGGCACCACAGGCGCGGGTAAAACCACAACCGTTGCATCCATGATAGAGTTGATTAACAATATGCATGAAGGCGTAATTATTTCTATAGAAGACCCTATAGAGTATGTTCACGCAAGCAAAAAGTCGCTGATAAAGCAGAGAGAAATCGGAACAGACACATTATCATATTACGACGCATTAAAGTCGGCCTTGCGCCAGGATCCGGATGTTATAGTCATCGGAGAAATTATAGATAGACCATGCCTGTTAGCGGCCTTAAAAGCTGCTGAAACCGGGCATTTGGTAATAACGACTTTTCATTCTTTTTCCGTTGCCGAAACTTTTGACAGGATGTTTTCTTTGTTGCCTACGGACAGCAGGGCGTTTTCCGTAAATCAGATAGCCAGGTGCTTGAAAGGCGTAATATGCCAAGCATTATTGCCCGGGACTGAAAAAGACCAGGTGCTGGCCACCGAGGTGCTGGTGCCTACCGAGGGCGTTAGAAACATAATACGAGAAGGAAAACTGTTGGAGCTGCAAAACTCTATTCAGACAGGCGCGGTACACGGTATGCACAGCTTTGAAAACAGCATAAGGAATCTTTGCCAAAAAGGCCTTATAACTATGGAGACTATGGATGAATATTTGCAGCAATTCGTCCGCTAAAAGCTTTTTGCAGCATTAAATGTTTTAAGTGTTAAAACTAAGAAATGCCGAACGAACCGCAAAAACAGGAAAAGGAAGACTCAAAAGAAGTAAGGCTTTTCGGGGAGAAGTCTATCCGTGAAGAGGCGTACAGGCAGAAGATTATGCAGCTTGAAAAAGAACTTATGCTTCTTGAGGGCTTAGCGCAGAGCAAAAAAAAAGAGAACCTTGAAAATGACGCGCAAAAGAGCAATGAGGTTTCCGAACTTGACAGGATGCCGGAATACTCAGAAGGCCTTTTTTATGAATCAGCGGTTTCTTTAGACAAAAGGGTTAAAAAATACCAGCGCATGCTTGATGCCAGGGCAAGGGATATCAGCGACAAATTAAACCTGCAGGCGGAATTTTTCTTTAAGCAACAGGAGTCTCAAAAAAATATAGTTGCGACTAAAAAGTCCGTAATAATTTTATTTGTATTCACTGCGATTGCGATAGCGTTGTCTGCGTACAGCATTTACAATAGTAGAGCCGGCACGCGCATTGAACCGGTAAAGACAGCCGGGGTAAAAAGGTTTTTGCAGGAAAGCGGTATTTATAGTAACCAATATACGATAACCAGCCTGGATACCTACAACGGCATATGCAAGGGCGTGGTCAAACTGCATTTTGCGCCGCACACAGATTGGGCTTTAAAAATGATAGCTTCTGAAATAGTGGAAAATTTTAAGACCGTTTCAAACGGTAAATCGCTTGAGCTTAATTTTATTTATGAAGGCAACGCGTACGCAATGGTCAGTTTTTCGCCGGTTACGGATGATATGCGCTTTGAATTTTTAAATGATGGCAGAAAATGAAAGCAATCTATCCGGGGACATTTGACCCGGTTACTTACGGGCACATAGATGTAATAAAGAGGGCCGCCAGGATATTCAAGGAGGTCATAGTAGCCGTGTCTTCGGACTCGCAAAAAAACATCTTATTTACGCCTTCTCAAAGGAGCAAATTTATCAAGGACTCTATCAAGGGTCTTAAAAATGTAAAAGTGGAAATCTTTAGCGGGCTTGTCGTAAATTATGCCATAAAGAAAAAAATTCCGGTGATATTAAGGGGCCTGCGCATGATATCGGATTTTGAATACGAATTCCAGATGGCCCTCACCAACAGAAAATTAAATCATTCGGTTGAGACAGTATTTTTAATGCCTAACGAGGCATATTCGTATTTGTCCTCCAAATTAATAAAAGAGGCAGCCTATCTGGGGGCAAATTTAAGCGGATTTGTCCCGCCGATTGTTGAAAAGGCGCTTAAGGCCAAGACTAAAAACAAATAGGGTATATAAAAATAGTTCTTTTACACAGATGATCGCAGATTAAAAGAAGCGGATGATCGCAGATTTTAACCAAAATTAAGCATCTGTGATCATCTCGCATCCTTTAATCTGTGCTAATCTGCGCAAGAAAAAGATAGTTTCACAACAGCCAAAATAAAAAATAAATAGGAGAGACTAACAATGGAGATGATACAGAAAATCAGAGACAGGGCAAAGAAGACAAACGCAAAAGTCGTGCTGCCGGAAGGCGAGGAGCCGCGCATAATTAAAGGGGCGGCGTTTATATCAAAAGAGGCTATCGCAAAGGTAATCCTTTTGGGAAACAAAGCAAGAATAGAAAGCGCGCTTAAACGCGAGAATGCCGACATGCGTTTTATAGAGATAATTGATATTGAAAAATCGCCTGATTTAGAAAAATATATCAATTTGTTTTATGAGCTTAGGAGGCATAAGGGCATAACCCCGGACCAGGCCAAAGACGAAATTCTAAAAAATACATTGTACTACGGAGCGTTAATGGTAAAGGAAGGCCTTGCCGGAGGATTCGTCGCGGGGGCCGCTAATACGACAAGAGATGTTGCTAGGGCGGTTTTATGGTGCATAGGCATAGACAGAAGCATAAAGACCATGTCAAGTTCATTCATAATGATTCTGCCGAATAAAAATTTTGGCGCAGAAGGCCTGCTTGTGTATGCCGATTGCGGCATAGTCCCGTCGCCTACGAGTAAACAGCTTGCAAATATAGCCGTTGCCTCAAGTGACTTGATAAAGGACTTATTTGATATTGAGCCGAAGGTTGCAATGCTTTCATTTTCCACAAAGGGCAGCGGCGACATTCCGGAGATAGAAAAGATACACGAGGCAATAGAAATAGTAAGAAAGACAAACCCGGGCCTTTTAATTGATGGCGAGCTCCAGGCTGATGCCGCTTTGGTTCCGGAAGTAGCCGAGATAAAAGCCCCCCAAAGCCCTATAAAAGGAAGGGCCAATGTTTTAATCTTCCCAAATTTAGAGGCAGGCAATATTTCTTACAAGCTTACACAAAGATTAGCCGATGCGCGCGCATTGGGGCCGCTGCTCCAGGGCCTGCAAGCGCCTTGCAGCGATCTTTCGCGTGGATGCAGCTGGGAAGATGTAGTTGATATAGTAGCTGTTACCGCATTAAGGCGAAGCCATATTGAGAAGTGTAAAGTCTAAAGGATAAAATGATAAAATGAAAATACTGGTTGTTAATAGCGGGTCTTCAAGCATTAAGTATCAGCTGTTTGATACTAAGACATCGGCTTCATTATGTAAAGGCCTGATCGAAAGAATAGGCACGCCGCAGGGGCCTGCGGATCATTATCATGCAATGAAACAGATATTTCAGATAATAACAGACCCTGAATCAGGGGCCATCGGTTCGTATTCCGAGATAGCTGCTATAGGCCACCGCGTTGTCCACGGGGCGGAGGTCTTTACCCAGCCTACGATTATTAATACGAAAGTGCTTAATGCAATTAAAAAATTTTCTAAGCTCGCGCCTTTGCATAATCCCCCCGCGATATTAGGAATAGATGCGTGCAGAAAGTTTTTGAAACATATTCCGCAGGTCGCTGTTTTTGATACGGCATTTCACCAGACCATGCCGGCTGAAGCCTATATGTATGGCATACAATATAAATTTTACAAAAAATATGGCATGCGCCGTTATGGTTTCCACGGGACAAGTCATTTGTACGTTGCCCAAGAAGCTGCGAAAGCATTAAAAGAAAAAATAAAATCCCTTAAGATAATTACGTGCCATTTGGGAAACGGCTGCAGCATAACCGCGGTTAAAAACGGTAAAAGTATTGATACGAGTATGGGTTTTACTCCGCTAGAAGGCATTATGATGGGCACAAGAAGCGGCGATATAGACCCTGCAGCGGTGCTGTACCTGATGGAAAAAGAACACCTAAACATTCAGCAAACCAATGATTTATTGAATAAAAAAAGCGGCCTGCTGGGTTTGTCCGGAATAAGCAATGATATGCGCGATATAATAAAAGAGGCTTCGCTTGGCAATAAAAGAGCGAAGCTGGCTATAGACGTATTTATTTATAGGATTATTAAATATATCGGCGCCTACGCGGCGGTGATGGACGGCGTGGACGCGATTGTGTTAACAGCCGGGATAGGCGAAAATTTCATTTCAATACATAAAATGCTTGCAAAGTCACTTAAGAATATACTTAAAAGGTTTTCCGCAAAGATTCTGGTTATACATACCAATGAAGAGCTAATAATCGCTCAACAGACAGCAGCCCTGCTTAAGAAGATATGAAAATCCGCGTAAATGAAATACCACCGCAAGGCTTAAGCGTCAAGGCAACAATAGACCATAAGAAGTTTAACCTTGATACAAAACAGATAAATTTTATGTCTCCGGTAAAGGTTGACTGCTTCCTGACAAAGACAAAAGAAGATTTATTTGCAAAATGTAAAATAACTGCCGCAACAAGTCAGATATGCAGCAGGTGTTTGAAGGAATTTGATGTTTTTATTAAAAGGAGCGTCGACCTATATTATGAATTAGAAGGGCAGTTAAGCGTAGAGCTTGACGACGATATCAAGGATGAGATAATAGTTGATTATCCGATGAAGATACTGTGCAAGCCTGATTGTAAAGGTTTATGCGTCAAATGCGGCAAGGATTTAAACGAGGGAGAATGCGGTTGTTGACTTTACACTTTACACTTTTCACTTTACACTGAAATGTAGAACAGGAGCTTTAACTATGGCTAGAATCGGCATTATCGGCGGCAGCGGCCTGTATAAGATGGACGGCTTGGAAAACCCTAAATGGGTTAAGGTTGGAACTCCGTTTGGAGAACCATCGGACGAATATCTGGTCGGAGGGCTTTTGGGCCATGTGCTTGTATTTTTACCCAGGCATGGCAGAGGCCACAGCATAACCCCGACAGAGCTGAATTATACAGCTAATATATACGGCATGAAAAAACTTGGCGTTGAAAGGATAATATCGGTCTCCGCAGTCGGTAGTTTTAGGGACGAGATAAAACCCCTTGATATTGTTATACCCAACCAGTATGTTGACAGGACGAATCAGGCGCGCAAGACGACATTTTTCGGCAACGGCATAGTGGCGCATGTCGGGTTTGCAGAGCCGTCGTGCGCTGAATTAGCAGCGGCTGTTGCAGACAGCGCAAAAGAAGCAGGCGCGACAGTTCATGACGGCGGAACATACTTAAACATGGAAGGACCGGCCTTTTCAACGAAAGCAGAGTCGCTTTTGTATAAGAGTTGGGGCATGGATGTTATAGGAATGACTAATATGCCCGAGGCAAGGTGCGCGCGCGAGGCCGAGATTTGTTACGTTACCATGGCAATGGTGACAGATTATGATTGCTGGCGAGAGGCCCAAGAAACCGTTACAATAGATATGATCATACAAAACCTGCATAAAAATGCGCAAACAGCTAAAGAGATTTTAAAAAACGCCGTTTCAAAAATTCCAAAGCAAAGAAAATGCCATTGTTCAAGCGCCCTAAAAGACGCAATCGTAACAAGGCCTGAGAATATTCCGGCAGAGACGAAGAAGAAATTAGAGCTGATAATAGGAAAGTATATTAAATAGACACAGATGATCGCAGATTAAATAATACAGATGATCGCAGATTTTATATCTGCGATCATCTTGCATCCTTTAATCTGTGCTAATCTGTGCAACGCAAATGGATTATAAAGATACGTTAAATTTACCAAGAACAGACTTCAAGATGAAGGCCAGCCTCACTCAAAAGGAGCCTCAGGTTGAAAATACATGGCAGGATTTAAATATCTATTCAAAAATCCGAGCAGCTAGGTCAAAAAGCCCTAAGTACGTCCTACACGACGGGCCGCCATACGCAAACGGCAATATCCATATCGGCCATGTGCTCAATAAAGTAATCAAAGATATAATTATTAAGTATAAAACAATGCAGAATTTGGACTGCGCTTATGTGCCTGGCTGGGATTGCCACGGCCTGCCCGTGGAACTTCAGTTATTCAAAAAATTAAATATCAGTAAACATGAAATAAGACAAGTTGAATTTAGAAAAAAGGCGCATGAATACGCCATGGATTTTGTCCGGGTCCAAAAGGATGAGTTTAAAAGGCTTGGTATTTTTGGCGAATGGGATAACCCGTATCTTACTTTAAGTAGGGAATACGAAGAAGCAATAGTTAGGTCTTTCGCAAAATTGGTTAAAAAGGGGTATATTTACAGAGGCTCCAAGCCTGTAAACTGGTGCTATAGATGCGAGACCGCCTTGGCAGAGGCAGAGGTTGAATACGAGGACCACACATCGCCGTCGGTGTATGTGAAGTTTAAGCTGAATAGTCGTCAGTCGTCAGTCGTCAGTCGTCAGTTTGAAGAAAATACATACATAGTTATATGGACGACTACGCCGTGGACATTGATAGCGAATGTCGCTGTGGCTGTGCATCCTGATTTTGATTATTGTTTCGTCAAGACACAAGACGCCACTTTAGTAATGGCAAAAGATTTGGCAGCCGGCGTAATGCAAAAAATTGGAATTTCTGATTACAATATAACATCGATTTGCAAAGGCGTAGATTTAAAAGGCCTTGAATACGATCACCCATTTGGGCTGCGAAAAGGGAGGATTGTAACCGCTGATTACGTCTCATTGGAGGAAGGCACAGGCTGCGTCCACACAGCGCCTGGCCACGGTGAAGACGACCATGTTACCGGATTAAAGCACGGCCTTGAAATAATCATGCCTGTTGATGAAAAGGGCAATTTTACAGACCAGGCAGGCGAATTCAGTAAAATGAACGTTCATAAGGCAGATAAAGCAATAATTGAAAAACTAAAAATTGTTAAACTGCTCCTTTTTAGCGAAAACTTCACTCACTCGTACCCGCATTGCTGGCGCTGTAAAAATCCAATTATATTTAGAGCTACCGAACAGTGGTTCATGTCAATAGATAAAAACAACATGCGCCAAAAATTATTAGAGGCGATAGAAAGCGCGATAGGATGGATACCGCCACAGGGTAAAGACCGAATCTACGCAATGGCGCAAAACCGCCCTGACTGGTGCCTTTCCAGGCAGAGGTATTGGGGCTCGCCCATACCTGTTTTTCAATGCGAAAGCTGTAAAGAGTGGATTTGCGACTCATTTCTAATCGAATATTTTGCAGATATAGTTGCTAAAGACGGCACAGATGCCTGGTTTGCGAACCAGGCGAAGGATTTAATGCCTCCGGGATTTAAGTGCCCTAAATGCGCAAAAGGTGTTTTCAAAAAAGGCTCGGATATTATAGACGTGTGGTTTGAATCCGGGGTAAGCCACCAAGCAGTTTTAAGGAAAAGAGAGGCCCTTGGTTTTCCTGCCCAACTTTATGTTGAGGGAAGCGACCAGCATAGGGGGTGGTTCCAGTCGTCATTGATAACAGCCATTGCTATCGAGGATAAGCCGCCGTTTAAGAGCGTTTTAACGCATGGCTTTGTTGTTGACGGAGAAGGAAGAAAGATGTCCAAGTCTTTGGGCAATGTCATATCGCCGCAGGACGTAATAAAGGACTATGGCGCAGACATATTAAGGCTTTGGGTCGCCTCGACTAACTATACCGAGGATGTGCGCATATCAGACGAGATATTAAGCAGGCTTACAGAGTCATATAGAAAGATCAGAAATACGGCCCGTTATATACTCGGTAATTTATACGATTTTTCTTTCCAAGACAACAGGGTTTCGTATGAGCAGCTATTGCCGATTGATAAATGGGCCTTGTCCGAGGCGCATTCGTTATTAAAAGAATCGATACAGCATTACGAGGGCTTCTTTTTTTACAAAGTCTACAAGGTGGTTTATAATTTCTGCGTAGTTACAATGTCGAATTTTTATCTGGACATTTTAAAGGATAGACTGTATACTTTTGGCAAAAATTCGACTGCCAGAAGAAGCGCGCAGACAGCCTTATATGAAATATTGAATATTTTAAATGCGATCATCGCGCCACTTCTCGCCTTTACAGCCGAAGAGATTTACAGCCACGCGAAAAAAGAAAAAGGCGCCCCGGAAAGTATACACCTTTGCCTGTGGCCAATGTATGATAAGGGAAAAATTGATAATAGCCTGCAAGAGCAATGGCAAAGGCTTATTGGTATACGAGAGACCGTATTAAAGGTTTTGGAACAAAGGCGCGCAGAGGGCGTGATTGGTAATTCTTTAGAGGCCGGCGTTTCTATTTATACTGAATCAGGCAAAGAGCATGGATTTTTATCCGGCTTTAAGGAAGAATTGGCGTCAGTATTTATTGTATCGCAAGTTACCCTGCACAACTCCAAGGCGCCGTTGGATGCAGTAGCGTGTATTGGCAATGAAATTTTTGTCCTTGCGTATAAGGCAAAAGGGGAAAAATGCCCCCGTTGCTGGAATTACAGCATTACAATAGGCAAGGACAAAAGGCATCCCACAATTTGTGAAAGATGCATAAAGGCTATCGAGGAGGTATAAACGTAATGGATCAAGCAAAAAAGGTGAGGATTAAAGAGCTGCTTCTCAAAAAAAGGCAAGAGATAATGGATCAATTAAACCAGATGAGAAAGGACGGCAGCTTGGGAAAATCTCAAAAAGATGCCTCCGGTGACCTTTCAGGATATTCCTTCCATATGGCAGATATGGCTACTGATAATTTTGACAGAGAGATGCAGCTCGGGTACGCTACCGCCGAGCAAAAGGTGCTTTACCAAATAGATGCAGCTATAGCAAGGCTTAAAGAGAGGTCCTTTGGCAAATGCGAAGTCTGTCAAAAGGAAATAAAGCTTAACCGCCTGTTAGCTGTGCCATATGCAAAACTTTGCATTAAATGCCAGGAACAAGAAGATAAAAAGAAGCAGCAATAGCGTGATTATTACCGCTTACGCATTAATAGCTACTATACTATTTTTAGATCAAGTAAGTAAATATTTAGTTATAAAATATATCGGATTAAATGCAAACTTTGTCATCATAAATAAGGCCTTTTTTATAACACCCATCCTTAACACAGGCGGCGGGTTCGGTATACTGCCCGGTGAAACCCCCATCTTCATATTAGCATCGTTTTTAACCATCATATGCATAGTTTTTGTTTTATTAAAACGAAATAACAGGGAATTGATTTTTTTATATTCAGTTTCCATGATTTTGGCAGGGGCGTTAGGCAATCTTATCGACAGGCTGAGGTTCGGGGCTGTTGTTGATTTTCTTGATTTCAGGATATGGCCTGTGTTTAATATCGCGGATTCAGCCATTACTATAGGGGCGGTCTTTTTGATATGGCATTTATTGAAAAGCCCAAGAAGGTTAAAGCCTGCCTGCCGGCAGGCAGGGATAAAGGTTAAAGGATAAAGGTTTGGAAACTTTTAAAGCAGGCGATGAAAATGCAGGCAAAAGGCTTGATGTTTTTCTAACACAGGCTCTAAAAAATAAATATTCAAGAAGTTTTTTGCAACGCGCCATAGAAGAAGGTTTTACCAGCATAAATAAAAAGGGCGCAAAGCCGTCACATAAATTAAAATCCTCAGATGAAATAGAATTCACCGCGCCGCCTTTAAAGCTGCCCAATACCCAGCCGGAAGATATTCCTGTAAAAATAATATACGAAGATGAAGACGTGGTAGTGGTTGACAAGCCGGCCGGTATGGTGATGCATCCTGCCAGCGGCAATTATTCGCACACCCTGGTAAACGCGCTTATGTTTCATTGTAAGGGCGCGCTTTCGGGCATGGGCGCGCCTACAAGGCCCGGCGTTGTGCACAGGCTGGATAAAGATGCCTCGGGCGTTGCGGTCTTGGCAAAAACAGACCATGCGTACAAAGAGTTAGTCGCTCAATTCAAGCAAAGGACAATAACAAGAAAATATATCGCGCTTGTAAAAGGAAAATTCGCTCTTAAAAGCGGCAAGATAACGCTGCCCATAGGCCGTTCAAGCAGGGACAGAAAGAAGATGGCGGTTGCAGCGCAAGGCTCAAGAGGCTTAAAAGGCAAAGACGCGCTTACATATTATCAGGTATTGACTGCTAAAAAAGAGTTTACTAAATTAATGCTTACTTTAGGCTCGGGCAGGACTCACCAGATAAGAGTTCACACTTCTTATATGGGGCATCCGATATTGGGCGATGCAAAATACGGCGGGCCAAAAGCGCAACGGCTTATGCTGCACGCAATAAGTTTAGGGTTTAAGCATCCTGCAAGCGGGAAGGATTTATATTTTGAGGCAGCGTTGCCTGAGGAATTTAAAAAAATAGAGCAAAGCGCGTAATTACTTATTGACAATATAAACTTTATACTATAAATTATTATATTAGGTATTAGCAAACCTAAAATCGCATAGGACGCATGAATAAACCAACAAAGATTGCCCTGTTGATGTTGCTTATTTCCATAGCAGGCTTATTATCAATGGGGTATTATATTTATAAGCAAACGACGCTGAAACAGGAAGCGATTTTTGAGCTTAATGCCTTAAGGACATGCTTGAGCAAGCTGCAAAGCGATTGCGGTGTTGAGGAAAAAGCCATGACGCAGCTGCAGGACCGCTATAACGAATTAGCAAAGCAGGTAGAGTCTTTAGAGGTACAGATTGCCCAAATCGAAAAGGTGCGCGACGATACGACAAAACGCCTGTCAGCAGCAGAGAAAAATATTGAATTAACGCAAAACGCCATAAGAAATTTGGAAATGCAGAGAAACGAAATCGCAGGCGAGATTGTCTCCACCGAATCCGCCATTGCCAAGCTTGAAACCAATTTAAGCACGTTGAAACAGGCGACAGAAGCCCTTGAAAGGCATCTCAAGCAAATGGTGCGCACAACGGGAGTTCGGTTAGAGCCGCCAAAAGAGCAAAGCCAGGAAAAGCCGCAAAGTGAAGAAAAACCCCAGAAATCCGTTAAGAAAACATTTGAGGATATTAAAAAGGCGCAGATCAAAGAGGAACAGGTCAAGGACGAAGAATTTGAAATAGAGCAATTCCAAACCGAAAAAGAAGCAGTAAAGCCCGAGCCCGAAGTAAAAGCCCCTGCAGCAATACCGCTTCCTAACCAGGGTTCTCTTGAAGGCGAGGTTCTGGTTGTTAACCGCGAATTTAATTTTATTGTTATAAGCCTGGGGAAACAGGACGGCGTGCAGGAGGGAAATAGCTTTTATGTATATGACGCGGATAAGCTTCTCGGGGTAGTGCGCGTTGAAACTGTCAGGGATAATATTTCAGCAGCGTCCGGCGGCAAAGACCTGGATGCCTATCAAATCAGAAGCGGCAACAAAGTTGTAAGAGGAGATGTTTAATAAGTTGAGAAACGCCTTGTCTAAAACTATTTTTATCGGGTTAATCATAGCGGCAGCGCTTAGTTTTGTATTCCATGTCAGGTTGCAGCAGGAAACCGCGGAGCTTCGTTCTCTTAAGGATAGGATAGAGTTTGTTAAGGCCCAGATAGCCGAGTCAGAAGGAAAAGTTGCCGCCATTGAAAACGAGAACAAACTTCTGAAGCAGCAAATCGACGAGTCAGAAACCAAGATAGTTTTTTTTAACAGCCAATTATCAGAAACAAAGGGAAAGAAGGCCGAGCTTATTGCCCTGCTTGAAAACAGGCACGCCGAATTAGAGCAAATTAAGGAAAAATTAAAAACGCTGACAGGGGAAAAAGAAACCCTCAAGATAAGGCAGGAACAAATTTTATCGAGGCGCGACCAGGTAAACGCGGAAAGCGCGAAATTAATGCAGTATAAAGAAAAACTCGAGCAGGATATTAAAAGCTATGTCAAGCCGGCCAAGGGAGTCGAGCTTGAAAAAATAGTCGTAAAACTATCCAAGGCCTCGGACGGCTCCATTGTTGACTTAAGCAGAAAATACGGTTTTGCAATAATTAATATAGGTTCAAATGACGGAATAATAGTAGGCGATATCCTAGGCGTATACAGAAGAGATAAATTTATATCAAAAGTTGTTGTTGAGAAGGTTTTTACGGACATGTCCAGCGTCGTGCCTGCCGAAGGCTACTCCGATATGGATCTTGCGGTTTCAGATAAAGTCAGCCTGTTAAAATGACCTCTATAAAAATTACCAAACTCCCCCATTTAAAGAAAAAAATAGTTTTACCCGGCGATAAGTCTATATCTCACAGGGCTGTGATGATTGCCTCAATCGCGGAAGGCACCACGCTCGTTAATAACTTTTTAAATGCAGATGACTGCATCCATACCATCCAGGCGTTTGAGAAAATGGGAGTGACAATAGACCAATTAAGCCATAACCAGCTTTTGATAAACGGCGTCGGGTTAAACGGCCTGAAAAAGCCTGACTCCGAAATATATCTTGGAAACTCAGGCACATCCACGAGGCTTTTACTCGGCATACTGGCAGGGCAGCCGTTTGAAGCCTCGCTTACAGGCGATGAGTCGTTATGCAAAAGGCCCATGGGAAGAGTTACGCGCCCGCTGCGCATGATGGGAGCTAAAATAGAAGGCCAGGATGACGCAAATTTTGCGCCCCTGAAAATACAGGGAGGAAAACTTAACTCAATAGATTTTGTTTCTAATGTCTCCAGCGCCCAGGTCAAGTCCTGCATAATGCTTGCGTCGTTATACGCGGATAAGGCCTCGACCATAACTGAACCGCAAAAATCCAGGGATCACACCGAGAGAATGCTAAAGATCTTTAATGCGCAGGTCCGCATCAATGGAAATTCAATATCAGTGAAGAAGGATGGCCCGATATTAAGCCCCGGAGAAGTTAATATACCCTCGGATATTTCAAGCGCCGCGTTTTTTATAGCGCTTGGACTGCTTTTGCCAAGGACAGAACTAATTCTTAAATCATGCGGAATTAATCCAACGCGCATAGGTTTTATTGAAATATTGAAGAAAATGGGAGCCAATATAGAAATGACAAATACGCAAGGCGCGCATTTCGAACCATATGCTGATATTGTCGCGAAGAGTTCACAGCTTAAAGCTATTGTTATTGAGCCTGAGCAGATACCCAAG
The DNA here is from genome assembly GCA_043797125.1 of Candidatus Omnitrophota bacterium. Lineage (GTDB taxonomy): Bacteria > Omnitrophota > Gorgyraeia > JABMRG01 > JAFGKX01 > JAZDPX01. Next base: position 34,882 of record JAZDPX010000004.1, read on the forward strand.
ATGATAGATGAAGTGCCTATTTTTACATTAGTTGCCGCATTCGCTCACGGTGAGACAGTAATTAAGGGCTTAGGAGAGCTTAGGGTTAAGGAAACCGATAGAATAAAATCGATGGTAACAAACCTTAAGGCGATGGGCGTTGATATATCATCAAACGGTGATGTAATAATAATCAAAGGCCCCACCCGTCTCAACGCAGCCAGAGTTAACAGTTTCGGTGACCATAGGACAGCAATGACAATGATTATCGCAGGATGCCTGTGTGACGCAGAGACAATAGTTGAAGATACTGACTGCATCAATACTTCCTTCCCCGGGTTCGTGGAGCTAATCGAGAAGCTGCGGTAGTGGAAATTGCATCACTTAATTGTGTCATTCCCGCGGAAGCCTGCCTACCGGTAGGCAGGCGGGAATCCGCACAGTTCGGTTTTTGCAATGTTCGGCACTTCTAAGTGAAGGCCTGTGGCAATACTCGCAGGGACGCACAAAAAAACCCAGCGTGGATTTTTGTGCTCTGACCTCGGCCTTCGCTCTCGCCTGTATGGAAACAAGGGCGAACCATGCCCGCTTCGGCCTCGCAAGCCCTGCTCGAATTACCACAGGCCTTCACTTATTATAGCAGCATTGCAAAAACCTCACTTAATCAAACCGGATATTTCACTATTTTATAACACTATTGCCAAATGTAATAGACAAGAGAGATTTGTTTTGTTATAATATTGAAGTCTTTTATAAAGATAATATCACATCTAAAATAAACTAATCGAGCTTATGAGAATAAATTTTCGGAAACATATTCTATTTCTTGCCCTTTTTACATATCTTATAAACGGAAAAGTTTTTTCTAATGATAATTTACAGGGCAAAGTAGTCCCTGCGATAGCCCTTAGGCCTATTGCAGGTATTCTTTTCAATGAAGCAGCTCTTAAAAATCTCACTCCATGCCTTGATATAGAAAATGTACCTGAAGACATCAGGAAAGCTTATTTTGATCAGGTACGCGAAAGAATCGTTAATTGGTATCATACAGGCGAGGGCTTAAGAGTGGGCGATTATATTATTTTAAAGATAAATCTTGGGCTTAATAAATATTTCCAGCATAATGGTAAAAAAGTGAGTTTTAAATTTAACATGAGAGGCAAACTTAATCAGTGGGAAGACGTTATCTTGGTGGTTGAAAACGATTTGAATCACGGTCTTGTCGTAAACTGGTATTATCTAAAAGATTACAATAGGGGTGAAGTTAACAAGCCGTTTGCGACATTCAAATATCATTCAAATATTCAACGGCCCGAAAGAATTAACCTGGCAGCATTTGATATTGTGGGCGTGCATTATAATTTAAAACAGATATACTCTTTATCCAGAAAATATGAATCTAAAATAGATAAAAATGGCCATGTGTATATTGGTATTCCAAAAAATACAGAATACAATTTGCGCGAAACGCCGTTATTAAAAGTGCCTGCCGATAGATTTAACGAGGAACTAATAGGCAAAAAAGTAGTTGTAATGGTTCAGGATGATAAAAATCATGGCCAGGTAATCAATATCTATTTAGCCGATGAGCGTGAGAATAACAAAAACAAGAGGCCTCTTGCAACATATAAATATTTTAAACAAGCGGGAAAAGACGTGCTTATTGATTTAAGCCTTCTGGATTTGCTAAACGCGCGCGTGGGAAAAGAACTAAGCATATTTGGAAGGCCGACAATTTCAAAGATACATATGACAAAATTTGGCAGCGGTATATGCGAGATTTGGTTTCCTGAAAGCATAGGTTTTAAGAGAATTCCGATTGTAATACCTAAAGACCGCATGAATGCAGCCTGGGTTGGTCTAAACGCAGTTATTGTCGTAGAAAAAGACGCAAACCAAGGCCAGGTTATTAACGTATATCTCGAAAAGGAATTCAGCGATTTAAAAAATAGAAGGCCTGTTACAACCTATAAATATGACGCCAACGCAGAAAGGCGCACAAAAACAGGCGTCAAAAAAGGCATGCTTAAATTAGTCGATTTGGCGCAATTAGATATAAGCGATTATTACAAAGGTAACAGAAACATAGAACCAAGAGAAGGCGCAGAAGTTGATGTTTCGATTGTGCGAAAAGAAAAGAAAGCGGATGGCGTTGTTGTGCATACATATTATCAGGCAGAGAAGTCTTTAGGCGAGGCAAAAAACAAAAAATTTATTCTTGGGCTTTATCCCTATTTACGACAGGAGTTTTCGGCCCAACAGATGCCACAGCCAGCGAAAGCCAAAATCTGTAAAGACCCAAATTACGGCGCTTATGTGGAAGTTTTTAATGATAAAAAGATACTCTCAAATAATTATTATATCGATGAGTTTTCAAAATGCATGACGTGCGATTTTCAAACCATGGCCTTCCAGAACTATGTTCTCTGCAATAAAAATGTTTACGGAAAAGACATTATTCCACAGCGCTGGCAGTCGACAACGCGGGTAAATAACACGGGCGGCCTTATTTTACGCTATAGAGGCAGGAGGCTTGATATATATGGCTTGCTCTCGCTGATAGGCGAAAAGCCAATTTTTGTTCCCGTGGCTGACGATGTGCACGGATATAAGTTTTATGTTTATAAGGATGAGTCCTGTATTATAAATAAGGACTATAAACCTGTTGTTTTTCTTAGGAATAATTATTTCAAAACACTGGTACCGATTGAAAGAGCAGATTACTTTTTTGCAAAGGAGCTGGCAGAAACTGGGCTTTGCGGTATTTCGAAAAACTTGTTAGAAGATATAAGATCGCGAGAAATATTTATTCGCGGCCCAAAAAAACTGTTAGATGAGGTATTGCAGAAGCACAAAGAAATGCTATGTTTATTGCAGAGCCCTGATTCTATACAGCCATCGAATAAATTTAAATTCTATCTTTCCGCATTTGCGGATGCGATATGCACAGGTAATGTTCATGCAGAGCATGCGGCATCGGCGTATTTTAAAGGCTTAATGAAAGATGCCGCGCAGGCAAAAGGCTTAATAAAAAGCCTGCTGGAAGAGATGGATTTTAAAAGCGAATATTACAGCCAGGCCCATTTTAATACAGCAGCTATATGGATACTTAAAGAATTGCCAAGCGAATACAAAAACAACTTAGAGCTTGCCAGAAAAGTCTCTCAAGCGTTAGATTATAACGGCCACTATAAACAGGCTTTGCAGGATGCGGTAAAGGCGTATTTTAGGTCCATTTCCAACGAATATGTATATAAACCCCGTAAAGATTGGGTAGAGAAGGCCCTGAAATCCAAAAAGGGACAAAGCGAGTCTGTCTCGTCTTTAGAGCGGTTTATGCATGAGATATTGGAATATAGATTGCTTACCGCGCTGGGCGAAGTCAAATTGGGCGTTCTTAAAGAATTAAACGATAGCCAGGCAAAGATAGATTTTACCAATGCCAATTATACTTATGTGATAGACCTTGCCAAGAAATATCAGTGGTCAGGGTTTGAGCTTATTGAATTAATACAAGAAGGCTATTTCGGGCTTACGAAAGCTGTTGAAGAATATAAGGCTCAAACAGGTAACAGATTCTCAACATACGCAAATTATTGGATTAGACAGGCAATATGGCAGGCAATATATGCTAAAAAAGACCAAGTAAGATTGCCTGTTTCACAGGTTAACAAGCTCAGCGCTCTTAGGAAAGCATGCGTGAAGGCAAACCTTGACCTATATGATAAAAAGGTCGACACATTAGACATATCACAAAAAACTGGATTTGATATCGATGAGGTTGATAACATAAGAAATATAATATACACAATGCAGTCGTTCGAAGGCCCCCTGACCGAAGATGATGATGAATTTAGCGTTGGACATATCATAGGAGCAAAGGATGAGGAATATGACGTATTTGAGAAAAAAGAAGTATTCTTAAAAATAGCGGAACAGACAACAATGGCATTATTAAGAATTAAGGACGAAGAAGACGCTATGAAGGCAATAGGCATATTGAAACTTAGGTTAATTCCTTTGCTGATAAAAGAAGACGCCGCGACATTGGAGGTAACCGGCGAGCAGTATAATCTTTCTGGTGAAAGAATTCGCCAGATAGAGCCTCGCGTTACGCAGACTTTAAAAGACATAATAAAAAATCTAAATTTAACCATAGAAGACTTATATCTGCGCATAGGTATTCCAAACCTTCATGAAGAAATAGATGCCATGATAGACTCTATTGTCGAAAAAGCAATCACGCAAGAAACCGCACCCATAACCCCCACCCAAAAAACCACAGCAGCCATATCCGAATCCGCCCTGCGGCCAGAAGCGAGTAAATCGCTTAACAAAATATTGAATGAGCATATTCCCGCGCCTTCGCGCATGGATGTCCGCAAAAGAATCGTTAAATGGCACTATACTGGCGAAGGGTTAAACGAAGGCGATTCTTATGTCACTGTTCTAACATGCGGAAAAGTAAAAAATCTCAGGCACGGCAATATGGCTATTAGTTTTTCTTCCGGGCTCATAGGCCCCGAAGGCAAAAAAATAAAAGTAATCTTCATATATGAAAACGATTTAAATCACGGCTGGGTCCTAAATTGCTATTCGCTAAAAGACTACCAATCCGGCAGGACAGCACGCCCTCTTATAACGCATAAATATTTTCCCGAAATAAAAAAATCCGCTAAAGTAAACCTCGCGCTTTCGGATATCATTTCAACGCTTTATGGGTTGCAACATATCTATTCACTGGCAAGGCCTTTTAATACAAAGATAAGTGATTTTGCGACAGTACCCCTTACCAACCCGGAAAGGACGCGCAGGGCATATCCGCTTAATGTTGCTTTAATTATCCCTAAGAAAATATTCAAGGAGAAAAAACTCGCCGGAACCGAAGTTGTTGTGCTGGTGGAAGATGACAAAAACCACGGCCAGGTTATATCCGTTTACACAGCAAAGGATTATAAAAAAGGAAATTTTTCAGATCCTGTCGCGACATATAAGAATTATCCGGATCTGGAATTTCACCGGGCGAAAAGGACAGGCCGCGTCAGGGCGACTTTTATTAAAATAGGCGTTCTGGATGTAATAAGGGCGCAGGAAGGACAAAATTTAAAAACAGTTAACAGGTTCGCTGTATCAAGAATCAAAAAAGGCAATTGTGGGGTCGGCGCGTGCGGCATTGACTTTCTGGAACACACAAGGTATCAGAAAAGAATAGCGTTTACCATACCCAGAGAGCGCATCAAGGAGGGGATGTTCGCCAAATTCGCCGTGATAATAGTTGAAAACGATATTAACCATGGACAGGTCATAAACATATACCTTGAATCAGATTTTAAAAAATATAATAAGTCTAAATCGCGGCAAAAACCAAAACCGCTGGTTACGTATAAATATATCCCGGAAATAAGCAAATGCACTATCGTGGATTTGGCTGCTTTAGACATAAGCGATTATATAAACGGAAGGCAGGGTATTAGGCTAGCGGGAGGCAGAGTATTGGAAATTCCGGTTATCCGTTATTTTGATTCAAAAAGAGAAAAATTCGGTTATCGCGCCGTAAAAAGTATGGCGTTACCGGCAGAAAGAAAAATTGATTTTGCGCTGCCCGGTTCTTCAGAAGCCCTGTTTTTCGGTAATAAGGTATTAAGAGTAAAGGCGAGATTGCTCAAGGACCCGGATTATGGTTTATATTGTGTTTTAAAAAGGCAGAATGTGGCGCTTAACACGTATTATTACCACAGAGACCGTAAAATTTGCATGAGTACGGATCTGCCACGCATGAGATTTATCGATTTCGTACTGGGAGAGAATAATATTTATGATGAGCCGATAATTCCGCAGGAATACAAATGCCCTGTTACTGTTTCCGGCAGGGGCCAGCTTATGTTAACGCATAAAAATAAAAGAATAGGGATATACCTGCTGCAGGCGCTGGCAGGAAAAAGGCCTGTTTTTGTACCGGTTGTCGATGAGGAATATGGATATAAAATTTATGTTCACGACAGCGACAAATATGAATATGACAAGGCCAGAAAACCCGACATTGTCCTTGTAAGAAATGGCTATTTTAAAACCTTAATACCCATTGACAAAGTCGAATTATATCTAAAAAAAGAGATGTTGGACAAAAAATTTACAAGCGCTGAAGAGATGATGCTGGCCAAGATTAATGAATTAACAAGGTTGTCAAAACAAAGTCCAGATAGTTGTATCAAAGAGGCGTTAAAAGACCTGGATTTTAAATCTCTATATTATACCCAGCCGTATATAAATACAGCCATTCTAACTGCGCTTTTAAAACTACCGGCTGAATATAAAAATAACCTGGAACTTGCGCGTAAAATCTCCCATGCTCTGGATTACAAGGGTCGTTATAAAAAGCCTTTACATGATGCTGTGAGGCAATACTTTAGCTCCATTCCCGATGAATATGTCTTTCAACCGCTTAAGAAACACTCAAGCAAAACCCAGACTTTTAATGATGATGAAGATGACGAAGAAGAAGAGCCTCTTTTGTTATTGGATAGGTTTAAAAAAGATATATCAAAATACAGGCAGCTTACTGCTTTGGGTGAGGTCAAATTAGGTGTTCTTAAGGAATTAGGCGAAGATGAGGCAAAAGAGGATTTTATTAACTCCAATTACGGCCTTTTAGTTAGCGTTGCCAGGAATTATGAATGGTCAGGATTTAGCATACTTGATTTGGTACAAGACGGCTATTTCGGCTTGCTAAGGGCAATTGAAAAATACAAACCGCAAAAAGAGTATAAGTTCTCGACATACGCAACGCCGTGGATTAAAGCGGTGATAATGAGAGCGATATACGCTAAAAAGAATCAG
>JAZDPX010000005.1:0-5595 GCA_043797125.1 Candidatus Omnitrophota bacterium
TTTTTGACATTTGCCTTTGGGCAGTGCCGAAAAAACAATAGCGGAAGATTTGGCTCACTTGTTTTGGTTGTAGGCAAAACTTAGGAGTGCCTGCCTACCGTCAGGCAGGCAGGCTGGGGACACCGAAACTGAACCCTTGGATAGTAGGGCAGGCTTAAGCCTGCCCTACTATCTGTAGGTGAATTTCGGAGGGGCCCCAGCCGAACGACTATAGTTTTGCCCAAATCTGGAGCGTGTTTTTGAGGCAATGCCCGAAGGCTTGGGTCGCCGCCGGGAGGCGGCTCCTACGCGAAGTGAAGTATCACACTCGTGCCGACAGCGGGTAAGCTTTTTATTTCCATCGAAGCTTTGTGTTCCTTCATTATACTGTGGCAAATTGAAAGCCCGAGGCCTGTGCCGTTTTCCTTGGTGGAGAAGAAGGGATCGCACGCTCGGGCTATCTGTTCCTGCGTCATTCCGCAGCCCGTATCCCGGATTTCCACAATTATTTTTTCATTTAATCTTGTTGTTATTGTCAGCGCGCCGGGGCCTTTCATTGCCTCAATCGCGTTTTTGAATATGTTAAAAAAGACATGCCGCAGTTTATCAGGTTCTGCGTGCACTAAAAGTATTGAGTCTGCATAGTATTTATTCAGGGTTATCTTATTTTTGATTAGCTGTTCCGAGAGAAGCAAAATAGTATCATTGAGCAGATTGTGGATGTTGACCTTTTGAAAATTCATAGGTTTTGGTTTTGCGAATTCAAGTAGCTGACCTACTATCGAGTTTATCCTTTCAACTTCAGAGCCCACTATTCTTGTGAAATTTTCCCTGAATGACTTGTCATTGAATTTTTCAGGCAGGTATTCTGTAAAGGTCTTTATGGCTGTCAGAGGGTTTCTTATTTCATGAGCCATGCCGGCAGCTAAAGTTGCCACAGCCTTCATTTTATCGGACTGCTCGAGTTCGTCTTTGAATTTTTGGAATTCTTTTTGCATCTGGGCATGCGTTCCCCCGAGGTAAATTTTATCGACAAGCAGCTGAATGCGGTTTTTTACGGGGGTGAACATGATAGCTATGATGATGGCGGCAGTTACCGTAGCAAGAAACGACTGATAGCCCATAATATTCTTAAACAACCTTTCGGTGAAAAGCACCATCAGCAGAAATATGACAGTTATAAATCCGGCCAGAAGAGAATAAACAAGGGTTTTTCTTATTACAATTTCAATATCGAGGAGTTTGTGTTTTAATACGGCAAGCGCGATTATTATCGGGTATAAAAAGACAACATGCTCGCCGAAAGGCAAAATAGGGATATTATACCAGAGCGGGTATACGGTAGCTGCCCCGGCAAATCCTATTATAGATGCAAAGAGCACATATTTTATCTGATTCTTCTTACTGCTGGAGGCAACCTTTATTTCTTTTAGCAATAACACCAGGGAGTAAGCAATAATGGCTGTATATATAATTATCCATAATATATATAACGGCCCTGCGTCGCCGTAATATACAAAGTTTAATTTAGGGCTTACGTCCCGAATAAAATATTTAGTAAAGCTTAAACCCAAAAACAAAAGACTTAAAAACCAGCAAAGCCTTAGCAAGCCTTTTTTTGCTTTCGTGATACCCAATAGATTACATATAAAATAAAAATAGCAGGAGGGTATAAATACAGCGCCTATATGCAAAAGGCGCACGGAGAGCAGCGCCGAATTGTAATCTTTAGAATGGTAGTGCAGAAATAAAAGCAGGCTCCATAAGGCAACGCTTAAATTAAGCAGGCACAGGCTTTGGTGGGTGCTGGAGCGCGGGTTTTTATATAAAATAAAAACACCGAGGCTTAAACAGGTGATAACGGTTAAAAGAGAGCTTATATAATAAGGAAACATCGTTAAATTATAAGGCCCTGCGGATGGATGCCAGGACAGACCCTGAATCTATGGGTTTGAGTATGTAATCCATTGCGCCTAATTTTATTGCTTCAGTGGCTGCTTCGGTGGTTTGGTATCCTGTTATCATTATTACCGCTACGCCTGGATACTGAACCTTTATCTGTTTTAATGCTTCAAGGCCGTTTGTTTTGGGCATTTTTATATCCATGAGCACGACTTTTATATCATGTTGCTGTTTTAGCTTTGCCAACACCTCTTGCGCGTCATTTGCGGTTATTGATTCATAGTCTCTTTCAAGTATCAATTTTAAAGATTCGCGCACGCCTTCTTCATCATCACATATGAGCACTTTTGGTTTTTGCATTTTTATGCCCTCTTTTTGCGGTTATAGTATTGTCGGTGTTGTTATGCACAACACCCGCGCAGTATTTTTCGAACTGTTTTTCCAATAATGAGGCAGGGAGGCGTCAAAATAAAAACTGTCGCCTTTTGCTAAAAGGTACGGTATGTTGCCGATAACCGCCTGCATCTTACCTTCAAGCACATACAAAAATTTTTCAGAGCCTTTTGGCGCCTGCTCGACTGAGGTTACAGCGCCTTTTTCTAATTTAAGCAGCACAGGCATCATTTTTTTTAGAAGCACATTTTTTGTAAGTATGTCAAACGATGCCTTGTCGTTGTGGATGAATTTATCAGCGCTTGAGTCGTGATGCTGAATTTCGATTTTTTTAAGCTTTATTTCAAAGCCGCTGTATAATTCGGAAAGCGAAAGGTTAAACGCCTTGGCAATGTCGCCGTGGGATTTTACCGTGCCCGTCATTTTGCCTTTTTCTATGCGGCATAATGTAGCAAGCGCAACATTGCTTTTTTCAGATAGCTCCCTGAGAGTTACCTTCCTGTCCTTGCGCAGCCTTTTTATTATTTCGCCTATACGCATGAGAGCACATTAGCACAAAGTTTATTTTTTGTCAACAAAAATAAGGAAAAAGGTATTAAATTTGATGATTTAACAAATTCTTGTTGACAAATCATCAACATTGTGCTAAAAGGTGTTTTATGGTGTCGTAAACCCGTTCTTTTGTTTTGCACAGATTAGCACAGATTAAAGGACGCAAGATGGTCACAGATGCTTACTCTGCTTAAAATCTGCGATCATCTGCATCTTCTAATCTGCGATCATCTGTGCAAGATAACGCTAGGAGATGAATCATGAGAAAAGGAATGTTTTTGATGCTGGTTATGGTTTTTACCGCAAATAATCTCGCATACGCCGACACAGACGAAGGCTATATTAATGCAATAAAAGAAAAGCTAAATAAAGAGCCCGGTATCCGCCAGGTGCAATTAGCCGCAATAGAATACGCTGAAGTAAGCCCTGACAAGATTGTACAAATGAGAGAGCAGGCAAAAAGTAAGGCGTGGCTGCCAAAGCTGGGGCTTGATTTTGGTTACGATACAAATAACAACATAGATATAGACAGGGGCGGCACAAATGACAGAGATGTCTTTATAAACGGCCCGGACGATGAAGACTGGGATTGGGGGGCGTCCTTAAACTGGGATCTTGGCGAACTTGTGTGGAATCCTGATCAGACCACCATTGATTTACGCTCTAAATACATGGTGTGCTTGCGTAAAGATATTTTAGAGGAAGTGACAAAATTATATTTTGAAAGGCAAAGGCTAATATATGAAATTATAGACGGTATGTATAAAGGGACATCATTAAATACAGCCAGCTTACGCCTTGACGAACTTACCGCGAGGATTGATGCTTTAACAGGCGGTTTTTTGTCGAAAAATAGCAAGTAGTCCCTCCAATGCTTCTAAGGTCGCATTGTCGGGACAATTTTAACTTCGTTAAAATTGGGGGTGTTTATGCACAAGGATCCAAAAAATAGAAATCATAAATTAACAGCAAGGTATTATATAGAAACAATTATACTCAAATTGGACCGCATAGAAGCAGAGCTTGAAATGGTAAAGGTCGCGACCATAGACAACAGCCGCCAGGCAAGGCTTCTGGATGAGAAGATAAAGCTGGTGCATGAAGAAAAAAATAATTGACTTCTTGAATAATAAGAGTATATTTATAAGCCCAACCTTTAAAAGTGCAGGAGGATGCTATGAAAAACAAAAAAACATCCCGAACTGAAAAACCCACACCTGAATATGATTCCACAAGGCAGCAAAATGTTTTATTAGAAGGAATGAGCTTCGATATTAAAACTCTCGCAGAAGGCCATGGCTCAATAGTTAAAAAATTAGAAGAACATGATGTGCGATTTGACAGGATTGAATCAGAGCTAAGCTCTGTCAAGGTGGCTGTTTTGGATAATTCCATGCAAATAAAAGATCTAAAAACTGGCCTTGGAAAGGTAGAACAAAGACTGGATACGGTAGAACAAAGACTGGATACGGTAGAACAAAAACTGGATACAGTAGAGCAAAAACTGGATACGGTAGAACAAAAACTGGATACGGTAGAACAAAAACTGGATACAGTTGCAGCCGACTACGGACACAGAATTACCACCCTAGAATCAAAATCCCGCGCAATATAGTTGTTAGCCACAAAGTCGCAAGTCAAGTTTAGGTCTATAATCAATAGTCTATGGTCAATAGAAAATATATTAAAAACATAACAGTAATTACGATAGCGATTATTCTTGCTGCGCCGCAGCATGTTTATTCGTTGCGGCCAACAGCAGAGAGAAAATCTGCATATAATATTATGTTAAAGAAGATGTTGTATCATATAAAGATTTAGGCATGAACTCACCCTTAGATACCCTGCGCCGTATAGATGAATTCTATCCTTGTGCCGAGCAACTATTGCTGACAGGAAAAATTAAACGCGATCACCTGCTTAAAGGCATGCTTATGCTTCCTCCAGCCTCAACTTTAATTTTTTTAGAATCTACTGAGATTCTAAATTTCGCGGCAAGCGCATAGCATTCTTGCCAAAAATAGAAAAAGCCTTTGGGCATAGCCGAAAAAACAATAGCGGAAGATTTGGTATATTTGCTTAGGCGTAGGCAAAACTACAGGAGTGCCTGCCTACCGTCAGGCAGGCAGGCTGGGGACACCGAAACTGAACCCTTGGATAGTAGGGCAGGCTTAAGCCTGCCCTACTATCTGTAGGTGAATTTCGGAGGGGCCCCCCGGCCGAACGACTATAGTTTTGCCCAAATCTGAAGCGTGTTTTTGAGGCTATGCCCAAAGGCTTTATAATGTTGAATACGCAAGCAAAGTGGACATTTCATTATTTTGTAAAAAAAATCCAAAAAAAGCTTGACAAGAATTAATTATCTTGTATAATATACACTCCATTATAAAATACAATTAAATTTACGATTATATCGTCCTTATAAGGAACAGGGTAATACTAGTAAATACAGCCTTTTATCGCCCATGTAGCTCAGTTGGTAGAGCACGTCCTTGGTAAGGACGAGGCCACCAGTTCAATCCTGGTCATGGGCTCCAGTATAAAATAAAAATAAGCGTTGGCAGCAGTTTGTAGGGGTTTTTTATCTTTTTTTAGTATTATTTATTACAAATATTTATAAGAGATAAAAGGAGGAAATTATGGCAAAGGAAAAATTTGTAAGAAGCAAACCTCACGTAAACGTAGGCACAATAGGCCACGTAGACCACGGCAAGACCACTCTTACATCAGCCATAACCATGGCGCTGAGCAAAAAGGGCCAGGCCCAGG
>JAZDPX010000006.1:0-159799 GCA_043797125.1 Candidatus Omnitrophota bacterium
CAAGGCCTTGCAATAATCCCTCAACCTGGAGGTCTTCCTGCTTGTATGCAAGCAGGGCGCCGGATTTTCCTTCTAAGCCTTCTACTTCGTTGACTCTTGCGTAGTGTGTCCTTGATGTGGCTGTGTCTTGCTTGTTATAGGTAGTTGCTGTAAAAAGATCACCTTTACCCTCATCAGTATAAACGTACTCTGTCTTATAACCTTTAAAATCTACTGAAAGTATAAGATTATCATATTTATCGTAAGCTACGCTTCTGCTGTTTTCGCGAAAACCGCTTATTGTTGAATCATCCGTTACTCTTAAGTCAGCTACCTTCGCGATTAACACAACGCCTTCTGCCGCAGCCATTTCTATTTGATCGCCGTCTATCGTGGCGATCTTGTTGTTTATTACCTTGCCGTGGTAGTTTCTTGATATGTCTATTGTGCCGTTGTTGATTGTTGTGGTAGTTACATCAAAGTTTTTGTCATACGCGTATTCTGTAAAATAGCCTTTGAGGTCTTTTGACAAAAGGAGGTTTTCATTAAAATGCTCAAGGTCATATTTTTCATAGATTGTGGCCCTGCCTGTTATTTCATCTATAACGCAGTACGCTAACAGAACGCCTTCGTATCGTCTGTCATATTCTGTCGTGCTTACGTGTTTACCTTCGTAGTTATATGCGGCTAAAGATTTAAGCTCCTGTTTTTCGTCAGCTTCGTCATAATTGTAATAAATAGTATTTCCTTTATTTTGTTCCGTTGACTGCAATAAATCGCCGTCTATGTCATACGCGTCATAAGTCGTGATTCTTAAACTTCCGTCCGTGTTTGTGATATAATCATCTATGCCGTTGCATGCAATGCTTTCGTACTTCAATGTTTTTGCCGCATCGTATCTTCTGTCGGCATGGTTGACGGAAAGCAGCCCCTTGTTATGGTTGAAGTTTCTCTCGGTTACATATGTAGCTTCGTTGTCAGAGGTGCCGGTATATTCAAGCTCTGACTCGGAATAGTTTACGGCGCCGCTCTCCTTAACTATATAATTTTTATAACTCTGCACCCTGCCGTAATCGTTGTTGTCATACGCAATATTATATTTTATAACCTTATCAAGGTACTGCGCCTCCTGGGCATCTTCTAATTCCCCGTCATAAATGCCTGCCTGAGCCCTTGTTTGGCCTTGAGAATTGCGCCTTGCGTTTTTATTAAAATTTTCATCGGTGTTATATGTGGTAACCTTGCTTGTCCTTGCTAAGCTGTCGAATTCGTTGTGGATAACAAGCCAGGTCTCTTTTCCAGTCTCTGAAGTTGTTTTCATCCACGATTCCGCGCTCTGACCCTTGCTGTCATACAGCATCTTGCTGATTTGCGTTACAATAGTTTGTTCATATCCTTCGTCGTTTGCCTTGGTTTGAGTCTCAAGATACGAGAAAAGCCTGCCTTGTTCGTCATAGTGCATGTCCTCGCCAGTTGTCTCGAAACGCCAGCTGCCGTTTTCCGTTTCCATGCCTGTTGTTTCCTCATAAGCGGACACATGGGACAGCCCGTCATATTCGCTGTCTCTCGTCGTGGTAATGACTGCCCCGAATTCCTTCTGTGATTCCATGTCATAACGAATAACATGGCCAAAGGAATTATAATAAAGGCTTACGCTTACGGTTTCCTTAAGCTCGGCTTTTTGCGGGGATTCTACGGTATCCCTATATGAAATCAGGCGCCCGAAGAGGTCGTATATCATGTCTTCTCTGGTGGTGTTAATCTCGTAATCAAGCGCTATGCCGTCATACTCGGAACTTAATTCTGCCGCGTCTACAACGGTATAGTGCGAATTCTGCTGGAAACTGACAGCTCTTTTATCTAGCGGATTATAGATAATATTCGAAACAGTGTTTTTAACCAGTTTATCACGAGCGGCAGAATCCAATACGCTCTCTTCATAAAACGATTCAAGGTGACCTATATATTGGGTATTCGATCTTGTTGTAGTTATTCTATTCTCGAATGCCTCTGCCTGCGCGTTTGCGCCATAGGTAAAAGTGGTATCTGTATAGCGGATTATATCGCCTAAGCAACCGCCTGCCGGATCGTCTGTTTTTGCGCCGGCCCTGGTGGTAATCTTTGTGAGTACGGTTTCTACGCCTTCGTCATCCTTGCTTGTTACTGTCGCGGTATCCGTAAAGCTCATCATCTGCCCATAAGCGGTATAAGTAATACCGCTCACCCTGCGCTGCTGAATCATGTCGTTTTCCTGCGGATATTTGCTTTCTTCAAAATAGGCATACACTCTGCCCGCTTTGTCAAACTCGGCCGCTTGCCATTGCGTTATTATGAGTTGGCCCAATTCATTGACTCTTAAATCCCTGTAATAATTGTTTCTTGCGTTATTATCGTAGCCCAGCTCAGAAATATATCTTATAGATGTATCGCCGTTATCTTTTGTAAATCTTTCTATCCGGGAAACCTGCTGGCCTAAGCGGTTATAATTTATGTTGTATATGTACCTTGTCTGCGTCTCTTTTGTGGCATCGTCTGTCTCAACGTAGGTCTCGCTTTTAAGCTGGCCAAGGCCGTTGTAAATACCGTACCATTTGGTTGTAATTGATGTCTTTAATTTAAGTTCGCGGTTCTCGTTATAAAGCTCCTCCAAAGTCTTGATTTCGTAAGATTCAAGCAGTTGCTTCTCGTTATATTTACCTGTCCATGTGGTGGTAGTTGTATTGCCTTTAGGATCTATGGTTGTCTGGGTATATGAGCTCATCTGGCCTTGTTCGCCGCTGTAAACTATGTCTCTTTTTGTAACCGTAACAAGGCCGTTTTCATCGGTTAAGGTTTCCGTGAACCCGAGGACCCTTGCGAATTCTTTTTTGTCTTCATATCTGCCTTCCCATTCCTTTATATATTCTCCGGTAGCGGCGTTGGTGCCTTTTTCTATCCAGTGTATCGGCATATTATTGCCGTCGTAGGAGAGGATTGTCCTTTCCAAGGTATAAGCCGTGCTCGGGACAGCCTGCGCGTCTAAAAACGTAAGGTTCCAGCCTTTTTCATCTATAATTTTGCCGTCGATATTCGTATATCCGTCTTCCTTATAAAATACTACGTTGTGTCCGTCATATACCGGGCTGTGCCAGTGAACAACCGAGGCCTTATCCATATACCTGGTTTCCGTGACAGCAAACGCGCGAACCATAATCTTATTTAACGGGTTGGCGTTTTCATCAAATTTTGTAATTATAGTATGATCTGTTACGGTGTTGCCGTTTTCATCCGTATATGTGTCTACGTAAGAGGTGAGGTTTCCGGCGATATCATATGTCATGTCAGTGCGCGTCACAACTTTCGTCAGGCCGCTTACTATATCAAAAATCTGCATTATTGTGGCGTCTGTCTTGGCAGCGCCTTGCGCGTATAATCCGTCTATGGCTATTATACGGTTGTTTTCGTCTTTTTCTATGTTAACAACGTCTCTGGTAACGTTGCCTTCCGCATCAATATTAAATATGTACGCTTTATCCTGCCCGTTTTCGGTAAACGCAAACGGTTCCGTCGCCGTTAATGCCTTATTAATAAATATGTCTGATTGGCTATCAAACATGGCTTTTGAATCTGACGCATAGCTTTCAAAGGTTGTTGCCCAGTCCTCATCAGCGCTGGTTTTACCGTAAGAAGACGCGTAGTCAGCGTCCTTTTTGGAATACTTATGCAAAAGATCAAATGTCAGCTTGCTTTCATCCGAAAGCAGCGTATTTTTTGTAAAATCAACTACGTGCCCGACTTCATGGAATATCGTGCTTACCCAGTCTTTGACTGCGCTTTTTATAATGCCGGCCAAAGTGCTTAAATTTTTAAACTGGGCCTTTACCAAATCTGCCACATCCCAGAAGAAATCTATCACCCCGAGTTCTTCTTCAATAGATGCCCTGGCTATAACGCCTTCTTTGGGGGTCTGTTCTGTGCCTAAAAAGTTAAAACTTTTTAACAGCTCTATCATGGACTTGGGAAACACCTTAAGAGCATTATCCAATAACCATAATGCTATTTGCGAAAAAGTACCTGTTATCTGAATGTTGTAAGTCTCTTCTATTTTCTCCTTGGTTATTTCCTCGCCTTCGGCAACTTCATCAACCTGTTTTTCTATAGCCTGTTCGGCCTCCTCCGATAACTCGCCTTTGGTCGGCAGCTCAAGCTCCGTATCCTGGTACCAATAACCCGAATAGCCATAGGAATTTTTCTTTAACTTGCACTGAAAAGAAGCGTTAGCAATAGCTTTTAATAGTGCCACAAGATTAATATAGCCGTGTCCGCTATGATTGCCGTTATGCACAACGTTGCGAATACCGTTTGTATACCATGCGTTTGTTATATAAAAATCCCTGCTTGAGTCATCGGTAAAATATACGTTACAGTTTGTCAGCAGCCCTGCTGTATATGTTTTTTCGTATTTCTCATAAAGATGCTTGATGTCCATGCCCGCGTATGCCTGGCTGGAATAAGTAGCGGCTGTTTCGGTAAATGTGTTCTGGTTGTGCTCATTAAATGTGCTATATTCTTTAAGTTCCTTTTCGTTGCCGGAAAGGTCGTATGACATTGACCATTTCTTGGTATTTGCTATATATGCCTTTGTATTAAAAATGCCATACGAGTTATTGATCTTTTCAAACGAAAGCGGCTTTGGATTATTGCTTGCGTCCCTGTTGGCATCGTCAAATTTATAATTAAATGAAGTCTGTAATTTACCGCGCGAATCGTCATTCGCGTACGAATAATAATTAGCCGAATATCCGATTACATCGGTGTATTCCTGCGATAAAGTAAGGTTGCGGGAATAATAAATCTCATATTCATTTTCATCGTCATGCGCCTGCTGTTTTATTTCCCAGCCCAGTATGTCTTCGCGGTTCATTATGCCGAGCTGCTCCGCTAATACTATGGTCGGTGGCGGAGGGGTAATCGGTGGCGGAGGATTAAGGGAAAGCTCAACTATCGGCTTTATTTCGTTTATCTGTGAATATATTTTATTAGCAGTTACTTCAGGCATATACAATGTCTGTAATTTTAATACAGGGGGTATCCATACAAGTCCTGCGGCAATGACCGGTGGTGTCCAGTTGCTTAGGACCGGCGGTGTCCATTCCCACTCAAGCTCATTACTTACTTCTAAAACCGGAGGCGTCCATAATGTGCCTGTGTTGCCAGCAACTATATCCGGCCATCTAACTATCGGAGGCGTCCACTGAAGATTACTATTTGGCCCTCTTAGGCCGTCCAGCATATACTGTTTAAATTCTATGTTCGGAGCTAGCTGCCGGATGTAGTATAAAATTGTTCGTCCGTATATGGGATAATAATAGTTTTCTACTAATCGCGATTGAGTAGCAGAGTCCATTGACGTAAATCCAATAACCGTGGCTAATATCGTTATCTCTTGCTCTTTTGTAATGGGGCTGCCGGGAGCAAGCTCTACCACTTTATTACCTATAATTTCAACAATGTCTTTAGTCGAGGAATCGCTTTCGCACTTGGCATATAATTTCTCTATGTCCTTTATGGCTGATATTGAGGAGTTTATTTCAGATTGCGTCTTCAGCGTGCCATCCGCCTTGCATGCAATCTGCTGCACAATTTTGTATAGCAACTGATTGCCTCTCAGGGTATTTATATCGCAGTTATAAGCTTCTACGCTGAAATTGGTCCCAATAATGCCATCAATTGCCTTAAGAAGCGGAAGCTGCTTGCATAAGCTTACCATTTTTAGTTCAAACTGCTGAACCGGCGGAATGGTTTCAACCTCTTTATAACCATCCAGAGGAAGGTCTCTCTCGTTGAGATACCTGTTTGATATAATTTCATTTATCGCGGTTTTGAGAGCGTTGTCGCCGTTATCTTTGCTATTAAGAATATCTTTCTCAGTCTGGTCAGAATCCAGAATAAGAAGCTTTATATATGAAGTATAGAGGTTTGCCGGAGCCGGCACAATACTGGTTTCGGATGAATATATGTTTCCTTTTGAATATACATAATAGCCGTCTTCATTGACATCATATACGCGATAGCCATTTTTTACGACAGCCGGTATGCCTTCAAGATCAGGTATGCCCACAGGTATGTCAGCCGCGTCTTCATCCAGCGTAAGCGATACTGATGTTTCGTTATTTTTGTATGTTTGGAATGTATAGCTGTAAAGGCGCCTTGAGCCTTTAGAATAATTTATGGTAAGCGCCACTCTCTTGGTTGGGTTATCCATGTTATCATTTGTAAAATCCCTTAAGGTCTCGCTGCGCAGAAGCGTTGAGCCTTTGTATTCATTGGTTGTCGTATCTTTATGCTGAAATCCTTTCTTTCTGAAGTCATAATATGTGGTTGTTTCCTGCTTGGTGTTATAGTCGCTGTTAATCAGCGGCGTTGTTACATATCCTTCATAATAGCTGACGCCGATGAAATCATCCGCCGGATTCTGGCTTTGCAGCGTGAGTTCTGAAATAGGATCCATCTTTACCAGTTGGTTTACGTCAAAAAACATATTGCCGCGTATTCCTGTTTCTTTTATCTTTAGTTGCACATTGCCGCTTCTGCCTCTGTATATTGTCTGCTCTTTTATTACTTTGCCTTTTTCATCGTTTATATTGTACGCGATAGTTACCTTGCTCCCATTATCAGCAATGCCATTATACGAGCAGCTGACTTCCCAGGACCCGTCATAATGATGATTATATGTAGCTGTCGATCTTACCTTTCCTTTATTATATTCTGTAAACGATATTGTTTTCTCCGCGGCTTTATAGCTGTTATCTTCCAGCTTCTTCAGTGACCATGACTTGCTCCTTAACATTGTTTGCCCGTCTTCTTCATAGGTGTTTACGGTGTACGAAACCTCGCCGTAGCTGCTGTTTGTCGTGCTGGTCTTTAGCAGTTTTCCTCTTGAGTTATAAATATCAATGGTTGTCTCTGTTGTTGCGGTTGTTACACCCTCTATATCAAGCGTTTCTGTTATTACGGTCTTTTTCTTCTGTTTGCCGTCAAGCGTTGTTCCGTCGTCCCTGCTGTAATACTCATAATATATTTTCTGGATTTCCCTTGTGCCGTCAGGGTTTAATGTAACCTGGGCTGTTTGTTCCAGCTTTTTATTCTGTCTCTCATCAGGCAATCCGCTATCTGAAACGTATACGAGCACGCTGCCTATCGCGAAACCGAGGTTTTCGGAAACCGCGGCATCCTTGGTATCGCCATCGCCGTTGTAATCCATATTGTCAGCCACTTCATTCGCATTATCCAGGACGGCATTACCGTTTAAATCCTCAGTATTAACCGAAACATAGGCAACAACAGTGCCGTCTGTCTTAAGCTCCTGTTTATGTGTCCATGCCAGATCTTTATCCTTCGTATAAGCCTTTCGCTCTCTTGAATAGCTCTGCTCCAATAAAGCGTTGTCTGCGCCTGTCTTTTTATATTCGTTGGCGGAGTACAGGAGGCTGCCGTATTTGTTATAGCGTGTCGCGCTGGAGTTTGTTGTGGTACTTACAAGCTCGAAGCCCGGAATCGGATCTTGCTCGTTTGTTAATCCGAATACAAACTTTAAATTAAAAATATTCCCAGATGCAACATTTACTACTATTTGATCAAGAGCATCGTTCCAGTAGCTGCTTGCTTGGTATGCAAAATTGGTACTGTTTCTTTTTGTCTCAAAGTTGCCTATTTTGGCTTCTGCCTCATTCTTACCAAAATAATAGACCTTCGTGCAAGTCTTTTTATCCGTTACCCTGGTAGTCAACGCGCCGTTTTCATATGACGCGTATGCGTTCTCGGTTGTGGTCTCTTTTACCTCTCCTTCATCTGATATAGATATGTCTACTGTCTCTACCACGCTGCCCTGCGCATTGTATATATTGTGCGTGGATTTATAAGATGTGCCGTCGTAATATTTGTTTTTGTCAGTTTCAGCCAAGTCATAGTTAGTCAAAAGATCATTATTGTTCCACATCCTTGTCTTTAATGTTGTAGCTAAAGTATTTGCTTGGTGTTGCATAGCCCCTACAACTTTTGCTAATCCAAGTTCACCCGCTGCTGTCATTGCCTCCCAATCCGGACCCGCGATGCCGTCTAAATTCTGGCCAAAATCATATACCTTATTTTTAGTAACAGAATTCACCTTTTTGTACTTATCATCTACCAGTTGGTATATATTGTCTGTCCAGCTATCCGTAACCTTACCGTCCGCTGCAACTTTTGTTGTTATCTGGCGTTTGACCTGTTTTTCCTCGTCTCCTTTGATTTCGCCGTCGTTGTTTGCATCAACATATATGCTCTGAGTCCCGCTAAATGTTATGGTATCAATATAGCCATCCATATTTATCCCACTTGCTATTATCAGGGCTTTGTGGCCTTCAATTGCATCAATAATCACCGCTGAGGTATATCCGGGAAGGCCATCTTTAATAAAGTCGTAGGTAGTGGTTGCTGTCCAGTCGATGACCTTTGTGTGCTTATTATCTATTTCCTGATAGCCGTATTCGGTTATGGTCTCTGTCACCTGCGAATCATCCGTAACACTTATGGATATCTTTTTTACATAGTTTCTTTCTAACTCGCCGCGTATGCCGTTAATGCCGTCGTAATCATTGTACACGTAGCGAGTAAAATTATAGGTGGTTGTGTCAAAATAACTGTTATGATTGCCGACGAAATTCTCAAGGCTGTTATTATTATTTTTGTAATTATCTACCGTATTTATAAGGTCCTCTAATCTTGTTATGGTTTTGCTGTTTACAACTATCTTTTCTTCGTAATCAGCTGTGTTGTTATAATTTAAATCCATTGAAAGATTATAGTTGTTCACTGTTGTTGTGGTCTGGACGCTTTTATCTGTCCCGTCTATATCCTGGTATTCATACTTATTTATTGTCTGCTTGACCGCTCCGGTTTCCGATATATCAAAGTCTGTTTTGGTCGCTATAAGTTTTTTTTCGTCGCCGGATACGTTGTCATCGCCGTTTACATTAAATCCGTACTCATACTGCGTGCACTTATAGCTTACTCTTTTATTATAGGCGTCCAGATTGATTCCGATATTAGATATCAGTATGAGTTCATTAACTGTTATTTCGCCGTCAGCTGTAATGGAATTTTCATAGTTTGTTAAGTCCTGCACTAGCTTTCCCCTGCCGCTGCTGGACACGTAATCATCGAGGTCATAATAAGTAGTTCTGGTTGCTGTTGATTTGTTTTTATCCGAACCGTTTATTTTCTCGTACTGATAACTGCATCTGGTTTGCGTAACCTCGCCATACTCCGTTGTTTTGAGCATAATCTTTTCTTTAATCAGGTTGCCCTCATATATGTACTGGGTGCAGTTATAGGTAGCTGCGTCGAGCTTAATGCCCAGGACACCTGCAAGCGTATCATTAATAACAAGGGCATTTCCCGTAGATGCGATACCGCCTTCATTGTAAATATAATTATTATACAGCTTGCCTGCAACTATGCTGGATTTAGTATTAGCGTTTTTGACAATAAATTCTTTTGTTGTGGTGCTGCTAATGAGCTGCTTGTATACGCCGTTTATCTGTTGGTCCGTGTAGTTGTTTACGGTTTCCTTAAGATCCGCGAATTCATTTACATCAATGCTTCTCCTTTGCTTAATCCTGTAGGTACCTTCGTCATATATGCTCTGGTAAACCTTTAGGGTGGTCTCTGTGCCATTGAGGTTAAAAACCGCTGCCGGTTTATTCAGCGCGTTCAGGTAAACATAGGTTTCGGTCATCATGGAATCAGCGGCGCTTTGGATAAAAGATTCCATGCCTAATCCGTTGTTTAATTCATCCACAATGTCTTTGGAGCTAATGCCTGCGGCTGCTATGTAGTTATTTTTTAAAGTAACGGCCAGCGTCTGTCTTTCTCTGTCATCGCCAAACTTTTTATATGTGTAACTAGATACGGTTTCCGTATATTCGCCGTCTTTTGATAAGTTAACGTCAATTTTTGCGGTTAGGTTGTCGCCGGTGTATATGCTCTGCGACGCGTTTATGCTGATATCTTCGGGCTGGCTGCCAAGACCTAAGCTGGTTTTGCTTACCGTATCAAGATGTACGATAGTTGATGATAAGTTAAAAGGGTTAACTATCTGGTTAACAACAAAATCCGCGAGATCATCAACCATATCCTCGGCCGTAACGCTGCTTGATGTAGGCTTATATTCGCTCTTAACGCTGTAATAGAAGACCTGCCTTTTTCTGCCGTTTATTTCTTTTTGGGTATATCTGTCAATGGTTTGGGTAAAATCGCCTTCTTCCGTAATCCATAAGGAAACTTTTTTATCGAGGTCATCGCCATCATATATGTTCTGGGTTATTCTGCACGTTGTGGATTCCGAAAAAAGGCTGCTATCAGCGCTGAAATTAAAATCCATTATTTCCGGTTGAGGATCTCTTCCGGCATTAACAGCCTCTTTTGTGTCAGTTACCATATTCTCCGCGGTGGTTATTAAACTGTTTATCTTTCCGTTGGGGTTATTTGCGGCGGGGACATAACTGTATTTCTGAGTTAAAACTGAATTTAAATAAGTCCTTCCTTCGCTATCATAAACATACCCTGTGGTAGTCTGCGTTATATCGCCATCGCTGTTGGCGTATACTGATATTTTCTCTGAGAGCTTCCCG
Organism: Candidatus Omnitrophota bacterium; assembly: GCA_043797125.1. Classification (GTDB taxonomy): domain Bacteria; phylum Omnitrophota; class Gorgyraeia; order JABMRG01; family JAFGKX01; genus JAZDPX01. The sequence continues at coordinate 10,632 of JAZDPX010000006.1, forward strand.
TCAGAATAGTATTTGTTATGCGCGCAGTTTAAGTTAACAGATTCCGGCGTTGCCCACGTAAAACCATCGAGGTTGCTGTTTTCTGATAGTGCCCCGTTCGGCTTAAGCCTATTTTTTATTGCGCCCAGTATGCCGTAGCCGGAATCATAATCGTAGTTGCTTGTTTTTGTGGCTGTAACCACCTGCCTGCTTTGCGTATCATAAGCGTTTTTGGTTTCTCTATAGGTGACGCTGCCCGAGTCAGAGGCTTTTACATATACTGTCGTATCGAGAAGATCGCCTATATAATCATTTCTTGTGAATGTTAAATCGCTGCTTTCGGGATCTTTGCCGCTGAAAAAGCTATAAATATCATTCCAGTTGATGGCATGCCAATCCCTGTTAGTGTTATAGGCGAAATCTGAAATGGCGTCTATAACATTAGCTATAACATCATCGCAGTCATACTTGTCGGTCAGCGTGAAGGTAACTGTATTTTTATTCTCGCTGTTGTATTTGTAATCGGTAACTGATTTTGTAATGTTCCCCGTATCAGACGCCGTAATGGATACAAGGCTTGTCTTTCTGAATTTGTCATTTTCGCCGTTTGCAATACCGTCGCTGTCTGAATCATATTGCTCATAGGCATAACCATTGATAGTGGCTCTCTGGCTTTTAGGGCCCACTACAGTGCCTTCCGCTAAAGTTAAATCCGCCAGGCTATAAGATTGGCCTTCATCAATAATAATGTCATCCGAATTGAGACATTGCTCTATATCTGTCTTAATTTGCTGTATGTCCGCTTCCGTTGCCGCGTCAAAGGTCTTTCTGACGGTAAGGCTATAAACAAGGTTATCGCCCTGCTCATCTGAATAATATTTTGTAGATAAATCCTCTGTTATGTCCCCGGAATCTTTTATTGTGATGTTTTTTGTCTCAAGGAGCCTTCTTTTGCTGTTGTAAAGCTTTTTCGTGCCCGTGTAATATTCCGAGGTTTTGTTATTTTCATTAATATCCTCGATGCTGGTAGCGCCGCTGTAATTTGACGTAGTCTTAAATTCCCTGATCTCTTTTTTATAAAATTTTTCATTGCCGTCCGCGTCGAAAAAGCGAACATACACATAGCCGTAATCAATCAAGGTTTTACGTAAAGAACCGCTGCTTGAGTAACTTTTGCTTTCGTAATGTTTCCTATCTCCCTGCTCGTTGTATTCTGTGTAGGTATAATATTCGGAAGAGACCCCTGCGTCATCCGCGTAATTAATCCTGCGCGTTGTGTCCGTTGCACGTTTGCCGTTCTCATGGTATGTGTATTCAGCGGTTGTCTCCGAGATAATATTATTTCCCTCTATGGAGCATTTGCTGGAAGTATAGCTTTGAAGCTTGCCGTTTTCATCGTACGTCTTTGTGCTCACATATATATAGCCGTCATCGCTCACTGTCATGTTATCCGATACCAAGCTGTGTTGTGAGTTTCTTACTTCTAATATTTCTATTGTTTTGTCTTTACCATCAACTTTGTAACCGCTACTTTTGGCTCTTATTCTCTCGTTGCCGCTTCCCAAATCCTCGGTTTCCAGCACGTTAAAAAGCACGTTTTCGTAATCAGCCTCTACTCCCTCGAGTTTGCCGTTTTTCCAGATTAATGCGCCATTTTCATTAAGAAATAAAGGTCTTCCGCTGGCATCCCACTCTGTTACCATGTATTTAGACTGTTTAAAACTAATCAAAACGCCCGATGCAAATACTAAGTTCTTTCTGATTGTGACAAAAAGGACTTTGTCGCTGCTATCTAGATACGCATCAACTATGTAATCAACAGAACCTGCGCTGTTGCGACTTACATAGCTGACGACATTGTACGCTTCATCGCAAGCGCCGGAGACATACACCGTGCCCTCCTGGACAAGAACGGCGTTTCCGTCCTGAATCGCGTACTCTTTGACATACTGGCTTATGATTTCTTGCGTATCCAGGTCGTACTCGATATCTGAAACCTCTAACGTGCCTACATGTTCTCCCTCGTCATTGTATATGTATTCTATCCATTCCGCGGGAAGGCCGGTATCTTCGTCGTAAGCCAAATATTCTATTTCATGCTCAAGCTCATCCTGCTCGGTCCATGTTTCTGTGGAGTTGCCGTATTCGCGCACCGTATACTGATGATCCAATATATTCTTCACCGCATTGGTTTCATCGGAACCATAAAAACGTGAATCTGCCGTGTAGGTAACCCAGTGATGCTCTTCTGTAATATGGCCGTAGATGGAAACCATCGCGCCGCGGTCAACCTCAAATATGCTCATTTTTGCTGTGGGGTCATAATGCGTGATGTTATACAGATCAAAATTCGTCTGGCCGTTATGCGTAATTTTTGTATATTCTTTAAGCAGGGCATTTTCGTCATAAATCATGTTGAATGTATCGCTATAATAAACTTCGCCGTTTATCTCAATCTTTTCGTTAAGCACTGCTCTTACCAGGCCCGCCTGAAAAAATACCTTCTTACCGTCAGGGTGCAATACGTAAGAGCTACCCGCCTTATATGCCATCTCTCTTGCGAATGTTACGATCTGTAAAAGTTGCTGATATACAACATGCGAATCATACCTGGCATATGAAAGATTATATGCCTGCTGCTGTGTCTCTGGCGTCACGTTGTAAAAAACCTGATTGTATTTTCTCCTGTGCTCAATATTGCGCAGATTATTAAGCCTCTCCTGCTCCTGACGCATATGCTTTATAGCTTCAATGGCAGTATAGCCCTGCTTTGTGATATATTTTTCTTCCTGCTGATTCAATGAGCTTAAATCAGTGCCTTCATCAACCAGTGATTTTACCTTATCCAGAATTGTCTGTTTATCGACAGCGGGTTTCTGCAGAAATGAAAAGTCTGCGCCGCTGGCAAGCTGCTGCCAGGAGAAACTAATAATTAAAGTCCACGCTATCGTCTTATATATAAGACTAGCTTTATTAAAACAACTTTTCTCCTGTAACAATTTGTCTTCTTTGGGATTCATTTTAGCCACCGCTATTTGACGTTCCTTTTATTACTACTATATATAACACAATATTATTGAAAATATTCCACTTTTTTACGTGTAATCAAAAAGTTTTTTAAAGGCTTAAATAATAGGGTAAAAAAAATGATTTGCTGCATCTAGCCCTTTCCATTACACTATAAATATACAGTATGAATATGAAAAAGTCAAGGCCCCGGACCCACTTTTTTTCACATTTTTTTAAGACAAAAGTATACCCAAAGCGTATGAGGCTTTTGCCATGTTCGGCACTGATTGTTCACCCTTACGCTTGGGGACGGTTCACCCCAATGAGGCTAAAGTGTCCCCTATGCTCTTTTGACGTTTAGAAGTAAGGTTGAAAAAATTTCTAAGATTAGAATTAACGAAGCGCACTTCAGCGTTGGGGACACTTTATAATCTCAGGGGTGAACCGTCCCCAAGCGTAGCAGTAAAACGTCCCCTAAGTTGGCTAAGTTGGGCGGAGGAGGTGAGGCTACTTTTTGTATGAGAAGGCCTGTGGTAATCCGAGCAGGCACCGTACCATATTAGGTACGGGGTATAGCTTGCGAGGCCGAAGCGGGCATGGTTCGCCTTTGCTTCCATACAGCCGAGAGCGAAGGCCGAGGTCAGAGCAAAAAAATCCTCGCTGGGGATTTTTTTGCGTCCCTGCGAGGATTGCCACAGGCCTTCTCAATAATATTAATGGATGATACGGTTGCTCATAACCGTATCACAACCGTATCATTTAACCGGCTTTCCCATGGTAACACGCACATAGTGGGTCTTTTCATCCTTGAAAACAGGCAGGATATTTGACTTTATCTTCTTGCCGTCTATGAGTATCTCTGCTATACCTGAAGATACATGGCTGCGATTTATAACATCTATTATGTATCTTGACCCTCTAAAAGTCCTGTAGACCTTGAACAAACTCCATCTTTTTGGTATGCACGGATCTATAAATAAACCCTGTACTGTAGGTTTTATTCCCAGTATCTGCTCAGTTAAAATTTTATTTAACCAGAACGGGCTTCTTCCATACCAGGAATAACGCGCTTGTCCGAATTTGACTGCATCCTGACCATCGATATAGCATGATGCGACAAATGGCTCCATTTCATAAATATCTGCGCTATGGGCTCTATGCACCGGATTTAATCTTGAATATATATCCCAGGCATTATGCGAGCGGCCCAGTAAAACTTCAGCCCAAACTGCCCATGATGCAAATTCAATATTTGTGCCGCCATTCTCTTCTACTCCGGGGGCCAGGCAAGTCAATGTGCCTATGCTTGAGTCGCAAAGACTATATGAAGGTGTAAGCGCAATAGGCCCGTGATTTTTATAAAGATGTTTGGCAGTAACATCCATCAATTTTTTGGCATCCTCGCCTTCAACCACGCCGCTTATAACAGCCCATGTTTGAGGATTTAAAAATATCGCGCTGTCATTTTTTCCCGGTTTTCCTATGATAGCGCCTTTTGAAGTTATCGCCGCAGGATACCATTCGTAGCCCTTAAATAGTTTATTAATATTATCTTTTAACTGTTTTGCCTGCTTGGCATATTCGCCGGCTTCTTTGTCATCTTTTCCCATCTTGCATATTTTTGAAAATTCATTCAATGTGTAATAGAGAAACTCGCCCAGCCACACGGAAGAGCCTTTTGAATCGCTGCCGATTTTATCGAGCTTACAGTTGCAGTCTCCCTGCATAATCGCGGGAAGGCCCTTTTTTGGAATTGTAGCCAATGTCCGCTCAAGCGCCTTTATGCAATGTTCCAACACAGTGTCTGCCGGCGCATCTAGGTACGCTGCCTTTTCCCTTAGTATGGATATATCAGCGGTTTCTTTTATATACTCGCTTATCGCGAAAATAAGCCATAGGGGTTCGTCTGAAAAAGCGCTGGCTTTAGAATTTCCAGTTAACGGGTCCCAATATGTCAGGACATTGCCGTCCGCATATTGATGCTTTACGCATTCCAATATGTTCTTTTTGCAGATTTCAGCATTTATAGCAAGGAATACGAGGCTGTTTAACAGAAAATCCTTAAACCTGACTAACCCTTCCGGCCGGTAATAACAGCCCCTGGCAGTTAATACCGATGAGATCGCCTGATACCTGAACCAGTTATTATTAAGAATATTAGCGCCTTCATCCGGGGTTTTAATATTCATGGATTTTTTAAGATAATTTCCCCAGCGGCTGCCCATATTCGAGAACTCGCCTTCTACTTCTTTTACGTTTTTGTATTTTTTAATAAGCGTTTGCGCGGTTTTTAGATCCGGCGCAGAACCAATAACGAAAATAAGCTCATACTCCTGGCCTGCTTCAAAATCCAGGTCAACATGCAAACATGCCGCAGGGTCAACATACCTGCCTTCCTCTTTAAAGCACATCCCTTTTTCAACGGAGCGCGGAGAAGACTTTTTCCCATAAACGCCCAAAAACGCCTTTTTATCCGTGGTAAAACTGGAGACTGCTTTACTTACTGAGTGGAATTTTACCTCGCCATTCGCGGAATAGGCGTAAACTGCCGATAAATCATGGTCAAACGAAGTTTTCAGGAAAGCCTTTTCATTGTTATCCTGCAAGGCCGGGAAATACCACTCAAGATAACTGAATATGCTTAGGCTTCTTGGTATATCCAGTATGTTTCTGATTCGCAGCTGCCATATCTCGACAGGCTCCTGCGATGACGCAAAACATACGATGCTGTTTATTATGCCGGCATATCTGTTTGTTATGTTGGTATATCCGACACCATATCTGACTTCATAAAAATCGGGCTTTTTGCGCACCGGGTTCCATGCAGCTGACCAGATCTGTTGCGTTTTATTATCCCTTATATAAAAGAATTTGCCGTCTGAATCATTATTTAGATCGCCGCTCCAGCCGGTTACCTTGTCCGAGACGCCGTTTTTAAAACTAAAACCTCCGCCTGTCTGGGTTACAATAAAACCATAATTGTCATTTGTTATTATATTAGCCCACGGATTGGGGGATTCAGGCGCTGTAATAACATATTCTGAGCCGTCGTAAAGGAAAAATCCGTACCTGGTCCTAAATACCTCTTTTACTTTGTTTAGTGGTAAAAGCAAAGAGGCCATGGGTTCTTTCTTGACCTTTTTTGCTTTGGGCTTTGCGCTTTGGGCTTTGGGCCTTGAGCTGCGGGCCTTGCGCTTTGGGCTTTTTTTCTTTTTACTTTTTATTTTAACCTTCATTCTTTTTACTTTTGCCTTTTTACTTTTTACTTTTCTCTTTCTCTTCTTCATTATTTCTCCTCTATTTTAAACTATTACATTTACCAAGCGTTTAGGCACGATAATAACCTTTTTAGGCTCTGCTTCGCCTATCCACTTTTTCACGACTTCATCTTTTAGCACTTTTTCTTTAAGCATTTCTTCAGTCGCATCTGCCGGCACAACTACTTTAGAACGCAGTTTGCCGTTTATCTGAACAGGTATAGTAAGCTCTTCTTCCTGTATCAGGCCTTTATCGAATGCAGGCCATTTTTGTCTAAATATACTTTCTTTATTGCCTAAAATCTGCCATAATTCTTCACTTATGTGCGGAGTAAAGGGAGCTAATAATATAACTGCTGTTTGCGCTGCATCCCTGATAACATCAGGCGAAGCTTTTGTCTCGAGCGCAACATAAGAATCATTAATAAGTTCCATGATTGCGCTTATTGCGGTATTAAATTTAAATCCGCCCTCGATATCATCCGTAACTTTTTTTATGGTCTGGTGAATCTTCCGCGTTAAAGGGCTGTGGGCTTTGGGCTGTGGGCTTTGGGCTGTGGGCTTTGGGCTGTGGGCTTTAACCGATTCCACCAACCGCCAAACTCTGCCTAAGAATCTATACGATCCCTCAACAGCCCTGTCATTCCATTCCGCGTCTCTTTCCGGCGGGCCTATAAATAATGTGTACAGCCTCACTGTATCAACGCCGTAGTTTTTTATCAATTCATCAGGGCTAACTACATTGCCTTTTGATTTGGACATCTTGGCGCCGTTTTTTATTATCATCCCTTGAGTAAACAGCCTTGCAAACGGCTCTTGGAAACTGACATACCCTAAATCAAAAAGCACCTTTGTAATAAAACGCGAATATAATAGGTGCAGTATCGCGTGCTCTACGCCTCCGATATATTGATCCACAGGCAGCCATTTATTCACCAGCTGCGAATCAAACGCCTTTTTATCGTCATTCGGGGATAGATAACGCAGGTAATACCAGCTTGAATCCACGAAAGTATCCATTGTATCAATTTCGCGTCTTGCCTTTTGTTTGCATTTGGGGCAGCTGGTTTGCACAAACTTCTCTGAATCTGCCAAGGGCGATTCACCAACGCCTTTAAATTTGACATCTTCAGGCAAAACAACAGGTAAATCCTTTTCAGGCACAGCTACTATGCCGCATTTTTCGCAATATATAATAGGAATAGGCGCGCCCCAGTAGCGCTGCCTTGATATAAGCCAGTCTCTTAATTTATAGTGCACAGCGCGCCTGCCAATTTTAATTTTTTCCATCCAGTCAGCTATCTTTACCATGGCCACGCGATTATCGAGGCCGTTAAACTGCGCTGAGTTTACCTGCACGCCGTCGCCTTCGTAAGCCGCTTCTAAGTGGTGACCTGGTGACTTTGTGACCTGGTGACCCTGAATAACTATTTCGATCGGCAGGCCATATTTTTTCGCAAACTCAAAATCTCGGCTGTCGTGAGCCGGCACAGCCATGACAGCGCCTGTGCCGTATTCAACTAATACATAATTAGCTATCCATAAAGGTATTTTTTTATTGTTTACAGGGTTTATTGCATGCCTGTTTATGAAGATACCTTCTTTTTCAAATTCCGCGCAAATGCGGTCTTCCTTGCTTTGCTGCCTTGCCTTTTTTATAAATTCATAAATTTTATTCTTATCCGGCGAGGCCTTAATCAGTTCTTCTATAAGGGGATGTTCCGGCGCAAGCACCATATAAGTCGCGCCGAAAATAGTGTCCACTCTTGTGGTATAGCAGGTTAATACAATATCGGAATCAGCCACCGGAAAATTTATCTGGACGCCGCTGGATTTTCCTATCCAGTTAGTCTGCATTGTTTTAACGCGCTGGGGCCAATCCATAAGTTTCTCTATATCATCTAAAAGCCTTTGCGCGTAATCTGTAATCTTAAAAAACCACTGCTCTAAATCTTTTTCTTCCACCTTTGTGTCGCAGCGCTCACAGCAAGCCCCGACAACCTGCTCGTTTGCCAAAACTGTCTTGCACGAAGGGCACCAGTTTACAGCAGCCTTTTTCTTATACGCGAGGCCCTTCTCGTATAATTTTAAAAATATCCACTGCGTCCATTTATAATAATCGGGCCTGCACGCGGCGACTTCCCTTGCCCAGTCATATCCCACGCCCCAGCTTTTAAGCTGCCTTTTCATCATATTGATATTATTTTCCGTTGACACCTTGGGATGCAGCCCGCCTTTTATAGCTGCGTTTTCCGCGGGAAGCCCGAACGCATCCCAACCTATCGGAGAAAGCACGTTTAACCCGCGCATGATTTTATATCTGGTAAGGGCGTCGCCTAATATGTAGTTTCTGCCATGGCCGACATGTAGAGCGCCCGAAGGATACGGAAACATTACAAGGCAGTAATATTTATTAACTGCTTTAGAGGTATCTACTGAAAATAATCCGATGTCTTCCCAGTGTTTCTGCCATTTACTATCAATTTTATCGAATGGATATTGCCTTGTTTCTGTCACGAAAATTTTCTCCGATTGACAAACATTATGGTGAGTGTTATAATCTCTCACACATGGGGCTGTAGCTCAGCTGGAATGAGCGCCTGAAGGGCATTCAGGAGGCCGAGGGTTAGATCCCCTCCAGCTCCACCACGAACCACTCGCAAAAATTTCTTATGAAATTTTTGCTCGGATTCGTGGCAGGCCATCGCAAATTTTTGCGAGTGGTGAAGTGCCCCGAACCTGAGCGAAGCGAATGGTGCGGGGCAAAGCTCATGTTCCTGGCACAACCATTCACTTTTATCAATAACTATCCTTTATCATAAAACATCGTCGATAAAATTGCAAGTAAAATAGAGGCATTTTTGTAAAATTTTTCACATTTTTGACGTAACCTATTTTATAACAAATAGTTACATAAATATTACATTAAATATTGCAATATTTTAAAAGCGGATTCCCATTTCCACAAGAATGAGTAAAAAAACTACGGTTTGTGGCAATCCGTGTAAGGACTTGCAAGGCTTAATTATATTTAGCAAAACCTTTGCGTGCGTTGCCGGAATCTTGCTCCGCCGCAGGTGAGGTCTTTGCGATGCGAGGCACATTAGAAATTTTTTGCCAAATGTCTTTTTAGGACTTATGGCGAGGAGCGGCTAAGATTTTTTATTCTAGGGTAAGCGACAAGCCATTAAGTCCAAAAAGACGGCAAAAAATTTCAGTGCCGAACATGCAAAGACCGAACCATCGGCAAGCGAAGGCAACCACACAAAGGCTAAGGTTCCAGCACCGAACATTGCAAAAACCGAACTTTAAGTAATTACCTTCTCCACCGCCCGCATCACATCCTCAACGCCCACTGCTTTCATGCATTCGTAATCACTGCAGGTTTTATCGTAACAAGGAACAACACAGCCTATATCTTTTCTTACCACGACATACCTACCGCTTCCGTACGGCCCTGTTATATCGGGATTTGTCGGCCCGAAAATCGCCACTGTCGGCGCCTTCTGGCTTACTGCTATGTGCATCGGCCCCGTATCATTGGCGATAACCGCCCTTGCGCCTTTTAATATAACCGCTAATTGCTTAAGCGTGGTTTCCCCGCAGAGGTTTACGGGCTTATTTCTGCATAATTTACTTATATCGTTTCCCAGCAGGGCATCTTTTTGCGCCCCGGCTATGATCACCCGAACGCCGTATTTATCAAACAACTCGTCGGCAAGTTTCGCGAAATTTTCCTTCGGCCATCTTTTCGGAAGCCAGTTTCCGCCCGGATTTATCACAATATACGGCGTTGTTTCCGGCATTCCATTTTTGCTTAATAAGCCTAAGGCCTGCCTTTTATGCTCGTTGCTTAAAAAAAATTCATAATCTTTGTTTTTCGTATCTATGCCCGCCGCCCTTACTATATTCAGGTAGTGCTCGACTCTGTGCGGCTCGGCATTTTTGGGCGTTTGACTGCCTGCCAGCTGCTTAATGCCGGCCATAGCGCACATCCAGCGATAACTCTTTGAGCGCGTAAACAAAAAGGCTAAGTCAAATTTTTTATTTTTTAATTTAAAGATAAGCCCTGCCTTTTCAAAAAAACCGCTAAGCCCCCTTGGGTTATTAATAGTTATAATCTCGTTTAAGTTTGTATTGCCTTCTAGTACCGCGATGCAGCGTTTATGCAATATCGCGGTGATACGCGAATCCCTATATTTTTCTTTTATCGCGCGTATGGCCGGCGTGGTAAAAAGCACATCTCCGAGCCAGTTTGGTTCTATGATAAGTATATTTTTCATCATCTTAAGGCGTTCAAATAAAACCTTTCTGTCTTTTCAACCATTCTATTAAGCGTGAATTTATCCTGCACTGTCTTTTTGCCTTCTTCGCCTAACTTTCTAGCAAATTCCTTGTCATTCAGAAGCCTTAGAATAGCTTCTGCTAAAACTGAGTCATCTTTCGGCGCAACTAATATCCCGTTTTTCTCGTGCTCTATAACAGAAGATACGCCTCCGACATTCGATGCAACTACCGGTATGCCTACCGCCATTGCCTCAATCATAGAAAGCCCCAGGCCCTCCTGAATGGACGGTAAAACAAATACATCCATAACAGAAAGGGCCTTATATATATTCTGTATAGCGGGGTAAAATATAACGCTATTTTCTATGTTTAGTTTATTGCATATGTCATGGAGGCTGCGTTCGTATTTTTTGCTGCCGCTGCCTACAATTAGAAGTTGGGCTTTTGGAAAAACGTTTTTTATCCTGGACATCGCCCTTAACAGATATACATGCCCTTTTACGCTGGAAAGTCTCGCTGTTATGCCTATGACAAAATCAGAGGTCAGATTAAATTGTTCCTTTATCTTTTTATGCTCGGACTCAGAATATTTCTGTCCCAAAAATGACGTATCTATGCCGTTATAAATGAGCTCTATATTTTTTTCGGGGACCTTCATTGCTATGACCAGATGCTCTTTTACCGCGTCGCTTATCGCTATTACGCGGCTGCCCCAACACGGTAAAAACATCCTAATAAGCCTGCTCTTAAAAAACCCATGACAAGTAGTTACAACCGTGACCTTTGAAAATTTATGCAGATAATGCGCGATGACCTGGCTGACCCTTGTCTGCGCATGGACTATGTCTATTTTTTCATTTTTTATAACTTTGAGCAGCTTCATGCCTGCGATCATTACGTGCGGCCCGACCTCTGACGAAGTATCTATAGGCACATCTATATGCTCTATGCCGCAAGACGTTAAAACTTCTTTCAGATCTCCGCCGCTGGAGGCCACAATTACCTTGTGCCCTTTCTGCTTAAGGCCGCGCGCCAATGAAACAACATATACGCCTATGCCGCCCAAGTTTAACCTTGTGGTAATTATTAATATATTCATTTTAGCTTCAGCATCTTCATGGCAGCCTCAAAAACCTCGTCAACAGATATCATCTGCATGCATTTTGCGTTTTTGCACATCCTCCTGTAACATGGCGAGCAAGGCAATTGTTTCTGTATGGATACAACAGAACCCGACGGCACAAGGTGCCTGTTTGAATCCGTCGGCCCGAATAAACCTATACAAGGTGTTGACACAGCGCACGCTATATGCAGAGGCGCAGAATCGCCGCTGATAAATAAGTTGCACCTTTTAATCAGGCTGGCTAATTCCATAAGCGTGGTTCTTGCTACCATATTTATGGGTTTGGTCTCTGTCAATGATATCACCTTTTCTGCTATACGTGTGTCATCATCCGAGCCTGTAATAACCACCCTTACGCCTTCTTGAGAAAATTTACGGCACAATTTTATAAAATTATCAGTATCCCATCTTTTTGTATGCCAGTTAACGCTTGAGCCAATATTAATGCCTATCAGAATCTGTTTTTCCCCAACCCATTCATTCTGCAGGACCTTGTCTATTTTCTGCTGTTCTGACTCTGAGGGAAACAGTTCCAGGCCCCCCGGCGCAGACTGTATCCCAAGGCTGCGAAGCAGCACAAACTGGTGCTCGACGGGAGAAACCTTTAATTTAGCGCCATCGGCTTTATCCGTCAGCAAAAAATCCAATCTTTTATTTTTAAAACCAATGCGCCGCGGCGCCATTGACAAAAAGCCCAAAAGCCGGCTTGTCCTGTTATTCTGCAGGTCGATAACCATATCAAAGTGCTCGCGCCTTAACCCGGTTGCAATATCAAGCACCTTTTTGAGCTTGCCTTTCTGATGCGCATCGTCGAAAATTACCAATTCATCAACATACGGGCAATTGCTGACAATCTTGCGGGCCTTTGCACCGACAACCATAACGATCTTGGCCTTGTTGAAATGTTTACGCAGGGCTGATAAAGAGGGTATGCTTAATACAACGTCTCCGATGGCAGATATCTTTATTATCAATATAGAAATTTTATTTTTTGCCTCTTCGTAAACGCCAATTGTCCTGTTGAACATTTTCTCTAAATTAAATTCCTTTTCAACGTCCTGGCGCGCCTGTTCTGTCAAGCCTTGAGCCAGTTTAGCATCTTTAAAAATCCTGATTATCGCTTCAGACATAGCGCTCCAGTCGCAGGGCGCAACCAGTAGGCCGCTTTTTTCGTGCCTTATAATGTCGACTACGCCGCCGACTTTTGTGGCGATTACAGGCACGCCTGTCGCCTGCGCCTCAATAATAGTCCTGCCGAACGCTTCGGGCGTGGTTGTTGGCAGCACTAGAAGATCAAAAGTTTTTAAAAGCTGTGGTATGTCGTCGCGCTTTCCTAAAAAAATTATGTTTTTGGAGAGGGAAAGCCTCTTTACCAGCGCCTCTAACTCAAGCTTGTATTTCTCTTTCTTTGCGGGCGCCTCGCCGATAATAAGGGCTTTTGCATTCGGTATGGTCCTTACAACTTTCGACATAGCGCGTATAAAATGCTTATGGCCTTTTAAAGGCGTTATGCGCGCTATAACGCCTATTGTAAATCCCGCGTGCTCCTTCCTTGAAGAAAGAGGCGTATATTCAAATTTCTCCAGATCCACGCCTCTTGGTATAAGCCTTATCCGTTCTCTCGGAACGCCAAAATCCTCTATCATGTGTTTAGCGATAACATGGCTTGCGACTATTACAAATTTACCCCAACCCATTACCCTGCTTAATAAATGATTTGAATAGTAGCCGTGGCAGGTAGTAATAAAAGGGACATTTTCCCGGTAAGAGGCTAAAAAGGATGAAAACGCAGGCGCCCTGCTCCTTGCGTGGATTATATCTATGTCTTCTTTTTTTATTACATCGCATATTTTCCCTACCATCCCCAGTATGGTAAGCGGGTTTTTTCTATCTACCTGCAATTCATAATGTATACCGCCGGCTTTTACTATTTTCTCAACCAGGGTTCCGCCTGCAGAAATTACCACAGACTTATGATTTTTTTTCACAAGCTCCTTATTGAGGTCCACAACGCCTGTCTCGACCCCGCCGGATTTTAGTTCTGGTAGAACTTGCAGGATATTCATTTATATTATTTTCCTTAACCCTTCTCTAATAACCGGATTATCATCCAGCGCTTTCACCTTTGTCCTATCCTTGAAAAATTCTTTAATATGCCGGCTGATATCTTTATGTTCAACGAGTTTTATATAACCTTTTTTGCCAAGATTCGCCAAAAACAGCCTGTGCCTTCTATCGATAGCGCTTCCTGCGTCAAACACTAGCACCTGGCAACCCGATGAAGCTGCTTCTGAAACCATGGATATACTGTCAGGCGAAATTACAACAACATCACAAACACCAAGAATGCCTCCGACCGCCCCTTCTCTGTTCTCCTGGTTTGCTATTATCAGCAATTTGCATCTTTCGTCACCACTAAGCTGCTTGCTTAATGCCTTTTCTATTTTTTGCGGCGTTCTCCTTGAGGTCGTTGCTAATATACCGGCGTCGACAGCGCAAGAGGCGTTTTTAACCTGTTCTATTATTGAAGAGATAACATCTTCCTGCATGCGGAAATTTTTATAATCCCCTCCCAAAAGCAGGCCTATATTAAATTTTTTCGTTGGGGCGCCTTTAAGTTCATATCTTAAGGCGTTTGCCTGGTATTCCACGAGTTTTCTATCGATTAAATTTGGCGCGCCTTCGGTTATAATTACATTTTTCATCTTTTTCCATTGATCGTGCCTTGGAATGACACAAAGGTTAAATCTTTTTACCAAAAAAGCTCCCGGGTTCATTATTACAACTGATTTTGCCCTGCATTCCTTAGACAGCAAAAGGTTAACCGGCGCTATCTTGCTGCCGCAGGAAATAATAATATCCGCCGACACCTTCATTAAGCGTTTATAGGTTTGCCTGTTAAGGTAAGTCCTTAAACATACCATACAACCCTGGCAAAGAGGGGTCACAAAATAGCTTTCCACGCAAAGCATTTCCCTGAAAAAGCTGTTTTTAAATTTTACAGGTATAACTTCCGTTAATATGTCGGATTCCGATATCCCTTTTTCGATAAACAACTCCCTTATCTGCTTTAACGCCGCCTGCGACTGGCGCAGGTGCCCTGTCCTTGAGTCATCCAAAACCACGATTTTTTTCTGCGGCGATGATTTCCATCTCTTATGCTGCCATAACCATTGGTCGGGGTATTTCAGTATCATTTCCTCCAGGCGGGCGGCAAACTGCCTGAAGCCTTCTTTCATTTTCTCTTCTTTTGAACCTGCGCCCGGAAAAATTATCGGTTCGTTTACAATGAATTTAAATTTACCGGGCCCCTGCCTGATAGGAAAACCCGGTAATATAACACATCCTGTGCTTAAACCAAATTCCATAACGCCTCTGTGCCAAGAGGCGGGTTTATTAAAAAGATCGACAAAGACCCCGGTCTTGCCGGCATCCTGGTCAACAAGCATGCCTACAACTTCATTATTTTTTAAGGCCTTGATAATCTCTCTTAAGGGCATGCCTTTAGAAATTATTTTGCATCCGTGCGATTCGCGGTAGGCGTTGAGCAGCCTGTTTATCAAAAACGGCTTTTGCTCTCTTGCAATTGCCTTAAAGCAATATCCTTTAAACGGAAGGGCCGCGTTTGACAGTTCCCAGTTTCCGAAATGCGCGGTTAAAAGAATAACGCCCTTGCCTTTTTTAAGCGCATTGTCGATATTTTCAAAACCTACATACGTAAAATTCTTTTGCGCGTATTTTTTGTTTAGTTTCGGCAAAAGCAGAGTCTCCACCAAGGCCTGCCCTATATTTACATATGTCTGCTTTAATATCTTTTTAAGCTGGTATGGTTCATACTTGTGCCCAAGGGCGCATTTCAAATTTGAATAAGCAATGCTTCTGCGCTTTAGGTTCAGATACTCGCCAGCTGCCCCGAGCTTTCTTCCTGCAGCCAGGCTTAATTTAACCGGCAGCCACTGGAAAACAACCGCAAAAAACCTAAAAAGCGAGTAAAGAAGATATTCTGTTAAAAAACTTTTCTTCATCAATAATCCTTATGCTGACATCGAGCAAAAATACATCCGGCGTTGGTGTATAATGCCGGCGTAACCTAATCCAGTCCTTTGTTGTTGTTATTATTGCGTCTGAGTTTGAATCTTTGGCTCTTGCCTTAATTATTTCTACATCGCGCGCAGTATATTTATGGTGATCGGGATATTCAATTTTATCTGTTACCCGCGCATTTAAACTAAAAAGCATTTTAAAGAAAGAATCGTTATCGCCGACAGATGCGACAGCGCACAATCTTTTGCCTGATATATGGCTTAAATCAAATCTTTTATCCTCAAGCGGGGCAATTATTGAAACTGCCTTGTACTGCGCCTGGAAAACCTCCGCTTTGGGCGCTACTTTAGCGATGACATCTTTTGCGTACTGAATATTTTCCTTATCAGCCAGGTTAATCTTGGTAATCAGGATTATATCTGCCCTTGCAAGCGCGGATAGAGGCTCTCTTAATATCCCGGCGGGTATTAATCTTTCGTTGCCAAACGGGTTATTCGCATTTACTGTCACTATGTCCAGGTCTCTTTTTAATCGCCAGTGCTGAAATCCGTCGTCGAGAATTAATACGTCTGCGCCATGTCTGCCTTCTGCTTCCTTGGCGTTCGTTACGCGGTTTTTACCCGATAAAACCAGGGCATTGGCAAATTCTTTTAACATTCTATCTTCATCATCTCCGTAGCCCCTTATTAAAATTGCCGGCCTTTTGCCTTTTGCGCGCAGAAAATTATTCAAAAATATCGAAAGGCTGCTCTTGCCTGTGCCTCCCCATGTGATATTTCCCACGCTTATCACTTTTGCCCTGGGCCTTGCGGATTTTAACAGGCCCAATCGAAAAAAAAGCTTAATAAACTCTATTGAGCCAAGGTAGACAAAAGAAAAAATTAATAAAAGCGGAGCCAGCAACACGTAAAAGTGCGAATAATTTGCTTTTGTCAGTAAGGAATAAATGAATTTTCTCATGGTTTTTGCGCAGATTAGAAGTCACAGATGATCGCAGATTAGAAGAAACAGATGATCGCAGATTTTAACCAAAGTAAACATCTGTGATCATCTTGCATCCTTTAATCTGTGATCATCTGCGTAAAAAATTTATTTTACGATAAGTAAATAATTTCGTGATGGCTAATTATAACACATAGTCTAAGAATGTAAAATAGTTTTTATAATATTAAGTGTTTTATTCGCGGCGCCCTGGTTTGCATAAACTGTCATTTTGGCCAAATGGCCGGTCTGTTTCGCTAATGCCTCGTTTTCATAAAGCATTTCTATGGCGCCCAGTAAGGAAGGCTGGTCTTTTACAAGGAAGGCCCCCTCTTTATCTAGGAGGAGGTTTGCTATATCTTCAAAATTCGACGTATACGGCCCAAAAAGAATACATTTGCCTAAAGATGCCGGCTCTATCATATTTTGTCCGCCGTGTTTTATCAGGCTTCCTCCTACAAATACGAGCCATGCCAGACTGTAGAAAAGTTTGAGCTGGCCTATTGAGTCTAGTAAAAACACGGGACTGCTGTGGGCTGTGGGCTGGGGGCTGTGGGCTAATTCAGAAATTTTTACCGGAGTAAATCCATAGGATTTCACCAGTTTTACCAGACTATCAGTACGCTCGATATGGCGGGGTGCGATTAAAAGAGATAGATCGTTATGCCTTTTTCCAAGTTCTTTATACGATTCAAGCAGAATCTGTTCTTCGCCCGGATGGGTGCTGCCCGCGACAATGAGTTTTTTCCCGCCGATGTTTAAGGCCTCGCGCATCTTTTGATTCTGGGCGTGGTCAACGCGGGAATCCACGCTGTCAAATTTAATATTTCCGAAAATCTTGATTCTATCCGCGTCAGCGCCCAAAGAGGCTAATCTTCGCGCGTCTTCTTGCGTCCTGACCAAAAATACGGTTACGCGGTTTAATATGCTTTTTAAAATAGGCTTTACGAACATATACCGTTTGTATGAATTCTGCGAAATTCTGCCGTTTGATAAAATTACCGGTATGTTACTTTTATGCAGTATCCTGATTAAATTCGGCCATATTTCGGTTTCAATTATTATAAAAATATGCGGATTTATCTGCCTTATAGCCCGTCTTACGCAGAATGAGAAATCAAGCGGCATATAAATAACGGTTGTGTCAGCGGGCATTATTGTTTTGGCGAGATTATTGCCTGTCTCTGTTACTGTGGATATTACTATATTAAAATTTAAGTCTTTCTTAACGCTGTCCACAAGCGTTTTCGCGAGCATAACCTCGCCGACACTTACCGCGTGTACCCATATATTGCGCCCGGCCTCGAGTTTCTGTTTTACCTCATCCGGATACACCCCAAAGCGCATAGGTATCCCTTGCCTCTTTCGCCTCTTAAACGCAAAGACTGTGAGATAGAAGAGAATGAATATTGAATATAATATTTGATAGATTATGTACATGTTGAAAATTAAAAATTTAAAAGTAAAAAGTAAAAATTACAATTCAAAATTAAAAATTGTTTCTGACCTGGCAATTTCTGACCTGGTCAGAGTATCATTTGCGCCTTTATATATTACTCTTTAAGGCAAGATTTGCAACAAAAAAACAGAATTAGTTAAAATCACAGGTTAAGTCTGTGGGTTAATGAGTACGCTTCTATTTCCGCCGTCGGTTTTGCTTATCGGAAAATAGAAACGTACCCTTTTTATTTAAGTGGATGGGGAGGTAGGCGGGGTTTTAGGCAGCGGAATTAATCATATTTTGTATAGGGCTCTCTATAAAAAAGCTTGCGATATATTCTACTTTTATTCCGGTATCTTTTGGGCTATCCGTTACAATTCTGTTCTCCTTGCAATATGTATTTTCACCAAGAGCCTCCTGTATAATCAACATGCCGGGAACATTAAGGGCATATTCAATTTGTTTGGCAAAATCCGCTGCTTTGTACGCTGAGATCTTACCGCCTCTTATAACCCAGGTATTACGCCAAACATTAATATGTGACCGGATAATATATATCATAGGCCCCCAGCACTTTTCATTTGTAATATCTCCGTAGAAAAAGTTATAGGTTGTTTGACCGCGCCATGGTTCAGGAAGATTGTCTACAAATTTCTTTAACCGTAGCGGAGACTCTTTCAACACCTTTGCATTAATATCAAACGCAACGATGTCTATATGTATTTTCTTGTTTGATTTTGTCGAAAAATTTATGATGGTATTCACTACGTTCTTTATTTCATCACACCTTCTTCCCACGCCAAAGGTCTTGATGGTGACTTTGTCTTTTTTAGAATCAACGATAAGGCAAATGGTCTTTTCGATCGCTTTTATTTGCTCTTTATCAAACGGACAATTTGTCTGAGGAGTACTTGCCAAAAAGCATTTCTTAATAAGCTCCAACAAAAATATGTCATCCATATAGGTATATGGTAAAAACCATCTGGCTTTTTCTCCGATTTCCATATCAGATGTAATATGCAACGTAAAATGTCGGGAGAGCTCTTGTTCCGCAATTGTTATCAGGTTTTCCAAGTGCGTTGTATCTGCTGAAAGAATTTCTTCCGTCGATAAGATGCCTTCTTGGTCTGTGGTAGCCATCGGCCGCAGGGCGTAAGAGTGCGAAGCGTTAAGCGGTAAGGCCACTGCAATCGCTATTATTATCGCTATTATATTCCTCATGAATTTTCCATTGACCATTGACTATCTTTTAATCACCATTGATTAAATGTTTTAATTTAGCCGAAAATAAATCATCCCGAATGTAGAAGCTTCGCACCTGCCTGCCGGCAGGCAGGAGTATTGAGTAGTGCGTACCGCTTCTATTTCCGCCGTCGGTTTTGCTTATCGGAAAATAGAACCGCCCCCTTTTCACGTTTTCATTCAAGCTTATGCTGCTGAGTTGAAAGCTATTTCGGTTAGCAGGGGATGCTCAATATACCAAGCACGCGCATATCCTACTATTCTATTGCGTATGAAAAGCTGTGTAAGTTCATCGCGATACTGCTTATCTTCCATGGCTTCAATTGTATCAAACAACGCATGGAGGACATGTATGCCCCTGTTGCTTATAACAAAACGGGATAAACGAAACAAATCCCTATCATAAATTAAGCTAAACATCTCGAATACGAGCTCCATCACCGATTCATCCGCAATGTCGAACCAAACATTATCGGATACGGCGTTAGGATATTTTTCGGCCAACTTTACAAATTCTTTATAGCTGATTTTTGTCAATATTATTATCGGTTTTCTATGCTTTGCCGCTTCGGCAAGAAAACCTGTTGTTTCTCCGCCTGGTTCTGATGAATGCGATGGTAGGCTTACTAACCTATAAGTAGTTGTTTTATATGGCACTTTTATATCTTTTTCCATCTCTTCCTGTATTTTGCCTGTTTGTTCAAATTTTGGAAATTTAAAACCGGGAATTTTTACGATTTTTAACATATTGCCCCTACTAAGAAGGCTGACACCGGGCATATCAAGGCTATCGATGTATTTCGTCGCTTCTTCAGGTGCGCCATCGTGTATTATATTGGTCCTTCCCAAATCAGAATATATAACGCCGTATGTCTTGGTTACGCGTATTGTCTCTTCCAGCGCCGGTATTTTCTTTCCAATATACAGCGATACCGAATGGCAATAAAAAGCTATATCATATGTGCCATCCGGCATTGGAAGCTTATCATCCATATCCTGCCTTAGGTATCTTTTGTTTTTTCTTAATCTATCTATATAGGATTGCGCCTGTTTAAGAGTAATTGCTCTGTTGCCTGTTTTTTTGAAAAAATCTGCTGATTTGTCTGCAGATCTGCATAATAAATCTTCCAGCGATGTAGCCGTAATATCTATGTTATCGCCATATCTTTGCATAAGCGAAAATGCTTCGAAGCCGCCGCCAATGCCTATTAATAATATTTTGATCGGGGTTCCGTTAGCATGCCTAATCATTAATTCTATCTCTTCGCATAAATTATACATACCCCTGTGCCCATAGCCGAATCCGCTGTTATTAGTCCTGTCTTCTGTGTATGGATTATCTGTTATCGGCTCAGGCGTTTCAGGCCAAAATGCAGCCTTTTGAGCATATGAATTGTCTACGGATACAGGGCGTAATCCTACTGCATTTTGCGGCGTAATTAACACAGCCGTTATCGTTATTGCCAGTAGTTTCTTCAACATTATCTTTCTATCACCTTTAACAAAATGCCTTAAAAAAGCCGAAAATGAAACAAGCCCCTGGCTGCGCATACAGCCAAGAGCTTGCCCTTTTCATTTTCTAAATTGTAATATTATTATAACACAAATATTAGGAATTTCAAGGGAAATCGGACGCTCGAGTAGAACGCTCGAGATTAGTTATGAGTATTGAGTAGTGCTTAACAGAGGTCACAAGTTAGTCGATAGTCAATGGTCGATGGTCTATAGTCACCCGTAGGCTATGTGCTATGGGCTGTGGGCTCTCGGACAGGCCAAAACGGGGCGTCCCTAATCAGACATGCTGGCGATTCGTTGTGCGTCGTGCGTATTGCGTTGTGCGTATTAAAAACGTCAATCCCAATTCCTAATCTGGCAATTCTAACCAGGTTAGAGTACCGTCAAAGCACCATTAGAATATCATTGGACAGGTTACCGATTGGCTGCGTAAACGGTACGTACTCGTACTCGCTCGCGCACACTTATGATATTTATATCTAGCATGACCTAATACTTACTTCTTTTCCAAGCATTTCCTTTTCGTTTTCAGTCCATAGACCAGTAAATTGAAGCTCAAATTTTTGCAGTATAGGTCTAGCATTAAAAGCCGCTACTTTTATCTCCAAAATATATTCTCCTGGTTCAATTAAATAGCCTTTATTATTCGACTTAACGATTTGTTCAAAACTAAATAGTGCCTTCCCTATATCCTCAACATCTTTGTTTTCTGCATCAATTAGCTGTCTTTTCTGCGGATCAAGAATATGCCCTAAATCACAATGTTTGTACATTGCCGGCGCAATTGCTGGAAAATACATTCCTCCGACATACGCCCAGACAAAATTCATTGGCAAAAAAAGTTCAACTGGTATTAGTTTTCCATTTTTACGTCTCTTTAAGGATTTGGCAAATACTTCTACTTTTTCTGCAACCGAGTTGCCATAATTCTCTATCCTAAACCTAAAATAAAAACCGTTGCAAATGTGTTTGCCATTTTCCCTATTTGTTACAGGTATCCTATGGCAATCCGGAGGGCTAAGAAAAATGTGAGCTTTTAGCTTGGGCCTGCTAACGTAAGAACGCATTTTATCTTGAAAAATTGCAATAGAAGCTAAAATTAGCGTTCCTATAAAGCCGAGCACCTCACCAATTGTAATTGGTGTTAAACTAATAAACTTAGATACCATTTTTTCCTCCTTAGGGGGAATTTTTCCTAATGCAAATTCAGGAATATTTCTTGTTCGTAATGCATTGAATATTTTTGTAAAAAATTCGGGGTACATGGTTTGCGAAGAAGTAACCCAACTTTTATTTTCCTTATCATATTGAAAAACACCTTCATATATGTGCTTTGGGAAAAATGGGAAAAGTTTAAACTGCGGATATTTAAAATATATTGAAAGAAATATAAAATCTAATTCTTCAATTTTTTTAAAATCTACAGGATACATCAAAATTAAACCTGCAGAAGATTTGCCTGTGGGATAAAAAATGACACTTTGTCTCGTGTTCATAGAATTAGCACTAATAACCTTTTCTTTCGAAGTTTTTTGCACCGACGGTTCCGCGTTTGATGTAATAATAAAGCCGCCTTCGACACAATATGCAGGTATGTTCCCAGTGTTTTGGACATAAAAATATATTTTATCAGGACCACTAATAACTCTGCTTACATATAAAATTGGGGAAAACTGGAGAAGCAAGATAATAAACGAAATCCCCGCTGGCAACCCCCATTTTACTAACACTTCTAGAAGTTTTCTTACTTTTTTATACCAAATTTTCTTAATAATATTTTTAAGATTCAAAGATAACATTTTATCTCACTGTTCATTTAAAAATACATGATTCGTGGCACGCTTCTATTTAGCAAAGGTTCATAATTTTAAATGGTAGCTGTCTAATTAATATGTACGCTTCTATTTTTGGCTTGCTTTTAATTTTCAAAAAACAGAAACGTACCCTTTACTGCTTTTCGTCAGTTAAATTCTGCTGTATCTACCTTTGCCAAAAAATCTCAAATAACCTTTGTCTCTCAAAAATTGTAACTGTTGCCGTATTTTGTCTTTAATGTGCTTATTATTAGGATGTTTTTCTTGTAAAATTTTTTCGAACGAGTAAACTTCATCAAGGTTAAATTCTTGTTTGTCAAGCCTATCAACACAATTCATAACATCCAAAATCCACCCTTTTGTCGTAGCCTCTTTCTCTTCTCTTAAAAATAATGTTTTCTTCCAGTTTATCAGTATTTCGTTTTTGGGTTCAATCTGTCTATCCTTAATATAAAAAATTTTGCCTGACGGCGGAATATCTTGCAACGAAATATTACAACCAACCCAGCCAAACCGTCTTGCCAGCCGCGAAAGAGGCTTTCTTTTCTCAATTATTTCTGGAACAAAGAAATGTTTTGGGATCACGAAAAAATTTATAACTTCGAAATTTTTTAGATTATAATTTAGCAGAAAAAGATTAGGATTATTATAGCTTTGCAAGCGTTCAATCATTGTTTTATAAGCGCCATCAACAATCTTACTGCCTATATGATCTTTTTTGCTCTTCAATTCGTATTCTTCCTTGCAATCCATGCAGTAAAAATCAGCAACTGGCCTATTGTGTTCATATCGACAAACACAGCGTCCGCAAGCTGGGCAAAAAACTTCTTTACCAACCCAATCTTCGCTTAAAACTCTTATCTTTTGCGAAGCGCTTTTATATGCCGCTGCCACATGCTTATTTAAATTAATATTCATATTCAACAGCTTTCGCCAAGCGTTTCATAACTCTAAAAATATGTTTTTTGCAATATCCGCTTTCTTGATAGTGCCTCTTTTCGTCACGCCAAAGGTAGCTTAAAAGAATGTTTATATCCTGTTTTATTTTTTTATTTAACATACAAATTTCCTTTCTAGTGAGGTTTTTGCAGTGTGAGGTACGTCACTGGAAGCCTTTGTGTGCGTTGCCGGAGCGACTGTGCTGAGTGAGGCTTTCGCAATGCGAGGTGCATTAGAAATTTTTTTCCAAATGTCTTTTTAGAACTTACGACGAGGGAACGGCTAAGTTTAGATGTTTGGGAAAGTGACCGAGTCGTAAGTTCAAAAAGACGGAAAAAAATTTCAGCACCGAGCATGCGAAAGCCGAACCCTACGCCCTCGGGTGCACCTTATCATAAACCTCTTTTAATCTCTCTGTCGTAACATGCGTGTATATCTGCGTTGTCGATAAACTGGAATGCCCCAGAAGCTCCTGCACGGAACGCAGGTCCGCGCCCCTGTTTAAAAGATGAGTCGCGAATGAATGCCTCAAGGTGTGAGGCGAGATATTTTCTTTTTTACAGGTCATTGCGATATATTTGTTAACTATCCGCCTTATTGTGCGGTCTGTCAGCCTTTTACCTTTTTTATTAAGGAACAGCTCTTTCTTGGATGAAAACTCATTTTTTAGTTTATCCCGGTATCTTTTTACAGCCAACAGGGCCTTACTGCCTATCGGCACAATTCTTTCCTTTTTGCCTTTTCCGCGCAGCTTCACAACCTCACCGACAAAGTCAATATTGTCGATATCTAAGCTGGTCAGCTCCGAAACCCTCATGCCTGAACTGTAAAGAGTTTCCAATACAGCCTTGTTTCTTAAGCCGGTCAGGTCGCCGGCAGGGGTATCCAACAACCTGGACACCTCGCCTTCTTCTAAAAATGCCGGAAGCTTTTTATCCTTTTTTGGACTGGAAATGCCGGAGACCGGATTTACCTTAATATATCCTTCCCTCATTAAAAATCTAAAAAAACTTCTTAAGCAGGATATCTTTCTTGCGACAGAGGCCTTGTCCAGATTCATGGTGCGAAGGTGCGCAAGGAATTTTCTTATGACAAGATGGTCGACCTCTTCGATTTTTTTCTCGCCAAGGAATTGAGCAAACGCATATAGGTCAATATTATAATTTCTTATAGTATGCGGCGAGGCTTCCCTCTCAATCTGCAGGTATCTTATAAATTTATCGATATAGCGTTTCATGCGCCGGCCTAACTCTCTGGTAACTTCCTAGCGGTAT
Source organism: Candidatus Omnitrophota bacterium (assembly GCA_043797125.1). GTDB lineage: Bacteria > Omnitrophota > Gorgyraeia > JABMRG01 > JAFGKX01 > JAZDPX01. The sequence goes on from JAZDPX010000006.1 coordinate 35,537, forward strand.
ACTTGCAGCTCGGATAATTGGAACAGCCGTAAAATAACCTACCCCTGCCGCGCCTTTCCAGAAGCTCTCCGCTGCAGCCTTCCTGGGGACATTTAATGCCGGTAGATATCGCTTTCGCGTTTTTGCATTTGGGATAATCGGAGCAGCTTAAGAACCTGCCATACCTGGAATGTTTTATTATCATAGGTTTGCAGCATTTATCACATATCTGGTCTGTCTTTTCCTCCTCCAGCACCTCAAAAGAACCGTCGGTATTCTCGTGTATGCGTTTCGCGCTTTTGCATTTGGGAAAACCGCTGCAGCTTAAGAACCTGCCCCTTCTTGACCATTTCAAAACCATAGGCCTTTGGCAAAGTTCGCATTTATACTCGGTTGGGACTTGGGTCTTTCTGATTTCCTGCATCTTTTTCTGGGCAATAACGAGTTTTTCAGAGAAAGGAGAATAAAAGTCCTTCAATACATCCTGCCATTTCATCGAGCCTTCCTCCACCTTGTCAAGCTCATCCTCCATTTTCGCGGTAAATTTCACGTCGAAGATGCGCGGAAAAAACTCTACCAGCATATCATTAACGGTGAAACCAAGGTTAGTGGGATAAAGAGCGCCTTTTTCTCTTTTTACATAATGTCTTTGTGTTATTATAAAAATTGTAGGCGCATAAGTACTAGGCCGACCTATGCCCTTTTCTTCCAATTCCTTTATAAGCGATGCATCTGTATAGCGGGCCGGGGGTTTGGTAAAATGCTGGGTGGGTAAAAGTTTTACAAGATCCAGCTCTTCCTTTATCGAAAGTGCGGGGATATTAATGAAATCCGACCTTTCCTCCTTAGGAACCAATGCCAAAAACCCCTCAAAAATAATTTGAGTGCCGACACTTCTGAATAAATAATTGTTATGCATCTTTTCTGTGTTATTAGGCGTAGCTGTTATGTCTATACTTTTTACTGACACTATGGCTGCGCTCATTTGGCTTTGCAGAAAACGCTGCCATATAAGCGTGTATAATTTGTGCTGGTCGCTGTTAAGGAAGCTCTTAATCTTATCAGGATGCCTGAAAACAGAGGTTGGCCTTATGGCTTCGTGCGCGCCCTGAACCCTTTGCTTGGTCTTAAACTTGTGCGGTACCTTCGGGATGAACTTGCTGCCAAACTCTTTGCTGATATACGAGGCGGCTTCTTTCTGCGCTGAAATATCAATATGCACCGAGTCCGTTCTCATATAAGTTATGAGGCCTACGCTTCCTTCGCCCTCTATGTCCAGGCCTTCGTATAGCTGCTGCGCCGTGCGCATTGTGCGCGATGCCGGAAATTTCAGTTTATTATACGCATCCTGCTGCATCTTGCTGGTGGTATAGGGCGGCGCGGGGGTTCTTACCTTTTTGGCCTCCCTTATATCCGTGACAATAAAATCGCTTTTGCCTATCTCGCCTACTATTAAATCCGCGTTCTCCTTATTGCTTATTTGGGCCTTTTTATCGTCTATCTTTTCTAATTTTGCGGTGAAAATATCGCCCTTTGCAACCTGCCTTTTCTTAAGACTCGCCTCTATCTCCCAATATTCCTGCGGAATAAATGCCTTGATTGCGTTTTCCCTTTCCACAATAAGCCTGACAGCAACTGATTGCACCCTGCCCGCGCTTAAGCCAAAACTTATTTTTTTCCACAATAAAGGCGAAATGCTATATCCTACTATCCTGTCTAAGATGCGCCTGGCTTGCTGGGCATTTACCTTATTCATGTCTATGTCCCGGGGCGCGGAAAAAGCTAAAGCAATGGCATCTTTTGTAATCTGGTGAAACTCGACCCGCAGCATCTGGTTATCTTTAGTCTTAAGCTCTTTGGATAAATGCCAGCTTATAGCCTCTCCTTCCCTGTCAGGATCGGTTGCCAGATATATCTTTGTCTTCTGCTTTGCTTTATTTTTAAGTTCGCTCAGTATTTTTTTGCGCCCTTTTACCACCACATATTCGGGCTTGAAGTTATTTTCTATATCCACCCCCATCTTGCTGTGAGGCAAATCCATTAAATGGCCCATTGAAGAAGTCACCTCGTAGGCGTCTCCTAAAAATTTACTTATTGTTCTGCCCTTCGTCGGAGATTCTACTATCACGAGTGATTTTGACATTATTTCTCCTATACCCTCACATACAATTTTCCTGGCAGCTGCTTCACTAATCCCGTCATTTCAAGATTTAATAAACTTAAACACGCCTTCTGTGAATTTAGGCTAAGCCCTTCTATCAAACTGTCTATTGTCACAGGCGTATCGGAAAGGGCTTTATAAATTACTTTGTCTTCTTCCGAAATATTAGAAAGAAGATGCTCCTTTTCCAGTTCTTTCTTATCTTTGGCAGAAAAATCTCTCAATAATTCCGGGAACAGCTCTTCGATGATATCGGATGCGTCCAAAGTCAGCTTTGCCCCTTGTTTTATTAGGTTATTGCACCCTAAAGATGTGTCTGAATCAGCATTTGCGCAAACCGCAAAAACATCTTTTCCCTGCTTTAACGCAAAATCAGCTGTTATTAAAGCGCCGCTTTTTTCCGGGGCCTCTACCACAAGCACGCCTTTTGATAAGCCGCTTATTATCCTGTTTCTGCGCGGAAAATTTTCCTTTAAAGGCGGGGTGTCCATGGGAAATTCAGATATCAAAGCCCCGTTTAATTGAATCTCGTCCGACAGCTTCCTGTTTTCCGGAGGATATATATTATTTAACCCGCTTCCCAAGACTGCTATTGTTTTCGCGCCTTGCGCAAGCGCCTGTTTATGGGCAACAGTATCTATGCCCCTGGCCAAGCCCGAACAAATGGTTATGCCTAATTTTGCCAACACGGCGCAGATGCGCTTGGTCATCCTTATGCCATATTGCGTGCAGCTGCGCGAACCTACAACAGCCAATGAATTCTTTGTTATGTTTTCAATATTTCCCTTTACATATAAAACTATCGGCGGGCTGCTGATGTTTTTCAAGGTATCCGGATACTCTTTATCAAAAATAGTGATTATCTTCACATGCTCTTTTTTAATAAGGTCCAATTCTTTCTGCAGGTTAAAGGCTGCCTTTGCCCTTAAGATATCATTCTCAAGAGGCCTGGCGATACCGTTATCGGAATCCGATAATTTTTTATAACCAAAGTCCGGTAAGCTGTTAAGGAGTATAAGGTCGTTTGCGGAAATTTTCACCGCTAATCCTTTTCTAAGATAACGCCAAAAATCTTGCTGACTTTTTGCACAGATAATCACAGATTAGAAGATACAGATGATCGCAGATTTTATATCTGTGATCATCTTGTATCCTTTCATCTGTGCTAATCTGTGTATACATAAATGACCAACATGATTTTTTACAGTACCTTTTCTAATGATGCCATATATTCAATAATTTTCTGCGCTGCTTCTTCCGGTGTAAGGTTGGTTGTATCAAGTATATGGTCTGCTCTTTTATAAAATTTTTCACGCTCGTTAAGCAGCTGTTCAATCTTCGCTTTTGGATCGGTAACATTAAGCAGCGGCCTGTCGTTTGTGCGGCTTGTCCTCTGGATAATAGCATCGACGGAGGCTGTCAGGCAAAATATCACGCCGCGCTCTTTAAGGCGCTTGAGATTATCCTCGTTTATTATTGCGCCGCCGCCTGCGTCAATTATTACATTTTTATCTTTTGCCGCAGCCGCCACCATCTGGGACTCTATTTTTCTAAAGTAACCCTCACCATTGTCTTTGAATATTTCGGCAATGGGTTTGCCTGTTTTCCACTGGATCATATCATCCAGGCAAAGGCGCTGGCGCTTCAGCTTCTCGGCCAAAATCTTTCCTATAACTGTCTTGCCGGTTCCCATAAAACCGGTTAATATTATGTTTTTCATGGAATATTCGCCGCCATGAGGCGGCTCCTACTAAAACCTCTTCACTTGTTCAATATACCCTAAATAATTTCTCTTAATCTCCGTCAATGAGTCGGAACCGAATTTTTCTAAAAAGGCGCCTGCGAGCACGATTGCGGCAACATTCTCGGCTACTACGCCGGCGGCGAAAAGAGCGCAAGTATCCGAACGCTCTGTTGCTGCCCGCTGCGGATTTTTGGTTTTTATATTTACTGAATCAAGCGGGTTCATTAAGGTGGATATGGGTTTCATAACGCAACTTACGCGAATTGGTTCGCCGTTGGTCATGCCGCCTTCTATGCCGCCTGCATTATTCGTCTTTCTCAAGAAACGCCCATTTTTAAAATATATCGCGTCGTGGAACCTGCTTCCTCTTAACGACGACGCTTCAAAACCTCTGCCGAATGATATTGCCTTTATCGCCTGTATTGAAAACAGTTCAAGCCCCAGGCGAGCATCCAGCTTTTTCTCTCGATCCATGCAGCTGCCCAGGCCTGCGGGCACGCCAAGAGCTATAACCTCAAAAATTCCGCCTACAGTATCGCCTTCGGCCTTTGCCTTGTCTATCGCCTTTTTCATAAGCGCTTGGGCATTTTTATCCGCGCAAGAGAGCTCTGATTTCTGTATCAATGTCTTTATTTTTATCGGAGTCAAATCATCAACCTTCGCCTCTACGCCGGCCAAGGCCTTTATGTGGCTAAGCAGGTCTATACTAAATAAGGATAAAAATTGCCTGCACACGCTGCCAACCGCTACTCTTGCAGCGGTTTCGCGCGCGCTGGCGCGTTCTAATATATCCCTGGCATCCTGCGTATTATATTTAAGCATGCCTGCCAAATCCGCGTGCCCCGGGCGCGGGCAAATTACAGGCGCCAAAGTATCCAAACTTTTATCCTTGTTATCAATAACAAGCGTTATGGGGCTTGCTATAGTAAGGCCTTTTCTTAATCCGGATAAAATCCTGACTTTGTCAGATTCTATCTGCATCCTTTTGCCCCTGCCGTAACCTGACTGGCGCCTTTTAAGCTGCTCGTTTATTAAATCCGGATTTATTCTTACGCCATGCGGCATGCCTTGCAATATGGCAACCAGACAACTCCCGTGCGATTCACCAGCAGTCATGTATTTTAGCATAGTGACCTCCAGAATTTTCGAAGAAAATTTTGTTAAAAAAACAAATACCCCAAAATATTCCTGCCCCAGAATACGACAACAACGGTTGCTAAAGACAAATACGGGCCGTATGGAATTATCTCAACCTTATACTTTATTTTCATAATAATGCCGACAACAGAACCAAAAAACGGGGCAATAAAAAATACAAGAAGCGCGTATTTCCATCCCAAGAACGCGCCAACCATTGCCATTAATTTTATATCCCCTCCGCCCATAGCGTCTTTTTTATATATAAGCTTGCCGATTACGCCTATAACGTATATGGACGCGCCTGCAATAACGAGCCCCAGTATGGATTTAATAAGGCCCATATACCACAGATGCTGCTTTTGCAGCGCTGGCCATATCGCGCTAAATATCAAACCCAGAACCATTCCCGAATACGTAATCTCATCAGGTATAATCTGGTGTTTAAAATCAACAAATGTAGCTACGATAAGCCCGCCAAAAAGTATGGAATACACAAAAAACTTGATATGAGGCCCGAACACCTTATAGGTTATTGCTAATAAAACCGCTGTTAAAATTTCTACTATTATATATCGCGGGGAAATCAATTTTTTGCAAAAGCGGCACTTTCCTCTTAATAATATATAACTTACGACAGGGATATTATCCCGCCATGGGATAGGGGTTTTGCATTCAGGGCAATGGGAAGCAGGCATTACAATAGACTCTTCTTTTGGCATGCGGTATATGCATACGTTTAAGAAGCTGCCGATTATAAGGCCGAATATAAAAATTAAAAAAATCATATATGTCTCTCCAACGCCTGCTTCATTACCTCAACAGGGGCTTTTCTACGCGTCCATAACTTAAACGCCTCAGCCCCCTGATAAAGCAGCATTCCTAAGCCATTGGCGGCATTTACGCCCTTTGCTTTAGCGGCTTTAACGAGTTTTGTCGGAGACGGATTATATACTAAATCATAAACAGCAAGCCCTTTGCGTAAAAGTTTTGGATTAATCGGCAAGGGGTCTGTCTTTTTCATGCCCAGCGGAGTGGCATTGACGATTAAATCAGCGCGACTTGTGACGTTGTGACTTTGTGACGTGGTGACCACTTCAATTAAACATTTCGGGAAATTTTTCCGGATATTTCTTGCCAAAGAAACCGCCTTGCTTTTAATTACATCCACGATAAAAATCTCGCGAGCGCCTTCCTTTGCCAGCGCAAAACAAACAGCCCTGGCAGCGCCGCCTGCTCCCAACACAAATACGCTTTTACCTTTTGGCGAAAACCCGAGGTCAGCTTTAAGGCTCTTTATAAAACCTGCTGCGTCTGTGTTGTAACCGGAGAGTTTGTTCTTTTTAAGTACTACGGTGTTTACAGCGCCAATCATGGAAACCAGCTTATCTATTCTGTCGAGATAGCGCATGCAGCTGGTCTTAAAAGGTATGGTAACATTAAAGCCGCAGATACCGGCTGTCTTGAGCGTGTTTATCGCGCTTTTTAAATTTTTCGGCTCTACGGATAACGGTAAATATATAGCCTTTATCTTTAATTTAGAAAAGGCGTCATTGTGCATATACGGCGACAGCGTATGCCCTAGCGGATACCCGATGACCCCATATATTTTTAATTTTGAATTTTGCATTTTAAACTTTATCCGCCTTCGCTGTTAATGAGAACTTCATAGTAGATATGCTTCGGCGGATAACCCGCCGTAGGCTATCTACTACGAGCCCACCCGATACACGAAGGCGGGTTAAGTGCATTGTTTGAGCTTTGGCTCGTGCCCGGAAACGATTTTGTTCATGGCATTAAGATATGCCTTAACGCTGGCTTCTATTATATCGGTGCTTGTGCCGCGGCCTGTAACCATATCGTCTTTTATCTGCACCTTTACAGACACTTCTCCTAATGCATCCTTGCCGCTTGTGATGGAGCGGATGGAATAATCCTTAAGCTTTCCTGTGATACGAGTTACCTTGTCTATTGCCTTATAACAGGCGTCAACAGGCCCGTCCCCGGCAGCTTCTGTATCTATTATATTTTTATCTGCCTTGATTTTTAATTTTGCATACGGGGTATCTTTGGTCCCGCCCTGCACATAAAAATATAAGAGCTTATATCTTTCGGTAACTACTATTAACTCATCCTCGATAATGGCCTTCAGGTCTTCGTCAAAAATTGTCTTTTTCTTATCAGCCAAAACCTTAAAACGGTTAAAGGCATTATCGAGTTCCTTATCGCTGAGTTTGTACCCTAATTTTTCAAACCGCTTGCTAAGGGCATGCCTGCCTGAATGCTTTCCCAGGACAAGCCTGGTTTCTCCGAAGCCGACATCCTCGGGCCTCATAATTTCATATGTAATGGCCTTCTTTAAAATTCCGTCCTGGTGTATCCCGGCCTCATGGCTGAAGGCATTCATTCCGACAACTGCCTTGTTAGGCTGGACATTGATGCCTGTAAGCCTGCTTACCATGCGGGATGTTTCGCTAAGCAATTTTGTATCAATGCCGGTGTTCAGATTGAAAAAATCTTTTCTGGTCTTAATCGCCATCACAACTTCTTCCAAAGAGGCGTTGCCCGCGCGTTCGCCTATGCCGTTAATGCAGCATTCTATCTGGCGCGCCCCGTTTTTAACGGCGCTCAATGAATTGGAAACAGAAAGCCCCAGGTCATTATGGCAATGGACGCTTATAACAGCCTTGTTTATATTCGGAACGTTGTTTATAATACCGTGTATAAGTTTGCCGAATTCATCGGGTATGGCATAACCAACCGTATCGGGTATATTTACCGTTTTTGCGCCCGCATTAATAACAGCCTCCACCACTTTATAAAGAAATTCTTTTTCTGTTCTTGACGCGTCTTCAGGCGAAAATTCAACATCATCCACAAGCGTCTTTGCGTATCTCACCGCGTCTTGCGCCTGTTTTAGAATTTCTTCCTCTGCCTTTTTTAGTTTATATTTCATATGAATCTTTGAGGTTGCTAAAAATACATGTATGCGCCCGCGTTTAGCAAAACGCACAGCTTCGAAAGCTGCGTCTATGTCTTTTTTAAGAGAGCGCGCAAGAGCGCATATAACAGGGCCTTTTACCTTTTTTGCAATCTGTTTAACTGCCTCAAGGTCATCCGGAGAAGCAATGGGAAACCCGGCTTCTATTACATCCACCCCAAGCCTTGCAAGCTGATACGCAATCTCCAGCTTCTCATTCTTCTGAAGGCTCGCCCCCGGAGACTGCTCCCCGTCTCTTAGTGTCGTATCGAATATTGTCACATTATCGCTCATGCTATTTCCTCATCCACGGCATCATTTCTCTTAGCTGCTGGCCTACCTTTTCTATTTTGTGCTCATCGCCGGCTTTTAAAAGCCTGTCAAAATTCTGGCGGCCTGTTTCATTTTCTTTAATCCACTCTCTTGCAAATTTACCGGACTTAATATCTTTAAGCATCTTCTGCATTGTCTTGCGGGTTTTAGCTGTAATAATCATGGGCCCGCGCGTTAAATCGCCGTAGCAGGCAGTATTGGAAACCCTCCTGCGCATTCCTGAAATACCGGTTTCCTGAATTAAATCCGTGATGAGTTTAAGCTCATGCAAAACCTCAAAATAGGCAATCTCCGGCTGATACCCTGCTTCCATTAACGTGTCAAATCCCGCTTTAATTAATTCCGTTACCCCGCCGCAAAGCACTGCCTGCTCGCCGAATAAATCTGTCTCTGTCTCTTCATCGAAAGTAGTTTCAATAACTCCGGCGCGCGTTGCGCCTATAGCTTTAGCATAAGCTAACCCGATTTGCTTTGCATTGCCTGTAGCATCCTGGAATATCGCCAAAAGGCACGGTACGCCTTTTCCCTCTTCATACATGCGCCTTACTAAAGCCCCCGGGCCTTTTGGCGCGACCATAAACACATCAACGTTCTTTGGGGGCTTAATCTGTTTAAAACGTATGTTAAAACCATGCGAAAAACAAAGAGCCTTACCTTTTTTTAGATTCGGTTTAATGTTTTCCTTATACACCTTTGCCTGGACATGGTCTTGCGTAAGTATCTGTATAATATCCGCCTGCTTAGCTGCTTCGTCGACGGAAACAGGATTAAATCCGTCTTTTTTCGCCTGCTCGAAATTCGGAGTGCCTGCAAGTTCGGAAACAACCACCTTGCACCCGGAATCCTTTAAACAAAGCGCCTGGCCCCTGCCCTGGATGCCGTAACCTATAATTGCAATTGTTTTGTCTTTTATAATATTTAAATCCGCGTCCTTGTCGTAATAAATCTTAGCCATTTGTTCTCCTCTCTTAATATGCTAATGCAATTCTTCCTGTTCGCGCTAATTCCTTAATCCCATATTGATCCAGCGCCGTAAGCAAAGCCTTTATCTGCTGCTGGTCACCAACCGCTTCAATGATGGCTGTATCGCCCTTATGCTGAATGGCCTTGCCCACATATTTATTTAATATTGCTTCTAATTTCGGCTTAATTTTTGCTGAATAACTCACCTTCACCAGAATCAGTTCGCGGTCAACATGTTCCTTCTTCGTAAAATCCGTAACCGTAATTACGTCGATAAGCTTGTTGAGCTGCTTTTTTATCTGCTCCAGTATGTTTTCGTTTTCTGCCTCTACCACGATGGTCATATAAGAAACGCACGGGTCCAGTGTTTCGCTCACTGCCAAAGAGGCGATATTATACCCTCGCGCGCTGAATAATCCTGAAACGCGCGCCAGCACGCCGAATTTATTTTCCACTAATACAGAAATCGTATGTCTCACATCTAGCTCCGTTTCACTTTTTAAGCCTTAAGCCAGGCCCTGGATTATCTGGTTTATTGCCTGGCCGGCAGGCACCATCGGAAAAACGTTTTCCTCGGGCTCAACCTTAAAATCAATTAACACGGTGTTATCTATGCTAAGCGCCTTTTCGATAGCTGTGCGCACCTGTTCTTTTTTAGTTACCCGCATGCCTGCTGCGCCGTAACTTTCCGCCAGTTTTACAAAATCCGGATTATATAAACTGACCTGGGAATAGCGTTTTTTATAAAATAATTCCTGCCACTGCCTGACCATCCCCAGATAACCGTTATTTAATATCGCAACCTTGACATTGATTTTATTAAAGACACAAGTAGCTAATTCCTGGATATTCATCTGTATTGAGCCGTCGCCCGCAATATCAAACACCGTCTTTTTCGGGCATCCCAATTTAGCGCCCATTGCCGCAGGAAGGCCAAACCCCATGGTGCCTAACCCTCCCGATGAAATAAAGGTCCTGGGCTGATTATATTTATACCACTGGCATGCCCACATCTGATTTTGTCCAACCTCCGTCACTATAACAGCGTCTCCCTTTGTAATGTCATAAATCTGCTCGATAACATACTGAGGTTTAATAATACCGTCATCTTTATAAGCTAAGGGGTGTTTTTTCTTCCACGCTTTTATTGTCTTTAACCAGTCCGTAGTATCCGGAGCCTTTTTAATCTCCTCCAATAGCTGCCCTAAGATATTTTTAGCGTCGCCTACTATAGGAATATCAACTTTAACGTTTTTGCTTATTGATGACGGGTCAATGTCTATGTGTATGACTTTGGCTGAAGGCGCAAATGCATCAAGCCTGCCTGTAACGCGGTCGTCAAAACGCGCGCCAACAGCAATAATAAGGTCAGATTCCATAATCGCGTGATTGGCAAAAGCTGTCCCATGCATGCCCAGCATGCCTAAGGAAAGCTCATGCTCACCCGGAAACCCGCCCAAGCCCATCAAAGTTGTAGTTACCGGAGCGTGTATTTTCTCGGCTAATTCTTTTAATTTAATATTCGCGCCTGAAGTAATAACTCCGCCGCCTGCATATATGATAGGCCTTTTGCTCGCTGCGATTAACCTCACAGCCTTTTTAATCTGGCCCGGGTGGCCGAAAAGCGTAGGTTTATACCCTTTAATTTTTATTTCTTCCGGCCAGATAAATTCTACCTCCTGCAATTGCACATCAGAAGGTATATCAATTAAAACCGGGCCCGGCCTGCCGCTGGAAGCAATATAAAACGCTTCTCTTACAATTCTGGCCAGGTCATTGGCGTCTTTGACCAAAAAATTATGTTTGGTAATCGGCCGCGTAATTCCGGTAACATCCGCTTCCTGAAATGCGTCGTTACCGATAAGGAATGTCTTCACCTGGCCTGTAATAGCGACCATAGGAATGGAATCCATATATGCATTAGCAATACCGGTTGTTAAATTAGTGGCCCCTGGCCCGGATGTGGCAAGGCAGACTCCAACCTTGCCTGTCGCGCGGCTATAACCGTCTGCAGCGTGAGCAGCGCCTTGTTCATGGCGCACCAGGATAAACTTAAAATCAGCGTCGTAAAGTTTATCAAATATAGGCAGAACCTGGCCCCCGGGATAACCAAAAATTATTTCAACGCCTTCCCTTTTCAGCGATTCTATTAATATCCCCGCTCCTGTGAGTTTCATATTCGTCGCTTCGCTCCTTGTTGCGCAGATGATCGCAGATTATAAGACGCGGATGATCGCAGATAAATTCTTACAACATCTGTGATCATCTTGTATCTTTTAATCTGTGCTAATCTGTGTAAAATCATTTATACACCGCTCCTGTTGACGCTGACTGCACCAATTTTGCGTATCTCGCTAAACAGCCTGATGTTATTTTCGGTTTCGCCGGTTTTAATTTTTTAAGGCGCGCGTCTAATTCAGCCTTCGCTATTTTAAGTTCTATTTTTCTTTTTGGTATGTCTATTCGAATATAGTCGTTGTCTTTAATAACTGCGATAGGCCCGCCTGCCGCTGCTTCAGGAGATATGTGCCCTATGCACGGGCCCTGCGTTCCTCCTGAAAAACGGCCGTCTGTTATTAATGCGACTGACGAAGATAATCCCATGCCTACTATCGCCGATGTCGGAGAAAGCATCTCTCTCATGCCCGGACCGCCCTTCGGGCCTTCATACCTAATAACAATAACAGTGCCTTTTTTTATTTTACCATCCATAATGGCTTTCATGGCAGTTTCTTCGGAATCAAAACATTTCGCCTTTCCTGAAAAAGACATCATGCTGCTTCCGACAGCGCTTTGCTTAACAACGCAGCCATCAGGCGCTAAATTGCCCTTTAACACAGCAATACCACCTGTCTTGTGATACGCCTTTGCAAGCGGCCTTATAACATCGTCGTTGTAAATAATAGCTGACTTTGCAATATGCTTTATGCTTAAGCCGCTGACAGTCATGTTGTCCTTAAGTTTTCCTATTAACCTGTTAAGGCATCCCGGCACCCCGCCGGCATATTCCAGGTCCTCCATCATATAATCGCCGGCAGGCTGAATATTAGTTATATGCGGCGTATTTCTGCTTATTTTATCCATTTCATCCAAAGATATTTCAATTCCTGCCTCATGCGCTATCGCGGGAATATGAAGCATTGTATTTGTGGAGCCGCCTAAAGCCATATCCATTAAAACCGCGTTGTGTATGGAATTTTTTGTCATTATCTTTCTTGCGGTAATGTTCTTTTTAACAAGCTCGACTATTCTCTCTCCGCTATCCTTGGCAATTCTTGTCTTTTTAGAAAAGTTTGCCAATGCGGTAGCGCATCCGGGCAAAGACATGCCCATTGCCTCGCTGACGCATGCCATGGTATTGGCTGTGTACAAACCCTGGCATGAACCTGCTCCCGGGCATGCGCATAGCTCAAGCTGCTCCATGTCATGCGCTGAGATTTGGCCCATTCTTCTTTTTGCCAACGCCTCAAACGTATCCCTTACTAATGAACGCCGTATATTTTTATACATACCTGAATGCATAGGCCCTGCTGTAACAACTATCGCGGGAATATCAAGCCTTGCCGCTGCCATAAGCATGCCCGGAGTAATTTTATCGCAATTAGTAAGCAGAATGAGCCCATCCAGCGCATGCGCCATTGTCACTGCCTCTATGCAGTCAGCAATAAGCTCTCTTGTAATAAGGGAATACTTCATTCCCGTATGCCCCATTGCTATGCCATCGCACACACCGGGTATGCCGAAGATAAACGGCTGGCCGCCGCCGGCATTTACACCGGCCTCAATAGAGCGCTCAAGCGCCCTCATGCCTATATGGCCTGGAATAAGGTCTGAAAAGCTTGAGGCAATGCCTATAAAAGGCTTAGCTATATCAGCCTTTCTTAACCCTGTAGCGTGTAAAAGCGCCCTGTTTGGCGCTCGTTCCAATCCGATTTTTGCGGTATCGCTTCTCATGGTTATTCTCCGGTTTACGCAGATTATCACAGATAAAAAAATACAGGATGATCACAGATATTATATCTGCGATCATCTGCTTCTTTCAATCTGCGATCATCTGTGTTTTCTCTAATATAATACTTAGGGTTAGATTATAGCACACGATTTTTTGATGTCAACTATTTTACGTAAAACCCCCGTATAGCAAAGGCCTGTGGTAATTCGAGCAGGGCTTGCGAGGCCGAAGCGGGCATGGTTCGCCCTTGTTTCAATACAGGCGAGAGCGAAGGCCGAGGTCAGAGCGCAAAAATCCACGCTGGGGATTTTTGCGCGTCCCTGCGAGAATTGCCACAGGCCTTTGCTTTGCAGATCTCTCTTTTGTAAGAATGACAGCCGGGGCCTTGAAATTTTAGAAAACATAGTGTATATTTATAGTACAAGATTAAGAAAGGGAGGGTAGCCAAGTAGCGAAAGCTATCTAGGTTTACAACCTAAAGTAAAGCCTCCGATATTTCGGGGGCTTTTTTTATTTGCTTGGATTCTATGCAAAAATATGCTATATTAAAAAAATGAACGACTCCGAGCTAATGTATGGCAAAGGCACATATTTGCTGCTGTTTTGCTTGATATTTGTAATTGCGCTCGGTGCTGTCCTCTACAGCTTACAATATATCACCTATAACATAAGAGGCAACGAAGGCTGTTACTTAAAATATGCCGCGTTTATCAAAGATAACGGCATTGCTAAGTTTCCTACCCTTTACGAGTTTTTACTGGAAAATGAAAAAGGCCGCGCTTATCCTTCTTTGTTAAGGCTTGGCTTTGTGCTTTTGTGTTCTTTCTGGATCAGGGTATTCGGGCAGACGTTTTCAGCTCTTTCGTCTTTGTCTGTTTTTAGCTACTGCCTGCTTCTTGTAATATGTTATTACTTCTCTAAAAAGCATTTCAGCGACAAAATTGCCCTCTGGTTTACAATGCTTGTGGCGTTTTCTCCTTTAAATATGTATATGGCAAGGCGCGCTTTACCGGATAGCACCGCTACCATGCTTTTTTCTCTCGCTATATGGGCCTTTTATGATTTAGTGAAAAAGAAAACCCCCGTTAAATACCTCATATTCGGTTTGGCTCTTTCAAACGCCATATTAATAAAAGAACCCGCTGTCATTTTATCTCTAGCCTTTTCTTTATACCTTTTATATATGATCTTCTATATGAAAAAAGGCTTTTATATAAAAGGCTGGATGTACACAAGCCTGTTACTGCTTCTTATCGTCGGGGTATTGTATCTTATAAGTACGGGCGGCTTTGTCTTGTTTTCGCCTTGGGTATTTACTCTCGCGGTGGGCTTTATGCTGTATTCTATATTAAGAAAACGCCTGGATGAAAAGGTAATGTATTTTTTATTTATCTTTATTTTTGTCCTGGCATTTTTGTGCAGCGGTATTTTTACATCAAACATCAGGCATATTGTTGTTCTTGATATGCTCTTGAGGATCTTTTTTGTATTGATGCTTAAAGAGCTGTTTGAAACCTATACCCCCAAGTATTCAAATACGCTTATATCGGTCGTTGTCATTACAATATCCGTCTTCGGCTATCTGGCCTTTATGGAATTATTTTTTGCAAAAGGCATATATGACCCTATGAGCTTTTAGTGTTTATTTTCTTATAATCATAAAAAACGCTTGAAAGACTTTAAAAACCAAAAGCCCAAAATAAGGAAAAGCCCTGCAAAATAAAAGATGAGGCTCGCTATATAGAATCCCGGTTCATAAATGAACTGAACTCGGTGAGTCCCTTTTTCCATCACAATAGATTTAAAAGCCAAATTTGCTTTGTAGACTTTTTGTCTTTGCTCATCGATAAAAACCTTCCAGTCTTTATCAAAACCATCGCTGTAAAAAAGAAAACAGTCCTCGAGACAATGCACATCCATAAGTATTTCATTCGGTCCAAACCGTATAACCTCTATTTCGCCTTCTTTGGTGCTAAGATTCTGAATATCGTCCCGAGAGACAAGAATCAAATGAGAATATTTTAATGGCAGGGCCTCTTCAAGAAAAACAACTTTTTCCAAAATCGCAGAATCAGCTTTTTCCAACTCCACAACTATTACAGGCTGGGGCAACACAACGGCCTTGGGGACAAGGCGTAACTTCGGGGCCGAAATACCCATCAGGTCAGACTTAACACTAAAAGAAATCCGTTGATTATTAAAAAAATAAAAAAAATTTTTCATTTCATAAAAATGCGTTGTCACCCAAGGTATATTTGTACTATAGGCCGCATCTTTCTTAAGCATAGCCGGCGAAAAAGCATAAAAAGGGTATTCGGGGCTTATGAAGGCAATTCTTTTATCCCGGTATACAAAGTCCGTTGGTTGAGTGACGGCATCCTGTCTTCTTGGCATTGTAACAAAAGACAAGACAACTTGGTGAAATAGGGACAAGTCAACAAAAATAAACAATATAAGAAAAAAAACTTTTAAGGACATTCGGATTTGCGGCTTTGTAAAGGCAAAGAATATTATCGAACTACCTAAAATAAATATACAGGAATTTACATCTGATTGATAAAACAATGGTTCTAAAAAGGACGTGAGAGCTTTTGTTGTAATAGTAGCATAATCCTTAAGAATATTGTATGGAGTAATAATGAGAGGATAAACACGAATAAGCTGTCTGTTGGCCAAAATTGCGAAATAACCGATTCCGATAACGATAAGATAAATGGGGCGGATAAAACTATTTATTTGCGATAAAAAAGTTTTTTCAAAAAAAATATCTAGGCCAAAACACTCCAAAACGATTAAACAAAAAATAAAAAAAGGGCCAAACGTAAGAGTATTACGGATAGCGGAAAAAAAAGGCAGAATCTTGCAGCACAAGGTAAAGAGATGCGTGTTATCATTCAACATGATTAAGGCAATGACAACGCAAGCAAAGGCGAATCCCCGTTTATAGGGATGGTGGGAATAAATCAAGCCTATACAAACAAAAACCAGAGGAATTAACCCTATATAAAGAAAAGATTCTGACATAAAATGCCAGTTAAAAAAATGGAGGGCAAAAGAATAAGGAATAAATAGGTTCAAAAAGTCAGCAAAAAAAGCGGGCGCAGCCAAGGGGGCTTCAAATAAACGCGAAGTGGGCACAACATCATTTTTGTATGTGAGGTAAACAACAAAAATATTTAATGTCAAAAGGCATAAGTAAAATAAAGCCCCCAGCACATAAATAATCCCTTTTTTAAAAGCGAAAACCTTTCTGACAGAAAGCCCCTTTGTTAAAAAAAGGCAAGCCAGGACAACAGCTAAAGATAAAATGACGTAGGCTCCGTGATAAGAAGAAAGGGCAATCCCGGAAAAAAAAGTCAAATAAACAAGAAACCTCAGGCGGTATTCCGTTAAAAATTTTAAAGTAGACCACAAAATCCAAGGAAATAAATAAGAAGATAAAATTAAGGAATTTTGTTTTAAATAGGCGGTGGCCAAAGAAGAAAAAGACAAACTCACAAAAGCGATTACGGCGCTGAGCCTGTATTTTGCAACGGAAAGAAAAAACGTATAGGCTCCGGCGATAAAAATCATATAACGCAGGAACAGGTCAAAATGATAAATAGTCAGGAAATCTAACCTGAAAACCTTGGCGGCTAATATCAAAAGGAGAACTTGAGGGTCCAAAAGATGAAGAATATTGATATTTAAAAAGAAGGCCTCGCCGCAGTTCATAAAAGGGTTCCAAAAAGGAAAAATTCCATGAAGCAAGCTATCCGCAAAATAAGCAAATACGCCGTACCATATAATGGTATCGTGGGTTGCCATCAGCTCCTTTGTCACAAGCAAGCCCCTCTGCAAAAGAAATAGAGTCGCTCCTACGGCCAGGGCCACGGCCCATGTTTTTATTTGCTGGATTTTTTTCATCGCCTAAAAATCTTTTACCTCGACGGAAGTATGGCCAAACTGCTGGAATCGGTTTGTCTTGACTTTTACATCGCAGGGATTGCAGTGGCCAAAAAGCAGGCATTCTCTGAACTTATCATCAACCTGAAAATCGGGATCGCATATGTGGCCGATAGGATCAAGGCCCGTATAAAGATCCGCATGACAGCGAAATATATGGCCGGCGCTATCCATTAATAGCTCTGTCGTGCGGCATAAAACAGCTTTCTTAAACTTCTTGTCGCAGGCACCATTGTACCTGTAGTTGCCGTATAACTTACCTTGAAACTCTCCTAAAAATTCTTTTTCGCGGAAATCTATACCCAATTTTAAACATTTCTCCCTGGCGCTGACAATGGCGTTCTTATGAGAGGGGTGCGTTACTACCCAGATACCAATGCTAAAATGCGCGTCTTGCATCCGGAGGACTTTGGCGACTAAATCGTTGAAATCCATTGTTTCGGGATGATAACTGACACGGATAGACGCATAAGGCGCTTTCCTCCTGATGCGTTGTGGGCTGACTTTCTTGATGAATTCCTTTATATCGAACTGCAGATTGGTCAAGATATCAATATTTAACTCGGGTTTAAGATTATTAATTATATAGATAAAATCAGGGTGCAGGCTCGGCTCGCCTCCCTGCAGGGTAACCGGTAAATCGTCCCTTGATATGATGCGGTTTAGCCCTTTAACCCACTCTTGGCCTGACATAATCGGGCGTTTGATAGCACTCTGCTGAAAATAATTGATGCAATAACTACACTTTAGATTACACGCAAACGTCAAAAAAAAATGCAATATAATTGTAGCGAGACGGAATATGTATAGGTTTAAGATTCTCCGAAGCCATAACAAAACTCTCTCTTATGAGGTTTAATAAAATTCGCTTTTCTTACCCAAAAGGATTATTTTTAACAAAACGATTACTTTGGCTGCCCACAACAGGACCGGTTGGCCGATATAGAATGCGTTGTCCTTGACAATCACTTGTCTGTTCTTTAACAAGCGCGAAAGCCTGCGCTCAACAATTTCCTGGGCGTTATAACGTTTCAATAGTTGAGCCAAAACAAGGCCCTCGGGAGATGCCCTAAGCTCTATTAGAATCCTGATGCGCCTGGCTGTCTCGCCCAAATTAATAAAATTAAAATAACAATAAGACAGCGAAATATACGTAATCACATGGACCGCAGTTGCGGCCGCCTGCTTATGCCATGCGATAGAATTTAAAAACAAAAAAAAGAAATCAAATAAAAAAATGCATGCCAGCCCGACACCAAAACCCAGAAAAATAGATTTAAGCATGCCAAATTTGCTAACAAGCCGATAAGCGCATATTTGACTTATGCTATTCACCGCCAAAGCTATAACAGGAATAACCGTAACAAGATAATTTTTCATAGCCAACGCTACCCGCCTTTGGGCGCCTTGAGCAAACGGCGAAAGTTAATAAAAATATCTGCCAATAAAACCCCTTTTGGCGTCGGGCGGTATAGCCCCTTATCAAGAACAACCATTCCGTCCTTAACTAAATCGTTTAAACGCGGCAGCACGAGCAGCTCATCCGAAAACCCGGCATAAAATTCTTCTTTTGTAAGGCCCAGGGGATATGCCTTAGCAATATCCAGGATCATAATAAGCGATGGGCTATCCACCTCAATCGCCGAATAAGAGACTATATAAGCCAATGCCAAGGATGAATAGAACAAAACAAGCTGAAAACAGAATGCGGGGTCTTTTCTGAAGCACCATATGCCGACGGATAAAACGCCGAAAAAAATAATTAATAAAACTTTCGTGTGATTTTTTCGCGGCAGGTAAACTTTCCATATTAGGAAGTGGATTCCGAAAGAAAAAAGAAAAAGAATTGTCCCGTAAATTAAAACCGACATTTTGATGCCTTTAACGTTAAATAAAATTTATATGTTTCGGCGGTCTGCCCAAAGGCGCATCCATACAGACATCTTGGTGCTTTAAATCCCATAAAAATTCATTCACTTTATGCTGAAGGCACAACGTGCCACACATGCATCGTGCGTCAAATTCATCGGAGCCTATGAGGCGCAGCACTTCCCGGTAGCGCTCGCTCTTCCAGATTTCTTTAAAAGATTTTTCTGTAATATTACCTATATGATATTTTGAGTATCTCTTGTTAAACAACATGCCGCAAGGCGCCACAAGACCTGACCCTGAAAACTGCATAATAAACGCAGGCCCGTAACAACGGGTGTAGCGGCGTTTTCCGCTGCTTAGGATCTTTGACCATTTCACCGCGACTTCATAACCTTCGCTGGAAATTTTTTGGGCCTCTTTTAAAATACCCTCGCATTGTTCATATTTTAAATAATCAACACCTAAAGACCCTTTTTCATCGTCGCTACAATGTTTGAAAATCGTATAATCGACCCCCAGTTCCCTGCCCAGTTTGGCCAACGGTATCACTTGATCAGAAAATGCCGGCAGGAAAACCATCTGAAGTCCGATCGTAACATCTAATTTTAGATTTTTCTTGATTTGAACGCACTCTCGGATAATGCTGCAGACCTTCTCATAGCAAGAGATGCTGCAACCATGAATCTCTGCGTAGCGTTTTGCTTTAGCCGCGGACATATTAAAACGTATATAGGTAAGGGCGGGTAAAATCTCAACCAGCCTCTCTTCTTTTAGAAGGTAACCGTTGGTTCCGACGGCTATATCAAGGCCGTTTGCCTTACCTCGTAAGATGGCATCGTAAAAATGCGGCGAGCATGTGCTTTCTCCGTCGCTGACAAAGCTGATTGCCTTAACGCCGATTTCGGCCGCATCATCCAAAAATCTAAAGATGGCGTCCTTGGTCATCTTTTTCTCATCATTAGCCTGCAGCATGCCGTAACAGTAAATGCATCTATACGTGCAGCGGCGCGTTAAGGCGCAATCTATCGTGACCGGTGCGATGCGCTCGCCTTTTAACCAAGCATCTACGCGCTCTTTATGCCACGCTAATTTTTGTCCATCAAGAATTAAATCGCTCAATTATAACCTAATGATGCCTTAAAAATTTTTCCTTCTTGCCGCTGTTTGGGAATCGCTGTGAAATTTAGACGTAGAGTCAAATTTTTCTTTTCGCAAGGAAAAATCTTTCAGCAACCTTAAATAGCCCCTGACAACCTGAAAAAATGACGGAAAGCTCACGGCTTTTGAAACTCCTTTATTCCTGACTCTTACCCTGTAAGGGACCTCGGCAAAAAGATATCCTTTTTTGACTAACCTGATCAAGATATCCGTCTGAAAAAAGAAACCGCTGGAGTAGACATTCGATTCTTTGAGAATAGATTTTCTATAAAGGATGGTGCCGTTAGTATAATTAAAATTCACAAAAAAAGTCGTGTTGATTATAAAACGAAACAAATATGAAAGCGCGTTTCTAAAAATAGACCTGACCTCCCTGTTAAAAAGAAATGGTATAACGATATCCACATGCTCCAAGAGCTTGTAATATCGCAAAATTTCTTGAGGATCGTTTTCATTATCCCCTGGCAGCATAACGATAAAATTGCCTGTAGCTGCATCGACACCCTCCCAGAAAGAAGCGCCGAGGCCCTGTGGCTTAAGATGTTTAAGGATTACTATCTTCTCGGGATGCTCTCGCGCTTTCTCTTCTGCTATTGCCTGCGTGCGGTCAGCGCTGCCATCATTAATCACAATAATTTCGCCAATAATCCCAAAAATCTCAAAGGCTTCCAGGGTATCCTTGATAGCCCCTAAAATATTGTGTTCTTCATTAAGGGCCGGCATTATAACGCTCAGCTTATTCCTTTTCTCTGTATTCAAAACATCTCCTTAACAGACTTGACTATGTCCGTCGCGTTGCGATAAAATGCATCTTCCAGCACCGGGCTGCAAGGCGTGGGCGTATCGGGAAGAGCAACTGTGCGGATGCCAGATTTAAGATAAGGTCTTATTTTATTGAAAAGGCGCCCTGCCAGAATTTCTGCAGCGCCTGAACTTTGCCAGCCCAGGTCGGCAATCACTAAACGGCCTGTTTTCTTAACTGATCCTATTACAATATCCTCATCTAATGGATTGAGTGCGCGTAAATCTATAATTTCAATATCGATGCCATCCTGCTTTAATACACCAGCAGCTTTCTGGGCCTCCGACACCATTAAAGACAGTGCGACAACCGTCGCATCGCTGCCGGATTTTCTTATGAATCCTTTCCCGATAGGAATCAAATATTCGTTTTTTGGAACATGTTGACGCATATCGTAAAGCCAGCGATGTTCAATAAAGACAACAGGATTATTATCGGCGATGCTAGCCAGTAATAATCCCTTGGCATCATAAGCGCATGACGGCATAACAACCTTTAGTCCCGGCATATGCATGAATAAAGCGTGAAGGCTCTGGGAGTGCTGAGCTGCCGAACCCCAGCCTCTACCGATAAGTGCGCGTATAACTAAAGGGACACGCACTTTTCCACCGGACATATAACAAAACTTCGCCGCGTGGTTCAAGATCTGGTCAAAAGACAAAGGAATAAAATCCATTCTCATGTGCACAAGAACCGGCCTCATGCCGGCAAGGGCCGCCCCTGTTACAAAACCTGTAAGTGCGTTTTCTGCTATTGGCGTATCAAAAACCCTACCCTTAAATTCTTTGTGCAGGTTAAGCGTTGAACCAAAAACCCCTCCCGGATCATCTACGCCCTCCCCCATAACAAAAACATTTGCATCTTTTTTTAATGCCTGAAAAAGGGCTTCTCGTAAGGCCTCCGCATAAGACAATGGCCTTGCCCCTTTTGGCGGCTGGCCTTGTGATAAATCTTCAACGGCATTATCAACGGCAATCTTTGTCCATGGCATGATTAATCCTCGTAATAAACATTTCGATAAACATCTTCTTTTTCTGGAAACGGGCTATTTTTGGCAAAACGGACTGCTACTTCAATTTCTTTTTGAATTAGTGAATGCAAATTAACAATCTGCTGTTGCGTCAATATATTTTTTTTCAAACAATACGCCTCAATTCTTTTGAGAGGACATCGCCGTATCCAAATATCCACTTCATGTTTTGGGCGATACCCTTTTTCCGCATCGCAATCAGGTCCCACGTGGCTCTTCCAACGGTACGTGCGGCACTCCAGAAGAAACGGCCCTTTACCTTCTCTTACCTTCTTCAGTAACCTTCCTGACAATTCCCATATTTTTAAAGCGTCGTTGCCGTCACACCGAAAACCCGGAATACCAAAAATCTTCCCTCTTTTAAAAATATTATCCAGAGGCTGGCGGGCTTTCTGCGAAGAGTTGGTGGCATAAAAGTTATTCTCACAGACAAATAAAACACGCAATTTTTTCAAGGCGGCAAAATTAAGGCTTTCGTAAAATACGCCTTCATCAGTTGCGCCATCCCCAAAAAACGCGACTGCCACACGTTTTTCCTTCCTAAATTTTATGCTCAGAGCGGCCCCCACTGCCAATGGAATACCGCCTCCGACAATCGCCGATGTAGCAAAAATCCCTACGCTAGGATCAGCCAAATGCATAGAACCGCCCTTCCCGCGGCAAGAACCGGTCCTTTTGCCGTAGAGTTCGGCCATCATCGCGTCTGTCGCCATGCCCTTGGCGATACAGTGGCCGTGGCATCGGTGTGTCGTAAATACGTAATCCTCTTTTGTTAAATGCGCGCAAACCGCTGCGGCAGGCGCCTCCTGCCCTAGACATAAATGAACAGGCGTTCTTATCTCCTGCTGCGGATAGAGGGCAACTATGCGCTCTTCAAAGAGACGAATCTTAAGCATTGTCGCGTAAATGGCCCTTATGCAATCCTTGTGTGAACCTGAATTCATATTCTACTTTTTTTGCCTTAAATAAAGTTAATATGCAAAGCTGGGTGCTTTAGCTCCCAAAGATAACTGTTAATCTTATCCAAGCGACAAACCTCGCGACACTTACCCGCATCCAGCTTAACAGCAGCTCTGTGGATAATGGCTGCTCGGCGTTTGCCGGCCATTATTTTCTTAAAGCTGTCTTGATAAATATTGCCGTAACAAAACTCTTTCTTTCCCAAAAACGCACTGCAGGCATATATATCACCGCAAGCGTTAATATACGCCCAAAACGGCAGCCCTAAACAATGCTGATAATCCCTGCCCTTACCGATGCGATTCATCGTCTCGCTCCGAAAAATAACCTTAAATGTCTTATCCTCCGTCTTCTTCAGGGTTTTTGCTAGCGCCGTATGATCTTCGCAAGCAAAGCGCTGGTCTATCGCAGAATTGCTAAGGGGATGTTGCGAATATGGCTTGATTGTCAGGTAATCAACACCCATACCTTTTAAAATTTTTGCCAGAGTAAGCGCCTCATGCACATTCTCCGGGATCATCAAGAATTGAACGCCAATAACGACCGGTGATTTCTTTTGTTTTTTGATCAAGACAGCCGCCTTAATGTTATCTAAAACTATTGAGAAATCCTGTTTCCTGGCGCGGTGGACGCGCGCATAATTCCCGGGCGTTGCGGCATTAAGGCTTATGCGTATCCAGGCAAGAGAACTCAATATCTTTTCCGAAACGGCCTTACTCAATAACACCCCGTTTGTAGTTATCGCAACATCAATCTCGCATTTTTTTGTGAATAACACAATTTTATCAATATCCTTGTTCAGCAAAGGCTCTCCTTCTCCCGCATACATAATACTTTTGACGCCTAAGGACGCCGCTTGCGTAACAGTTTTTCTTAAGATGTCAAAATCCAAAAACCTCGTCTGATAACTCAAGTAATCAAGGGCGCAAAAAATGCAACGTTGGTTACAACCGCCTGCAGGAGCTATTTCTAAATAGATAGGACAGATACTTTTACCCCGTAGCCATTCATTGACCCTATCAACATGAAAAATAAGTTTATGGCTGTCTATCCTGAAAAAATCACTCATCGCCTTGCGCCTTTGTGGTGAATCAATGCCTCCACATTTTTATTAACCTTTTCAGGGCTAATAAATTCCATACAATTTTTCTTTTGCGTGCATGTTGTGTGCAAACAAGGAACGCACTTATAAGGGGCATCGGGAAGAATTTTAACACCTCTTTCATAAAGATATATCTCTCTTGAAGATGTCGGCCCAAAGAGCACAATAATCTTTTTTTTCAGCGCAATTCCCAAATGCATTCCTAAGCTGTCATTTGTAATAACCAGCCGGCATGAATTAATCCAATCCATATACTCATGCAGGTTGGTAAGTCCCTTCTGCCACGTGATTGAAAATTGCCTTTTAAGCAAACGTTCTAGCGCCTTCCAATGCTTTTTAGGCCAGGCTTTATTAGGCCATTTACTGCCTACAGCCCAGTTAAAACCTATATCATATTTAATTTTAGAATGAGGGGTATATCCCAAGACATAATCATCTTTCTCTGTCCATTTATTTTTAATGATGGAAGCCAATGCTTCCTGCCAGTATCTCATATTGCCCCTTTTTATGTCAGGGTCTAAACACAGCGCCAGATATTTCTCCGCGCCGTCATAGGCTTGTGCTACGCCCCGCTCAGTATCAAACCTGAATCCAAAACGACGCCAGGCATTAATAGAATCGGAAAACGCGCAAATTCCTGGGCTTTTCTCAAGATTGATAACCGTATCAAACCTTTCCCGCTGCAACTGTAAAACTGACTCAAGATTAAAAATTAATATCCGCCGTATAAGGGGATTGCCTTCCAGCAACGGATATGCCTTTTCATCCACAAGCCAGGTGACATCATCGTTTTTCAGGTAATGAAGGATAACTGTAGTCCTTAGAATATCGCCCAGGCTCGTCGTAGTTCCGACCTCTTTATCCAGCGTTTCCGAGTAGCCTAATTTAATAATAAGTACCTTTTCCATTTTTTCACCTCTATATATATCATCTATAATTATGAACTCAAACGGACTTTTCCTAATATCACTCTTCCCAGAGAATCAACCCGCTCATCCTGGCCTACAGGTAAAATCTGGCCGTCGCCCAAAACAAATAGACTCATCTTTACCTCGCAGCTTCCCTGCATAATGTTGTCGGGAATACTAACATAATGATGTTCTTGGATGACTTCGCCTTCAGGGAATGCATCGGGAGGATAAATCCTATAACCAAAACTATGCATTTTTTGAAAAATAATATCTCCTTTTGGCCCTAAAAAATTCAGGGAAAGCCCAAGCGGATGCCCAGCTTCACCCAGGCGCTTCCAGTAGTAAACAAAATGAATAACGTTTCCAGACGCATTGTGTTCCCTGATGATATCATACCCTAAAAAAGCTATCTTGTCAGCGAAGTTTATATTGAATTTGCTTTTAACAGACAAGTCCGATCCCGGCTTGCACAATGCATCTGTTTTTGCGCCATCCTTTGTAAATAACACTACATCGTCCCTTGCATCCTGCACGCGCCAGTTCCCGCGCTCAAGAAAAGTACGGATGTTGGCAGGGGCATCCGGCGGAAAAAAGGAACCAACCATCAAAGACTCATTAAAATCCACCAATACATATTCCAGGCCTTCCGGTGGTACGTATTTTGTCTGAGTATACATTTTATACCCCATTGACACCAAGTGCAACGAATAAAGGTCCTTCCTGTTAGCCAGGTGCGGCAAAAATTGAAAAGTGGCCATTACGGATGCGTTAGGGGGAATACTTTGAACTAATCTCTGCTTCGCCCTAGCCGCATCGTCAATTGAAAATGATCTGACATACTCTCGAATGCGCAGCTGAGGCGCCTCCAAAAAAAATCCGGCCAGAATAGAGACTGACAAAAAAGCGGCCAAAAAAAAGTAACGATAAGCATGACCAGCTTTTAATCCCAAATTTTTCTTTAATGTCCATACCGTAGATACGAATATGAAAGGCACAAGTAAGGCCGTATAGTGATAATTAATCTGAGAGTGCGGCCACATCGAGGATAGAAGATTCTGGGCAAAAATCGGCAAGGTCATCAATAAAACTCCCGGGCTAAAAAATCCCAGAAAACCAACGGGGAGAAAAAGAAAAAGGGGATAAAAATATTTTCCGCGACTGAAAGCAAAACGCAAAACCGCCAGAGGATGCACCATGGTTGTTTGAAGCATCGCCAGCATAGTGCTGCCTAAGTGGCGGTAATAACTGCTAAAGATAAAACCTTCCTGATATAAGTTAGAGTCTTTGGCAAAATACGGAATGACGATTTTAACCGCCAGGAAAAACCATCCTGCGCCTAATAAGAGCGGCGTCACAATCCACCGTAAAGACCTTCGCCGCAGAATACCATAGAAACCAAACATAAAAACCACAAGGCTGACATTCTCTTTGCACAAAAGAGCCAAAAGAATAAAGATCATGAACTTTTTAAAATTTCCCCTTTCAAAATAAAGAATCGCAAAAAAGAGAAAAAATATTTCATATATTTCAAAATGGGTTTCAAAAAGATTGATGAATCCTATGGAAGGATACAATAAATAAGCAAGGCTGACCGCCAGCGCAAAGGGTCTATCAAGTTTAGATGCGGCAAAAAGGTATAAAGGATAGGCAGCCAACCCCAGGAAAAGGCTTTGCAAAAAAAGCAGCGTCAGAGGATGTTGAAAAACCGCGTAAATAGGGATTATAAAAAAAATGATTAGATACAGGTGGGCCCCAAAGATATTTTGTTCCAAAAAAGGATAATATAACAGCCGGCCATGAGCGCTGTTGTAGAGAATAGTCAAATCACTGGCGAAATCCCAGTCAAAATAGCCGAAGGCATAATATTTTAAAAAAGAGAGGTAGCAAAAAATGACGACATGAGCAGCAATCATCAGCCAAATGATTTTATCGCAAGTCACCTTCGGTATTTTACTGTTTTTATCCATTATTAAAATAGGTTTCTGAAAAAGGACTTGAGTAAACTCATGCTTAGGCGCGTTAAAGAAGACCACTCCTGCAGGCTTAAATACCAGCGCTCAGGAAGGTAAAACCATCCTGCAGGGCCAACGCGTTTTACCAAAAGCCTAAAAACCTTTTTAGGCCTTAGGGAAAAAAACAGATTGGCTCTGACAATATCCCTTTTTAAAATTTTCTCATCGCAGTCCACAGGCACATAGGGCAGTCTTGTCTCTGTAAGAGAATCGCTTACAAGCGAGCCGCAGGCATTCAAATTAGACCAATCTTTTTCCGCAAAAATACGTCCTTCTTTCTTGGCCATTTCATAGAGTTGCGTGCCGGGATACGGAGTCGCGTTGTTAAACCTCACATAATCTAAATCCATCTGCCTGGCCATGCGGTAAGCGCTTAAGCGATCAGCTCTTGTCTCTGTCGGGAGGCCGAAAATAAAAGTCCCTGAAACGCCGAGTCCGTGTTTTTTGACCAGCTTCACGGCCTCGATGTTCTGGCGCACAGTTTCTTTTTTATTGAGTAAAACCATTAACCTTTCCGAAGAGGTCTCAAAACCGAAATTAATCAAACGGAATCCGGCCTTTCTAAGCAGGCTCAAGATTTGGCCATTGACGGCATCTGCTCTTGTCTGACAATCAAACGTCACCTTCTCATGTAGCTTACTGTTAATAATTCCTTCGCATAGTTGAATAACTCTTTGTTGATTAGCGGTGAAGTTATCGTCAACAAAATTGATATGTATTTGATGATATTTATTTACGAGAAGATCTATATCTCTTAGCACTGCTTCTGCTGGAAAATAGCGGTATCTCTGTCCGGAAATATTTCGTTGACTGCAGAATATACAATCGTAGGGGCAGCCTCTGGAGCTGGCGATAAAACCAAAATTGTACCTGTTAGGCTTATTATTAAAAAGATGGTATGGGAAAGGGGCAAGAACGCTTAAATCAGGCAATTCGGCATTAGGATTATGAATAATCCGGCCATTGGTTCTATAAGAAAGGCCGCAAATACGAGTTACATCCCTGTTTTCTTTAATGGCCTCGCAAAACTCAAGCAGCGTATTCTCTGCCTCTCTTCTAAGTACATAATCAATATCCCTGTTGCCCAATACCTCATCGGGCATAACCGTCGGATGAATGCCACCCATTACTATTTTTGATTCCGGGTAAAGGCCCTTGATTATCCCGACTATTTCATAGCTTCTTTTTGCGCAAGCAGTCAACGTTGAAATTCCAAAAAGATAAGGAGGGGAAAATAATGCAGCGCTCTTTCTAATTAGCTCTTCGGATATAGGGTTAATGTGCTCATCAAGGACGCTAACCTTATGCCCTTTTGAAAGCAGAGAACCGGCCAAATACCCTAATCCTATAGGGACGCTTAAAGGGACGTAACGCTCAAATATGCCAAATTTTGTTGATTTCGGATTGATTAAAATCATGCTGTAAGTATATCAAAAAACACATATTAACACAACTAAACTTTGTGTAACGATTTAACCCTTTTTGGCTCCTTAAGCAATCTCTTTGCTTCCTTTATAAACATTTTTACCTGTTCGTCTGTGGGGTCTAACAATAATGCCGTCTCAAATTCCCTCAATGCCTCCCTAAAACGATTAAGGCGCGTGTAGGTTACGCCTAAGTTTTTATGGACATCAATATCAAGCGGACTAATCTTTGCCGCCTTTAAAAAGGCGTCAAATGCCTCGTCGTAATTGCCCAGTTTCGATAACGCAATACCTTTGGCATTTTGAACCATAACATTCATTGGGCATATATCTTCTGCTATTTTTATAGCCAGCAGCGTATTTTTTGGCATATCAAGATCATAAAAAAATCTTGCCATGTTAATATAAGAGGCGGGATAATATGCTTCTTTTTTGGCTATTTTTATGAGATTTTGCGACGGCTCTATTTTAAAATTTTCTAATTTAATCCTGTTTTTCTTTATCATACCTTTAAGTTGAGGGATATTGCGCGCAAATATAACAGAGTTTACATCCAAAAATACCAATTCCCAGTTTTTGCTGTGATATAGAAAATTAAAAAGTTCTTTAGAAATACCGGATATCTCTGCGAAATATAATACAACAAAACCTACATTTTTCTCTTTGGCAAGTTGGTCTATTTTTTCTGGATTCATAAAATAGCTGTGGTATTCTTCGATAAAATCATCACCGTAGACCTCTGTCCTCCCATCTATAAAAACCTTATAATCAGGGAAGAGCTTGCGCACCATATAAGCGCCGCAGTTAAAATGATTAAATATATTGACATGCGCCTTGGAATCTTTTATAAAATTTGCGCAAGCTTCAGGGCAAATAAGTTCATTGACTCCAAAAACAATGCTTTTTGCGTCTCCTTTTAAATTATATATATACTTTGTCCTTAAAAAGCCGTTTGCTTCGCTTGTGCAACCCAATATTATAAGCAAACAAGCAACTGTTGCAATCAGATTACAATACAAAGGTTTTATTGTCGGAATATCATAATTTAAAATTTTTATCCTTATTCCGTTAAATTCTTTTAAGTTAAATAAAGCAAACATACCGCTAGATAAGGCGAATATTGCAACGTGCCTTCTGGCTTTCAAAAAAAGCGCAAGGCAGATAAAAAAAACAATTATGTCAAATATGCATATCCTCTTTATGTTTAAAAGCAGGCTTGAGAAAAAAATAAAAAGGAGCAAAAAAAGGCAAAGATCTCTCCCGAAAACTACATCAAATAAGTTAGTCGGCCTTAATTCCGCTATAAACTTGAATGCAAACTCATCTTCTTTTTGCAGCGTTGATGACATAACCCTAAATGGATAGCTTAGGCCTTCTAAGAAATTTGGGTTAACTAAACAGGCAAGTATTAATAAAAATAAAAGCCATGTAAGCCTTTTTAAATTGTTATAACTTATTTTATTCTCATTCCAGAAAAATGGTAATGGGACATTGCGTTCTATAATCTTGGATATAAGGTATAAAAATAAAATAACAGGGCCTGTTATAAAGTAGCCGTGGATATTAACCCATAAAATTTGAAGCGGTATAAGTAAAAATATACGCCTTTTATCATAATGTTCCTTTATAAGATAAAGAAATATGCCGGTAAACAGCAGAGATACGATATCAGGCCGGCAAAATAGCCTCGCGCGCATTAACTGAAATGAGGCAAAAATAACAAGCAAAGAAAGGATAAAATATTTGTTTCGCCTTGCTATTAAATATAAAATAAAAAGAAGTGCTGACATGACAATAAAACATAAAATAACCAGCCCGCTAAAACCCGCTATTTTAAAAATAAGGTATGTGAAAAGCTGGAAAAGCCATTCATGGTCAACCCATTTCTTTCCTTCAATCATATAGGAATAAAGCTGCTCGGTGGGAACTCTAAGGTTCTGGAAAATCCATTCGCCGGTTTTAATATGAAGGTTTATATCATATTCCTGGATTTGCACCAAAGCAAACAAGCTTGCAATAAAACAAATATATATATAAACTGCCTTTTTTAGATACATAATAAAAAGGCCGGGATCTAAAAATCTCGGCCTTTAAAAAACATTTGCTATATTAATGATTATTAGTTCCAGGTTATTTCCATATTTGCAGAACCGTTAGTAGTAGCGACCATAGTAACAAACGCAGTTTTACCGCCAACTATGGGCGTATAAATAGTGCCATTTCGCACAGCGGTAATTGTGATATTCACAGCCCTGTCTGCAGCGCTTCCTGCCGGCCAAGAATAAGAAAATAAGCTTTTATTCTTATCATCAATAATACCGCCGATTGCAGTTTCTATTTCATAAATGTTATCAGCGGCAGCAGTGGGAAAGGCACCATTATGTTCAAGCTTATACGCCATTAGGCCTGATCTCATTGACCCTAAAACCATTCTGCCCTCTCCTGTCCTGATTCTTTCAATCAAGCTGCCTAGTTGCGGCAGGAGCAAAGTAACTAAAATGCCTATTAAAATAACGACTAGTAAAAGTTCTATTAATGTAAAACCCTTTTTCATACATATCCCCCTTTTTTTATATTATAATAAAGCTAAATTATGTCCACGAAACATTCATATCTGCTGCGCCATTTGCTTCAATCACCATATATATATGGGATTGCTTGCCTGTCCATGTACCATTACGATTGGCATTTACAAACATTCTATCTGCATTGCCGCCCGCTGGCCAACTATAATCAAACAAACTCCTGGTATCATCAGCTATATCGCCTAAAGTGCCTTCTATTGCCGCTAGACCAATGTTAGCAGCATTAGGAAATGTGCCTTCATCCATGCGATACGCCATTAACGCAGCTCTCATGGCGCCCAAGACCTGCTTTGCTTCAGCCAATCTCGCTCTTTCTTGCATACCTGATATTTGTGGTAATAATAATGTAGCTAATATACCTATTAAAATAACTACGATTAAAACTTCAATCAATGTAAAACCTCTTTTCATATAAAACCTCCATGCCTCGCCAACAGGCGGGCTTATTTTTACTTTGTATATTATTATACACAAAGTATGTATGATGTCAACTATTTTACTATAAAATTTTTATTTCAACGCGCTTGCCAAATTAAATATCGGCAAATACATCGCGACAACCAATGCCCCGACTATGACCCCTATGCCGACTATCAGCGCGGGCTCAAACAGGGCAGTGAGCCTGGTAATGGTGGCGTCGACTCTCTCCTGATAAAACAAAGCAGCCTTCTCAAGCATATTAGCCAGCTCCCCTGATTCCTCGCCTACCCCAACCATATGCGAAAGCATATCAGGAAACACGTCGCTTTCAATCATAGGCGCTGACATTGTCTTTCCCTGTCTTACGTTTTCCTTGACCTTGGTAAGCACATCCATTATTATTACGTTCCCGGCGCTCTCTATAACTATATCCATTGCGTGCAAAATCGGGGTGCCGCTTTTTATAAGCATGCTCAGGCCTTTCGCGAACCTGACTCCTGAAATCTGCCGAACAAGATTTCCCACTATAGGGGCTGCTAATAAAAATTTGTCTATTGTCCTTTTTCCTGAAGCTGTCCTTTGATAGGAACGAAACATAAAAATTATCCCCACAATTAAACCTATCTCCAGTAAAATGAATTTTTTTATCGTCATGCTGATATTAAATACTATCTGCGTAAAAAGCGGCAGTTCTGCCCCAAACCCGGAATATATATTCGCGAACATCGGTATAAGTTTCATGACAAATACTATAATCGCGACAAAAGCAACGCCTAAAATCACTGCCGGGTAAATAAGGGCGTTTATAATCTTTCGCTTGAAAGCCGCTGTTGCTTCAAGATACGGCGCAAGCTGCTCCAATGCAAATCCAAGCTGGCCTGTTGCCTCGCCTGTTTCTATTATATTTACCCAGAACCTGGAAAATATCTTAGGATATTTCGCTATTGAATCGCTTAAGGAGCTGCCTCCTGCAACATCCTTCTTTGTACCTAACAGCGCTTCATTAAGCCGGCGGCTTGTGACCTGCTCACTGGTTATCTCCAGGCTGCGCAGCAGGCTTATGCCCGCGTTTATAAGGGTTGTAAGCTGCCTTGCGAAAATTATTAAATCATCCTGCGAAACTTTTGTGTGGAAACGTTTGCCCTTCTTTGCCCTTCTATTGCTTTTTTCCGTAAGCGCGAAAGATATAACAATTAGCCCGCGGGACTGAAGGGCCTCAACCAGATCATCTTCATTATTAGATGAAAACACTCCGCGTTTTAAGCTGCCGTCTTTTGTTCTTGCCGTATACCTGAAATTAGGCATTTTATACCTCTTATATTTCGTACGCTGTGCTCAATACTTCCTGAATGCTTGTTACCCCGTCTTGAACCTTTTGCAGGCCGTTGTACAAAAGAGACTTCATGCCTTCCTCTTGCGCAAGCTTATTAATCTGGGCGATAGTGGCATTTTGCGATATCATTTCTTTCAGCTTCGCGGAAACTACTACAATCTCTGTCAGGGCCGTCCTTCCAGAATAACCTGTATTATGGCATTTTTGGCAGCCTTTAGCTTTAAAAATCTGCCTTTTAGGTAAATTGTATTTTTTTATCAAATCAACCTGCGTTTCATCCGGTTCTTTGCAGATTTGGCATAATTTTTTTACTAACCGCTGGGCCATTATCATAATAAGGCCTGAAGCAACAAGGTAAGGTTCAACTCCTATATCAATCAATCTTGTAGCCGCGGAGGGAGCATCATTGGTATGCAGCGTTGAAAAGACAAGATGCCCTGTAAGCGCCGCTCTCATGCAAATCTGCGCTGTCTCAAGATCCCTGATTTCTCCTACCATCATAATATCGGGGTCCTGCCTTAAAAAGGAGCGCAGAGCGTTTGCGAATGTCAGGCCTATGTTTGGCTTTACCTGAACCTGGTTAATGCCCTCTATATTATATTCAACGGGGTCTTCGATTGTTATAATATTTTTGCTCGGGCTTTTGATGAAATTTAAAGCGGAATAAAGTGTTGTGGATTTACCGCTTCCAGTAGGCCCTGTAATAAGTATAAGCCCGTACGGGTGCAATATGGCTTCTTTAAATTTCTTTGCGTCGTCCTCTGAAAATCCTAATTTATCCAATTCAAAAGAAATAATCCCCTTATCCAATATCCTTAATACCGCCTTTTCGCCGAATATCGTAGGAATTACAGAAGCGCGTATGTCAATGCCTCTGTCTTCCACCTGTATGCTGAAACCGCCGTCCTGTGGAAGCCTTTTTTCAGCTATATCCATTTTGGATAAAATCTTTATTCTTGAAATCAAGGCCGGCAAAAGATGCTGGGATGGCGGGGCTATATTATGAAGAACGCCGTCTATCCTGAAACGCACGTTTATCTTCTGTTTAAAAGGCTCGACATGTATATCGCTTGCCCTTTCCTTCACTGCCTGGATCAGCAAAAGATTCACCAGTTTTATAACAGGGGCCTCCTCTGCCTTAGCCACCATATCCTCAAGGCTGACCTTGTCGTCTCTTTCTTCAATTATGCCTTCTTTTGCAGAATAGCTCTCTTCTACAGCGTCTCTGAGCATCTCTCTTTTGCCATAGAATTTATCTATTGCCTCACGCAAATCAACTCTTGTAGCTATTATAGGATTTACCTCGCAGCCGGTAATCCTTCTAAGATTATCGATAACAAGAAGGTCAAGCGGGTTAAATAGCGCTACATTTAGAAAATTGGCGTGCTTAGAAAGCGGCAAGACCATCTGCTGCCTGGCGAAATCTTCGGGAACCAATCTGTGGAGGTCTTGTTCCTCGGACGGGACTAACGAACCTGCCTTGATGCTTGCGAAAGGTATGTCCAGCTGCCTTGCCAAAGCATCGCATACATCTTTTTCAGTAACAAAATTGTTTTTAATCAGGATATCGCCTATAGGACGGCCGCTTTGCTTCTGAAGGCGCAGGACTTCCTCAAGCTGTGAATTTGTTATCAGGCCCTGCTTGATTAATATCTCGCCTAATTTAAACTTTGATTTTCTCATAAGACCATTGACCTACTCAATTTCTCTCTTTTTCCTAAGCTTCTGAACTGCCTTGCTTATTTCCTCATCCCTCTCTGTTACAGCGGCTTCTTGTTCAATTGTTGCATCCTGCGCCTGCGCAAGGCCTATCCCTTGAGCCTGCTGATCAATTTTTATGACATGCGCCGTGACAAATATAATTATCTCCGTAATAGTGTTATCTTTTTCATGCGACTTGAACATATTTCCCAATAGCGGTATTTTGCTTAAACCAGGAACTGCCCTCTCATTAGCCACATCATCTTTCTTGAGAAGCCCGCCTATAGCTATTGTCTGGCCGTTTTTCATCATAACCGTTGTCTTGGCGCTTCGTTTTGCAGGGTCAAAAAAACCGGTCACATTAGAATCTATTACCCTGGAAACTTCCGGCTCCAATGTCATGGTTATATAATCATCCTTATTCACGGTGGGAGTAACCCTCAAAAGCACTCCTGTCTCAACTCTTTCTGCCGCAGAGCTAACCGTTCCTGTATCTGTCTGGCTTGTTGTTGTTGTTCCGATTGCTGAATTTGCTGAAATCTTGATTTCCGCTGTTTCATTATTAACAACCATAATCTTTGGCTTTGCCAGGTACTCAGCATCGTCTGTGGTCTCAAGGGCCTTAAGCACAACCTGAAATTCCGCCAAAGATAAATTGCCGAATGTATTGCCTGTGGCTGAAGTAGCTAATGTGCGGCCCCTTGTATCTGCCAGCGAACTGCCTAATAATGAACGTGAAAGAATACCGTTTTCTCTTACAAACGGGAATCCCGTATCCCTGGTAGGCCCGGTAAACGAGAAAAAATTACCCTCTGTAGTGCTGCCCCAATCAAGCCCTAAATTCTTTATAGCCTGCGTATTAACTTCAATTATCTCAGCCTCTATCATAACCTGAGGCGTTCGCATATCCAGCTTCGCAAGCGTAGCTTCTATTAAAGAGAAATCCGAGGGCACGGATGTTACAATAAGGCTGTTTGTTCTTTGGTCTATCAACACCTCGCCAAAAGTTTTCCCACCGCTGTCTTTGGCAAGCAACTTTTCCATGATAGACTTTATATCCCCGCCTTGCTGGCTGCCTGCACCGCCTGTGCCTGTATTGACCTTCGCATAATTAAGGTTATAGACTTTGGTAACCATCTTTATCCGCGGCGTAGTTGCCTCCTTTACGATAAAAACAGAGCTGTTTGGCTTCTGCTCATAGGTAAGGTTGTTTGCGTCTATTATAGAATCCAAAGCATCTTGCACAGTAACGCCGTCTAAATAAAGGGTAAGTTGTTTGTTCTCAATTTCCCTGGTTGCTACAAAGTTTAAGCCTGCCTGTTGAGAAAATATCTTAAGCACGTCTTTAAGCGCGGCTTGCTGAAAATCCATCGAAATAAGCCTTTGTTCGTCTTGCGCGTAATTTAAATTCGGATAAAAGACAAAACAGATAACGCATAAAAATACAGTGAAACCCCTAATCCCACCGATTATATTCTTCATTTTTTCTCCTCGCCCGCAGGCGGGCTACTTCTTTACGAAAAACTCTATACCTTTATATTCTACAGTTATCCCGTTTTTATCCACCGAAAGGAGCTTTGCGCCTTCTATCTGGTCTCCAACTGAAAATACCTTGCCGTTTGCAATTACCTGCGGCCTATCTGAATTCCACACAAGCCCGCTTATGCTAATCTTGGGCGGCTCGACACCTTGAGCCTTTAATAACTTTGTTTGCATATTCGGAAGCATGCCGACCATATAAACAAAAAACTGGTCTTTTAGAGGATCAATGGCATCAAGCGCTTTATATTCTGCCTTTTTAAGCTCTGCTTTTATTTTCTCCAATGTCTTCTGTTCTTCTTCTATAAACGGTTGAGCCTGCGCGGAAGAGGCCGCTTCTAAAGTTTCGGGTGCGGGGGCTTTTTTAAAACTGCCTATAAACTTCGATGCCAAACCTAAAGCAAAAATAGGTAAAAGGACTATAAGTATTAGCTTTTCTGCTTTTTGTTTTTCCATCATTGCCTCGATGAATAAGTTTCCAATACAATATTTACTCCCGCAACCGCCGGAGCATTAATATCGGTGGAAGCCTGTTGAGATTCCCATCTTTGCGCTTGAGGCTGCGGGCCCGTAGCCTCGAAGCTAATGCTTTTTATCTCAATGCGCGGTTTCGCATTTTCGATTATTTCTACAAATTTACCAAGTTGATCATAGGTGCATTCTAACTGCATCGTTGTGGAAAATACTACATATTTATCTGCGCCGTACTCTCTTGTTGAACTTATAGACACAACCTTCACCTTCGACTCCGATGCCAGCTTTGATAGTTGCCTCCTGATTGCATCAGCATCTTTGCTTTGAAGAACGATATCTTCATAACCCTTACTTATACTGCCTAACTTGCTTATTTCTTCGCGTAGGTTATTTTTTGTCGTCTGTTCCTGGCACTGTTTATTATACTGCGCCACATTATTAGCTCCCTTTTGATATATGCCCTTATAACATATAAAAAGTGCCAACACTAAAACAATGCCGCCAATTATATAGTCTCTTTGTTTTTGATCAATCGCGCTAAGAAATTCAAGAATTTTCATTTTTCCCCGCCGCATTGAATTGTGTAATTTGTTACCTCATATGAAGCTGTATTGTATGAGCTAACATTTTCTTTCCTAATATCCCCGAGCTTGCAACTACTAAATCCCTGCATAAACAGCTTATCCTGTTTAAGCGTTTCTAAAAATTTATTTACAGCGTCTATCTGGTTTGTGCCTTCCTGAAAAAATGCCTTTCCTTTAAGCAGCATTGTGATTTCAGCCTCAAAAAGATTCTCTGCCCTGACCATATTAATCCATACGCCTTGAGGCAAATCCGCGGCAATGCGATTCAGTTTATCTGTTAAAAATATCTTTTTTGTAATCAATGATTTTAAAAACTCGATTGTTTTTGTTTCTTTGTCCTTTAATTGCAAAAGCCCGTCAATTCCAAGATTCCCAGTCTGCGCAGGCAGGGTCCTTGCTTTATCCATTACTGCGTTTAAGCGCGTCTTGGCGGAGATAACTGTTCCAATGCTGTAAAAAAGCGTAAGTAAAATAAGCGCTGCCGCAATGCCGGCTGCAACAAAAAGCTGCCTGCTTAACTTGAACTCTCTAACTCTTGTTTTAGGAGGCAGAATATTTACCGAATACACATCCTTTCCTAAGCCGACCATTGCCGCCCCTGCGGCAATAATCGCGCCGAGTGAATGAACCTTTTCGCCTTTAATTACTTTACTAAAATCCACTGTCTCTATAGCCATATTAAGGTCCTCTGCCAACTTTTTTCTTAAATCAGAGGCATCCTCTTTTGCGCATATGATTAATTTCTTAATTTCTTTTGACGCGGGTTTTCTCTTATAATAATCAAATGATAACCTCATCTCGCTGACTAATTTCTCTATAAGGGCGTCTTTGTCTTTGGGTATCGCAATACCCCTGTTTATGGTGGGGCAATTTTCTTCGATGATGCTTATGCTTGCCACATCCTCCGCGACGCTAAGCTGCAGCAGGGCTATTGTATCCTTTTCTTTAAAAAACCTCTTGTTCTGATTAATAACCCTCAACAAGGCAAACGGAACAATATCCATTATGCCTGTTTTTAGCCCCGCGTCGGAAAATAGTTTTAATTCTGATTCTACGTCGGCTTTTTGCGCGGCAACAAAAAATACGCGCATTGTCTTGTGCTCTCTATTGGTATCTATTACTCTAAAATCCGAGTAAATATTCTCTATCTTAAAAGGAACATATTTTCTGGCCTCAAAATTAATTGCCTGCCCTTGCTCTGATTTAGGCAAAAGAGGCATATCAAAATGCCTGATCATCACCCCTTCTTCAGACAGAACAGAATAAACGATATCAGAGCTTATCTTAAGCTTGCCAATGGAGGATTTTATCGCTGCGACTATCTTGGCGCGCTGTTTTTGGTCGGAAGAAGGAACCTGTTCGTTTTGCGGCAGAGTAATATCCTCTCTTATGTGATCCACCAAGAAGGGCTTGTTAATAGCTCCTGTAACTGCCGCCACATCCACAAAATTTTTGCCTACATATATGCCGATGCCTTTGTTAGCCATTTATATACCTCTGCCCATAATCTTTTTAAGGGCCGCAATATCTCTTTCCGTATATTCCCTCCAACCGTTGAGTTTATTTCTCACCGCCTTCGGGAATATGCCTTTGATTTCATATCTAATAAGCGTCTGCTTGGAGATATCCAGTATTTCAGCGACTTCATTAACTGAATAATATTTTTCCGCGCGCATCATTATATATTTCTCCTACTCGTAACGGTCGAATGTAGCGCAGGCTTAAGCCTGCGCTACATCTGTGTCGCAATACCTTACAAACTTGGTTATAGCATCAGGCGGCATCTGATAGCGTCTGATATACTTTGATATGAGTATATACTACCTGAGTGTATGTGTCAAGTATTTTTGGAATTTTTTTGAAATATTTATATCTGTAGGAAAAGGGGGGTTCTGGTTACGCTGCGCTTCTGATTGCTTCTGATGCCTTTTTTGCGCTCTTGAGTGTGAATGATTGAATATCGTAATAGCAGTGTTTAGAGGTGTACGAAAAATCTGCGTTGAAAGGGCGGCCCCATGAAGTCATATCTATTATTTTAAGTGGCGAAGTTTTCAGTAAAAAGTTTTTTATGCCCCTTCTGCCGTAAAAATCTGATCCGCTATTGATGTTTTTTGGATAGATTCCCCATGAAGCAGGCACTATTTTAAAAATGTCTTTCCAGGATTTTATTTCCAGCAATCTTTGCATATCTATTATATTTCCCGACTTTACATCCGCCATAAAGACAATGCCTTTGGATATTAAAATTCTAGATACATCATCCATAATAACCCTGGCCATTGCCAGCTGAATAGAATGTGAAAATTTGTGCCAGCCTTACTCCAAAAGCTTATTCTGTTCTTCATCAAGCGGAAACCACTGCTTCCATAAATCTACA
Organism: Candidatus Omnitrophota bacterium; assembly: GCA_043797125.1. GTDB lineage: Bacteria > Omnitrophota > Gorgyraeia > JABMRG01 > JAFGKX01 > JAZDPX01. The sequence goes on from JAZDPX010000006.1 coordinate 75,015, forward strand.
TAATCTTTTATTGAGTGCGCAAAATCCTGAATAGCCATTGAAAATACCACAAAATTAGCGGAATTATCTTCAAAAAGCCTTTTATCGATAGGCAAAACGTAATTGATTATCTTCTTGGGGTCGCTTATTTCCTCATACAAATCCAACACTTTCTGGATAGGAAATTCTTTTCCAAGCATAGCTTTTTCTTCAATGCCGGATTTCATTAATTCATCAATTTTTTTGGCTGCCCTATCGAGAATAAGAGTTGCATCTGCTTTAATAATCTCGACCCGCCCAGCTTCATCATGTGTAATTTCATGTTTATCGACCAATTTCTTAAGCGCCCTCTCGGAAAGCCCCCTAGCCAATTCTATTAAAACAATCTTTCTGTATTTAATCGAACCATCGGGAAGCGTTTCTCTTAGCATCTTTTTCAAAGGCAGACCCGAGAAGTGGCCGCCGCCTAAAACAACCGCCGCGCCTTGCTGTTTTACCCTATTCGATGCCCGCATAATCTCTTGTTTTACTTTTTCAAAATGCGCATTCAGTCTCCTGCTATGCTCTGTATCCTGCGAAATCATTGATGGATAAATCTCTGCTGCGTAGTTGTGGGTTTCGGCAAGTACGGGGCCCAAAACTTCAGGGCCTCTTTCACCTTTAACCCAAAGATTCAAGCCCTCTATGCCCCGCGCAAAATCATCCGGTAAAAAACGCGTTGGCTGCTCGATGGTAAAAAAACTTAATCCTAATCTATACAGAAAATATGCTCTGTCAAAATCTATGCAGCCCATTCTGTAAATTCTTTCAGCCAAAAAATAAAAAACATCGCTTGGCATGTATAAATCGAAAATTAAATATTCGTATAGGCCTCTTAATGTAAGATCCTCTGCAGCTCCGAGCGCTTCATCATAAGCCTCTATTGCTTGCTTAGTTTTCCCCTGTGAATGAAAATATATACTTTGCAATATGTGCATAATAGGCCACAAGTTAATTCTAATAATAGTAGTGGCTTCTTCCTGATTAATTCCTCTTTTTAGCATTTCGTTAGCAATCATCGTATCTAAAAATTCCGGCATCTTTTCATCCTCTAAAAAGAAAAATTCATCATAGTATTCGGGGGCATATTTTATTATCAGGGCCACCAGCTGCTTTCCATCCTTCCATTTAGATTTAAAATACGCTATATTTGCGGTTCTAATTGCAGCTTTATCACGGTTCGGATCCAGCTCAAAGCCTGTTTTTTCTCTATCTCTATCAAAATTAACTTTGCTGACAGGCCGCAATCCGTCTTCGGCAAAAGCAGGGACTGTCCCTATTTTTGATGTTGCCAATATAATGGCTATTGCTATGGCGAGGAGTTTTCCCATTTTAACCTTTTGTTCTTATCTCAAAATGCTATGCGCTTGCTTCTATAGCTCCTGGAAGATCCAGCAAGGTGGCAGGGCAGGTAAAGTTATCCTGGCCGCCCATAAAAAACTTTAACACTATCGGCACCTCTATATCTGTTTCATCAACAAAGCCCATTTTTAGCAAGAATTTTTTCATTTCACGAAAATTATCGCTTCTTCCCTGAGGTGCTCTCCACCTAAAATCCTCGTCAAAAATTATATATTGAAATTCATCTATTTCAGGTGGAAATATATTTCCCCTCTTTGCTATAATCATAAGCGCTGCTAATGCCTCTGGGCCATAACCCTTTCTTGAGAAATCGTGAACATGCGCAGTATGCGGCCGACCATGAATAGAGTATCTAAAAAATACTGTATGTGGAGTATCTATAGAATACGTTAATATGCCATGGCCAACTATTTCCTGTTTTTTATTTTCAATTGACAAAACATATGCTTTATCAAAAAATTTCTCATCGGGATTCGTACTAAAACACTGGGCATAACCTGTAGTTTGTGGGAGTTCGGGACGCGCCTCAAAACAGATTACTCTCAATCTTCCTATTTTGAATATGATACATTCATCGGTGTTTAAGCTTTCTGGCGTATAGGCTTTTGCTAATATTGAGTCGTACTCATAGCCGGCATCTACCTTATCTCTGTAAGCTATATTTATCAAAGGCGTTACCTTCTTTCGCCTTTTTACTCTTTCAACGCTAAAATCCAATTCATGTATAGATTTTTCTAAAGATGCGGAGATAATTTTGCTAGGTGTTTTTCCTTTTGTAGCTGCCGGACGCAGCGCAAGGCTCTGCTGTGGTAAAATTAGTGTTGTTAGTATTACGAATAGAACTAGTTTCTTTAGCATTTCCCTTTATATCCCCATTAATTAAATGTTTTATCCTTCGGCTTGCTCAGGATAACCCTGAGCAAGCGAAGCGTGTCGAAGGGTTAATTTAGCCCAAAATAATGAAACCCCGAAGGTAGACTCTTATGAAGTTCTACATTCGGGGCCCTTTTCATTTACTAATTATATAGTGTAACACATAGATATGGGCATTACAAGGAAATTAAGCCTTAAGGCCACCAAGTCACAAGTGAACGTATAAAACGTATAATAAGTGAGGTTTTTGCAATGTGAGGTGCATTAGAAATTTTTTTCCAAATGTCTTTTTAGAACTTACGACGAGGGAACGGCTAAGTTTGGATGTTTGGGAAAGTGACCGAGTCGTAAGTTCAAAAAGACGGAAAAAAATTTCAGCACCGAACATTGCGAAAACCGAACTATGACAGAGATTGCTTCGTCGCCTGGAATAGGCAAAGGCTCCTCGCAATGACGGCGATGTGGAAGCTTTAGCGGGATTTGTTACAACTTCAGCTTTTCGATATTCACGGCCTTCCCGATAACTACGAAAGCGCTGTCTGCTTTTATTACGTAGCTTGGCTCGGGAACCAGGTAAAATTCATCGTGAAGCACATCTTTAATAGCTATTATTTCAACGCCGTATTTGTTGCGCAGTTTAAGTTCGCTTAACTTCTTTCCTATCAGATTTTCAGGGATGGCTATTTCAACAATGCTGTATTCATCTGCCATGGGAATGTGCTCTATAAGATTCTTTGTAGTCAGCTTTATAGCCAGCGCGATAGCCCTGTCCCTTTGAGGATAGATAACTTCCGTGGCGCCTGTTAGCTCCAGTATCCTGCCGTGGTTTTTATTAATTGCTTTTGCTATAATATCTTTAATTCCTAAGCTCTGCAGATTAAGCACCGCCAATACGCTTGACGCTATATCGCTGCCAAGGCTTACTATTACAGCGTCGGCAAAATCCTCAACAAGTTTAGCTAAAACCTTTTCGTCCCTGGCGTCGGCTATTACCGCCACGCTTACCTTATCGCTTATATCCTGTATTTTTTTTTCATCTTTGTCTATAACCGTTACCTTATGCTGGCGCTGCGCTAAAGCCAGCGCTAAATTATATCCGAATTTATCCATTCCTATTATTATATAATGTTTCATTTTTTAGCTCCTTTATACACTCTCGGCACTCTCGAACTAATCCAGCAAACCACCTCATAGGGAATAGTGCCGCAAATAAAAGCAATCTCTTCTGCTGTTATGCGCTCCTTGCCCTTCGCGCCGATTAAAACTACTTCATCGTCTACTGCGGCATCCTTAATATGGCCGACATCCACCATAATCTGGTCCATGCATACCCTGCCTACTATGGGGGCTCTTTGGCCTCTTACAAGAACCGAGCCTTTGTTTGAAAGCAGCCTGTTATACCCGTCAGCATACCCGATAGGCAAAACAGCAATCTTAGTATTCCTTTTTGTAATATACGTACCGCCGTAACTTATCTGCCTGCCCGAAGGAGTGTCTTTTATGTAGCAAATTTTACTTTTTAATGTTAATGCAGGGCGAAGCGTAATTGTTTTCTTAAGTTCCATATTGGGGTAAAGCCCGTAAATCATGATTCCGGGCCTTATAATATTAAAATGCGCGTCTTTACATGTAACGGCACCTGCGCTGTTGGCGGTATGCTTATATTTTATATATACCCCTTTCTGCTCCAATTCATTAAGCAAATTTATAAAATTCTCTATCTGTTCACCGGTAAAATCGATATTATCGTCTGCGGAGGCAAAATGCGTAAAGATGCCCTCAACAGCTAAATGTTTCATACCTAATACCTCTTCCGCAAAATGCACTGCCTCGCTGTGCCACACTCCTAATCTGCCCATTCCCGTGTCTATTTTAAGATGGATCTTTACCTTTGTTTTCTTTTTTTCCGCAACGCGGTTAATGGCCTTTGCCAATTTTAATCCGGGAACTGTTTGTATTATTCTGCTATCCAGAAGGGCCGGTATTTCCTTTTCTGTGATTGCGGTGAGATTTAAAATAGGAACTCCCAGGTTAAACTTTTTTAATTCTATTGCCTCATCAATACTTCCGACGCCAAAATAATCAACGCCGCAGGCCTCTAGCGCCCTACATACGCCAAGCATTCCATGGCCGTAAGCATTTGCCTTTACGGCAACGAGTATTTTAACAGAGCTGCCAGCCAGTTTCCTGAATTGCAAAAAATTATGTCTTATCGCTGACAGGTCTATCTCTGCATATGTCGGCCGGTACGTAGGTATTTTCATATCAACTTTATCCGCCTTCCTTGCTTTTGAACTTCGTGGTAGATAACGTACGGCGGATAACCCGCCGTAGGCTATCTACTCCGAACTGCCCAATACACGAAGGCGGGCTATCTGGCATTCCTTCGGATATATATAAAGCGGCAGCAGTTTATAGGGTGAATCCTTATATCCTGCCTTATATCTTACCAATGCCAGCTTTCCTAATACATCAGCCTTCGGATAACACGACTCCTCGGGCGCAAAAAAGACAAGCCCCTTTTTTGCCTTTAAAATCTTTTCCTTGTGCTGTTTGATTATGTCGCCGGCTATAATAGTCGGCTGTTTTATCAAATCCAGAATATCTTCTAACGGCTTTAAAATAAAATCTGTATACGGTTCTGCAGATGCCTCTTTTTGTTTATAAAAGCGCGCATAGGCATTATTCTGCCTGGCATCAAACAAGATACAAACATCGGTATTGGCCTGCCCTGTAAAATTATTTGCAATTACATCGAAACTCGAAACCCCGACCAAAGGCCTCTTTAGCGCTATGCTAAAAGTTCGTATGGCAGCAAGAGATGTCCTTAATCCTGTAAATGAACCCGGCCCTGTGCCTGCGCAAAAAAGCTCTATTTCTTCTATGCGCCAATTGATATTTTCCAGCAGTTTCTTAACTTCAGAAACAACTGCTGAGCCCTGGCTTCTTAAAAAATTCTTGTGCAACAGCGCCATGGGCTTTTCATCGCTTAAAAGGGCTATGCTAATTGTTTTTGTTGATGTATCTACCGCTAATATCTTCATCCCGCACCTTTTTTATATTCATTTTTAAATTGTTCAAAGGTGCGGGATTCATATCTTTTTCCGAAACCCTGCAACTCTATTTCTCTTGAATTTTCATCTAAAATTTTTATTTTAATCTCCAAGTACTGCTTGGGCAGCAGGGCCTTTATTTTCTGCGCCCATTCTATCACGCAAACGCCGTCATTATAAAGATATTCTTCAATGCCCAACGATTCTGCGCCTGTTAAATTATCTAGGCGGTATAAATCAATGTGATAAAGCTGGAGCCTGCCCTCATACTCTCTTATTAAAACAAAGGACGGGCTATTTACATAGTCGGAATTTTTTACGCCAAGGCCCTCGGCAATGCCTTTTGTTAAAGTGGTCTTTCCGCTGCCGAGTTCGCCTGTCAACGCTATAACATCTCCGGCGTTAAGGCAAGTTGAGAGTTCTTTGCCGAAATCTATTGTATGCTTTGCAGTTCGAGTAATCATACTTATGGGGACGTTTCACTCCCAAGATTGGGAAGTGTCCCCTTTACCCCACTTCTATGCTCTGGGGACACTTTCCACGCTTGGGAGTGAAACGTCCCCTTTTTTTCTTTTTTTTAAAAGTGTTCATATCCTTCAGGCTCAAGCCGGCTTTCCTTGCCCCTTCTATCAACCAAAACCATCCTTCCTGCATTATTCGTTATCTCGCCTATCGCGGTTATCTTTATTTTTCTTTTTTTGGAACTTGAAAGCAGCCTTTTGGCGTCTTTTTTCGCTGTCGTAAAAAGGAGCTCAAACTGCTCGCCTGTTGTAAGCGCTCTTTTTACGGATGCGCCTTCATAAGGAATTAAAGACTCGTAAATTTTAGCGCCTTTTTTGCTTTCAGATAAAATGCGCCATAGGTCAAGCGCAAGTGAGTCAGATATATCTATCATGGAATTTATCTTAAAATTATCCGCCAAAAACTGCGCTTCTTTAATCCTGGGAGAAAAACCTAAATCATTAGGATAAGGCCTTAAAGCCCCTGTTATAAATATCACATCTTGATCCTTCGCGCCGCTGCGAAGGGCAAGCCTTTTCTTGGATACTTCACCGATTAGAGTAACGGATAAAACCATTTTTTTTGAAAAATTTGTATCGCCGCCTACTATGGATATGCCGAATTCAGAAGCTGTCTTATGCATGCTAAGATAGAGCCTTTTAATAAAATCGACACTAATGTCCTTTGGCAGGCCTACTGAAACAAGCGCCCATTTTGCCTTGCCGGCGCATGCTGCTATATCGCTTATGTTCACCGCCATTGCCTTATGGCCTATCTGTTCCGGGGATGCCTTATCCAGCCTAAAATGCGCATCTTCAATTATCATATCGGTAGTAACAAGAAGATATTTGTCTTTAGTATATTTAAGCACGGCGCAGTCATCGCCAATGCCTTTAAACACCGAAGGGGGAGTCTTTGTAAGTGCGGCTATTTTATTTATTAGAGCTATTTCGCCTATGTCGCGTAGTTTCATGTTTTAATCTGTTTAAACTTTCTCGATACGGCTTCCTGTACGTCCCCTTCTCCGTAACAAACGCTGTAACCAATTCCCCCGGCGTAACATCAAATGCCGGATTATATACTTTTACATTTTTCGGCGCTATATAAACAGGCCCGACCTTTCTTACTTCATCTGGGCCTCTCTGTTCTATCGGAATATTTTTACCGTCGCTTAAGCTAAAATCGAAGCTTGAGCTCGGGGCACAGACATAAAACGGTATTTTATGAAATTGCCCCAGCAGCGCTAAATTATAAGTGCCTATCTTATTTGCAAAATCGCCGTTTGCAGTTATTCTGTCTGCGCCGACTATTATCTTGCTTACCTTACGCGCCTTCATCAGGGAAGCTGCCATATTATCGCAGATTAACGTAACATCAATTCCCTTCCTCATAAGCTCCCATGTAGTGAGCCTGGCTCCCTGCAAAAGCGGCCTTGTTTCATCCGCGTATACCTTTATTCTCTTGCCCCTTTTTTTTGCCGCGTAAATAACCGATAGCGCAGTCCCGTCGCCTGCTGTGGCCAATGCCCCGGCATTGCAGTGGGTAAGCACAACATCTTTATTCTTTAAAAGCCTTTGGCCGAATTCACCGATTTTTCTGCACATGGCCTCGTCCTGCGAATGAATCCATTTTGCTTCCTTAAGTAAAATGGAACATATTTGCTCTACGGATTTATTTTTATTTTTACAGGCTTTTGCCTTTATCCTTTCCATGGCCCAGGACAGATTCACGGCTGTGGGCCGCGCAGCTTTCATCTTTTCTACTATTTCATACAATTTCTTAAAAAAATCTTTTCTTTTCTTAAATTTCAAATTTCGGATTGATACATACACTCCGTATGCGGCGCAAACTCCAATGGCCGGCGCGCCTCTGACTGAAAGCGCCTTTATAGCGCGCGTTACGTCTTTTAAGGACCCCAAGGTTTTATAGGTAGTGTTGTTTGGAAGCCTGCGCTGGTCTATAATCTTTAGTTTACCGTTTCTATATTCTACTGTTTTTACTCTCATATTTAACCTGCTTGAGCCATTACGCTTTTGACAAAAAACATAATCGATGCCAATGCGGCATTATGCGTAATATGGACGATGATAGACGGAATAAGCGAGCCTGTCTTTTCCCTTAAATATGCCAAAAAGATGCCGAGGCCGAGTATCGGGAAAAATCCAATTATATTCGTATGAAGCGCGGAAAAAATCAACGCAGTAATAATTATAGAGGCTGCCGCGCTTAGAGTCTTTTTTAAGGCGGGATATAAAAACCCCCTGAAGAAAATCTCTTCTATTACAGGCCCGATAAAGGCCGCCATAACCGATACTACCATCAACACAGAGAATCTGCGCTCTTTAAATATCAATTCGTATATCGGTTGGGGTTGCGGCATATAGTTGAGCAGCTTGGCAATAAATACTACGCATAAAAATGTCGCGGCCAAAACCGGCAAAAATGCCAAATATCCATAAACCGCTACACCTATATTTTTTGCAACGGCTTTTAATGAAATGCCTAATGCGGTTATCTTCTGTTTATATTTTACCGATACAAAATAAATAACTACTATGAGCATAAGCATATCCATCAGCGTAGTATCCAAAATCATAGATAGCCTTTCATCCAGTAAAGGTTTGTTAAAAAAGCCTGCCAGAACATTCCCAAGCGCAAAAACCAGATGATTAAAAAATAAAAATATTATTACAATCTTTACAGCATCTTTCCAGCTCCAGAGGGCCGGATCTTCATCAAGCATCTTTGGAATTAAATCTTTGCCTTTTGCCTTATTAACAATGAAGGTGGCAAGAAAAATAATCCCCAAAACAAACAATACAAATACAATGAAACAAATATAAGCGAACCTTGTGGCAATTTTAGGATTTTCAGCAAGCGCCTTTTCAAAAAGGCCTTTGTCTTCATCGAGCTGCTGTTTGAAACTCTGCGCCTTTTGCGGCCTGGCCTTCAAGCTTTGTTTAGGGTCTTGCGCATGAATAAAAATGCCGTGTGCCTGAATAAGCAATATCCCTACAATCAGCCATACGTAGAATTTATTATTGGCGTAAGCCCCGCGTATCATATCCTTGGAAAAAGCGGCACAGGCTTTGATACTGTATGGCCCTTTTTGATATAACCTTTATTCAATATCAGCCCTGCGCAATCTGTTATATCCTCTTTTATTCCAAGCTGCAAGGCCATCTTACTGCTTGTAGACGGCATGGACGGGTATATTAATACGGCGATCGTCTCCAACGCCTTTAACAGCGACATTATGAATGCTGCCAGCCTTTGGGCGTCGCCTGACTTGGCAATATTCCACGGTTTTGAATCCTCTATATATTTATTAGCGGCATTTATAAGCGCCCAGATGCCTGCCAGGGCCTTGCTTATCTGCAGCTCGCCCATCTGCTTGTCGACTTCTTTAATAGTATCGTTCCTTAGTTTAAGCAGCTGTTTTTCCTCGTCTGACATAAGCCCTTCTGAAACTATTTTCCCGTCGAAATATTTATGCACCATATTCAGGGTTCTGTTCAGCAAATTACCTAAATCATTTGCCAGGTCCGCGTTGTATCTTTCTATAAACAAGGCCTGATTAAAATTGCCGTCTAAGCCCATTGTCACCTCCCTTAACAAAAAAAGGCGCAAGGGGTCTGCCCCGTATTTTTCTATTAAAGGTTTTGGATCTACCACGTTGCCCTTTGACTTAGACATTTTCTCTCCTGACATAATCCACCAGCCGTGCGCCAAAACGCATTTTGGCGGTTCGATATCCAAGGCATGCAGCATTATGGGCCAGTAGACCGCGTGAAAACGCAGTATATCCTTGGCCATTACATGTATATCCGCGGGCCATATCTTTTTAAAATTATCAGGATTGCCGGCAAAGCCTGGGGCGCTTATATAATTTAACAACGCATCAATCCACACATAGGCTACATATTCCGGAGCAAAAGGCATCTCGATGCCCCACGAAAGCCTCTTGCGCGGCCTGGAAACGCAAAGATCAGGCAGCGGTTCCTTTAAAAGGCCCAGAACTTCGTTTTTTCTGAAATCCGGCTTAATAAAATCAGGGTGCGCGAGTATGTGGTCTTTCAGCCAGCCCTGATATTTTGAAAGCTTAAAAAAATAATTTTTCTCGCTTATATATTCCGTATCGCGGGCGCAATCAGGGCAGAGCTTATCCTGAACAAGTTGAGTTTTCTGCCAGAATGTTTCGCAAGGCACGCAGTAATAACCGTCATATGTATCCTGGAAGATATCGCCTTTTTCATAAAGTATCTTCAGGGCCTTTCCCACAGCCTGCATGTGACGGGGCTCTGTCGTCCTTATAAAATCATCGTAGGAAATATCCAGGGCCTTCCAAAGCTCTTTAAATTTCAAGACTATTTCGTCGACAAATTCCAGCGTATCCTTACCTGAGGCTTCCGCGCAGGTTTTAACCTTCTGGCCATGCTCATCCGTGCCTGTCAAAAAGTATACCTTCTCGCCCTTTAGCCTTTTATATCGCGCTATACAATCGCAGATAATCTGCGTGTAGGAATGGCCTATATGAGGGGAGGAATTGACGTAATATAACGGAGTAGTTATGTAAAATATCTTTTTCATAATTTAGTCTATGGTCTATGGTCGATGGTCGATGGTTGATGGTCGATGGTTGATTACCGACTATAGACTATCGACTATTGACCATCGACTATTTATTATAATCCACCTTCACGTGCCTGCCGTCTTCAAGCTCAACCGTAACAACGCGTTTTAAAAAATTAACATCCACTACCTTCCCTGTTTCGTTCTGATATTTTATCTTTTGCCCCGGGTGCGGCAGGCCCTTGGAAAGTTTCTTGTAATGGGTATGTTCGTATGACAGGCAGCACATAAGCCTGCCGCAAAGCCCTGAAATTTTTGCCGGGTTTAGGGGAAGGTTCTGGTCCTTTGCCTGTTTTATCGAAACAGGTTCAAAGTCCCTCAAGAAACTTCTGCAGCAAAGCATCCTGCCGCAAGGCCCGAAACCTCCGAGGATCTTCGCTTCGTCGCGCACGCCGACCTGCTTTAATTCAATCCTGGCCTTGAACATCTTTGCTAAGTCTTTGACTAATTCCCTGAAATCTATTCTTTCCTCAGCTGTAAAATAAAATATGATCTTGCTGCAGTCAAAAGAGAATTCCCCCTTGATCAACTTCATGTTAAGTTTATGCTGGATTATTTTACCGTCGCAGGTCTTCATGACCTCTTTTATTTTTTCGCGGTTTTCTTTTATTTTGTTTATGTCTGCCTGGTCGGCGATTCTAACTGCTCTTGGAAGCTCCTCTTTAAGCTTTTTTTCATCCAACACCAGCTCTGCCTCTGATAAAATCTGCCCGTAATCAAGGCCCCTGTCCGCTTCGATAATAACATACGCTCCGGGAAAAACATTTAAATCGCCTATGTCATAAACCTCTATCTTGCCGAATTCTCTCTGTCTTATCTGTATCGCTCTCTTCATTGTCTATCCTTTATCCGCCTTCGCTGTTAATAAGAACTTCGTAGTAGATATGCTTCGGCGGATAACCCGCCGTAGGCTATCTACCTTCGCCAAGCAGCTTTCGCGCTTGGCTTCGGCGGATACGCCCGCCGAAGGCTATCTACACCGAACTGCCCAATACACGAAGGCGGGCTATCTACTACGAACCCACCCGATACACGAAGGCGGGTTAACCTTTTAAGCCAACTATTCTATCAAGCAAATAGTCCGCAACCAGTTTCGAATTGACATTAGCCTGCACTAATGTTTTTGACTTAAAAACTTCCTTCATAAGCTCGAGTGTGCCCTCGGCTGAATAACGCTGCGATATCTTTTGTATATCCTCTTGTTTTGCTTTACTGATAAAATTTATTTTATCCTCCAAAAATCTATGAATAAGGGCATCTCTAAAATATAGAAGCAATAAATCAATTACCCGCAGCTGTCGTTGCCTGCTTGAGCCTGTAAACTCGAGGCTTTCGGCAGAAAATCTGTCCGGGGCATTTAAAAGTTCGTTTGCCAGCGCTATTTCCTTTTCGGAAAAATTCATATATTCCGCTTCGGAAAATTTTATAACCTGGCAGCGGGAGATTATCGTCGCCAGAAAAACGCTTAAATTCGAGCTTATTAAAATAATAATAACATCTTTAGGCGGCTCTTCCAAAGTCTTAAGCAGGCAGTTGGAAGCCTCCTCAGTCATGGTATCAGCATCGTATAATATGTAAACCTTTTTGCGCGCCTCTATCGCCTTCAGGTGCGCGTGCCTTTGAAGGCTCCTTATTTGCTCAATCTTTATCTGCCGCGAATCCTCTTCGGCGCGTATGTGCATTATATCAGGATGATTAAAATGCCCGATCTTTGTGCAGGATATGCATTTTCCGCAGCCGCAGAGGCTGTCTTTTTTTTCAAGGCAGTTTAAGCAAGCCGCGAGTTTAAGCGCCGTCTTTTCCGTTGCTGCCTTATCCTGACCTGAAAAGATGTATGCGTGAGGCAGGCTGCCTGATTTAACCGCATTATCTAATATATTGTCTGCTAATTGCATCTTTTGCTGCTTTCTGTATAAGCGCCTGTATCTGGTGGATACTGTTCTTTTGCGCTGAAAATACCATTATGCGCTTTTTGTCTTTTCTTGCAAGCGCCAGGTATCCGTTTCTTACCTTACAATGAAAAGATACAGGCCTTTTTTCTATTCTGTCAATAAAACCTTTGGCTGTTTTTGAACGTCCCAGGCCCAAGCGCGCCTCAATATCCAAGATAAACGTAATATCCGGCTTTATATTTCCGACACTAAAATTATTAATATTATCCAGAGCCTTTATGTCAAGGCCTAAGCCATATCCCTGATAAGCCAGTGTGGCGTCTGCAAACCTGTCGCATACAACTATCCTGCCGGATTCAAGGGCAGGTATTATTTTTTCCGATACAAGCTGTGCCCTTGCCGCGATATAAAGAAACGCTTCTGCCTTTGAGTCAATAGCTATGTTTTTTGATTTTAACAAAATAGTCCTTATAAGCTCGCCTAATTTTGTAGCGCCGGGCTCCCTAAGGTGCAGCACATTAAGCCTGCGCCTTTTTAAAAATGCGCAAAGCAGCTTCGAGTGCGTGGATTTCCCGCTTCCCTCCGGCCCCTCGAATGTAATAAATACGCCTTTTTTCATGCCGGCCGCCAAACTGTACCCTCCTTAGTATCTTCTATTGCTATGCCTTTGGCCTTTAATTCCTGCCTTATCAAATCTGCCTTTTTAAAATCTTTGGAGTTTCTTGCTTTATTGCGTTCGCTTATCTTTGACTCAACATAAGTCTCTAGTTGTGCGTCTATCTGTTTGCCCCTTAAAAATAGGCCGAATATGCCGCCCAACTCTTTTATCAACGTCGCTGCATATAGCATGTTTTCATCCGATGATTTATTTGCCTCTCTAAGCATATCAAATAAACAAGCCAATGCCTGCGGGGTGTTGAAATCGTCGTCCATTGCCTCTATAAATTTTTCTTTAAGCGCGTCTATTTGGGCTGCCTGCCCCGCACCTGAACGAAGTGAATGGTGCGGGGTGGGCTCTAGTCTATTTACTTTATCAAATAATATATAAAACCTCTCAAGCGCTGCCTTAGCCTCATTCATCCTCTCGTCGCTAAAATCTATGGGCTGGCTGTAATGGCTGCTGATCATAAAAAATTTGATTGTTTCCGCGTCGTATTTTTTCAAAGCAGCCTTAATTGTTATAAAATTCCCTAAAGACTTTGCCATCTTTTGGCCGTTTATGGTCAACAGGCCGTGGTGTATCCAGTATTTTGCAAATGGTTTACCTGTGCGCGCCTCTGCCTGCGCAATCTCGTTTTCGTGGTGAGGAAATATCAGGTCCCTGCCGCCTGCGTGTATATCAAGCGTATCTGTCTTTAAAAACTTCTGGCTCATTACAGAACATTCTATATGCCAGCCTGGCCTGCCGCCCCCCCAGGGGCTATCCCATGAAGGCTCGCCTTCCTTTGAAGTCTTCCATAACGCAAAATCCAGCGCATCCTGTTTTTTCTCATCAGGCTCAATGCGCACTCCCTCACGCATCTGGTCTATATTCTGCCCTGAGAGCTTGCCGTAACCGGAAAACTTCTTTACATTAAAATACACATCCCCGCCTGCTTTATAAGCATAGCCTTTGTCTATCAATACCTTTATATATTCGATAATATCAGCAATAGTCTTGGTTGCCCTTGGTTCCTCTTTATCTTTATCTAATATGCCTTTACGTATATTCAACAACCCTAAATCTTTGTTATAGCTTTCAATGTATTTACTAACAAGTTCTTTCCAATCAACTTTCAGCTCTTTGGCGCGGTTTATTATTTTATCGTCGATGTCTGTAATGTTGCGCACAAAATTAACCTTATAACCTCTATATTCTAAATACCGTCTCATTACATCGAAAACATAAAGGCTCCTGGCATGGCCTACATGAGACTCGTCATATACGGTTACCCCGCACGTATACATATTCACCGTCTTCGGCTTTATCGTCTCGAACTCTTCTTTCTTGTTTGTAAGCGAATTATATATTTTCATTATCTTTTACCAACCAAACTCTTCTCACGGGTGAGGTTTTTGCGATGTGAGGTACTTAAAAAGCTTTTGTGTGTGTTGCCGGAGCGACTGTCAAAAATTGCGAAAACCCGGCGAGCAGTGAGCAATTTTTGCCACAGCGAGCAAAAAGCGCCTTTCGCCGAAGGCGAAAAATCCTTTTTGCGAGCGGCAAGCGAAGGCAACCACACAAAAGCTTAAAATTTCAGCACCGAGCATTGCAAAAGCCGAACTTTGGTAATAGCTATTTTTTCTCCTCCAGCTCCTTAACCCTTCTCTCCAAATCCTCAAGCGTCTGCTTCAGCGGATCCAACACATGGATATGATCCATCGTAGAGTCTATTCTTCTTCCGTCCTGCTTTGTTACTCTTCCTGGCACACCCACTACAGTTGAATTTGACGGAACATCCTTTAGCACCACCGCGTTTGCGCCTATGTATGAATTATCGCCAATATTGATATTTCCCAATACTTTCGCGCCTGTGCCTACAACAACATTATTTCCTATGTTTGGGTGGCGCTTGCCTTTTTCCTTGCCTGTCCCGCCCAGGGTAACGCCCTGGAATAATGTAACATTATCCTTTATAACTGTTGTCTCGCCAATGACCACGCCCATGCCATGGTCTATAAAAAACCCTTTGCCTATTTGGGCGCCGGGGTGTATCTCAACCCCCGTAAGAAATTTTGCAAATTGCGATAAAAACCTCGGCAAAAAAGGAATCTTCATTTTGCGCAAAACGTGCGTTACCCGGTACATCATAATCGCGTGCAGGCCTGAATACGTAAGCAAAACCTCAAGAAAATTCGTAGCCGCAGGATCCCTGTCAAACGCCGCTTTTATTTCGTCTTTAAAAACCACAGTTATTATCGCCATAAAAAATATTATTATGCCTGATATAACTAACAAGGTAATCATCTTTATTCTCCTGTTATTTCAGCAAAACAACGGCATATGCTGCGATTGCTTGCGAATTGCGCGTTCCCTCTTCGGTTGTTGCTTTTATGTTGATATTATCCAAATCTATGCTTAGCGTCTTTGCAATATTTTCCTTCATTTTATTTTTAAAGGGGAGCATCTTCGGCTCCTCTGCTATTATCACGGCATCTATATTATGTATGGTGTAGCGCTTGCTGCTTATGATAGATAGGGTCTCTTTTAGGATCTTAAGGCTGGATATGCCTTTGTAGCGGCTGTCTGTATTCGGAAAATGCTCGCCTATATCGCCGCAGGCTGCCGCGCCTAAAAGCGCGTCGCATATTGCGTGTATAAGTACATCCGCGTCGGAATGGCCTAGCAGGCCTTTTGTATGAGGAATCCTCACCCCGCCAATAATCAGCTTGCGCTTTTCTACAAGCTTGTGTATGTCGTAGCCTATTCCTATTCTCATCTTCTCGCCAGAGCCTGCGCTATCTTCAAATCTTCTCTCGTCGTTATCTTAATGTTTCTATAATCCCCGGGTATTACCTTAACCTTTATGCCGCATGCTTCAGCAAGCGAAGCATCGTCGTTAAACCTCCATGCCCTCACATTTAATTTTTCATAAGCTGCGAGTAGCTGCTTTCTGTTAAAAGCCTGGGGGGTCTGCGCCTCCCACAAAGAGTTGCGGTCCGGCGTATTTAATACGTATCTGTTTTTTAAATTTATTTTTTTTATCGTGGCTTTAACTCCGACTGCTAAAAGGCAGTTGGTGCCCTTTGAAACCGTGTCGGCGCATTTTTTTATTAAAGAAGGCGCTATAAACGGCCTTGCCGCATCGTGTATCAAAACATAAAAAGAATCTTTGCAGGCGCATAATCCATTATAAACAGAACGCGCGCGCGTTGAACCGCCTGAAACTATACGGCTTATCTTTTTATACTTTCTTTTTTCAATAAGGCCTTTTGCCTTTTTTAAAAAATACCTTGCTGCGACAAAAACAATATCATCTACGAATTTTGATTTTTCAAATGCATCGAGCGAGTAAAATAAAAGTTTCCTGTCGCCGATTTTAATTAACGGCTTAGGCGTGGCAAGGCGCATCCTCTTGCCCGTGCCGCCGGCCACTATTATTGCTGTTATCTTTTTCTTATCCAATTATTTCTGTTTCGGATAATACACGTTTGAAACCTTGGCAAATATCATCCTGCCTGCCGCGGTCTGCAAAACGCTGGTGACCACCACGCTTTTGGTCTGGCCGATAAGCTGCCTTCCGCTTTCAACCACTATCATGGTGCCGTCATCCAAATAGCCAATGCCCTGATTTTGCTCTTTGCCTTCCTTTATGACCTTTACCTCGACTATCTCGCCCGGCAGCATAACAGGCTTTAACGCGTTAGCAAGCTCATTAATATTAAGCACTGTAACACCCTGCAGCTCCGCTACCTTGTTAAGATTATAGTCATTGGTAAATATCCTGGCATTTAATATCTTTGAAAGCTTTACCAGCTTTGAATCCACCTCGGGTATATCAGCGAAATCCTCTTCATGTATCTTAACGTCAACATGAGGCTTTTTCTGCATCCTATTAAGTATATCCAGCCCCCTGCGCCCGCGGTTTCGCTTTAAAGAATCCTGCGAGTCCGCAATCTGCTGAAGTTCCTTAAGCACAAACCTCGGTATGATAAACCTGCCGTGTATAAAATGCGTGTCGCATATATCCGCGATTCTTCCGTCAATTATTACGCTGGTGTCCAATATGATTATCTCTTCATCTTTATCCTGCCTCGAAAATTTAACATAAGGTATGACAAGGCTGAACTCATCCTTGCCCCTTATGGCAATGGTCATCCCTAGATAACAAAATATCAATGTCAATACAACCTGCATTATCAATGCCAGCGTTTCATTAAGCTGGTCTATGGACCTTAATATAAAGGAATCTGTAAGGATCTTTGACATAAGCAGTCCGAACAAAAGGCCAAACACCCCGGCGGAAAGCCCTCTTATAGATATCCGTCTTAAGCTAAACTCCGCAAAAATAATGAGCAGCGCAACTACAGCCCCTCCTACCATTCCTACAAAAGGCCAGTAACTATTATATTGCTCGAATATAAGCCCTATCTGATAACCAACCGCCGTACTTATAACCGCAAAAAATATGCGTATGAAAAAAATTGTCATTTGCGCTCCTTTCTATGAACTAAAAACTAATATCTGCCGCTTCCTGAATATTTTTAACTCCTAAAAGCTTTATTTGTTTATGCGCTTTTATATGAGTCATGTCCTGCTTGGGCAAAATGCATCTTTTAAAACCTAAGCGGCTTGCTTCATTAACCCTTAGCTCTATTTGCCCAACGCCGCGTATTTCTCCCCCAAGGCCTATCTCGCCTATAAATATGGTTTCATTATCAACCGGCTTGTTTTTAAAGCTGGAGGCGATTGCGACAGTTACCGCTAAATCGCAGGCCGGCTCAGCTATCTTTATTCCTCCTGCTACATTTACAAATACATCGTGGTTTACCAAATTTAAACCAAGCCTTTTCTCCAGGACAGCTATTAACAGCAACAGCCTGTTTAAGTCATATCCTATGGCGCGCTGCCTGCTCATAGAAAAATTAGAGGCTGTTACCAAAGCCTGTATCTCAACAAGGATAGGCCTTGTCCCTTCTATAGTCGAAACAACCGTGCTGCCGGAAATATTTTCACCGCGCGCTGAAAGGAAAACTTCAGAAGGGTTTTCGACCTCTATTAACCCTTTCTGCGTCATGTGAAATACCCCTATCTCGTTAGTGGGGCCGAATCTGTTTTTTGTGCTCTTTAGTATCCTGAACGCTGTCAGGTTTGCGCTTTCAAAATATATCACGCAATCAACCATATGCTCCAATATTTTCGGTCCGGCTATCGAGCCTTCCTTTGTAACATGGCCCACAATAAACAGAGAAAATCCTTTGTATTTTGCCAGGGCGGTTAATGCGCCGGCTGATTCCTTTATCTGCGTAACGCTTCCCGCTGTCTGGGAAAAATCCTTATTATACAAAACCTGTATTGAGTCTATAACTACTATATCGGGGTTTAGACTTTCAATGTGCTCCGCGATGGACGAGACCTCGATATCATTAATCACGTATAGGTTATCTGACGAAATACCCAGCCTTTCCGAGCGCATTTTAGTCTGCGTGATGGATTCCTCGCCGCTGACATAAAGCACTCTTTTCTCTTTTGCCAGAATATTGGAAACCTCGAGCAAAAGAGTGGATTTGCCTATTCCGGGTTCGCCCCCGATTAAAATAACGGAGCCGGCTACTATGCCTCCTCCGAGGACTCTGTCTAATTCATTTATATTTGTTTTTGTTCTTATGCAGTCGTTCTGTTTTACATCTTTAAGCCTTTGCGGCGGCATATTTGAAGAATAAGACCTTCTTGTAATGCTCTCGGAAACAGCGCCTTGCGCCATCTCTTCCATTAAGCTGTTCCACTTCTGGCAATCAGGGCAGCGGCCCAGCCATTTCGGGCTTTGGCACCCGCATTCCTGACAGATAAATATAGTCTTCGTAGTAGTCATGGATTTAATTAAAAATTCAAAATTAAAAATGCAAAATTGCAATTAAAAATTTAAAATTTAAAATTTTGAATTTTTAATTGTAATTTTTAATTTTACATTTTTAATTTTTAATTTATCTAATGCCTTTATCCTTATCCTCTTCTGTCTTCCTCGGCTCTCTTGGCTTGCTCAAAAGCTTCCAGGGGTTTTGCCTTATATCCTTGATCATCGCTTTTATATCTTCCGATATCTCTTCTATATTATTATATAATTTATCATCCATAAGCAGCTTGCCGACCGTACCTTCTTTTGCCTTTACCTTATCCAGGATGCCATTTATAGAATCCAGCATTGTTTCTATTTTAAGTATGACATCATAACCTTTTTGCGTCATCTTCTGCATCGAAACGGAATCAAATCCTATGATAACATCTCCGTCCTGCAAAACAGGGCTCTCGGGCGTGCCGGGAATTATCTCAACATATTTTTCTCCTATAAGCCCCAATGTGTTTATAAGCACTGTGGCGTCCTTCTCAATCTTGGCATCATCAGTAAGCCACACCATTAATTCAACTTTTGTCTTTTTGGTCTCGGGGTCCTTAAATATACTAGTGCTTTTTACTTCTCCTACTTCGACACCGGCAACTCTGACAGGAGCCGCTATCTGAACGCCGTCGGCAAAATTCAGGTGTATTTTTATATTGTATCCTGTTTTAAAGAGAAAATCCCCTATTGAAAAAACTACCATGGCAAGAAGTATAATGCCTACAAATACGAATATACCTATTCTTATTTCAAAACTATTCTCTTTCATTTTCCCCCCTGTCAGCTTCCTTAGTAATCGGGCCTATGGCCGCTCCTGTTATGAATTGTTTTACAACCGGATTTTTCGTATTTTTTATTTCATCCGGAGTGCCTGTTTCAATTATTTTGCCTTTATAAAGCATAGAAATCCTGTCGGCAATCTTGTAAGCGCTCACCATGTCGTGCGTAACAACTATTGACGTTATCTCAAGCTTGTTTTGTAAATCCATAATAAGTTCATTTATCGCATCCGCCATTATCGGGTCAATGCCTGTTGTCGGCTCATCATACAATATAAACTTCGGCCTCATGCATATAGCCCTTGCCAGGCCGACCCTTTTTTTCATCCCACCCGAAAGCTCGGCAGGCCTTAAATCCTGTATGCCTTCAAGCCCGACTAATGCCAATGACTCTTTTACCCTCTTTGCTATTGTCTGCGAATCCAGATCCGTGTGCTCAATCAAGTTAAATCCGACATTTTCGTATACTGTAAGCGAATCAAAAAGGGCAGCCCCCTGAAAAAGCATTCCGAAATTAAGCCTCAATTTATTTAGTTCTTTAGGAAGCAGCTTTGTAACATCTAACCCATCCACAATAACCTGCCCTGAATCAGGCTTCAAGATACCTATTATATGCTTAAGAAAAACACTCTTTCCGCAGCCTGAACGGCCTATAATAACCTCTGTGATATTGCTGTCTATCTTAAGGTTTAAATCCCTTAATACCTTATTGCCTCTGAAAGTTTTATTCAAATTTATCGCTTCTATCATTTTTACCTTCCTATAAAATAAAACAGCGCGGTAAACAGGCAGTTTGCCGCGATAATCAGGATAAACGCTGTTACAACGCTGGTTGTGGTGGAATATCCCACTCCTTCGGCGCCGCCTTCTGTTCTGAAACCCTCGTAACAGCCTATTATTGTTATAATAACGGCAAATATCGAACTTTTAAACAGGCCGCTAAACACATCCTTTAAATCCAAAGGATTGGTAGTCATATTCATATATATGTTCGGGCTTAAGTGAAGTTTAAAAACGCCCACAATATATCCGCCGAAAATTCCTATGCAATCCGCGTATAATGTAAGCAAAGGCAGCATAATAAACAATGCCAGCATGCGCGGCACCACAAGATATTTTATCGGATTTGCCGCGAGCGTTTCCAACGCATCGATTTGCTCGGTGACCTTCATTGTCCCTAATTCGGCTGTTATCGAGGCCCCGACCCTGCCTGCAACTACAAGGCCTGTTAATACAGGCCCTAGCTCTCTGGTCATTGACAACGCGACAAGGCTCGGGATGTATATCTCGGCCGAGACCCTTTGCATCTGATTGGCGCTCTGCAGCGCCAAAACCATACCTGTAAACAGGCTTGTTAAAAATACTATCGGCAAAGAATCCACGCCTGTCCTTTTCATCTGCAAAAATATCTGCTTGATCTTTAATGGAGGGGTAAAGCACAAAAATAAAGTTCTAATAAATAATAATGTTGCTCCGCCCATATAAGAAAGCAGGTCTTCAAACTTTCCTGCTGCCATTGATTTAATATTCTGTTTCATTTTTGCGCCTTTGTAAAGGTAAGCCTGTCGTTCTGGCAATCAATCTTTATCTTCTTGGCGTCTTTTATGCCGCCTGCTATAATCTCCTCTGCTAACGGATCCTCTAAGTGGCTTTGTATTGTCCTTTTTAAAGGCCTTGCACCGTATATTTTATCAAAACCCTTTTCAATTAAAAAGTCTTTTGCCTTTTTGGTAAGCTCTATGTCTATATTCTGCTCGGCTAACCTCACCTTTACATAACCGACTTCTATCTCTATGATGCTTTGCAAATCTTCCATGGTAAGCGGATGAAATACTATTGTTTCATCTACCCTGTTTAGAAATTCCGGCTTAAATGTCTTTTTCAAAACATCAAGCACTTGTTCTTTTGCCTGTTCGTAGGTTACGTCCTCTTTTTGGGCCTTAAACCCGAGAGCGCCCTGTTTCTTCCATAAATCAGCGCCGACATTAGAGGTCATAATAACAACGGTATTTCTGAAGTTTACTCTCCTGCCGTATGAATCAGTAAGTCTTCCTTCCTCAAATATCTGCAATAACATATTAAAAACATCCGGGTGCGCCTTTTCAATTTCATCCAGCAAAACCACCGAATAAGGCTTTCGCCTTACCTTTTCCGTAAGCTGGCCTCCTTCTTCATACCCTACATATCCCGGAGGCGCGCCAACTAATCTTGATACGTTGAATTTTTCCATATATTCGGACATATCCAGTTGTATCAGGGCCTCTTCATTGCCGAATAAAAATTCGGCTAAAACACGCGCAAGCAAAGTCTTTCCCACTCCTGTGGGGCCAAGGAATAAAAACGAACCTACCGGGCGTCGTTGATCCTTTATTCCGGCTCTGGAGCGTCGGACTGCCCTGGCTATGGCCTTTATCGCTTCTTCCTGGCCGATTATGCGCCTGTGCATTTCTTCTTCCATCTTAAGCAGCTTCTCGGATTCTTTTTCCTCAAGGCGAACGAGCGGGATATTGGTCCATTTAGAGACTATACGCGCGACTTCTTCAACGCCGACTTCAGGGATGCTTTCTTTGGTTGTCTCTTTCCATTTATTTTTTTGTTTTTCTATTTCTATTTTTGCCTGCCTCTCTTTATCCCTAATTTTGGCAGCCTGCTCAAAATCCTGGGCCCTTACAGCCAGCTCTTTTTCCTTCCTTATCTCTTCAAGTTTTTTCTCTAAATCTTTTACATCAGGAGGGGCTGTCATCACATCAAGCCTGGCGCGCGAACCTGCCTCATCTATGACATCCACTGCCTTATCCGGAAGAAACCTGTCGCTTATGTATCTGTCTGAAAGCTTAGCCGCCGCATCTATTGCAGCATCTGTAATCTTGATTTTATGATGCGCCTCATACCTGCTTCTTAAGCCCTTTAATATTTCCACTGTCTCAAGCACTGTTGGAGGATTGACCATTATGGTCTGGAATCTTCTTTCCAGCGCCGCGTCTTTTTCTATAAATTTCCTGTATTCATCAAGCGTGGTTGCGCCTATGCATTGTATCTCCCCGCGGGAAAGCGCGGGTTTTAATATGTTTGAAGCGTCAATGGCGCCTTCCGCGCCGCCGGCCCCCACTAATGTGTGCAATTCGTCGATAAAAACTATTATATTCGCGGAGCGTTTTATTTCATCCATTACAGCCTTTATTCTTTCTTCAAATTGCCCGCGATATTTTGTTCCTGCAACCATAAGCGCAAGATCAAGCGTAATCACTCTTTTGTCGCGCAGGACCTCAGGGATATCGCTGACTATTATCTTCTGCGCCAGGCCTTCAACAATTGCGGTTTTTCCTACGCCGGCCTCGCCTAATAACACGGGATTATTTTTGGTGCGGCGGCTTAATATCTGTATAACCCTTTCTATTTCTTCTTTTCTTCCGATAACAGGATCGAGTTTATTGTCTTTGGCAAGCTCGGTTAAGTCCCTGCCAAAGGCATCCAGCGCCGGAGTCTTGCTTTTTTCTTTTGGCTTTTTTGAAACATCGGGTTGCTCAATTCCCGCTCCGGGAATGGCTGAACCCAGCAAAGACATGATCTCAACCCTGACCCTTTCAAGGTCAAGGCCTAAATTCAGCAGCACCTGGCTGGCGATACCTTCGCCTTCCCTTAGCAAGCCTAAAAGCAGGTGCTCTGTCCCGATATAATTATGCCCGAGATGCCTGGCCTCATCCATGGCAAGCTCTATCACCTTTTTCGCTTTTGGCGTAAATGGTATATCGCCGGATATTACCGTTGACGGGCCCGGCTTTACCAATTTTTCCACTTCAAATCTTATGACATCCAGGCTTAAGCCTAAATTCTGCAATACGGCTGCCGCTACGCCTTCGCCTTCCTTTATCAGGCCCATAAGCAAATGCTCGGTCCCGATATAATCGTGATTTAACCTCTTTGCTTCGTCCTTCGCCAGAATAACAACTTTTCTGGCCCGTTCCGTAAATCTGTTAAACATCTCTTACCTCCTGTTATCAATAAAATAGAACGTTATAAAACTCATTCTTTTGCTTTGCGCAGATTAGCACAGATTAAAGGATGCAAGATGATCACAGATATTTTCCTAAAGAATCTGCGATCATCTGTTTCTTTTGATCTGCGATTATCTGTGTAATCATCTATCTTTTTTTAACTTAGCTCTGATTATCTTTGCCCTTTCAATATCTCTTTCTGAAGCTGATAGTTTTTTCTTTTTTAATTTTTGCAAATGCGCCGGTTGAATAATAATAAAAAGCTCGTTAAGCACCGAGCTGTCTACATCGGTTATTACATTTGTCTCAACGCCTAATCTAACCAGAGAGAGAAGCT
This sequence comes from Candidatus Omnitrophota bacterium, assembly GCA_043797125.1. Lineage (GTDB taxonomy): Bacteria > Omnitrophota > Gorgyraeia > JABMRG01 > JAFGKX01 > JAZDPX01. Next base: position 98,993 of record JAZDPX010000006.1, read on the forward strand.
CAAGCGCTTCCTCGCTGCTTATAACATGGGCATTTTTAAATGTAGCGTAAGCCCTTGAAATCCTGTCCTCGACAACTTCTCTTTTCTTGGCCATAAGAAAATTGCGGGAATTTTCTTCCTGGGATATCAGCTGCTGTATGACCCTTTCCAAGCTATTTATTATATCCTGCTCTCTGTGCCCGAGTGTAACCTGATTTGACACCTGGAAAAAGTTGCCGCTGGCCTGCGTGCCCTCTCCGAAAAAACCGCGCACGGTAAGCCCGAGCCTTGATATGGCCTTTATAACTTCTTTAATCTGGCCTGTCATGACTATTGCCGGAAGATGCATCATTACCGAAGCGCGCATGCCTGTGCCGACATTGGTGGGGCATGCGGTTAAATACCCTAATTGTTCTGAATAGGCAAAATCAAAATTTTTCTCCAAATCTTTATCAAAACCTTCCAGGATATCCCATGCGCCTGTTAAATTAAGGCCCGCCTGAAGGACTTGAATTCTTAAATGGTCTTCCTCGTTTATCATAATACTTATTATCTCTTTCTCGCTTATAAACACGGCCTTATGCGCCGTGTCCTGAAGATGCTCTCTGCTTACCATGTGCCTTTCAAGAAGAAATTGCCTGTCTATCGGGCTTACCTTATCCATCTCTAGGTAAAGAGAGTTTTTCATGAAATTCAAAGAAGAGATTTTCTCTTTAGCAATGGTTTTTATCTTTTCTTTTACAGCGTCATCCGCCCAGTTAAAAAAAGCGAAACCCTTTATATTCCTTGCCAGCCTGACCCTGCTGGATACAACAACTCCGGCGCCCGGGCTTGCACCTTTATACCATTCACCGGTCTGATTTAGCAGATCATCGAGCGTCATTTAGGTTCCTTCTCAAGATCTCTTATTCTATCCCTTAGCGCTGCTGCCTTTTCATAATCTTCCGATCTAATAGCCTGTTGCAGTTTTTGTTTTAAGTGCTGGATCTTTTCATAGCTTGTCAACTCCTTAATTTCCTCAGGGTGTTCGGTTTCACCGCCGGCTGGCAATGCCTTGGGCTCTTTGCCTGTATGATGGGTTGAGCCATGTATGTTCTTGAGCAAAGGCAGCAATGCCTTGTTAAATGCCATGTAACAATCGCTGCAGCCGAGCCTTCCTATTTTTCTGAAATCAGAGTAAGTCATGCCGCAGGAGGGGCATTTTAAATATTGCTCCTTTTCCTCGGCTAAGGTCGGAAAATCCACTAAACCGGAAAGCAAATCAGCAATGCCGAAACTCTGCTGCGCCTTAATACTCTCTGCTTCCGCGCAGCTCTGGCACACATGCAGCTCGCTTGCCTCGCCGTTGACTATTTCCGTTATGTGTATCGTGGCTTCTTTTTTATGGCATATATCGCATATCATCGAAACTCCCTAATTTGGTCCATAGTCTATGGCCAATGGTCTATAGTAAATTATCGACCATAGACTATCGACTATTGACTATCGACTAAATATCATACCTCACCCCAACCTTTTTTGTCACCTTATGAAACTCTTCCGTTAGCATCTTCGTCATGGGCCCTGGTTTTCCCGAACCTATCTTTCTGTCATCCACCTTTACTACCGGTATAACTTCGGCCGCTGTCCCGGTGAGAAAACATTCATCTGCTTTGTAAACTTGGCCTAACTTAAATTTCTTATGGGAAAATGAGATCTTCTTTTTTCCGGCAATCCCGATAATTGTCTCACTGGTAATACCTTCTAATGCGCCTATATCATAGGGCGGGGCAAAAAGCTTACCCTCTTCGGCAATAAAAATATTATCTCCGCTGCATTCGGCAACATAGCCTCTATAATCCAGCATGATTGCCTCTTCCGAACCGGCATTTATAGCGTCGGTTTTAGCCAATATATTATTAAGATAATTAAGGGATTTTATCCTCGGGTCCAGCGCATGGGGAAGATTTCTCCTTGTCTTGGCAGTAATAATATTCAAGCCCTTTTGATAAAATTCCTGGGGATAAAGCTTTATCTTGTCGGTTATTATAATAATACGCCCTTTTCCGCATTTTCGAGGATCAAGCCCTAAATCACCCGTACCTCTGGTTATAATAAGCCTGATATAAGCGTCTTTTAGCTTGTTTTCTTTTAATGTTCTTATAGTTTCTTTTATTAACTCAGGCCTGTCTAAAGGTATTTTGAGCCCTATTGCCTTGGCTGATTTAAACAACCTGTCTATATGTTCGTCTAATTTAAACACAAGGCCGTCATAGGACCTTATGCCTTCAAATACGCCATCGCCGTATAATAACCCGTGGTCAAAAACAGAAACCTTGGCATCCTGCTTCTTGAAAAATTCACCGTCTATGTAGACCTTTGGCGGCATAATATTCAAATCCTCTCTAGTGTTTAATTAAAAATTTAAAATTAAAAATGTAAAATTGCAGTTCAAAATTAAAAATTGTTTTAAATTTTGAATTTTTAATTGTAATTTTGAATTTTGCATTTTTAATTTTTAATTATTCTCCAGCTTTCCATTAGCTAAATACTTGACATTCTTAAATAATTTAGCATATTCACGCTCATGTGTCACTATAATAAAAGAACAATTTTTCTTACTGTTAAGCTCTTTAATCAACTCAAATACAGCCACAGAATTATCGTGGTCTAAATTACCCGTAGGCTCATCGCATAATACTATATCGGGTTTATTCATCAATGCCCTTGCTATTGCCACCCTCTGAGACTCCCCGCCTGAAAGTTGCGACGGCCGGTGGCTGGTTCTCTTTTCGAGCCCAACCGCGCTTAAAAGCTCCTGCGCCCTTTGCTTTGGGCTTTGGGCTCTGTGCTGTGGGCTGCCTGCCCCGTATCCGAGCGAAGCGAGTGGTGCGGGGTGGGCTCCAATCAGCGCGGGCATCATAACATTTTCCAAAGCGGTAAATTCGCCAAGCAGGTTGTAAAACTGGAATACAAATCCAATGCGTTCATTGCGTATCCTGCTTATCTTTGCATCATTCATCTTATATACAGAGGCGCCGTCTAGCAGGACCTCGCCTTTAGTCGGTGAATCCAAAGCGCCGAGTATATGAAGCAGCGTGGACTTGCCGCAGCCTGATGGCCCGAATACCAGCATTATCTCGCCGGCACAAAGAGAAAGATCTATTCCGTTCAATACATGCAACTTGCGGCTTCCGTCCTGATATACCCTGTGCACGTTTTTCGCGGCTAAAATTTCACTCATATTTTAAAGCCTGAACAGGGTCTAATCTTGATGCCTGATAAGCAGGGTATACAGAAGCCAACAGGCTGATTATCAATGCTGCCAGCGCTATTACAACAGAATCAAGAATATTAAACTTTACCGGTATGTAATCTATATAATATATATCGGGCGGCAGCTTAAAAAATTCCTTTAATAAAAATGATACTCCAACGCCTCCCAGAAACCCGAGGCCCGTGCCTATCGATCCGATAATAAGGCCCTGCAATGAAAATATTGCGAGAATCCCCTTCTTGGACGCGCCTATGGATTTTAATATGCCTATATCCTTGGCCTTTTCAAGCACCATCATAACCAGCACAGCCACTATACTAAAACACGCGACAACAACTATCAACGTCAATATCACAAACATGGCAAGCTTCTCAAGCTTTATAGCGGAAAATAAATTTCTATTTCTATCAGCCCATGTGGTTATGGAAAAATTCCCCTTCAATGATTCTTGCAGCGCGCGCTTTATCTTATCACAATTTGCCGGCAACAGACAATCAACGCCAATACCGCTTACAACTGCCTTTCCTTCAAATATGGCGGACATTTTATTTAAGCCTATATACGCGATATTGGAATCATAATCATACATGCCTGATTTAAATATCCCGGTCACCTTTATCTTTTTAGGCCCGTTTGACTCCGGAGTGACCAAAACAACTTCATCGTCAATATAAACACCCAGCAAAGACGCTATTTCGCTTCCCATTATCAGGCCGTCTTCGATATCAGCATCAGCTGCGGAAGATACAATGTGAGGCAACAGCTTCGAAGCGTCAATCTCATTTTTGGTATCCACGCTTCTTAATACAATGCCCCTTTTCCTGTTGCGAAACTCTACTATCCCCTGGCTCCATATATATGGGAAAGAACCTTTAACGCCTTCTATGCTGTTTATCGCCTCTGACAAACCCTGCGGATTCTGTATTCCAAACTCGCTTTCAATAAAAATATGCGGATTTGAACCTATTACCCGCGCCTGCAATTCGCTGCTAAACCCGCTCATAACAGCTAAAGTGGCTATTAACGCGCCTACTCCGACAGCAACTCCCAGAATAGAGATAATCGTGATTATAGAAATAAATTTTTCTTTGCGTCTGGTGAACAGGTAACGCAGCGCTATAAAAAGTTCGTATCGCATTATTCCGGCTTAAGCTGCGGGAATAAAATAACTTCCCTGATTGATTCCTCGCCTGTAAAAATCATTACAAGCCTGTCAATTCCGATACCCAGGCCGCCTGCAGGGGGCATGCCGTATTCTAGCGCCCTTACATAATCCTCATCCACCATGCCTTCGGGCTCAACTTCAAGCTGTTGTTGGAATCTTCGTTTTTGCTGAATAGGGTCATTTAATTCAGAATACGCATTCGCCACTTCCATGCCTCCCATGTAAAGTTCAAACCGCTCGGATATGGCGGGGTTGTCTTTTCTTGTCTTGGCAAGCGGGCAAAGTTCGCTGTAATAATCTATAACAAATGTCGGCTTGTTGCTCGCCTGGTCTTCCTTGGGCTCTAATACATCGCCGATTATATTTATAAGTTTTGTCCTGCTTATGTCGCCTTCTTCAACTTCAATGCCTTTTGCCTTTAACTTCTTTGCCCAGCTTGTGTGTTCGTCCTGCGGGGTGATTCCGAAATTTTCCTTCATCACCTGCGCGAATGAAACTCTTCTCCATGGCGGAGTAAGATCAATTGTTTTGCCTTTATATGATATTTCAAGCGTGCCTAATAATTCCTTTGCAAGGAAACTTATGAGTGTTTCAGTAAGCTGTATGATGTCATTATAATCTGCATAAGCTGTGTATGCCTCGAGCATTGTAAATTCAGGATTATGCCTGGGGGAGATACCCTCGTTTCTGAATGATTTGTTTATCTCGTAAACCTTATCCATCCCTCCGACTAAAAGCCTTTTTAAGTATAACTCCGGAGCTATTCTCATAAACAGGTCTATATCGTAAATATTATGGCGCGTCTTAAACGGCCTTCCGGCAGCTCCTCCCGGTATAGGATGAAGAATCGGCGTTTCAACTTCCAGGTATCCTCTTTCGTCAAAAAATGAGCGCATCTTATTTATAAGCTTGCTGCGCAATAAAAAAATCTCTCTTGTCTTTTCATTTGCAATAAGGTCCAAATACCTTTGCCTGTACCTTGCCTCAAGATCTTTTAGCCCGTGCCACTTTTCCGGCAACGGGCGCAATGCCTTCGCCAGCACTGTAAATGAAAGCGCGTTTATGGTGATCTCGCCCCTTTGAGTCTTAAAAGCCTCGCCGTTAACGCCGATTATATCGCCTATATCCATCTCCTTAACCTGGTTAAAAAGCTCATCACCTATGATGTTTTTCCTAAAATAAAGCTGTATTTTACCGGTAAAGTCTTTTATGTCGCAGAACATGCTCCCGCCATGAGCCCTTATGGTGGTAACCCTGCCTGCTGTTGAGAACCTTTTGCCTTCTTCATACGCGTCAGCCGTGGCTTTTATAGTCAGCGGTTTGTCATATTTATAGGCATAGGGCAGAACGCCTGCCTTCTCCATGGCCTTAATCTTATCCAGTCTTATATTTAATATATCATCTTCCATAATATTGCACCTTTTTGGTTTAACATATAAGGCGTATTATATAGTAATACTATTACACTGTCAATTGTAATTCGTGTTACTCTTTTGCTATTTTTTGGGCTAAGTTATAGAGGGCGGTGTTTGCTAAAGCTAAAACTTTCTTTTTAACACGGCGGGAAAAATACTCGCGCTCTGTCTTTGTAAATTTTTCTCCTTTAAGCCTTTTCAGAAACAGCTCTTTTTGTTTCTTTGAAAACAGCTGCGATAAAGCATATTCAAGGTCAAACTCATCCTTCATTTGCGTATATTCTGTCAAACTGGCTTTTTTCTCCTTAAAGTAGCTTTCAAAAACATTAACTACTCTTACCGAAGACAGTTTCAATGTCGTCCCTTTTAAGTCATCTTTGCTCTTAAAGCTTTTAAGAAATGCCTCAAATGCCTTTTTGTTAAAAAAATCCATATTATACAACTGATCGACAAAAGACAATTTTAACCCCAGATAATCATACAGCGCAAGCGACATAACAACTAAGCCTTCAAAACTGCTTTTTTCAGGCTTTGCCTTTAAATATTTTTTGGCCGCTGTGTAATCGAAGAGCCCTTTTTCCATGCTGTTTACAAGCAACAACGGAAAACCTTCATGCAGGCGGGAGTCTTTGCTCTTTACAACTTCCGCCAATGTCTTATTCGCATTGGTGGTTTCCCATTTTCCCAGCAAAGGATATCCTAATTCTCTCAAGTTTTTTAATAGCTCTTGCTTTTTCATATATTAAACCCCTCTTTTTCTAAAATATGCAAAAAAAGCCTGAAATTCCTTTTATTCCTTTCATCAGAAACATCATAGGAAGAGGTTTCATAAAATCTTTCTTTTAATTTCTCGATATCTATCTCTTTGCGCTTGGCTTTAAATAAAACCAAGCAATCTTCCATATCCACAGAAGTAAATCTAAAAATTTTACTTATCAGTAAATCGTAATAATTCAAAATCCCTAAATATATATACGAAAACTCTTTAAATAAAGTATTGTTGCCCTCTTCCAACGAAGATTCAAGTAGTTCTGTTGTAAATATTTTCTTTCCAACAAATAAATCGAACTCAAAACCCTTACCCCTTCTCCACGATGTGCCGGTTTTCGGTTCATACCCTAATCCTTCTAAGGCTTTTATCAAATATTTATACTCTGCTTCATCAGGTATAAGAAAATCAACGTCTTTCGTAGATTCCTTTAGATCCAATAAAGTCAGCGCTGTCCCGCCGCACGCTACAAGACACACCTTTCTCTTTATATGGCTATTCCATATAGAGAGTATATCCAGTAGTTGTGCCTTGTCTATTCTATATTCCATATTATATACAATTTATTGTATCTATTTATACAACTCCTTGTATTTAAATATACAACACAAGCACCAAAAAGTCAAGGGTTTTCTATGCTCTATGCACTATGCTCTTTGCTGATTACGCTGCCTGGTCTAAGGCCTGGAGGGATTTTTTCTCTTTTATCTGCTCGAGGACATTAAGGAAAGATGCCTTTGTATCAATTTCATACTGCTTTTTGAATTTGATTTTCTGGAGCGTATCAACTAATTTTTGCGGCAGTTTATCCGCTTGTTCCTTCAAATCTATCCATTCAAGGGTTTTTAAATAATATTTATATAACTTGGAATCCTCGGACGTAATATCTCCATGGAGAACTTTCGTAATTTCAGAATCTTCAAAATCATCCGCTGTTAAATCTTTATAAATATATCCTGTGTTTCCGTCAAGCGTAATAGCCTCTCCCGCATTAAGTCTTGCGATTTCTTTTTTGTCATTATCTTGTATACTAAGGATGCCTTTTTCTGGTATCTCTCCGTATAACACAACATAAGGTATTCGTTTATTACTCTTTCTAATACCCTCTGCTACGTGGTCAAAGAGCCCCCCCCTCAAAGATATAATTCCCGGAATATTATATTTCAAAATGCGTTCCTGGTATGGACCGATCATTGCTTCTGCTATGTGTGCGGTTACGTCTCTGCCGCTGCTTTCGGCTTCATTAATCAAAAGCATTAAACAAATATGATCAGGTAATAAATCCATTCCCTCATTCTTTTTCGCGCCAATTCCTTCAAAAGGGTTTGGAATAACCGGGATGCAGCCTTTTAATAGTAATTCGTTTCTATCATCTCCTATGCTAACCTCAGCGGTCGCTATGCCCGGAAAAAGCGACGCGCCCCAAGCGATTGCCTTACCCTGACTTTCTTTTTTAACAACAGGCTGCTCAAAGTAACTCTTAAGCCACTCCAAATCAGCTAATGAGATTTTTTCAAAAGCCTCTGATTCGTTCAGTATGCCTTCTTCTGCTAAATCAACTAAAGTGCGCGCTTGCGCCAATGGCGTTGTTGTATCCAAAGCATCTCGTGTCTGAACAATCCATAATTTGCCGGCAGATACAACTATTTCAACATGCTGAATGCTCTTTTGATGTGCTTCTAATATTTTTATATAATTCAGGAGTTGTTTATAAATTTCAGGATGGCTATTTTCTAAATCCTTATATTGCTTTTCTATTTCTCGTCTTACTCCTCTGGCCCCGTCTCCTAACTCAGCATATGGGGTAACGATAGAACTTCCGTCTACTGCAAATTCATAGTTTCCAACAATCCCCGGCTCTCCTGTAAAAGGGCTTCTGGTGCATAAGACGCCGCTTAACGACTTACCATCGTTTATATTGCCGAAAACCTGCCATTGGACATTAATTCCTCCTGTCAACTCATCGGTGTCCGTGTATATAAATGTATACTTGCCCCTGTTTTTTGTATATGAATTAGCGACCGCTGTTATTGCCTCTTTTAATTGCTGCTTTGGATCCGAGAAATCGTGTTTAGTCATCTTTTTATATTCTTCTTCCACTTTTAATAATACCTCTTGTAATTTTTCAAAATTGATACGTTTTTTAAGCCCTTTACAAGCAGCGCAATTTAAATCACTATAATAGATTTTGTTGTTAGTTAATATTTTAAAAATTGAATCCGATTCTCTGTGGTTATCAACACAACTTATGTAATCATAAATATATCTGATATATTCCAAATATGCCTGGTAACGGTCTCCTAATATCTGCGCATATGCATCAATATTGCTTCTATGCAGCCCTACTTTATTTATTGTACGATATTCACCTGGTTTTGATTTTACAGCGCCCGCCCTGACTGCCAAAAGCATAAAATTATCCGAAGAACCATATTTTAATTTTTTACCTTCTTGCCGGGATGCTTTTTCCTCAATCCTTACCAGCCCACTTTCTATGTGTGGCCATAATGCTTGGTTAATTTCGTGATTTTCAATAATATCTTCTACCTCTTCATACGGTATCGTAAAACCCGCAGGCACAGGAAGCCCTAGATTAGTCATCTCCGCCAAATTAGCGCCTTTATTCCCTAAAATGTCCTTCATGTCTATTGAGCCGTCTGTATGGTCGCCGCCAAAATCATAGACGCGCTTGCCGCATTCTTCTGCTATCGGGCGCAAGGCATAACCCGGCTGAGACATCGCCAACACAATCACTATTAATATCGTTATTATTTTTCTCATGTTAATCTGGCCTTTCTAACCAGGTTGGATAATACAAACAATACTATGCAGCAGCTCCAAATGCTAACATTATATTATATGAATTGTTCAATTCTTCAAATTTGAATCTGCCACACCCATCCTCAGTTCTAAGCGATGAAGCAATATCGTTCCATTTCAGTTTTTTCAGATTATCAATTGCGGCGCACACTTCATTTTTATTATTATCGAATTGTGCTTCCGCCCGCACCATGACTCTTATCCAATCTTCATATGCGCCTTTATCCAACAATTCAATATAGCCTTTCAATTTGTTGGCAATTGTTTCATTCGCTTTGTATATATGCTGAATGTCGCCTGTTTTTGCATACTCTAAAAAAGCAGGTAAAAACTCCCATGTCAGTTTTTCTCTTTCTTTAATAACAGGGTTCTTTCTGTCAAGATACTTAGCAAAATTTAAACATAATATCCCAAAGCAAACGTCTCTATCCAGCTCGGCCACAGCACTGTACCTGCCTTTAATTTTTCTGTATACTATTGTATCGGCTATTGCATCAGCTAAGGCATGTGCAAAATACTCCAACTCTCTATATTGCTCTTTCATTGAATATTCCAGGGCCTTAACATATATCTTTTTTGGTAAGGGTTTTTTAAATTGCGCAATATGACCATTTTCGTGTGCTAATGGCTCTTCTAACAACAGCCTTGCCGCCTTTTTAACCTTTTGTGCCATCTCTTCAGGCTTCGCCGTAAGCATTTCTTGCTCTGTCATGCCTAATAATTTTTCCAGGCCTAACCTCGCCAAAAACTCGCTATAGGTGTTTCTTGACTTGTCATTTTTGTATATATAAATTTGACGCCACATAAAAAACTCGGATGCTTTTTCACGACCGACAACAATTTTTCTATCCGGCTGCATAAATGCTTGCACACTTATATTGTGGTTACTAACCGCTTCTTCTCCGATAGTGTATGCGGTATACCCGTTAATGTGTCTTTTACTTATTATCTTTCCCAATATGTACAAAGTTTTGCCGCCGTTGCCTACACTTCTGCTATACAGCCACCCTTGCGGTATAAGATATTTATTGATTTTTTTTATATTAGTTGCTGATACTTGCATCTTTTTGCCTTTTGAGGTGACTACGGTTAGGCATTGATTAGGACTGGGGGATTTAAACATCTGCATGAGTTTGTTTACACGCAACAAATCTAATTGCGTTTCAAGATCAGATTTTTCCGCAAAAAAATATAATGGTTTAAACCGGTAATATCTAGCCAGGGGAGTGCCATTTAAATCCCTCCAGTATGGGTCGTCTAAAAATTTTATATCCTCCTGTTCCGCTAACTCATTTAACTGGTCTGCGAACAATTTGAGAGAATCGGGTAGAGTGCCATAATGACGTTTAGGATATAGGTTATTTAAAGAAGATTCAACAGAAAAAGATTCAAAGCTATCTGAATTATCAGATGCTACCGGCCGCAGACAGAAAGCTTCATTAGGCATTATTATAGTAATACATAGAATAATAAAAATTATAGTAATCGGATAGTATCGTTTCATAAATTCTTTATAAAAGGTTTATAGAGATAAATATTTTAACACTCTGCTCCTGCTAAGTCAAGAAAATATCGGACTTTTTTTGAATTAGATCCCCGCTCCCCGTTTTCACGGGGACAAGTTTCGCGGGGATGACAAAAGAAGCTTTGTGTGCGTTGCCAAAATTATTTTTTACAAGGTGAGGCTTTTGCAATAGCACATTACAATTTGCTTAAGGCCTGTGGCAAGCCGAGCAGGGCTTGCGAGGCCGAGCGGGCATGGTTCGCCCTTGTTTCCATACAGGCGAGAGCGAAGGCCGAGGTCAGAGCACAAAAATCCACGCTGGGGATTTTTGTGCGTCCCTGCGAGAATTGCCACAAGCCTTAAGCAAAACAGCATCAAGTATTGCAAAAGCCGAGCCTATGCCCCGAGGCTTTTTGTTGTTGCAGGTTTGCGCATTGCGGGGTATAATTTGTGTCTGTGAATAAGATGAATAAGATATTAAAGATTGGCATAGTGATATATGTAATTATAGTAATAGTCTACCTTTCTGTTTGGTATATCAACCGCACCCTTGTTCCCTATAAACTGCAGGACTATATCGTAAGCTCAATCGCTCAAAAAACGCCTTACGCCATAACAATAGAAAAAACCACCTTCAGCTTATCTAAAGGCATTGCGCTAAAAAATATTCAAATCACCGACAAACTTAACCCCTCGAAGCCTATTCTTTCAGCAGCAGGCGCGCATTTCAGAGTGATACCGATTCCAAGCCTGCGCGGAATAAAAATACTCATCCCTTCTATTTCTCTTGAATCACCTCAAGCGTCTATTGAAAGAACCGCCGACGGGCTGTGGCAATTTCTTCCTGCGGATGAAATGCCGGCAAAGGCTAACGGCAATTTATCTGTGCTGGGCATAACTTTTACAGATGCGAGCGTATCTTTTGTTGATAATTACAAAGAATTAAATTTTCGCCGCAATATTAACGGCTTAAAAGGCAGAATAAGGTTATCGCTGCCTAATTCCGTAAGTTTCGCGGTTTCTGGAATTATCAACGACTTAAAAAAACATGATGAGGAATTCAGCGCCTCGGGAGGCTATCATTTTATTCAAAAGAGGATAATAGCCAACGTGGATATAAAAAATGCTTCTCTCGCAAACTACACAAACGCATATTTAAATCTTGAGAATTTCAAAATCTCATCCGGAATTTTTGATATTAACGCAAGATTTACCCTTAACGACAAAAAACAATTACTATCAAACGTTAAATTTGACTTTAAAGATGCTAAAGCTACTATGGGGACTGCTGGTATAAACGGCGCAGGCAAAGTAAGCGGGACCTTTTCGTATGAACTCGGGCATATAGATACATTGAATTATAATTTCGACTACGATGTAAAAAATTTACAATTAGTCGCGCCGCACCCTATTGTTGACAGCTTTTTTATAAGAGAATCCTCGGGAAACCTAAACAACGAGTTGTGGAAAATAAAAAATCTGATAGGCAACGTTTATGACGGGCCGATAATTTTAAGCGGCACGATCACCAGCCCTTTAAAAGACCCGAAAGCGAAATTAAGAATTACTTCCGAGGTAAAGCTTAAAAAAATCAAGGGTTCTTCTGCGGCCGGCGTTAAGGACGGCATTGCCAAAATCAGCGCTGATATAGCGCCAAAAGGCGAGAACGGCCATCTTATTAGAGGGACTGTAAATATAAAGGCGCTTAAGTTTGAAAAAGAGGGGCGCCTTCTTGAAGGGGATTTTGATATATATGGCCACATGGAAATAGGCGCCCAGGCCAAAAGCATATCCGACTACAAAGGCAATATTGTATTCAATAACGCAAAGATACGCATATCAGAAATACTGCCCCTAATCTATGGCGCAAAAGGTAAAGTGCTTTTCTCGACCAATGCATTGTTAATAAAAGATCTCACGGGATACGCCGGGGATGCAAAAATAACTTCTGACGGAAAACTGGATTATTCCCTCCAGCCACCTGCCATAGAGATAAATGCCTATACAGAAAAGATGGTTCTAAGCAAGTTGCTGGAAAGCCTGCCCGAATCCATGAAGCAAAGATTATCAAAAATAGAAATAGCCGGCTTTGGCGACTTAAATTTGAGCATACGTAATTCTAAAGATGACCCTGATACACTGGTATATCAGGGTGAATTAAAAATTGAAGATGCCGTCGTCGGCATGCCATGGCTAAAGGAAAAAATAAACGGCATAAACTGCGAATTGATTTTTGAAAAGGATGCTTTGACGTGGAATAAATTAACCTGCATGTATAAAAACGAACAATACATATCAAGCGGTACTGTCGTAGAACTAAATTCTCCCTTGATAAACGCTGCCTTGGAATCTAAAGATTTTAACCTAAAAACTACATTAAAAATTCATGATGACTACCTGGATATACAAAAACTGGATGCTACATATAAAAAATATTCTTTTTTTGCAAAAGGCTATGTGCAGGACTTCAAAAAACAGCCCATTGCAAACCTGCTCATCAATGCTTATGACGGAACCGCAGAGGTAAATGCAAAGGTAAACCTGGAATCTGAAGACAAGCCGTATCTTGTAAGCATAGCCGCAAAAGATATCAATATTGAAAAACTGATTCCGAATGAAAACCCGAACCAGCCCAGTAAAATGAGCGGAAACCTCGCATTAACCGCTACTCTAAACGGGTATCTGAATGACAGAAATTCTCTTAAAGGCGGCGGCTGGCTGCAGGTAAGCGGCGGCTATCTTGGCAGGTTTCCTGTTATTTTTGCTTTTTTAGACGCGATTCTCGGCATACCGCCTGAATACCTTATACTTACAGATGCGTTTGGAAATTTTTCAATTTTCGATAACAGGATTCATACAAACGATTTTAAGGTATTAAGCCAGAAGGCCGCGCTTCTGTGGCAGGGGTCTTTAGGCTTCGACGGGACGCTCGATTTTAATGTAACGGGAAGATTCGCGGGAGATATAATAAAAATGACGAATTCATTAGGCAAGATTGCATCTGCGGTCCTTGACGAGGCAGGCGCGTATATTGTTGAGGCAAAACTGACTGGCACGCTGAAGGAGCCAAAATACAGCATTGTGCCTTTTCCGATAAAAAAGATTTTAAACGAGAAGGTCGTTGATAAGGTTAAAGATATATTCGGAGATATTTTCCAATAAGGCGCCTGGCCTTTCTAAAGGCCCTGGCCCTGTGGCTGATTTTATTTTTAAACGACGCACTCATCTGCGCAAACGTCTTTTTATATCCCGCCGGAACAAATACGGGGTCATACCCGAAACCGCTTTCCCCAAGCGCGTTCCTTATTATGTTTCCAAAAACTTTTCCTTCGCAGGCAGCTAAAATTTTATTTTCCATGGCTATGGCAACGGTGCAGATAAAAAAGGCTTTTCTCTTTTTTGCCCTTGCCATGTTTTTTAATAATTTAGCGATATTATTTTTGTCAATTTGCGCAGCCCCCGCGTACCTGGCTGAATTAACTCCGGGTGAACCTTTTAAATAATCGACGCAAAGCCCGGAGTCATCGGCAAGGACAAGCGCATCTTTATATATCCCGGAAATTGCAAGCGCCTTTTTCGCTGCGTTTCCCGCAAACGTCTTTCTGTCCTCTTTAACCTGCGGGATTTTCTTACTAAGATCATCGAGCCCGAGCACTTCTACGGGCAAACCCTTAAGCAAAGTTTTTATTTCTCTCAACTTATTATTATTTCTCGTCGCAATTATTAGTTCCAACACAATATGTTCCTATCAGTAAGATAGTAGCGCAGGCTTAAGCCTGCGCTACTACTATACGCTATCGACCATCTTTTTACAGTTCCAGCCTCAACACATCTTTCTGCTTCTTAACCAGGCTCGCGATCCCCAACTTTGCAAGTTCAAGCATCTGCTCCATCTGCATCTTAGTAAATAGCGCGCCTTCCGCAGTGCCCTGAATTTCCACGAATTTTCCGCTTTGCGTCATAACTATATTCATATCAACATCAGCCTTAGAGTCTTCCTCGTAGGTCAAATCCAGCATAGGTTTACCCTGCACAATGCCTACGCTTATCGCGGCAACATAATCTATAAGCGGTATATTTTTAATAAGCCCGTCTTTCTGCATTTTTTTAAGCGCTAAAGCCAGGGCCACAAATGCGCCAGTAATGCTGGTTGCGCGGGTACCGCCGTCGCCCTGGACCACGTCGCAATCTAACCATATGGTGCGCTCGCCCAAACAAGAAGCATCAACTACTGATCTTAAGCTTCTGCCGACTAACCTTTGTATTTCCTGGGTCCTGCCTCCTATTTTGCCACGCGAGGATTCGCGCGAGATACGCTCCCTGCATGAACGCGGCAGCATGGCATATTCAGCTGTAATCCATCCCTTGCCTAAGTTCCTCATAAAAGGCGGCACGCCATCCTCAACCGATGCCGAACATACCACTTTCGTATTTTCCGCTTCGATTAAGCAGGAGCCTTCCGCGTATTTTAAGAAATCCTTTTTTATAGTAACTTTTCTTATTCCGTTGTTTGTGCGCCCGTCAGCTCTCATATATGTTCCTCCCTTTGGTATCTATTCCCACAATTACCGGAAAATCCTCAACCTTCAACTTGTAAATTGCTTCCGGGCCAAGGTCTGTGTACGCTATTTGTTTGGCAGACTTCACCCTTAACGCCAGATATGCGCCTGCTCCTGCAGGCGCGACAAAATATACGCCCCTGTATCTTTTTATGGCATTTAGCACTTCCTTGGAGCGATTTCCCTTTCCTATCATGCCAAGCAGGCCTTTGGATAAAAGCATTGGGGTAAATTCATCCATTCTTTTGGACGTGGTTGGCCCGCATGCGCCTATTGGTTTTCCCTTTGGCGCAGAAGTCGGGCCGCAGTAGTAAATTATTTGCTCTTTTATATCTATGGGCAACTTTTTTTTCTTAATAATGCATTCGCACGCTCTTTTATGAGCAGCATCGCGCGCTGTGTATATAACCCCTGAAAGCAAAACCTCGTCTCCCGCTTTAAGTTTCGCGGCATCTTTCCTTGTAATCGGCAGCATTATCCTTTTCATATTATAACCTCTGCGCTACGGAGAGCATGGCAGCATACATTCACGCAAACCGGCAGACCAGCAATGTGCGTCGGATATGTTAATATGTTGACTCCAAGGCAGGTTGTCCTACCGCCTAAGCCCATGGGGCCGATGTTTAGACGGTTGATTTCCGTCAACAAATCTTTCTGTAATTTTGCTGTGAGCTTTGAGCTGTGGGCTGTGGGCTGTGGGCTGTGGGCTGTGGGCTCAAGGAGCGCTTTCTTTGCCAATAGACAGGCGTAATCTGCGGTCCCGCCTATGCCTACGCCTATGATATACGGCGGGCAGGCATCCGCGCCTGCGCATTTAACAACTTCGACAATAAATTTTTTAATCTCGCCGATTCCAACAGTTGGATTAAACATCTTTAGCTTAGTCTTGTTCTCGCTTCCAAAACCTTTTGGCATTACTGATATTTTTATTTTATCGCCGGATATGATATCGTAGTGTATGACTGCCGGCGTATTGGTGTTTGTATTTTTTCTTACCAAGGGATCATCCACTACAGATTTTCTTAAACATCCCTGTTTATACGCTGCTTTTATGCCATTATTTATTGCCTTGCTTACATCGCCTATGATCTGTACCTTATTGCCTATTTGACAAAATACTACTACCATACCTGTATCTTGGCATATCGCTATTTTTTGGCACCTAGCAATACAGGCATTCTCAATTAATATCTTAAGCATCTTTTTAGCAACAAGCTTTGTTTCGGTTTTAACCGCTTTTTTTAAAGCAGATAAAACATCGCCGCGTAAATTAAAATTCGCCTTTAACGCCGCCTCACACACCTTTTTTTCTATCTCTTTCACCTTTATTTTTCTCATTTTTTACCTATTTTTAATTTTTAATTGTAATTTTGCATTTTGCATTCCTGCCTGCCGGCAGGCAGGTTTAATTTTGAATTTTTTATATATTCTCTCTCCAGCGTCGTCTTAATCCCTCCCCTTACATTAAACTCACACATTATCTGCGCCCAGCGCGGCTTGCAGCAGGATATAAAGTCATCTAATACCTTGTTCGCTATATGCTCATGAAATATGCCTACATTCCGATAGCCGTACAAATACAGTTTAAAGGATTTAAGTTCCACGCATAATTTATCCGGAATATATCTTAAGACAACGCGCGCAAAATCAGGCAGCCCTGTCTTGGGGCACACGCAGGTAAACTCCGCGGTCTCTAAGGTCACAACATACTCTTTATCGGAATATTTATTTTCGATAGTATCTATCTTCGGAGTTTTCAGCTTTCTTATATTCTCCTGTAGGCCTTTATAGGATTTATTTATTTTTTTCATCTCACTCCCAGCGCTTTGTGCACCTGCGGAATTACCAGTACGGTGTCTAAATGTTTCAAGGCATAATTCTGTAATTTGCGCAAATGATTAATTCCTATTTTAATTTTTTTGCCGTCGGTCTGCGGCTGTATTATAAGCGGTATTTTATCGCTTATCTTTTCTACTAAAGAAACCCCCCTCCTAAAATCGTTCATTTTTAATTTATCAGACACAACTATTTTTATGAAAATATTTTTTTTGCAGCCGACCTTAATAAAATCCGAATGCGCCTTCCAAAAGCCTTTTTCTTTGGTAACGCTCGGAAGCTTAATATCCGCGGCAATTATATCTACATATTTTAAAATTGCCTTTAAATTCCTGGGTAATGTGGCGTTTGTTTCTAAATAAACCATGAATTTAAGGCTTTTCAGCTTAGGCAGCAGGATTTTTAAAAAATCTATTTGCAAAAGCGGCTCTCCGCCTGTTAAGGAAACTGTTTGCGCTTTTAGCTTTTTTATTTGAGAAATAATTCTGCCGCAGCTTTGTCTGATTGCCTTTTTATTCTTCGGCACATCGCAATATGAGCAGGCTAAATTGCAATCCGCAAATCTTATAAATGCCTGCCTTTGGCCAACGTAAGGCCCTTCTCCCTGAATCGATGAGAATATCTCGATGATATTTGCTTTGGTTACCATAATCTTAGCGTAGGAGCGATATCTTTTACTCCCGCTTCCCTGAACCCCTTCTTACGAATGATACACGAGGGACATTCGCCACAGGGTTTTGGTCCACCCATATAGCACGACCATGTTAACCTAATTGGCGCGCCTAACTTTACGGCAAGCTTTATTATCTGCGCCTTTGTCTTATTAAGCAAAGGCGCTATAATTCGAAGGCTGTTGCCCATCACGCCTGATCTCGTGCCTTTTTTTACGGCATCCTGAAATGCTTTTAAAAATTCTAAACGGCAATCGGGGTAATTACTGTAATCAAGCTGGTTCGCGCCGATAATAATAGTATCGGCTTTTATTGACTCGGCGTATGATGCGGCAAAACTTAAAAATATAATATTGCGCCCCGGCACATAAGTTGAAGGAATGGCTTTCGCGCCAATCTTCTTTGGCACCGCCATATTTTTGTCAACGAGCGAACTCCCGCAGCCTGAAAGGCCAATCTTCAATGTTTTGTGCAGGCATTTTGCCCTTTTCGCTATCAGGCGCGCTCTTTTTATTTCTTTTTTATGGCGCTGGTTGTAATCAAATACCAGGCAGAAGCACTTATAGCCTTTTGAAAGAGCCCAGTATAGTGACGTGGCAGAATCAAGGCCGCCGGATAATAAAACAACAGCTTTCTTCATTTTACCGACTATAACTAGCGCACGACGTAGGCGTTTCCCAAACTGAAACTTTTTCTAATCTCGCTTTGTTCGCGACAGCTTTTTCTATTTTTTTGAACACAAATTTCGCGATGAGTTCGGATGTAGGATTGCACTTCTTAAAAACCCCTATCTTATTTATATCTTTATGATCAAGTTCAAATAGCGCCTGCTCCAGGATTTTTTTTGCATCATTAAAATCCATAACCAGGCCTATTTTGTCCAAGGACTTTTTGGTAAAGGTTGCTTGAATGCGCCAGTTATGCCCGTGGAGGTTTTCGCATTTACCTTTATAGCCTTTTAAGCGGTGCGCTGCGCTGAAACTCGATTCGACTGTTATTTCGTATGTCATTTTTAATCCACCTTAGCCCGATAAACGCAATCTATCCTTTGCCCGAGAAACTGTTGCGCCAATTTTTTAAAATTATGCGGTTGGTCAGTCAAATAGAACCTTACCCTGCCTTTTCTTTTCGCATTAGCGCAGATAGCCTTTTGCTGCATTAATCTTTTGCAATTCAGGGCAACTTCTCTCGCTGAATCGACCAGGTTTATTCCCGGGCCCATTGCCCTTGCTATAGATGTCTTCAATAAGGGATAGTGCGTGCATCCTAATATTAACGTGTCTATCTTCTGTTTTTTTAAGGGCTTGAGATACCTTTGAATCACTTCAAACGTCACTTTATCATTAAGCCAGCCCTCTTCTGCTAATGGCACAAATAGGGGACAGCTTTTTGTAAAGACCTTTATTGACGGGTTTTGCCTTTTTATTTTATCCTGATAGGCGTTACTTTCTATTGTGGCGTTGGTGCCTATTACACCGATACGAGAGTTTTTGGTTATCTCCAATGCCTTTTTAACTCCCGGCTCTATCACTCCTATTATCGGAATCTGAAAATATCTTTTAAGCTGTGGCAAGGCCAGGCTTGAAGATGTATTGCACGCGATAACTATGAGCTTGACCTTGAACTTGAATAAATAAAGCGCGTTCTGGACGGAAAATTTTATTATAGTGTCTTTAGATTTATTTCCGTACGGGACGCGGGCAGTGTCTCCGAGATAGATAATATCCTCGTTGGGCAGGAATTTAATCAACTGTCTTACAGAAGTAAGCCCGCCTGCGCCTGAATCAAATACGCCTATAGGCCTGTTAACATAACTCATTTGGTGAAACCTTCTGTCCGCTCATATTTGTCTTTATATAAAAGAATTCCATCCGCTATGGACCTTGCCAGCTTTTCCTGGTAAACAGGGTCTTTCAGCTTCATTGCCTCTTCCTGGTTTGAAAGGAAACCTATTTCAACAAGAACATCCGGCATCTGGGCGCCTTTCAGTACATAAAATTTGGCAGGCTTGGCGCCCCTGTTTTTGGCGTCCAGGTCTTCGGAGACTCCCTTGGATATGCACTCAGCTAATTCTACGGACTCTGCCCTGTTTTCCGTGCAAAGCATATCCCATAATGTGGCTGCAAGAGCTGATTTTGGCCCATGGATCCCAAAAGACGAGGTTTCATATTCCAATGCCGCGTTTTCCGCATCCGCTGTCTTTCTTGCAAAATCATCGACAGCGTCGGATAAATAAAATACCTCTATGCCGCTTGCGTATTTTGCCCTGCAGGCATTTGCGTGTATGCTTACAAAAAAATCCGCTTCTATCCTGTTTGCTATTTTGGGCCTTTCGCCAAGCGTTATAAACCTGTCTCTGTCTCTTGTTAGAATCACTTCAATGCCGTAATCCTGCAGATACTGTTTTGTCTTTTTTGCGACGCTTAAAACAATATCCTTTTCTCTTATCTTTTTCGCAGACATTGCCCCCGGGTCTTTGCCGCCGTGGCCGGGATCAAGCACTATTCTGCGTATGGCGTATTTGCCTTGCGCCGGGGCATACTTTATCCTCTTAGCTGTAGCTGCAAAGGGCGCGAATAGTTTTTTTAATTCAGAAGCCGCAAACGCGGCAGGGATCATGACCTCGCCCGATTGCATCCGTATTGCTTCGGGCATTTTTACCACGCTTCCGTCTACAAGGGCAGTATCGGAGCCTACGCAAAATACTACCTCCTTGCCTTGCCTGCTTATTGAAAGCGAGCGCGTAACAGGGTCCCACGCGGACTGCGCGTTGTAGCTTTTGGCTATTGCGCCGAAGGGAATATATTGTGCGCCTTCTATCTCAAGAGACGGTATCTCTATTAACGCGACATCCGAGACACCCACGCCTTTTTTCGGAACGTCCGCGCATCCGGATACTAATATAAATAAGAATACTATAGGTATAAGTTTTTTCATAATATTTAGTATTAAAACACCACTACTTATACCAAACTTTTCCTGAAAAAGCAACTGGAAAAAATAGGGCGGGACAGGAACAGAAATTTTAAATGACTTTATATGTTTTTACAGTATTTGGAAAATTCTTTCTCGAGCTTACCTTTAACATAAACTACGAAAGACCTGGTTTCTTTAAGCAGCTCATTGAATTCTGCTTCACTGACAACATCTGTGTGGTCATAAAACGCATTGCCTCTTTTTTGTCTTGCGTCATCGAATAACATAATTATGCCTTTTATATAAGAATCTTCCATATTCCTCAATGCTTCCCATGTCATGTAATGATAGCTCTCTCTCGGGGCTTTATATCCCCGGCAAGCCAAAAGGCATTCTGCGGCAGCTAATGCGGCCTGATATGTTGAAATAAATCTTAAATCCAAGGAAATGTTTGTCTGCGCCGCGTCTTTTAAGCATCTTTTTATCACATCAAAACGATCCCCTACTTCTTCCGGGTTTGTTTTATGTTTTTTTAGTTTTCCGAACCTGTATAAATCCTCTAAACTCATCCTCGGTTCCTTTCAGAAATATTTTAGGCTCTTTTATTATGCTGCTTATAAAATGATTTTTGTCCTTCAGTTTTTTTAAAAATTCGCCTTCGGTATAAATAATGCTGTTTATTTCTCTGCCTACTGCGGATTGGTAGTTATACAAATCGGATTTTATATCTTTTAAACCTGCTTCCGCTATTATCACAATATCTATATCGCTTAAGCCTCTCTCCTGGCCTTTCGCAAACGATCCATATATAAAAGCAAATTGAATCTGCTTGTGTTTGGCCGCAATGCTTCTGAGCGCGCCTTCTATGCTGACAGTTTTTCTTATCACGCCCTTAATCTCCATATATAGCGGATAATCCAAGTTTAGTTTATAAAGCTTTATCCTCCCAAGCATTCTATGCGTAAATAGGCCTCCGGATTCAAGGGCCGCCATTTCCCTTCTAATGTTGCCTACCGAATAACCCGACAGCTTTTCAATCTGCCTTAGATAATACTCTTTCTCGGGATCGTTAAAAAACAACTCCAGCATGGCGACTCTTGTTTTAGACTTGGTAATGTGGAATATCTCTTTTCCCATTGTAGTCCTTTTTGACTACAATTGTAGTCTATTATGAATACAACGTCAAGAAGATTTTTTTAGAAAAATGGGCAGGTGTTTGGGAAATTTGGGACAACAACGATTCGGTAAACGGTACCGGTTTTACGCTGCCTGCGCTATTACATTTTCATTACGGCTGTTTTTGTTGAGCTTCTCCGTCTGGTTATAATATATAAGCGGATCCTTAAGATATTTCGTATAATATTCCGGGCCAAACTTTACAGGTTCTGCCGGTTCTAAAATATCATTAATAAGCTGCTCTATAAATTGCGGATTGGGAATCTTGTCGCCGTTTGCGGCAATAAATTTTATAATTTTTCCCATTTCACTATTTATAATGCTTCCGTGTTTTTTCATTACAAAATGCACAACCATATGATAGTACCAATCAGCGTACATGTAGCGGATGGGCAAATAAACCGTAAACCATATATAATGAATGAGCGCGCAATACCTCGGGTATTTTCTAAGTTCAGCCGGTGCGGGAAATTTTTTCACTTCGTCAAGATTATCCCATTGCAGCTTTTTTAGGGCTTCGAGCTCAGGGACATCGAGG
The DNA here is from genome assembly GCA_043797125.1 of Candidatus Omnitrophota bacterium. Taxonomy (GTDB): domain Bacteria; phylum Omnitrophota; class Gorgyraeia; order JABMRG01; family JAFGKX01; genus JAZDPX01. The sequence continues at coordinate 121,597 of JAZDPX010000006.1, forward strand.
CTGCCGAACATTTCTTTATATTTTTCTGGTTCATATTTTTTTACATCCGATATCATATATAAAAGCTCATCTATATTCATGTCGGCAAAGTAATCAGCCTTACTTCTGTATCCGACAAGGTCCTCCAAACGGTGGGCGATTAAAAACTTTTTTATTAACTCGAGCGGCATTTGTTCGCCTTTGGAATTCCGGGGATATTTTGCCAGCCATTCTGGGGTATAAAGCATATTTTCAATAAATCTTGCCATACCCTCCTTCATTCTTGTGTCGCACGAAGCAAACGTCGGCCCCTCTCTGTAATCAGAATAGAGATGGTCAATCGCGTGTCCCGACTCATGAAACATCACCCATGCGGTTAACCGACCACCTGAGGCAAGCGTAATTATAATTCGCGTATCTTTCTCGCCAAGCGCGCAGCATACTCCGGGATGTTTAAACCTCCCTGTCTCCGTTTTTCTTGAGTCTGAGGGGTTTGTATCAAAGTATATCATTTCCGCGTCTAAACCGAGGTCTTTTAAAGTTTCCAGAAACATACCCATAAGTTTGTTCGCGGGAAGATATTCATCCACCTCTTTATAAACATCTCGCAGGGCCCAACTTGTGTTCCAGGGCGCCGGTTCAAGCTCAGCACTTTCTTTTTTAAGAAGATCGGCAATCTCTTGGTCAGCTCGCTTTATGTCATCTTTCAAATCAACTTTCATCTGCTTCATAAAACGCTTATACTCATCGAAATCAGCTCTTTGAACTCGAGCTTGTAATTGATGATAATTGGTAAGAGACGGGATATTGTACTTTTCAGCCACCAACTTGGTTGCCTCATTTTGCAAATCTTTCACTTGTTCTTTTCGCGGTTCAAATGCCTCTGCGCGCCACATCCAAAGCATATATGCCCATTCTCTCAACTCTTCTTTAGGTTCAGTTTCGAATATCTCAAGTATGTTATTATCGCCTACCGGCCTTGCTTTAAATGCCGTGGATATCACATTATATATCGCGTCTTTCTTTTTCCAATCTTTTTCCTCATTTAATATACTAAGAACTTTTTTATCATCCGCGATTTCCTTTTTCCCCTTGTAGATATTCGATATTGATGTATACAATTTTTGCTTTTTTTTTGCATCGTTATTGCTTGCAAGCGTCTCGCTGGCCTCATCATTATCCACGACTGTCCCGCTAGCCCGGGATAAGAGCAGATATGCTTCTCTTTTTTTGATTTTGTCTTTTGCCTTATCCAATACATTGAATGCCATAGAATTGTTTTTAATATATTTGCCTCTGAAAAATGTCGATATATACATATATGCTTTGCACTTTTTCACTTTATCAGGGTCATCTGATAACAAAGAAAGCGTGTCTTTCTTATATATGGCCTTCCCATAGAGCTTGTATAAAAAATCATATATCTTTCCTAGTTCTTTCCTCCTGCCCTCTTTTTGCAACTCCTCCATCGCCTGGTTTGCCGCGACAGGACTATTAATTCTTTTAGTGCCCGTAAGCCAGGATATAATTTTATACATTTCCCATTTTTTTATCTCGCTGGTTTCGGCTGTTAACAGCTTTTTAACATCGTTGTCGTCATAAATAAGCGGGCCGCCATAAATCATAGGGAAACTCATATAATCTGCATCCATTGTGTTTTTAAACGTCGATACTGGAGGGCTTTCCTCAACCTGGCTTAGCAAAAGCGAGTCGAAAAGATCCTCATACTTTCTTTTAAGATAATATTCGCTAACCAGCTTTGAATACGCTAAGACCTTTTTAGATAAGGTTTCGTCTGTAACTATTTTTAATATTTCCTTTCCGATTTCAGCGTATTTCTTAGCGGTAGCCTGCGCCAACTCTTTATCACAAGTAAACATGGGCTGTTCTTCGTATAACCTGCTTTCACGCCAGGTTTCACCCCAGTTGGCACCGAAACGCTTTCTTTGAAGGAGCATCTCCTTTTCTTCCTCGCTCAATGTGGCTAAATATTTTTCATACTCCTGTTTACTTCCTTCAAATTCCCCGATAGCGCTCATTAACCGAAACTGAACAATACCATGCTCTATACCTTTATTGTATAATGGCAGGTAAGCCTCATCAAAAAATTTGCGCGCGGATTTTTCCAAATCTCTTTTCTTGAGTATGCCGTTTGGAAATATATCTTTAATGCACTGGGCATATTGCAGGATATCTTGCTGTTTTTCTTTTTCCTTTATTGCTCTGCTCTTAAAAAACTTCGACACATTGCTGTTTTTTAGTGATATTTCTTGCTTTAATGGCTCGCCCTTTTTTCTCGGCAGTTTCGACAGCGCGACAATCAACTCCTGCGCCAAGGCAATATTCTCCGCTTTTTGCTGGTCGGGCGCCTCTTGGCGCATATCATCATATTTCTTTTTCAGCATATCATATGTTATAGAATCTTTGATAAACGATATGGGCCGCAAAGCGGAAGAATCGCTGTTTGTTCTGGTGCATATTTGCGACTTTTGGAAAGCTAGCTGGTTGGATAAAAAGACAGTTGCTAATAATAATGATGATATTCTCTTTATAAGTATTTTCATAACAACTCCAAATCTATATTGCTTAATCCTTTATCAGTATCTTATAAAAGGTATAATTATTTTAACATAAAAAAAGCCGAAGTCAAATAAAATTTCCAGGAACGGCCTTAGGCCTTAGAGACGTTTTCGAAGTTATTCGGGACAGTGTCCTGTTTCTGTTCGGGTAGCTGTTTCCCGAACAGCTTTGGGACAGCTTCCCGAACGATTCGGTAAACGGTACCGGTTTTACGCCGCCCGCATTTTCCTGGAGTATATAAGCGTCGCTATTATGCAGCATACGCCGCCGAAAAACAGGGTACTGGGCGCGCCGATTTTGCCTGCTAAAAATCCCGCTAACAAGCTGCCGAACGGCGCCATGCCTATAAACGCCATGGTAAAAAGGCTCATGATCCTGCCGCGCTTATCTTCCTCCACGACAGTCTGTAAAACCGTATTGCTCGCCGCCATCTGAACCATTAACGCGAAGCCTGCGGCGAATATAACCGCCATTGAAAACCACAAAACTTTTGATAAGGCAAACACAATAATCCCCAATCCGAAAATTCCCGAGGCTATCGCTATTATTTTATGTAAACCTGCAACGCCTTTTCTGCGGGCAAGGTAAATGGCGCCCGTCAAAGCGCCTGCGCCGGCTGCTGCCATAAGAAAGCCGAGTGTTTCAGGCCCTTTGTGAAAAATATCCTTCACAAAGACAGGCATTAATAACTGGTAAGGCGCGCCTAATAAACTCGCCGCGCCAAGCAGAATAAGAACTGCCCTTATAGGGACGAAGTTAAAGGCGTAAACAAAGCCTTCTTTCAAATCCTGCAGTATATGCTTATCAGATGGTATTATTGCCCTGGGGGTAACATTCATCGCCAATAAAGCTATAATAGCGGCTATATAGCTTGCTGCATTTAACAAAAAACATGGGCCCTCGCCAAATGCCGCGATTATTATGCCCGCGATTGAAGGGCCTAGAAGCCGAGCGACATTGACCATCGAAGAATTTAACGCTATGGCATTGCCCAGGTCTTCCTTTTTCCCTATCATCTCAACGGTAAAAGCCTGCCTTATAGGCATGTCAAAGGAATTCACCACGCCAAGAATTACGCTTAGCGCTATAATATGCCATATCGCCACGATATCCGCCAGCACAAGCACTGCCAATACCAGCGCCTGGATCATCGCAAGTATCTGCGTAACTACCAGAATACGGTGCCGGTTGTATCTGTCGGCTATAACTCCCGCCAAAGGCATCAATAAAAAAGCAGGCAGCTGGCCCATAAACCCAACGATACCCAGCAGCAATGCGGAGTTCGTAAGCCTGTAAACCAGCCAGCTCATGGCAATCTGCTGCATCCATGTGCCGATTAAGGATATACCCTGGCCTATAAAAAATAAGCGGTAGTTTCTATATCGCAATGCCCTAAATAAAAATTTCATTTTTTTCCGTGAAGCTCTAAACTACTCACTTGCCCCAAACCACTCGCTGCTTCGCAGCTCGGGTTCAGGGCACTTACCACTCACAAAAATTTGGAATGGCCTGCCACGAACCCGAACAAAAATTTAAAAAAGAAATTTTTGTGAGTGGTTCGTGGTGGAGGCGAGGGGAATTGAACCCCTGTCCTTGAGCGTTCAGCAATAGGCGCTACATGCTTGTCCTGTGCTTTGAATTCGCCCCGATAATCTTGCATAGGCACAATCTCATCGGGACTAGCTTTTAAAAATCTCATCCTGCTCTCTAAAAGCTAAAAAAGCGGGACCAGCCTATTAATGACGCCAGACCCGGGCTAAATAGGCAAACCCGGCTGACGGTAGCCGCGTATTAGGCGGCTAGCGGCATCATGGAAACCATTCCTGTGTTAACAGGAACAACTTCCATGACTTTAGCGCGAATTGTATCCGCACTTATCATGTAGTCGGCTTTTGCTCCTCGCTTTCGCTCGGAGTCCCTTACGGGACAAGGCCAACCGACCAACCTTGGCATGCTCCTAGTTGCCCAATCGCATCAAGTCGAACCCTGTTCGCCCCCATTTGTGTATTGAGTATTGAGTCGTGAGTATTGAGCACTCAATACTCAATACACACGACTCACGACTAAACACCTAATCTATTTGCTTCCGCGAGACTTAAACGAGCGTTGTATCTCGCGTTCAACTTGCTTCTCGCGCAACTTTTCTCTCTTATCAAAGAACCTTTTGCCCTTTGCAACCGCAATCTCTAATTTTACTTTTCCTTTTTTAAAATAGGCCTTTATCGGAATTACCGTATAGCCTTTTTGCGATGTTAAACTTGCAAGTTTTTGTATCTGCGCTTTATGAAGCAGAAGTTTTCTTGTTCTTGTTGGATCAGGCGCAAACTGGCCGCTTTGCTTATAAGGGCTTATATGCATACCATACACGTAAGCCTGATTATCTGTTATCCTGACGAAACTATCTTTCAGGTTGGCTTCTGCCTGCCTTATGGATTTTACTTCAGCGCCCTTTAGTTCTATGCCTGCTTCAATGCTGTCAAAAAGAACATAATCAAACGCGGCTTTTCTGTTTGTGATAACTGGGTTTTTCATAGAAGCAGGCTTACTTTTTCCTTTTTACCGCGGCCTTCCTTATAACTCTGAATTTGTTTAAGTCTTGAGCTATTGCTTCATTCAGCGCAACATAATAAGTCGATAACACCTCAATATAAATCTCCGAGGTTGACTCTATAGCCTGCTTCGAAAATTTTTTCAGGCTCTCGATATTCAACTCGTTATTAGTCTTTATCTTGTTAAGCCATTTTTCAGGATAATCAATAGCGGCTTCATTTAAATCCTGCTCCTTTATCATGTTAAAAACCCCTAAAATCGAAGAATACGCCTCAAGCTGCGTCATGGTTATAATACAGGAATCCCACAGGCTGCTCAATAAAAGTATGTCTTTTGATACTTTCATCAGCGGCTTTATCTCTTTTGCCGTCTCGTACACCTTTGTGTACATCTTAGCCAAGTCGCTATCTACGGCATAGATATTAGAGCTGGCAAATATGGCCGAAATAATAATTACAGCTGCCAACATTTTCTTCATCTTACCCTCCCTGTCTCGCCCGCAGGCGGGCTTTTGTTATTTCGGTATAACGGTTTTTGACACGGTCATGGAGCAAACAGCAAGGCTTGAATCTTTAGATTTCGGGGTTATCCGGTATTTTTCAACCGTAAGCAAGCTGTCCGAGCTCTCTATATTATACATAAAATCTACCATCTGCTCCATCTGCGCTTCGCAGTTTAAATTTAACACGTACCTCATAGCTCCTTCCTGAAGCTCCAGTTTGCCCGGCTTCATATCAACAAGATAAACGGAAGATTTATTCGCTATCTTCTCTACCTCTTTTAAGAAAGACGCTATTGCCTCTTCCTCTGACTCTGCCTTGCTGAAAAAAGTGGAATACTTTTGCATCTTTGTCCCTATTTTGTCCTTTTGCGATAATATATGCAAATTCCTTTTGATGCCTGACTGCCTGTCTTGAATCTGTTCGTTAAGCGATTTTATTTTTGATAAAATCGGATTTATTATAAGCCTGTCTAAAAGCGCTAATGAAATAATAATGGCTGCCCCGTAAAAAATAATCTTTTCTCTTTTTGATAAACGCGACAGATAGTTATAAATATTCTGCACTTTAAACATTAGCTGCCTTTTTCCTTATTTATTAAACTGATTATTTCAAAATCTGCCACATCTACATCGCCTTTTTTTCTTTTTGTGGTATACCTATTCTTTACATCCTTAAAATATCGTGATTTTTCCATCTCCTCAACAAAGGAAAAGACCGCTGCCATGGAATCTGCCGTGCCCTTTATGGAAAATATATCTGTTATGTCAAATTTTATATCTGTCAGCTGCACATTTTCAGGAAGGACACTATAAAGGTCAGCTAAAACCTCTAAGGAATAACCGCGTTTGTAAAGATAAGCTTTTGTTGCCTGGACCTTTAAAAAGGAGTTTTCCAGATTTTGCACATCCGGAAGCTGCGATTGGTATTTTTCATCCAGCTTGCTTAAGTAAGCGCTTTGAAAATAAATTTTGCTTGTAAGCATAATGCAAACAAAAACAAAGATGACCAACGCGAGAAAGCCGGTTTTAATAATCTCTTTGCTTTTCTCCTCAAAGGCCCTTTTTAATTTTACTTCCTCCGGAACAAGCGCAAGCCTTAATTCGTTTTGCACAAAAAGCACGGATATAACATCCAAAAAAGATACGGCGCTGCCCGGGCTTGTGGATTTTAACACTTCCTGCGATAATGGCAGATTTTTAAGATAATCAAACGTCCTCACGGGCTTCTGCATGCTGCTTGTAAAAATTGACTCCAAATTCTTAACCCGTTCAAAAGCGCCTGTTAGGATAATACCGTCGGGCTTTTGCTCAATATCTTCAGCCTCATATGCCTCCAATGAACTTTTTACCTCATCAACAAATCTATTCTGCGGCGCTAAAATTTGGCTTGCTAAGCTCTCTATTTCTGTAGGAATGCTTCTTACATATATTACCTTGCCTTTAAATACAACGGTAAAATCCGTAAAACCTTCATCCACATGGACTATGCAGGTAGGCATGGCCTTGTTCTCAAGTTTCATCATTTTAGAAACAAACTTGCTTACACTCTCTGGTGAAAAAATAATCTGCTCCAGTTTAAAGCCTGCCTTGTTCAATATCGCGGAGTGCCTTTTTATAACATCGCGCGACACAATAACCAGCAACACTTTGGTATAGCTGCGTTTGAAAGTGCCGAGCTCTACATAATCAACAACTATCTCCTCGCGTGAATAGGGAGTGTGCCTTCCGGCCTGAAGGTTTATTATTTCTTTTATCTCTGACGGGTCAAGAGACGGTATTTCTATGTTTTTGGTTATGCTTAAATGCGACGGTATCATACTTATGATATCCGTAGGCCTTAAGCCCTGCTCATTTAAAGAGGCCTTGATAGCCTTAGAGATATCCTCGTCGCGCAGGCCCCTTATGTTTTTGCTTGAGAAACCTATTCTTTTAACCGCATGCCCGACAACCTGCGCGTGGGCAAGTTTTAAATTGTTGCCGCTAAAATCCACGGAAACAATCACCCTGCTGTTTAAGGCGCCTAACAATTTAATTTGCGCTAAGATTCCTGCCAATATAAAACCTTTCCTTTTTTATCAACTACGCATAAAATGCGCATTTTGCTCTTTTTATTATTCAGCTTGGCGTTGCATTGAATCGTAAAATTTTCAGAATACACAACTAAATCCTTTTCAGAAACCGCGGCGGTAAGCTGCGCTGCCTCAAAATCCCCGAGATTAAAGACCTGGCTTAAAGTCAGCACTATCCCTTCGCTAGATTCAAAGACAAAGTCATCCTCGGTCCCCTCCAGCTTATCCGCGCCGCAGCGAAAAGCCAGAATCTTTTGCACGACATCATTATTTAAACCCAATGAATATAATACCGCTGCGGGAGCGGTATTTATATTCATTTTACCTTCCCCGTAAACAGTGATATAATCGCGCACCCTGTCAAATATTTCGTTGGTCATACCTTTGACCAGCAAGACCTCTTCAAGCGCCTCAAAATCGCCGTCCTTCGCCTCATAGGGATGCGAAAGATACCTGTAGTAAGAATCCTCGGCGCTGCCTATGGGTATAGATAGGTTTCCGTCGCCGTCCTGCCAGTCAATAATAGAAGCGGCTAATTCTTGGGCTTGAGTTTCCTCAAGGCCGAGCACACTTTTAAAAAGCTTCTGTATCATTGGCCTGGACGCCTTGTTTAAATTTATCTTTCTCTCCTCGTCAATAAGCCCGTATCTTGTTTTTATGGAACGCGTCTTTTTATCAACATAATTGTACGAGATAGAAAAAGTCCCGTCGCCAAGCCTTACGTTTTTAAACTGTGCCGCATTATCGCTCCAGTCGCTTCTCAGACAATCGTATGAGGCCGCCTCTGCCCCTTCAGAATTACGGTCTGCCCTTATTTTCGAGTGCGCGTATTTTACACCGGCCTCGGCTATAGCCCGCAACTTGGCTTTGTCATTAAGCCTATAGACAAGGGTGGTTCTTTGCCTCACCTGGTAGCCTAAAATCAAGGCAAACGCGGATAAAAGAGAAAGCGCCCAGAGCGTAACCAACAATATGCTTGCTGTCTTTTTCATAAGATCATCCGCCCGCCGGAATGTTCACCGTTCTTGTGAGCTTTTCCTCTGTAGCGCCGTTTTTAAGCTCTAATATTATCCTGACAGCCAGAGGCAGCTTTTCGTCGCGCCAGTCTTGCGCCCAGTTATACTTTTTCGCTGTCTCGTCGTAAAAATAATATTCAAACTTCAGATACTTAACTTTGGCAATGGCCTGTTTTGAACTTGAGCCCTTTCTCTGATAAGCTAAAGAGTAATCAGCCTCTTGCCTGTTAAGGATGTTTTTATAAGCATCATAGGAATAGGTTATCCTGCCCACACTCCTTTTGCCTAAGGCCGGGCTGTTAACAAGCGCGGCAAATTCAAGGCCCTGGCTTTTGCCCTTAAAATCAATGCCTGTAAATTTGAAACTTGTTTTTATGTCCGAGGAAAATCTCTCAAAAAATATCACTAAGTCCTCTTCCTCAACGGGCTTATTCAGCTTGTGCCATATCTTAAGCCCGCTGCTTAAGGTGCTGTATATTGCCGTAGAAATAACAGATAATATTATTGTGACAATAAGCATCTCCATCAAGGTCATGCCAGAACTTGTGACTTTATTATGCCTTTTCTCTGTTCTCATACGCTATGTAAGTAGTCCTTGTAACGCTTATGCCTCTTTGCGCTTCTTGCCAAAAAACAGATAAATTAATTTTATACAACCCTTGGTTTGCGTCTATGGCAGAACTTGACAGCTCCCACTGAAAATATTTTCCCTTTTTTTCAAACCCCCCTGTTTCGCCGACTCCCTCCAAAGTCCCGGCCTGATTTAAATAATCTTCGGCCTGCCAGGCCTTTTCATCCATCCATGGTAGGACGCTTAAATAATGTATAGAATAATTATACAGGTCAAAAAATAAAAAATACGCCTCGTGAATCAAAACAGCGCCCATCGATAGAATTGCTGTTGTTACAATCACCTCCAAGAGGGTAAAACCAGCTATGAATTGCTTACACCTTTTACTGCCAATTCGCGATATCATCGGAGCTTTCTGTTCCGTCTTTGCCTAACGAATACAAATCATAATCCTGCCTATTTTCTCCGGGAGATTTGTACTCATATCTTTTCCCCCACGGGTCTAACGGCTCTTTCTCTAAATACGGGCCATTCCATTGCTGCGCGGACGGCGGCCTCTTAAGCAAAGCTTCCAACCCTTCGTCTGTGCTGGGAAAATTACCATTATCCAGTTCGTAAATTTTTAACGCTGTGGCAATATTTGTATTTATGTCCGCTCTGGCTACGGCGACGCGCGCCTGCTCGCCCCGGCCTGTAAGCCTCGGCATTACCATCGCCACCAGCGCTCCAATAATAATAACTACAAGCATTAGTTCAATTAAGGTAAATGCCCTAAGCTCTAAACCATAAACTCTAAATTGTTTTTTCATTTTTCCTCCCCGTGCCTGTACGAACGCAAAATACCGGTTATATATTCTTCGCTCATATCGCTGTCATCCTTTATGCTTGCCTCAAGGTATTTTCTCCAGCCTTCAGCAAGCTCTTCCTTATTGCGTATATACGATGGATAGGCAAAACTTAGCGCTTCTTCAGCGGTTTTTCCGTCGCGCAGCTGCCTGCAGAATTCCGAAAACATTTCCGCGCCATATCTTTCTATTAAAAAATCTACCAAAGAAAAAGACCCTATATAAAATACGTCAACAAGCGCTTCTGTATCCAAAAACAGCACTCCGTCCTCGCCCTCTCTTGTTACTGCCGGGCGTATAAATAATCTATTTTCGCGCTTAAAGTGGGCGCTGTTAATACGCATTAAATCTTTTATTGAAAGCATCTTCCCTTTTTTATGCAACTGGGTGGATATATGCCTTCTTTTATCCCTTCTTAATTCTTCTGCCCATTGCGCTACGCCCTCATACAGCCAAAGCGGCACCTTACCATTAGCCTGGCCAAGATAGCCCAAGAAAATCATGTGAGCTATTTCGTGCGGAAGGATTGATTCAGTAAATTCGGCGTTTAAATTATATCCCGCTATTTCTTTTATATCATAAAAAGCGACGCCGTCAGACCATTGCGGCTGGTTTGTCCCTTTTATATAAGAGTCGTGATCAGGATAAATGGTAATCTTCACCCTGCTGTTCCACGACCAGAATTTCGAATATTTCGCGTATCCAAACTCATCGCCGATATTTCTGTAATAATACTCTGCCTTATCCAATACTTCTTTTGCAAAATTTTTATCGCCGGTGAAACTTACCTTAAAATGCTCGCTTGCGAGCTCTTCCTGAAAAGCAAGCGCCGTCGCGCTTACGGCAAACAAAACAATCCCCACTAAAAAAAATAAAAATCCCTTAATTTTTTTATACATTTCTTCTCTTCTGTTTCTGCGTAAGTATATCGACTCGGACGTAGCGCAGGCTTAAGCCTGCGCTACGTTTATAGATGATCGACCATTAATGCGCCATCACATTTATTTCAAACACAGGCAGCAATATCGCCATCACGATAAATCCGACAATCAGGCCCATCACTAAAATCATCAAAGGTTCAAGCAGCGAAACCATCAGCCTTATTGCCTCATCCGTATCGCGTTCATAGTAATCCGCTACTTCTGCAAAGGCCTCGTGTAGTTTGCCGGATTCTTCGCCGACGATTACGAGACTGCTCATAAAAGAAGGTATGACCTTCGAGCCTTTCAGGCTTTTGCCGAAAGAGCCGCCTGCTTCCAGTTCTTTGCGGCTTGAGCTTAATTTTGTTTTTATAATCTCGTTTCCCAAAACAGGAATAGATATATCAATGGCCTTAAGTACCGGGGTACCGCTTTTTATAAGAAGCTCCATGGTCCTGCCAAAACAGGCAAGTTCCGCCTTAAGCGCAAATTTTCCATATATGGGCATGTGCAATTTAAGCATGCTTAATAAAAGCCTCCCCGGCCTTGTTTTGTTCTGGGCCTTAATAATTAAAATAAAAGCTGCTAAAAACAAGGCTATTGCCGGCCAGCCCTGTTGAAGATAGGAGCTTGTGGAAATTAAAATACGCGTCGGTAAAGGAAGCTTTTGGCCCATATTGGCAAAAATTCCCATAAGCCTCGGCATTACATATGTGAGCATAAAAATCACCGTAGAAAGCCCTACAAGAGCCATAAGAACCGGGTATGCCATTGCCATGCGGAAACGCGAAACAATATCTTCTTGCTGCGAACGGTATTCAAAAACACGCATAAGCGCGTCGTGCAAAGAACCGCTGTCTTCTCCCGCGCGTATAACAGCTCCATAAATAGAAGGAAAAACCTTTGGATAACGCTCAAGGGTAGATGAAAAGGTGGCGCCGTCCTTTATGGCATTGTGCATATCCAAAAGCAAGGCCCTTAGTTTAAGGTTGTCGGTTTGTTCTGAAATTATATTAAGCCCGTCTAATATAGGGACCCCTGATTTTAATAAGCTTGCCAATTGCCTGCTAAAAATGGTAATCTCGCGATTTCTTATCCTGCCTGATGGCAGTTTAAAAGAAACAGGCTTACGATAAGCGTTATGATAAACAGGCGCTATAATTTCCTCAGCGGTAATTTCTTCTATAGACACGGGCAGATAACCCATCCGGCTGATTTTATCAATGGCCTCTGCTTCTGACTGGGCATGTATCCGGTCTTCTCTTACATCCTGCGGCCCTTTTTTAGCTTTGTATTTATATATCGGCATATGTAGTCTCCGTCTATTTCAGCATAGCTGAAGTTAGAGTATCAGATGATCAGATTACCAGAACAGGATTATCAGAGTATCAGAGTATCAGATTATCAGAATTTTATCTGATACTCTGATTCTCTGATGTTCTCGTTCTGATACTCTGATTCTCTGATGTTCTAATACCTATATCTTATCCTTGCACAGCCTTCTTAACCTAACCCTCTCTGAAGCGCTTATATCCATAAAACATACACCAATCTCATATGTTGCCAGCATTGTCTTTTCCAATATCCTCACCGCTCTCCCTAAACATTCCATTGGTTTTGAGCCGTCAGGCAGTTTCAGGCTTAACTCCAAGAATGAACCTATATCCAACGGTTCATTCGATACAAATGACATGCCGCCGGCGCTTATATTTTTTGTAACATTAGCGTAAGTATAGGCGTCCTTGCGGTCGCGCAGATCCTGTTTAGACCTATAAACCTTATAAGTAAAATCTATATTATAATTTATGCGCACGTAGTCCCTTCTATCAGAAAAATCTTCTTCAGCTTCTTCTTTTTTAACAACGCCTTCGGCTAAGGGTTTAGGAATTTCAGCTGCGGGCCCACCAAGCGCTATTTCTTCAATTTGAGTCACCCTCATAACTTCTTCGGGCGTGGTTATACCGTCAATAACCTTACGCCAGCCGTCCTGACGAAGCGTGCGCATTCCCGAAGCTAAAGCTGTCTTTTTAATCTCGCCGGCAGCAGCCCTTCTTACGATTAAATCTTTTATCTTATCGTCTATCACCAAAATTTCATATATAGCGGTCCTGCCGAAAAACCCGGTGAAATTACATTCGTTGCAGCCCTTGCCCCTGTATATCTTGATATCCTTTTCAAGTTTTATTCCTGATTCGCCGCTTATCTGCTTTATAAGCTCCTTGCTGTGCTGGCTATCTTCGTATTTGCAATGCGGGCATATAACCCTTACCAAGCGTTGTGCTATGAAAGCCTCTACGCTGGATGCAACCAGATATGGCTCAAGCCCTATATCAAGCAGCCGTGCGATACCGCTGGCAGCGTCATTTGTATGCAAAGTAGAAAAAACAAGGTGCCCTGTAAGAGCTACCCTTATTGCAATCTCCGCTGTTTCCAAATCCCTTACCTCGCCTATCATCATTATGTCCGGGTCATGCCTTAGCATGCTGCGCAGGCCCCTTGCAAAATCCAAGCCTATGTGCGGGGTAACCTGTATCTGCGTTATGCCCTGCATCTCGTATTCTATCGGGTCTTCTATGGTGATAATTTTACGGTCTTTTGTGTTTATCCTGCATAAGCAGGCATAAAGCGTGGTGGTCTTTCCGCTTCCCGTCGGGCCTGTTGTAAAAATTATGCCGTGCGGCTTTAGTATTAAGGTTTCAAAAATCGCCTGATCAGGCTTTGCCAGCCCCAATTTTTCTATGCTGTAAAGCATCTGCGTGGGAAGTATTCTTATAACCACGCTTTCGCCGTAAGGTGTCGGTATGATAGAAATTCTTAAATCAAGTATCGCGTCCTGAATCCTGACAGATGTCCTGCCGTCTTGAGGAAGGCGGCGCTCAACTATATTGAGGTTGCACATAATTTTAATACGAGAAATAATAGCGCTTAGGAAATTATTTATTTCCGGCGGCACATTGCTGTCATAAAGTATGCCGTCTGTGCGGTAACGCAGGGCCAGGCCGCCCCTGTAAGGCTCAATATGAATATCGGTTGCGCGTTTTCTGTGCGCCTCTATGATTATCTGATTTACGAGCCTTATGACCGTGGCGTCGCCGGCTAACTTTTCAATATCCTCTACCCTCTCATGCCCCAATTGGGAAATAGACGCATCATCCTTGGGAATTTTAGTGCTGATCTTCTGCAAGGTCTCGGCTGCCAAACCGTAATATTCCTTTAAGCAATCTATTACATCATCTTCCGTGGCAAGGATTGTTTTTATGGAAAAGCCCAACTGCATCCTTATCTCATCCTGTGTTTTTATATCCAGCGGATAAGACGCTGCAACTGTCAGGGTCTTGTCCTTTAATTCCAACGGTATAAATTTATAATATGACGCAACCTTCACAGGCACTTTACCGATGACTTCTTTATCGATTGAAATTTTCTTTAGGCTCTTAAACTCCAAACTCAGTTTATCCGCGAGAATATCGAGTATATTCTTCTCAAGAAAAAGTCCCTTGCCGACTAAAAATTGCTGCAGGCTTTTGCCTGTGTTTTCAGCCTCTTTAATCATGGGCTCTAAATCCCTGCCGGCTATGAACCCTCCGTCAACTAAGGCCTGCGCAAGGACAGTATCAAATTTTTTAGCCATGGTCTTTTCCTTATTATTTTAATGCGCCTATTAAATAAAATTCATGTTCGGGCCGCTGGTCAAATTCGCCGTTTATAATCCTCTCGCACCCGGAAATGGTCTCCTCCACGGTAACGTAGACGCCCGCCCTGCCTGTATAAGCCTCTGCGACGAAAAACGGCTGCGTGAGAAAGTTTTGGAGCTTTCTGGCGCGTTCATACAGGATGCGGTCCGCGTGAGATAATTCATCTATTCCTATAACCAAGACAATACGCCTTAACTCCTCGTATCTTTGGAAAATTCTAATAACCTGCTGCGCGACATCAAAATGGCGCCTCCCTACTATATCAATATCAAGATTCGCGCTGGAAGAAAGCAAAGGGTCTATGGCCGGGTAAAGGCCCATCTGCACCCTTTCGCGCGAAAGCACCATCACCGAATCTAAAAAGCTAAAAAGCGCAACTACTGCGGGGTCTGTTAAATCATCCGCGGGGACATACACCGCCTCGACAGAAGTTATCGAGCCTCCTGTTTCCGGAGACGTGCGTATTCTTTCATGAAACTCGCTGGCTTCGGAAATAAGCGTCGGCTGATAACCTGTTTCCGACGGCACCCGGCCAAGCAGTGTGGATATCTCTGCCCCTGCCTGCACATAACGAAAAATATTATCTACGAACAAAAGCACATCCTGGTTTTTGCGCTGGATAGATTCAGCCATTGTAATGGCTGTCATAGCAACTCCAAAACGCGCTCCGGGCGGTTCATTCATCTGCCCGAAAACCATCATTGTCTTAGGCAGAACTTCGTGCTTTGAAAGCTCATAATAAAGCTCGTTTCCCTCGCGGATACGTTCGCCGATTCCGCCGAATACGCAAGCGCCCTGATGCCTTTTAACAATATGCTGAATAACCTCTAAGGTAAGCACGCTTTTTCCCATAGCAGCGCCGCCTAAAATCCCGTTTTTAGTGCCCTTGACCAATGGAAAAAGAAGGTCTATTATCTTAATTCCTGTCTCAAGAATTTCAAAAACCTTTTTGTCAAGTTGGCTTATCTTTATTTTACTTCCCATCTGCGCTTTCCTAATGGGAAGTATATCTATGGACGTAATGGCCTCCTTCCCGTCAATCGGCTCGCCCAGCATATTTATAAGCCTGCCAAACAACGGCTCCCCTGCCGGTATTTCTATGGACCTGCCCAAAGCATCGGCCTGCGCGTTGCGCTGAAGGTTTATGGTTGAATTAATGGAAATACAGCGCGCGATATTTCCGGGCAAATGTTCGGCCACTTCAAGGGTAACCTTTTCCTTATCAATGGTGTGGGTAATAATAACATCAAATATATTAGGCACGTCTTCAGGTCTAGGAAATTTTACATCCACAACAGGCCCTTGAACAGCAATTACTTTACCAACAATTTTAACCATATGCTAATTGCTCCTTGCGTAAGTAGGATTATCGGATTATCAGATTACCAGAGCAGGATTATCAGAGTATCAGAATATCAGAGTTGCACAATCTGATAATCTGATTCTCTGATTCTCTCGTTCTGATTCTCTGATTCTCTGATATTCTATCTCTTTTTCTCTCATCCTCTCTTATACAACAATTGCGCGGCGAAAAGCTCGCGCATTGTCCTATCAACAAGTTCATGCCTGACCCTGAAATATTCCAATTTTGTCTTTTTATCTATGTCTTTTAATTTTTGAGCGCTTTCTTCAAGGTGAATATATCTTGCCGCAAATTCCGCCAAACGGCTCATGCCGAATATGTTATAAAGTTCGTGGCCCATCCATAAATATATAAGATATTCTGCGATATCGCTGGGGGCAGACTCCATGATGGTATCCGGCTTTGCGGAAGATTTCTTCGCTTCGCTTTTTTTCTGCGAAACATACGGTAAAAATGAAATCGTCTCAATGCGCTGGACAGTAAATGAAATAGGCCTTGGATACACAACCTTAACTTGCCCGAATGCGCCTGAAAGCACTTCCTTGACCATATAATCCCTCACCTGCATTGCCTGAGAATGCCTTTCCTCGTCTATTATACCCGGAAAATTAGCAGTGGGTATACCTCTTCCCCGAAGATAAACTTGGCCGCGTTCGCCTATTACGATGATCTTTCCTTGAATTTTTTCTATTTCTTCAACGGCAGTATTTATAACCTGCAGGTTCAACCCGCCTAAAAGCCCGCTGTCTGACGTAACTGCCACGACTATCTGCGGCTTATTTCTATGCTGCAGGAAAGGATGATATACGCTATTAATATCCATGGTATCAAAAAAACTTTCAAAAACAGGATTAAACCCGGTGAAGAGCTTAATCTTTTTTTCCAATGACCTGTATTGCGATACAGCTATTGACTTCAAAGTCTCAATAAGGGCGGAAAGCCCTTTGTTAAATTCTATGTCTTTCTTTATCTCCGCCAGGGTTTTCATTATTTCCCAGCCAAGGCGCCTATATATTCCTTAAGACAACTATCTAGTTTCTTTTTCATATCATCGGTAAGCTCTTGCTTTTCCCTAATCTCGTTAAAAAATCCGGCATTAATTTTTTCTATATGCGGATGAATTGCCTTTCTAAACTGCTTTATTTGCACAATAGCTAAATCATCCAAAAGCCCGTTGTTTAACGCGTACAGATAAACTATCTGATCTTCAAGCGGGACCGGATCATTTTTATCCTGAATAATAAGCTGGTTTATTACCTCGCCCCTTTTAAGCCTTGCTTCAGCGTCTTTGGAAAGCCCTGTTGTGCGCAACTGCGTCATTTGCAAAAGCTCTTTATACTGGATATAATCCAGCCTTAAATTTTTGCTCAAGCTTTTCATTGCCGGCCACTGGGCCTTGCTGCCGATACGCGAAACTGAAAGCCCGAAATCAATCGAGGGTTTTATACCCTTATTAAAAAGCGATGTGGAAAAATACAACTGTCCGTCTGTCATGGAAATAAGGTTTGTTGAAATATAACCCGTAACATCTCCCTGCAGTATTTCAACGATAGGAAAAAACGTCATAGAGCCGCCGCCTAATTCAGGCTTTAAATATCCGGCGCGCTCTACAAGCTGGGAGTGTAAATAAAAGATATCTCCGGGATATGCCTCTCTGCCGGGAGCGCGTTCAAGCAAAAGCGATATCTGCCTATATATCCACGCGTGCTTGGTCAAATCGTCAAAAACAACAAAAACATCTTTGCCCTTGTACATAAAATATTCGCCCAGCATGCACGCGGTATAGGGCGCCAGATACTGCTCCCCTGTTGAAAGCGAAGCTACGCCGGTTACAATTATTGTATATTCCAAAGCGCCTTTGTCCTTTAAAATATCCAGCACCTTTATTAAACTTGAATATGGTTTACCGATGCAGCAATATATGCATACGACATCTTTGCCTTTCTGATTAAGTATCGCGTCAATGCCTACGGTGGTTTTTCCTGTTAACCTGTCACCTATTAAAAGCTGGCGCTGTCCCTTCGCTATAGGTATAACGGCGTCTAAAAGAAGCGTGCCTGTCTCAAGAGTCTTATCCACCGGAATACGTTCCATTACACCCGGAGCAACTCTAAATACAGGCATTTGTTCATTTGCATGGACGGGCCCGAGCGAGTCTTGCGGTTCGCAAAGCGCGTTAACAATTCTACCGATAAAACCATCTGAAACGGGTAAATCAAGCGATTTGCCTTTGTTGTAAACTTCATCGCCTGCGCGGATATGCGTAGCGTCACCCAAGACCAGGATTTGGACATTATTTTCCGTAAATCCCATTACAATGCCAAGCACGTTGTTCGCAAACTCTACAATCTGGCCATTCATGCAAAAAGGAAGGCCCTTGGCAATAACAACGAATTTGCGCACGCTCTCTACGCGCCCTACTTCCCTGACATCAAATGCTGTATTCGCCGCACTTTTATCTATATTATCCATCTGTATAATCCTTGTCTACCTCACCTGTAGCGCAGGCTTAAGCCTGCGCTACATTTGTGTGACTGCAGGCTTAAGCCTGCGCTACGTCTGTGTGGCTGCTTATGTTTTTTGCCTGCTGCTGGATCTTATTTTTAAAACTTCCGTCCAGCACCAAACTGCCGATTTTAACGATAACCCCGGCAACCAGCTGCGTATCAACTTCCTCGCTCAGCGATATATCGCGGTTAAGCAGGTCCTGAAGTTTTTTTGCAATGAAATTTTTTTGCTTCTGCGTTAAGGCGAAGGCAGAAATAACTTTCGCTTCAGTAATATCATCTGGGATCTGCAGGTTTTTTAATTCGCCAAAACTTTTTTCTATCAATTCTTCTATCCATTGAGAATGGACCTTTACCTTAAATTCTTCGGGCAAAATGCTCTCAATGAGGAGACAGGCCTTATTAATAGCCTCTTTTGAAATTCTTTCATCCAGCTCTGACAAAAGCGCGCCTCTAGAGCGGTCTGCCTGCTGAATAATAGCGTCGCTCTGGCCTCTTGCCTCTTTAAGGAGTTTGTCTTTTTCAGTTTCGGCATCCTTAATGATTTTCTCCTTTAATTCCTCGGCCTGGGTCCTCGTTGTTTCTATTGTTTTTTCTGAGTGCAGTCTCGCTTCTTGGAGCAGCTTGTTTGCCTCCTCTTCCTTCTTGGTATAATCCTGGTTTAGTTCATCAAGGTGCTGGGTGGCTGAGGCTACGTTGCGCGTCAGGATACGCCTGAAAAAGAATAGAAGCCCTGCAAAAATAATCACCTGTACAGATATCAACGCTATAATTAACATGCTTCCCCCCTATTTATTACGCCCCTAGCGCGCAAGCGACTGAAATGCTATTAACAGCACAACAAGCGCCAATGATTGGGCAAAGACCAGGGCAATAATCATCGCGGTAAAAATCTTTGGCGCGGCAGACGGATTCCTGCCTAAGGCGCTGATACTGGCAAAACCGCTGGCCGCGAAAACCGCGCAAGGGCCCAATATGCTTACCCAGAAAATCAATAGCAGCGTGAGATTACGGTCCATTTTTAAAACCCCGCTTTGTTACTAAGTTTTATACTAATTATAAAATATATATAGCTATATAGCAAGAGGTTTTTGCAATACAAGGCACAAAAAGTTAAGCATAAGCCTTTGGTCATTGCCTCAAAAACACGCTTCAGATTTGGGCAAAACTATAGTCGTTCGGCTGGGGCCCCTCCGAATTCACCTGAAAACGGTAGGGCAGGCTTAAGCCTGCCCTACTATACAAGGGCTCATTCGGTTTCCCCAACCTGCCTGCCTGACGGTAGGCAGGCACTCCTATGTTTTGCCTACAACCAAAACAAGCGAGCCAAATCTTCCGCTATTGTTTTTTCGGCAATGCCCAAAGGCTTACCTTATCTGTATAAGTGAGGTTTTTGTAATGTGAGTCGTAATATGCTTAAGGCCTGTGGCAATGCGAGCAGGGCTTGCGAGGCCGAAGCGGGCATGGTTCGCCTTTGCTTCCATACAGGCGAGAGCGAAGGCCGAGGTCAGAGCAAAAAAATCCTCGCTGGGGATTTTTTTGCGTCCCTGCGAGAATTGCCACAGGCCTTAAGCAAGACAGCGCTGAACATTACAAAAACCGAACCATTATTTAGTAGTTAAGTTTTACGTGGGTTCTTCTACTACGATGGTGGCTTTATTTTGGTAGATCTGGGCGACGCCCCTTTTGATGGGCAGCTGCTTATCGTCTATGAATAATACGCCTGTGATTAAGCGGCTCAAGATATGCTTGTGAAACGGCAGGACCTCAAATACGCCTTCCTCGCCCGGCAGGATAAGGCTCTTTGCTTTCCCCTTGAAAATAAATTTATCTGTGGTTAATACAATAACATCAAGCTGCATGGTTTAAATAGAAAAAGAGTATCAGAAAATCAGATTATCAGAACGAGAAAATCAGATTATCAGAGTATCAGATTTTATCTGATTTTCTGATACTCTGATAATCTCGTTCTGATATTCTGATACTCTGATAATCTATCTCCTCACTCCTGTTTCTTCCCCTCACCTTCTTCCGGCTTAGCCTGCTCAGCCTCCGGAAAGGCAGCCTGCTTAGACGCTACAAGAGTATCCTTTGTAACCTTTGCCTGGCGCTGCCAGGTGAAAAATAAGACTGCCGCCAAAAGCCCTGTAAAGAGTATTATAACAAAAATTACTATCCATGTCATTGTCTTTGAAGGCGCGTCTGATACTATTTTTGTATCTGCCAGCATTTCAGGCGCTGGCGGGCCTCCGGCTGTAACTAAAATTTTTTCCAGCCTTGTTGCATCTGCTTCTATCTGCGATACTATAGTTAAATTCTGGCGATAAATACCTATGTGGCTCTGGTTAGACGCTGCGTCGTCAGCCTGCGTAACCCTTATTTCATTTAAACGAGGGTAAATAGTATCCGCTATTTCCTTGGCCTTGATATAATATTCTGTTTCCTCAAGCTGCCTTAATATTATATCAACACGCTCTCCGATATCAGAAAGTTTATTCTCAGGGACAAGCCATACATCCTGCGTCTCGACTGTAAAGGTTTTTGTTTCTCTCGGTTTTAATTCCAGGTCTTTCTTATAAACAAAATAGCGCGATGTCTCGGCATCATATTCTATGTCTAAGCCGCCGTTATCAACGATGTTTTCCGGTTTTACTTCCGACGGCAAATATTTCTTGATGCTGGCGGCCTGCGTCTTGTCAGGGGAAGGGTTAAATGCCGTAATCTGAAAAGTGCGATTTTCTGCAATTGCGTTAACAGGAATAAACATACTTAGCATTAAAAATAATAAAACGCCCCGCGCTATATTCTTATGCAACATTTTTATATGCCTCCGATGTAGACGTAGCGCAGGCTTAAGCCTGCGCTACGTCCCATGTCACTTATTATAATCTTTCTCACTCAACCTTTATACCTGTATCGTCTTTTGTCTTGTTAACCTTGGCAGCCGGCTGAGCTTTGCTTTGGCTTTCATTTATCACCTTATCAACATCTTCCAAAGCGCCATCGCCGACAGTAACTATCTGATCCACCTGGCCAAGTTTCTGAGTAATGTTTCTCTGTAAAAGCATAAGTCCTGTCTGCATTGTTTGCGTCGAATTCTTAACTTCTGTCAATGTGTCGTCGGTTGCAAAGGCATCTGTTATCTGATCCTGCAGGCTTATGCCTTCCTCACCCAAAACCTGACGGATATATTTGTTCATGTCTTTCATCTGGCTTAAGAATTGCTTGCTTAAAGTCTCGGGAGTAGTCATCTCTTTTTTCATTTTATCAATGTTGCTGCTCATTGCGCTTAATACCATCGGTATTGTATCCTGAAGCTCGCCGCTAAGCAACTCATTCTGCAGGGCCTCCACAGTAGTCTTTACTTCGTCTATATCGCCTTTGACTGTGCTCAAGCTTGCTACAACGCCCATAACGTCATCAACAGTAGCGCCCATGATTGATACTGCATTAGTGATAGTTTTATCAACATCTATAAGTTCCATCATATACACCAATGTGCTGTTGGTTGAATATATCGAAGCATTCACCCTAAATGAATATACAAAGGACCCTTCTCTCTTTGGGTGTTTCTTCATCTTAGCCCTATCAACAGTAGTCTTATTCTGGTAGTTATAAATAGTAATCTCAGGCGTTTCGCTGAGTTCAAAACCCTCTTTACCAAACAGCGTAATAATCAATTCTTCTCCGCTCTTTATCGGGTCTTTATTTACGCCGGCAGCAAAGTAGTCTCTCATGCTGGAGATGTAGGACGCCTCTGCCGCATCGTACATCATGTCAGTAGCCACGGTTGCTTTATCTGTAGCTAAGCCCATTTGCGCAATTACAACATCTGTTTTTTGCTCAAAGCTGGTAAGAGCTGCCTGGAAAGTGTTTACAAGGTTATTTGTGGTTTTATTAAGTTGGACTACGCCCTCGCCTATTCTTTCCTCAATTATATCCGCCATATCTTCTGATGCCTTTATGATAGCTCCTACTCCAATGTTTAGCTGCTGTTGTATTCCTGCTTCAACCTCCGACATTGGCTTATTAAGCGCCCAGACTACTATGTCTTTTACTTCATCCAGTGTCTTCGGTATAGTAATTTCAAATGAGACAGGTGTAGTAAATGTAGCGCCTGTTGCTATAACTGCGTAGCTTTTAGCCACATATACCTTGGCGGATTGCAGGTTAGCATAGTTTACGCCTCCTAAAGTGTAAGCTGTATCTAACCATGATTGTATATAGAAGCCGCCGAAGTTAGCGGGAATAGCTGCCTCGCTGGTCTTGTAAGCTAAACAATCAGCTATTACATCGGAAAGTGTGCGTATTTCGCCGAATCTATCGCCTATCCACAGCTTTGTAGCTGCGGGAACATCGTCATAGTAATAAAGCTTTCCGGCACTTTGCGCGTAAATAACTGTCTTTCTCTTTATGGGCGTGTTGCCGTCATATATAGTTACATCTGTAATCAACGAGCCCGGAACCAGAGAACCATCTCTTTCCAGCCAGGATGTAATATCCAATCTGTCGGCATTTACATCATACGCGAATTCTGAATACGCGCGCCATATATGCACGACTAACGTCTCCATTGTCCTGTAAATTGTCCTGTCGCCCTTCCACTCTTGAGCATCGTTATCCCAGCCGACAAGATAATTTTCAGAAATCGGTCCAAAGTCTTTATGCGTCCATTCAGCTGTCCAAAGGCCGTTGCTTGTGCCATTCCAAACTCCGGCAGGCGTTTCGTGCATTATTGGCGTAGCAACACCTGTCGCGTCCCAACCTGATGTGCAATTGATACTCAATCCTTCGATAGGCGCGTTTGTCAAAAGGTCTCGGATATCCCATGTAATTTTGTAATAATCTATCTTCATGGTATCAACTCCGCCTGCGGCAACCGGGCCTGTTGCAAATACTTCATGGTCACCATGGTCATATACGCGCACCTTTACAGTTGCGGAACGGTCATCCGGAATAATCCAATTAAATTCATCTATATTGTTAATATTGGTTGCGTTTACCATCGCGATTTCATTGTCAGGCACGCCGTCTTCAGGATTAATGTCTATAAAGTTATCGTGGCAGTAAACAAGGTCAACTTTATCAATGGTTCCAAAAGTGTCCCATGAAATCTTACGTCTTTCGTTGGTAACCCAGCGGCATTCGTAGACATCCTGCTCGTTTTGCTCAACAACAGGCGTAATCATTGTAAATGCGCCCTGAATCTTAAACGGCTCTGAGTAGTCAAGCACTGTATCGTCATCAGGGTCTTCAATTTTGATAACGCAATTTGTTGAAATAGCATCCTGCACTGTCCATAGATAAGAATGCTCGGAGTTCGGGCCGCCGACACCTGCGCCATTAGGCACTATACCATCGTCAGGGTCTTCATAAGTATCGGTTATGGGAGTAAAGTCGCCTTCTTCGCCGTCCTGAGATAAACTTATCTTCACTTCCTCTAAAGACCCACCCCATTCCCATTTAATATAATGGGTGCTGGCAACATCCCATCTGTCGTTATCATCGGGCTTGTTGGCTATCAGATATCCTACGATATGGAAGTTTTCGCTGTCATCAGTAACATCAGCTTCATCAACAGTTCTTGAATCCTGCACCCTAACTATTACATTGGGAGATGCGTCATCCGGTATTGTCCATGTATAGCTGTATTCCTCGTTAGGCCCTCCTGCGCCTGCGCCGTTTCCTACAATGCCGTCATCATGAGTTTCATAATCTTCAAGTATAGGATTAAAACCGCCTCCGTCGTAGGAATAAGTTATATACATCTCGGGTATTGTGCCTTTCCAGCCCCACATAATATTATGGGTTATTCCAATCTCCCATGGGTCATCAAGCTGGGGAGATTTCACCCATACAGCACCTTTAATCCTGAATTGCTCGGGTGAAATATCAAGCGCGTCATCATCAATAGAGCTTTTAACGCGCAGCCTGACTTCATGGTCAATATCATCAGCTACCGGCCAATCATAGGTGCCTCCGTTTTCGCCGTTCGGAGTTGAACCTATAATTAGTTTGCTCTCCGGGAAAGTCTCTCCGTCATCTGTTGAATAATGCAAAGCTACATTATCTACCTCGCCTACGCAGCTCCATGTTATGTGGCAGGTGTCTCCGACGACATATTCGTCATCCACGTCATCTATTTCAAAATCAGCCATGACTTTAGCTTTTCCGGATTTTATAAATGAATCATCATCAGCCGCGTCTTCAACTTTAATATAGAAGTTTGGCGAAGGTGTAACCGGTATTGGCGTGTGGTCACCTATTTCAGGGTCAACAAACCAGTCATACTCCGCATCTCTATCCGGCAGGAACTGCTCCTGATCAACTTGATCTATTTCATAGAAGCTAAGGCCATCAAGCGAATAATACACTTTTGCGGTAGCAACTATGCCTGTCCATGTCCACTGGATTGTTTGGGTTGTGCCAATATCCCATTTGCTGTAGTTATTTGCGTCTATTCTGTAAGGATTGCTTATTACAAACTTAGGCCTGATTGAGAATATGGACGCAGACTCGTCTTTGGTTTCAGCTATGTCATTCGGGTCAGCAACTCCTATTTTCACATTATTGTTAATGAAATCCGGAATTGTCCATTCCCATGTGCGAATACCTCCTACAGGAGCCGGGTTGTTCACTATGCCTGTGCCGCCGTTTGCCCCATATTTGATATTGGACACGTTGTTGTCTATATAATAGATATAAATAGTGTCCGTAGCGCCATCCTGAGTCCATCTTACATTAGTTGTATTGCCTACATACATGTCCACACCGCCGTTAGGGGTTATTAAATTAATGTCTGTTCGTATGGTGAATTTACCTGAATTACCCGATATATCATTCGGCTTGTTGTGGCTCTTTACTCTCAAGTAGCAGTTTGTTGAAACCATATCAGGCATGTTTGTGCTGTATGAATCCACATTGTCAATGTTGGTTGCTTCACCCAGCGGCAGCCAGGTACCGCTCAGCCCGTTCTTGGAAATTTCAATATCTATCTTTGAAACAGGGCCGTATGTGGTCCACTTAAAAGTTTGCGGAGTGGCATATAGATATTCTTCTTCACCGACAGGTTCATCGCCTAAAGCAGCTGAAAATATTATGCGCGGCCTTATTTCAAAACCATTGAGCGACTCGCCGTAAACATCGTTAAAGGCGCCTTCTATGTCGTAGACCCTGATGAGCGCGCCGCTTGTTATTTCAACATTTGCAACTGTCCAATCAAAAGAGCCTGTGTTAGGATGCGGATTGCCGCCCTGCTCATTCTTAATATCCTGCCATCCCGCTCCGGGTTGGAAGTATTTAATGCCTACTGTAGGTATATCACCTTTTGTTGACCATTCCAATGGCTCTACTGTGCCACACCTGAATAGCTCTCCTGTATCAGTCGGATAATCAACTGTCAAGCGGCCCTTTATATCAAATAATGCTGATTCTTTAGTTGCATTAGGATCTGTTGATGAAATAATCTTGATCTGCGCGTCATTAACGCGCGGTATGCCTGTAACAGGTATTACCCATTCAACCTGGTCGTCATTTGTAAATGGCTGTGTTTCTGTCACATGTTCAACATTAAGCCATTCCCCGCCGTCATACCTGTATTTCATATACACGCTGGCCACGGTTCCAAATGTCTGCCATTGGATTTTTGTAGTCGTATCTCCGCAGTACCAGGTTGTCGCATCCAGCGGAGCATAATAAATAAAGTTTGGCTTAATCATGCAATTATTTGTGGATACATCGTATACTAATACGTCATTGGCATCGGAGACGCGAACTCTTACGGCATCATTTATGTCATTGGGGATGACACAATCCTGCGTGCCGTCATTATCAGTAGTACCGCCTGCAACAAGGTTAAGCCATGTGTTGCCTGCCGGTGGGTCGGTATAGTTAATGCAATATTGTATTCTTACAGTTGATGGCCCGGAACCGCCGGTGCTGTTTGCCGCAGATATCCACTCAACCTCTTCTGTTGTGCCTACTAATAAAATTTTGGCATCCAACGGATTATCCGTTCCGTTTGGCCTTGTCAAATTAAGAAGGTCATGTATCACAAACATATCCGAATAGCCCACCGTCTCATTATTAGTTTTATCCTCTATCTTAATCATTGCCAGGTCATTGTCCGTAGGATGAATAACATTGGTTACTGTCCACGGGAACTGATCCACGTTATCGTCTCCGTTTACAGGGTCTTCCGTTATCTCTTCCCAATCGGCATTTTCAGGGTCTGTTCCGTCAAGAGTATAATATATTCGTATCTTGGGCACGTCACCGTATGTGGTCCATTTTATAGTCTTGGATGTATTAACCGGCCAACGCGCTCCTATAAGCGGGGCGTCATTCGGGGCCTCAAATCTGAAATCGCCTTTTACAGTAAACAGATTGCTTGTAACATTGACATCTGAATCACCGAGATTGGTAATCTTAATGCGGACATTATTTTTGCCGACAGCGTCATTTGGCATAAACCACAATGCCTGGCCAAGCCCGTCAGGCTCACCTGCGCCGCTATAATCAGTTGTGTCACCTGCTATGCTTGGCTTGATAGGATCCGGATCAATAACTCCTGCTACAGAGAACTCAACCATTACTGTTGATATTGTGCCGTGCAATTGCCATTGCACTGCCTCTGTTGTCCCTATGACCCACTTCTCCCAGCCAAGCGGCCTGTCAAACTCAATCCAGCCGCGAATTTCAAAAATATCGTCAGACTCATCCGAAATTGTGTATGTGCCTACCGCGTTATCTGAAACCTTAACCATTATTTCCTCGCCGATACAATTCGGAATTGTCCACGGGTAGCTCTGGGTAGTCGGAATCCAGCCATTTGCGTCTGTAATCTGGAAATCATAATGTAGCCCGCTGTCGTCGGAATACTCAAGCTTAACCCTGTCATCTGCGGTTAAACCCCTGTTTTGCCACATGATAGCCAGCGGCTTGTCAACTTCATAAACATCGCTGCTTACGCCATTAGGCTGAGTTAATTGCAGGCGCGCGGCAACCTTAAATGTATCGCCAACTTGAGCGCCTACTTCATCTAAAACATCTGTCTGCCCGCTATCCTCGCATACTACTCTAATCTTTACCTCGTTATGCGGAGGCGAAGGCACACGCCATAGGAATTGCCCGGCACCGGAGCCCGGCGTTATTTCGGCATTAATAAAATCTGCCCCGGGAATTGTGGTGTAGTCTCCTGCGCCGTATTTAATCTGAAGCTCAACTTTGCTCATTGAGCCGTCAACTGTCCATTGAATTACATATTTTAACGCATCGCCGTCGCCTACTAAATTAATAGGCACTACTTCGTCTTTTGCCGGGGTAACTATGCCAAGCCTCGGTTTTATGCGGAATGCCTCGGACTCATCGGGTTGCGTAGGCTGCGTGGCATTGTTCGGGTTAAATATTCTTATTTTGTTTGAAATGCCTATTTCATCCGGCACATTCCATGGAACAGAAACGCCTGTTACAGCGCTGCCGTTGGGAATTGTGGCGTAATCTACTTCAAAACCTGTTGGTGAATACTGGACTCTTGTATAATCAATTGTCCCGTTTTTGCTCCAGGAAATAACTTCTGTATCCCCCGGCACCCATTCATCCAAACCATCGGGATTTTGAAGCGTCAGAACGCTGCTTATTGTGAATTCTTCTGATTCGTCGCTTGTCTGCGTCGGGTCATCTACCGCGGCAATCAGCAAGTTTA
Organism: Candidatus Omnitrophota bacterium; assembly: GCA_043797125.1. Classification (GTDB taxonomy): domain Bacteria; phylum Omnitrophota; class Gorgyraeia; order JABMRG01; family JAFGKX01; genus JAZDPX01. The sequence goes on from JAZDPX010000006.1 coordinate 149,897, forward strand.
CATTATTTGTTGTGTGATTGGATGGTATCTTCCACGGAAACCCCACGTCTCCTGTGGTCCCGTCAATAGGAGTTGCAGTTAGTTTGTTAAGATCGTAAGCAGAGTCATTATATGACGCGTAGATATTAACATTGCCTATTGCCCCTCTGCTTTCCCAATAAATTGTATTGGTCTCATCCGCATACCAGGTATCGGGATCTTCGGGTGAAGTAAATTTTACATAGCATCTGACTTTAAACGCGTCACTGCAGTCAAGTTTGGAATTTTCATTATTAACATCCGATATTCTTAATAGGACCGTATCCGATTTAACGCTTGAGTCAAAGTTTAATTTATAATACCCCGAGTTGTTCTTGCTTAACTCAAGCGGCGGGTCTTCCCATGTCTGGTTGCCGTGGACATCATAATCTATGCGCACGTTGGGCACCAAACCTGTTGTAATCCATTCAAGGTCATAATCCTCGCCTACAACAAATACCTTATTTGCGGGATCGCCGTTTTCATTTGTTTCATCCCACTCCCATTTAGCTCTTAAGTCAAAGTGCGGCGAGTAATCATACGCGCCTGTCGGGTTATCGTGGTCAAATATCTTTATTCTCGCATCAGGCGAAAGCGGGTCTGTGATACCGGGCACCCAGGGATAGCCGGCCACTCCTTGCGCAGCGGAAACGTTGGTGTCTATTTCATACGGATACAAATCATCACCGCCGTTTATGGAATAATAGATGTCAACATTCTGAAGCAGAAGGCCTGTCTTATCCCAGTAAATCGGGAAGCTCTCTGTTGCATACTGCGGATCATTATAATCTGTCAGGTGAGTTACTGTTACGCTGCCTGCTATCTGCACTCTTTCCGACATAGAAGAAACATTGTCAGGGTCTCTTGTATCATAAATCTTGAATTTAACTGTCAAGCTCATGTCATCCTCAACAGGGCTCCATGTATATACGTTGCCGGCAGGCCAGTTTTCCTCAATTATATTCTCGTCCGGGAACAAATCTCCGTTGTTTGTGGAATAACGTATCTCAAGCGTAGTAAATGACCCTTTCATATTCCAGAATAGATCATTGTCGTAACCTTGTTGTTCGGGCCCTACAACAAATACCTGATCTTCATACGGCATATCTGTCCTGAATGTCAAAACTCCGCGAATTATAAAAGTGCCGCTCTCATCCTCAACCGTTCCTGTGGGGTCATTATGGTCTTTAATTCTAAGCCTGGTCGTATTATTTGACGTGTTGGATATCGCATCAGGAACAGCAAAACCTGTATACTGCTTTGCGGAGCAATCTATTCCCTCTGCAGGCGTAACCTGTATCCAGCCGTTGTTAGCCGCGTTACGCACAAACAAATCAACCACAGTAATCGGGCCGTCGTAATCCCACGTAATGCTTCTGTTGGTATCTCCTACTTTCCAGACCTGGGTCGGGGCATTAACTTCCAAAGCGCCTTTTATGGTCAGCGTGGTACTTGTGTCCTTTACAACTTTAGTGGCGCCGAATTCATTATTATCCTGAACGCGAATTCTAACCTGTGTGCTTATGGGAACAGCGCCTTCAATTGTATCCATAACGTTCCATTGGTATGTCTGCGGAGTGTTGTGCGCGCCGGCTGGCCTGATAGCTATTTTAAATATATTGCTGCCAAAGTTGTCTGTTGAACCGCTTAACAAAACCTGGTTGCCCGGAAAGTTTCCGTAAGGCGTCCACTGGATAGTCTCATTTAAGCCTACTACAAATGTCTCGCCGCCTACAGGATAATCAAGTTTAATCTCGCCTTTTATATCAAACTCTTCCGAGATATCTTGCGTGTTTGTCTCATCAGCGGTATCATAAACCATAATTGTCCTGTCTTCTCCAATAATGTCCTGCAGCGCACCTGAAATAGCCCAGTTATAAAGAGTAGCGGTATCTGTAGGCACCTCGTTAATGTAGATGTAATTAATGCCGTCTGTGGAATACTTAACGCCCACAGTATCAATTTCTCCGGATTTGTTCCAGTCAATAAAGCAGTACTGCGGGACATCGCCGCCGTAAACCCTTTGCGTTTCATCCTGCGGGAATTGCGATGGCTTCGGGCGAAGCAGATCTACCCTGCCCTTCATAGTAAACGCATCTGAGGGGCCGTTAACTATCAGGGGCTCGTCGCTCTTTGCTATATAAATTTTGGCAACTCCGGCGCTTAAGTCAGTGTCAGAAGGTATTACCCATTTATAAGCGCCTGCCTTATTGCCGGATTGACTGTCGCCATCATCAGGCCCGTATGGATATATTGTCGGCTCTTCATCAATTAATATCCAGTCGCCCACTACTCCTGTGGCAGAATAATAAAGCGATACATTCGGGAAATCGCCTTTATATGTCCATGATATGTCTTGCGTTGTGCCAACTTCCCAGACAATTGGGTCTGCGCCTTCAATTGGGGCTGTGCAGGTAATCTCTGCCTCTATCTTAAAAGTGCCCTCGCCCTGGACCTCTGAATTTGCGTTACCGGGGTCTGTAATCTTTATTATACATCCCTCTGACAGGTCCGTATCCAAAGGCGTCCACGGACAGCTTTGGCTATTTACTACCAGAAAATCATTACCATCCCCGTCGTCGATGCCGTCGGTAATAAGGTCCCATGAACCTGGGGCGCCGTTTTCTGTTGAATATTCAAGCTTAGCGTGCGTTAATGATGTGATATAATATTTGTCCCATACGATATTTATCTGGTCTTCCGCTATAATGGTGTCGCCGCCTTCGGGGAATGTTATGTCAAACTTGGCCATAATGTGGAATAAACTCGAATCATCCCACGTGTCATTCGGATGTATAGCGTCTTTTATCCTTACATAAACATTTTCAGAAACATGGTCAGGTATGTTCCAATTAGCCACGCCGCTTGCCGCGGTTCCTGACGCAACAGGCGATAAACACCAGTTTCCGCCGTCATATTTGTAATAGACATCCACATTGCCGCCCATGTTGCCGTAAGGTGTCCATGTAACCTGATTTGTCTCTCCGACTTTCCAGTCTTCGTTAGTTACGGGATGTATTAAATTAAGCCCGCCTATTATCTTAAATGTGCCTACAGACTCCTCTTTAACAAGGTCGGCAAACAATTCATCATAATCGCAAACCTTTATTTTTGCGGTCGGGGTTAATGTAGCAGGCAAAGTGCCAGGTATTACATAGGGCATCGGTTCATCAAAAGGCACATCATTCCCTAAGGTTACGGTATATGGCTCACCGCCTGTATACGAAAGCACCACATCCACGTTTGTAACCTGGCTTCCGGGTATGCTCCACGTAACCTTGTGCTCCTCTAATACTCCATTAAAATATAAAGTGCCTGACGGAGTGCCGGCTACCCATTGAGTCGGCATATTAGAAAGAGTTATTTTTGGCTTTACAGTAAATTTTGCAGAATACATTGCGGGAACATCCTCGTCATTAAGGTCTTTTACCCGTATGTAGCACTTATCGCTCTTTGCATCCATTACTCCGCCGTTATAATCATTGGCCGGATTCCAATTTCCTGTTAACCAGTCATGTGTGCCGCTGCCTGAACTGGCTCCCCCTGCAGGAGAAATAACTGTGTATGAGCCGTCTTCAGGCGCGCCTTCTACGCCGGTTGCAAGGGCAAGCTCCATGCTTTGTATGCTTCCGTTTGCAGTCCATTCTACTAATTTGTCGGTAGCGCCTACATACCAGGTTGCCCCGCTTACGGGCTTGGAAACTCCGGTAATAGATCCTCTTATCTTGCAAGGATATGCCTGCGCTGTCCTGTCATATGTAAGATCAGAATTTGCCGAGTCAGAAACTCTTATATACACGGCGCTTTGTATGAAATTCGGTATTTGCGGCCAGGAATAGGTCGCCGGCACTCCGGGCCCTGTATTAGTTGCCGAGCTTGTAATAGTAGCTCCTTGGCCTGAAAAATCATACGCTGTGTTATATTCTATCTTTACAGGCGTGTATGTACCTTTAGTCGGAGTCCATTGCAGCGGCACATTAGTTGTGCCTACAACCCAGACGTGGGCTTGTTGGTCAGGATTGGTTATATCAATGCGGCCCATTATTGAAAGCATGCCTGACCCGCAATAAACCCTGTCATCATCCACGCTTTCAACGCGCACTACAACGCCGGTGCCTGCGCCTACGCTATCGCGCGTAATAACATCGGTTACAGGCCATGACCATCCTGTCGCTCCGTCTCCGGATAGCTTTGTTTGAAGGATATTTTCTAATGGCCAACCCAGGCCTCTGTCAATGGAGTATCTTATGTAAACATTGCCCATTGTGCTTCCTGTTCGCGCCCAGGTTATTACAGCCGCTGTTTGAACGCGCAGGACATTCGGGAATTGCCCTGAATCAGGCGGGAATGTTATATTAAAGTTAGATAATACACCCTGTATCGAGAAAGGCGGAGACTCATCATAAACAACCTCATAGTCATGATCTTTTACTTTAATTTTTCCTATTTGCTTAGACAATATATCCTGATTTGTCGGTATATCCCATAAAAATGGCGGCGGGTTTGTAACAGAATCCAAATCCGTTGCTATCGGATAGTCATAATTTTCTCCGTCCTTGGCAAATTGTATGTCAACAGAATCAACCTTGCCTGATATGTCCCAATCAATTACTTTGTCAGTCTGGCCTACTACCCAGTTATCGCCAGCTTCAGGCGAGCTTGGGTCATAATCAATATCTCCGTGTATCGCGAATAGCTCGGAAATTGCCTCTGTAGCGGGATTATTCACGTGATGAGACACTATTTTTATTGTGCCGTTATCAGAAGACACATTATCCGCAAGGATCCACCACACCGAGGCAGGATTGCCTGTATTTGCCTTATTCTGGCCTTCCGGAATCGGTACATAACCGCCTCCATCCACATTATAAGATATATCAACATGTGTAACTGAAGCGCCGGTAGGATACCATGTAATTTGAAAAGGCTCACCATAAGTTATCATATTCCCTGTGGCGGGAGTCTCAATTGCAAATTTTCCGACAATGTCAAATGCGCCTGATGTATGATGCGTATCTGCAGTGCGGTTGGCATTAGCATCTTCTACCATTATTTTGGCATTGTTAGAAGCATTGTCTACCACGCTCTGCCATACCCATGACTCACCTGCCGCGCTGACAGCATTAGCTATCTTATGGAAACCTGTGGTATCATCATAATCTATCCAGATATTAACCTGGCTTATATTACCGACGTGGTCCCATGTAATCTCTTGCGATGTACCTATGGTCCAGTCATCAATAGGCGTAGTAACTCCGCCTGCGCCTGCGCCATCAGCAGGGTCAATACTGCCGTGTATCTTAAATTGATAAGAATCTCCATACACAGCCGGCATGCCTGAATCCTGCACCCTGACTACTGCTATTTCTGAAAGATTGGCAGGAAATACTATTGTGTTGCACGGGTTGACGCCTGCGTAATCATCTTTTAACTGGCTCGGGAACCCGCCAGTTCCGGCGTTAAAATCCAACAATATATCAACGCTTGTAACCAATGCGCTTCCGGGAGTAGTCCAGGCAACTATATTTCCGCTTGATTCAGCGCGTTTAAGGACTCCTTCTGCTGGCGTATTTACAACTATCTTCGGATACACCTTAAATTCATCAGAATCATCTGTCACTCCAAATTGCGTATCCTTTACCTGTATATAACAGTGAATAGATTTTGCGTCAGCTACGCCGTTTCCTCCTATCCAATTATTAGTGGTCCATGTATTGCTGCTGCCTTCAACTGAAGCAACATCTTCTGCAATTGTACTCAATGAGCTGCCATTATAGAATAATATATCAACATTCAGCACTTTACCTTCGCATGTCCATGATACTGTTTTGGCAGGGTCATCACCTGGCTGGCCACCGCCATCACGCACTTTCCACAAATCACCGCTTGCAGGCGCATTAACTGTAATCTTTCCTGTTATGGTATTACTTGCTAAGGATGTTGATTTAACATCATAATCTGTGTCAGCTTCCATTACTCTGTAATAGGTTTGATCCCCGATAATAGTTGGGGTGCGCTCATTTAAGAACCAATCATATTTACCCTGCGCAACATAGGGGCTTCCGTTCGGGTCAAAAGTAGTTACATTATCAGCGTCGGTCTGATTTATAATCAGGAATATGTCAGAACCGCCTATTTCACCTGTAAAACTCCCTGAACGCGAGGCTATTATCTTAACATTTGCAATACTTCCATGAATTACATCCCATTTAATAGTCTGCGTTGTTCCTATTTTCCATGTTCTTTGCTGCGCATCCGGGTCTGTAATTTGCAATTTTCCCTTTACCTGGAATTGAACTGATGGGTTCTCTACCGTGGAGTTATTCTTATCCTGGACTTTTATCTGCCAGGTTTTGCCAACTGTCTCTGAAGGCGTCCACTCCACTGTATGGTCCTGTTCAGAGCCTACAAAATCAACAATGCCGTTAGTCCACCATTCATCCATAAGCACATAACCTGATGTGCCGTCATTAAGGAATAGTTTTACGCCCGTGATATTGCCGTAACGTTTCCATTTGATATTTTTGGCTATACCGGCCTCATACACGTTATAATCTGTGCCGTTAGGCCATAGCACCTCTAATGAACCTTTGGTTGTAAATTCATCGGAAGGAATAGATAGGCGGGCTGTTGTATTTACAGCGTCTTCAACTTTTATCTGCGCTGTTAGCGAAAGAATCGTGCTTCCATCAATATACCACTGCCAGCTTCCGTCTAAGCCGTTTCCATTATGAGAAGCTACAGGCCCGCTTGTGTTTAAAAGGCCCCAGTTAGTTGAGGCATTAGGCCTGTAATATACGTTCACTGTGGCAAAAGTGCCCCACTTTTGCCATTCTATTATCTCGGTTGAGTTAGCGCTCCATTCATCATTAGTATCTGGTTGAAGCACCTTTACTTTTGAAGCTATGATAAAGTTACCTGCTGATTGCCCTGTTGTAAGCGGGTTATCAGGATCTGTTATCTTAATAAGACAAGAGTCAGATATGCAAGTTGCAGGAGGTGTCCATGGACAGTTCTGGTTATTAGTTACTGTTGTCGTGCCGTTTTCAACATTATCAACTATGTTATACCAGTTGGTCCCGTTTTTGGTATAAAGTATTGTAACATCGCTTATAGCAGCTCCTGTTTTTACCCATGTAATCTTTGCAGCTAAGCCTGCGACAACTTCATCATCCGGCGGATCTAAGGTTGAAACAGCTTCAATATTCGTGAATTTTCCGCCTATCTTAAACTGGTTAGACGGATATGAGGTGTAGAGTCCCCTATCAGTGTCAGCGTCTTTTAAATAGAACTTGGCAACTTCCGTAATCTGATCAGGAACAGTCGGCCATGTCCATGAATCGCCTGCGCCAGGAGTTGTGCTTTCATTTAGAATCCACGCAGGGTTATTGCCGCCTGGGCCGTCATAATCAATATATATGCCAACGCTCTGCAATTCAGCGCCGTAAGCTGTCCATGTAACCTGCCTTGTGGTATCGCCTATAAACCATGTATCGTTTAACACAGGAGATGTCCCGTATACGAATCTTCCTAATAACCTGAATGTGCCTGAATCTTTATAAATCTTTCCTTGGAAATTTGCATCAGCGTCTCTTACGCGTATCTTTGCTGTGTCAAAACTTAATGCTGTCGGGGCAATAACTTGTTCGCATTTTTCATGAGTTATTCCGCCGTCGCCTAAGGTAAGCGGTGTATCGGGCGTTCCGCCTCCAGCTGTATATAATATCTCTACAGTGCTGATTAAGCTGGGTGTAGCTATGTCATTCTCAATCCAGTCAACTTTCTGATTACTAAGGCCTGCTCTCCATATCTTAGGGCTAGCGCCTTCATCGCCTACTGAATTGGTAACAACCACGTCTGATATGGTAGGATATGTATAGAATGTGCCGGATGACTCACCCTGCGCATTCGGGTTAGACTGAGCGTCTCTTACGCGCAGTTTGCAATCCTTACTCTTTACATCAGGAACCTGCGGCACGTTAAATATCTCTTCGTTGCCGTCGCCGTTTGTGGCAACGCCGCTTGAAGAACAAAGCAATTTTTCAGATGAGCCGTCATATAGATATATCCATACGGTTCCCATGGTCTCGCCGTAGCTTCTGAATTTAACTTCCCTGTCAGTTGCCCCGACTATCCAGTCTGATGTCGGAGCGGTTACTGTTATGCTGCCGACCATTTTTATGGAAGCGGATGTATTTGTGCTTTTTACTTCCGGGAAGTTTACCGTATCAACGTCGCGCACCCTGAATTTAGTGGTAGCGGCAGCTGTAAGGGTAGCATCTGTGGGTATTACCCAGTCATATTTACCTGACCCTACAGGGGGTACGCCGTCATATAAGCTTACGTTAAAAGGATCAAGGCTTGTTTCCACAACATACATGTTTGCGCCGTCAAAGTTTCCGTCTGTGGCTGCCAGCACCTCAACGCTTGATAATTCGCCGTGGACAACGCTCCATGTTATTGTGCGGGTCTCGCCTATTGACCATGTCTGGTCTCCGCCTAAAGGCGCTGTCAAACTAAGCGCGCCTATTGCCTTAAACGGGGCAGACGGAATAAAGGTTCCTGCTGCGCCTGCCTTTTTGTAATTGGCATCTTCAACTAATATGCTATAACTGGTTGTAATCGGGCTTTCAGGGAATGTCCAAGGGTTAGTCAAAGACTGCTGGGTATCGGTGTCATTATCAAATGCGCGGCCTAATTCCACTTCGCCTGTGTAAGTAGCGCCGTCAGTGGCGAACTTTACGTTAACAGCGTTAATTCTTCCGTCTCTTTGCCATGTTACCTGATATGTAGTTCCGCAATATAACCCGCCTGACACATCTGGCGCTATCAGCGTTAATTGCCCCTTAACCTTAAAGTTTGCGGAGTCATTCTGCGCGTATGTGCCGTAGTAGCTTGTATCTTCTACCCTTATATTTGAAAAATCGCTGCTTGGGGCATCTACCCTTGTTATATAATCGCCCTTGCCTTCGGCCGGCTTGGGATTGGTGGGTATTTGCCATCCCCATGCGCCCTGGTTAGGATCAGCGTCTCCGTCTTCCGCTAACATCGAGGCAACTAATACTTCGCTTGTTGTAGTCCAGTTATCCCTTGTGTATGTTATCTTTACATAGTCTACCTTGCCATATACGTCCCAGGCTATGGTGTTTGTGGTTGAGCCGTTTGCAACCCAGATATCGCTCTGGCCGGGTGATGTAACAGTGATATCTCCGCATATTACAAATTTAGATGACAGGACTTCAGTGCTTGGCTGGTTAGGCGTGCTTGCTGTTATTTTAAATTGAATATCATCTGACGCAAGATTAAGAGGCAGCTTGTTGACGTGTTTTCCGTCTAATGTGTCCCATGTGTAGGTATTTGTATTTCCGACGTTCCAATAATCATTGTTAGCTGAGGCGTTTATTACCTTCCACTGGCTGTCGTTTTCGTTGTAGTACTCGAGTTTTACTTTGGAGATATCATCACCTATTGTGAACCACTTTATATCCAGGGACGGGGTATTGTTTTCAACCGCGAATACGGGGGCAGGAGCTACAAATGTAAATGAACCTGTTATGGCGAATGCCTCTGAATCTGTTGTTGTTACGTCATTGTAATCTGTACTAGTATCAAATATTCTAAACTGCACGCCGTTTGACGCCTCGTTAGGAACTCCTGAAGGATATATATAATATCCTGCTCCTCCTGCTGCTGCTGATATGGAATTCTTAAGATCCTGCCATCCTGCGGTTAAGCCGTAGTTTACATCTATATCAACTGTGTCTATGTTGCCATCGCATGTCCATACAATGACTTCATCGGTTGCGCCGATGTTCCATGTTGCAGTATCATCCGGCTCGCTTATGTCTATTTTGCCGCAGATTCTAAAATTATTATCCTGCATGC
>JAZDPX010000007.1:0-3260 GCA_043797125.1 Candidatus Omnitrophota bacterium
TTGTCCAAAAATAGGCTTTGGCATAAAAGTAGCATATACGCCGAACTTACTGGCAATCTCCTTTACAACAACCCTATAGGTTATTACGTTATCTGCCATCTCCAGAGCGTCTTTATAACGCATATCTACCTCATGCTGCGACGGAGCTACCTCATGATGAGAATATTCAACATCTATACCCATCTTCTCAAGAGCTAATACAGTCTCTCTTCTCAGATCGCTTGCGCCATCAAGCGTTGTAAGGTCAAAATACCCTCCCTTATCCAGGATCTCTGTAGCTGAATCTGTCTTAAAATAGAAAAATTCAAGTTCAGGACCTAAATAAAAATGATCAAATCCCATCTTACGCGCTCTTTCAAGCGCTCTTTTTAGCACATAACGTGGGTCACCTTCATACTGCGTCCTATCGGGATTTAATATATTGCATATCATCCTCGCTACAGCTTTTTCAGATGGCCGCCAAGGAAGGATCGCAAATGTATCCGGATCCGGCATCGCAATCATGTCAGATTCCTCTATATCCTGATATCCGGTGATGGAAGAACCGTCAAAACCCATACCATTTTCTAAAGCCCCTTCTAATTCCTTGTCTGTAATCGCGAAACTCTTAACCTGCCCTAGCATGTCAGTAAACCATAAACGTATAAATTTTACATCATGCTCCTTCACTAATTTCAAAATATCCTGCTTTGTTTTCTTAGCCATCTTATGCCTCCGATTTGTTTGTGTTTTAGGTTTATACAAATCGTCCCGAGCAACCTTGGAACTTAATTATATGTTGCGAGGGGCTCCTTGTCTTTTTTACCCTAAAACGAAAAAGGGCGTTTTTAGCCACTCTGGCTTTAAAACACCCTTGTTTTAATATGCCTACTGCACAAACTTTGTGCTTTCCTGGTTACACTTCTAACCTTTTCAACCTATATAAGTAAAAAACAAGCCCTTTTGGTAACCTGCTTTTTAAATATTTTTTACCCTATTGCGTTTCCGCCGCGCTCCTCTGTCCTGATTCTTATGCACTCATTTAAATCAAGGACAAAGATCTTGCCATCACCTATCTCACCTGATTTTGCGCCCTTAATGATAGCTTTTATTGTAGGCTCTACGAAATTTTCATTAACAGCAATCTCGAGCCGTATCTTCTTTAGAAGATTGCCCATCTCTTTTACTCCGCGGTAGACTTCGCTGAAGCCTTTCTGTCTGCCATGTCCAAGCACCTCGCTGACAGTAATAAGGTTCACATCTGCCTTGTAAAGCTCATCTCTTACCTCTACGAATTTACTCGGTTGAATTATTGCTATGATAAGTTTCATTTTACGCCTCTCAAATTTTGTGAAACAAAATTTGACCCCGAGCCGCCATTGCACTCGCAAATATGCGGCGAAGGGCTATTCCACCATTGTATATGCGCCTTCATGATGCTGGCTAAGATCAAGGCCCACGGCCTCTTCTTTCTCAGAAACCCGCATTCCTATTGTTTTATCAACTACTTTATATATTAGAAACGTAACAACTGCGGAATAAACAATTGTGACTAACGCTGCCAAAGTCTGCACAAATAACTGATGAGAATTGCCAAAAAATAAGCCATTGGAACCAAGCGGATTAATTGTTTTTGACGCAAATAAACCTGTCGCCACAATCCCCAGTGTGCCGCTAATGCCATGGACACCAAAAGCATCTAATGAATCATCATAACCTAATTTTGGCTTGATAACCGCTACTGCAATATAGCAAAATATGCTGGCAAATAATCCTATTATTATTGCAGGCATCGCGCTCACAAAACCCGCTGCAGGCGTAATTGCGGCCAGGCCGGCTATCGCGCCTGTTGCTGTTCCAAATATAGTAGGCTTTCCATTCAATAACCACTCCAGCATCGCCCAGCTTAAACCAGCAGCTGCCCCGGCAATATTTGTAACCACAAATGCATTTACAGCCAGACCATTTGCAGCTAACGCGCTTCCTGAATTAAATCCAAACCAGCCGAACCACAAAAGTCCTGCGCCAAGTACAACAAAAGGCAGGTTATGAGGAGCAGGAGACCTCTCAAGGACTTTTCTTTTACCTATTAATAAGGCTGTCACCAAAGCGGCTATTCCTGCATTGATGTGAACAACCGCTCCTCCCGCAAAATCCAATGCGCCTAAATTCCTAAGCCATCCTCCCGCACCCCACACCCAGTGAGCCACGGGATCATAAACAAGTGTGGACCAAAGGAGTATAAAAACTACGAAACCCGAAAATTTCATTCTTTCAGCAAAGGCACCTATAATAAGCGCGGGCGTAATAATGGCAAACATTGCCTGAAATATCATAAATGCCTGGTGAGGAATAGTGCTTGCATATTCTACATAAGGCTCAAAACCAACGCCCTTTAACCCAAACCATTTAAGGCTTCCTAAGATAGCATTGCCGGGGCTAAATGAAAGGCTGTAACCAAAAAGAACCCATTGAAGGCTTATAACGCAAAGGGCTATCATGCATTGCATAAGGATGCTAAGTATATTTTTACGTCTTACTATCCCCCCGTAAAAAAATGCCAATGCCGGAGTCATAAGCATAACCAAAGCAGCTGAAATTAGAACAAACGCTGTATCGCCTGAATTAATCATAAAACGCCTCCTTATAAAAATAAAAAAGCGCTCGCTATTCACGAACGCCTTTGTATGCTTACACGACTTTGTGTTTTTACCTAACTTACAACCCTATTAAGTAAAAACAAACTACTTTTGGTAACCTTTTGCGCGCCATTTTTTGATTATATTCTTCTTGTGCTTAAGAACCATGACATGCGAAACATTCATCTCTTTTGCTATCTCGCGTACTGTATATCCTTTCAATAGATAAGAAAGCACTGATTTTTCCCTGTCAGTTAAACCTATATTTTTTAATTCATCAACGGTAAGCTTATTTTCCATGCTTGAGCTGAAACCTTCTTTCTTATCCTCAAGGATGTCGGCTAATGTCAATCCTCCTGGGGTTATAAGTTCATCCAGACTGGAGAATTTTACCTTAGGCCTTCCTTTTCTTAAGAAATTCTGGATATGGAACTCGCATGCCTTAATCACATATCCCTCGTTTATACCTATAGGGAGGCCATTTCCGTAATGCTGCCACAGATAAAGACACATCTCCTGGTAAAGGTCTTCCTCGCTGTAAAAACTATAAAATAAGTGCTTCCGCGCAATATATTTAAGGCTAGGCGTTATCTTTTCCAGCAATATTCTAAAATCCATATTTTATCACCATCCTAAAAGAAA
>JAZDPX010000008.1:0-2677 GCA_043797125.1 Candidatus Omnitrophota bacterium
AATCCCCAAGACGCATAACTATGCCATTGCCACCTTCGGGATAAAAAACATGGCGGGTTTGGTTAAGCAGGAAGATAAATCCCTGCTTCATGGACTTCGGACACCCAGCGCCCCAGATAGTAAGACAATATTCACATACATTCCTACGTCAGCGATTTCCTGGATGAGGAGGAGGGCGCCCGGCTTGGTAAATCTCGTCTTTAAAAAATCTATTGCGTATATAAAGGCGACAAAGGTAATCCATAGAAATGTAACCGATCTTGCCAAGCTTACATGGCCGGATCTTGTAGTATTAGACGGATTTTACTGTATGGACGGGAACGGCCCGGTAGACGGCTTTCCCGTTAAATTAAGGGTTGCAGTGAGTTCAGCGGACCCATTGAAGGCTGACGGCGTTGGAGCGAGATTAATGGGCCTTCAGCCCGAGGATATAGGCTATCTTTATTATTTACAAGAGGAAGGGCTTGGGGATTATTCTCTCAATGGTTTTGTCGGCGAAGATATAGAACAGGTTAAATTAAATTTTAAGTTGCACCCAACATATAATATTCAAAAGAATTGGAAAATTCCTAGCGGAGAGGTGTGAGAGCGGTTGAATCAGCACGCTTGGAAGGCGTGTGAGTCCGTAAGGGCTCCCAGGGTTCGAATCCCTGCCTCTCCGCCATAAAATTCCCCTATATTTTAGGGCGTAGCGAATTTATATTGGAAAATTAGCAGTTATGACGCGACTTATTGAGAGATCGGTAAGTTGCGTTTGTTTTTATATGGTTGATAGTTGAAAAAAATCTATTGACACTAAGCAAAGATGTGTTAAAATTGTTATGAACATATGTTCATAAAGGAAAATTGCCTTGAGACCAAAAAAAACACGGTGGATTAAATGTGTTCCGGGCGAACGTTGTTTTAAACCATTATGCAAGCCTCTAAATAAATTAGAAGTAGTTTGCTTAACCCTTGATGAGTTTGAGGCAGTGCGCCTTGCCTGCCTTGAAGGGTTAAAACAGATTGATGCCGCAAAAAAGATGAAGATTTCGCGACCTACATTTTCAAGGATTGCTGCATCGGCCCATAAAAAGATAGCCGATGGCTTGGTTAATATTAAGGCTATTAGGATTGAGGGCGGTTGCTGTAAGGTTAAGGGAAGGGCCAAAAGATGAAGGAATGGAAGAAGTTTTTGTATATAGTAGCGATTTTCTTGGGTTGTTTTTATCTGCCGCTTGAGAAGTTGCGGTTTACCAATGCTGTTTTTGAAGCATTAGCGCTTGTCAAATGGTATGCCAGGGAGCACGTACTCTTGTGTTTAGTTCCAGCGTTCTTTATTGCAGGGGCGATATCGGTATTCGTAAACCAGGCATCTATAATAAAGTATTTCGGAGCAAAAGCGAACAAACTGTTGTCTTATGGCGTCGCATCTATCTCGGGATTTATCCTCGCGGTCTGTTCGTGCACGGTATTGCCGTTATTTTCGGGGATATATAAACGAGGCGCAGGCTTGGGACCTGCCATGACGTTCTTATATTCGGGCCCGGCTATAAACATCCTCGCTGCAATTCTTACCGCGCGTATATTGGGCTTGAAGATAGGCCTCGCGCGCGCAATAGGGGCGATAGTTTTCAGTGTTGTCATCGGATTCCTTATGCATCTGATATTTATCAAAGAAGAGCACGCTCGCCATGCGAAATTGGATATTAAGGTTGGCGAAGTAAAGGAAGCCCGCCCGCTCTGGAAGAATGCAGTGTATTTCTTCTCCATGGTGGCCGTACTCGTTTTCGCGAACTGGGGCAGACCCCTGGAAGGCGACACGAGTGCATGGAGTGTAATATACTCCCTGAAATGGTGGATAACCGGGTTTTTCCTGGTTATCTTGACCGTTGCCCTATCCCGCTGGTTCAAAAAAGATGAGCTGAAAGATTGGACATCCGCGACATGGATGTTCGCCCTACAGATATTGCCGCTTTTACTGGGAGGTGTGCTAATCTCGGGATTCCTGCTCGGCCGCGTAGGCCATGAAGGCATCATACCGTCGCGTTATGTGACCGCCTTGGTAGGAGGAAATTCGTTGTTTGCGAATTTCTTTTCCTCATTAGTAGGCGCGTTCATGTATTTCGCCACATTGACAGAGGTACCCATAGTGCAGGGGCTTATGAGCTCGGGTATGGGTAAGGGTCCGGCATTAGCGCTCCTTCTGGCGGGGCCCGCGTTAAGCTTACCAAGCATGCTGGTCATCAGGGGTGTTATAGGCACAAAGAAAACAGCTGTCTACGTGTCATTAGTCGTTATTATGGCGACGATATCCGGAATCATGTTCGGGTGGATGGTAGACTAAAAAAAGGAAGATCTGATGGATAAAAAAGATATAAAAGAAATTGTGAAAAAAGGATACGCGAAGATTGCCAAGACAGGAAGTTCATGTTGCGGGAACTCTTCATGCTGTTCGGGTGCGTCGAGCGCACACATTAACAGCAAGGCAGTCGGATATAGCGATGCCGAGATAGGCGCTGTGCCTGAGGGCGCGAACCTTGGCCTCGGCTGTGGCAACCCCGTTGCTATAGCATCCCTGAAAGAGGGCGATATCGTGCTTGATCTTGGAAGCGGAGCCGGATTTGACGCTTTTCTCGCGGCGCAGAGAGTCGGGAAGACCGGCCGTGTTATTGGCGTGGATATGACGCAGGAGATG
>JAZDPX010000009.1:0-28522 GCA_043797125.1 Candidatus Omnitrophota bacterium
GACAACAAAGGGGTTTATAACCAATATATCAACCATACTTAAATACACGAAAGAAGCCGATAAGACATTCAAGGCCTGGGCAACCGATGTCTACGGCGCAAAGACAACGGAGGAATACGTTGCCATAGCAGCGCAGCTTGCTATCAATTACTTAAAAGGCGGGGAATGGCAGTTCAGCATACATGCCTTGGCCTTTAAGCGGAAATTGCCGCCAGGCATAAAAGCCACAGGTGATTTGGAAAACTTCATTAAATACAAAATAGAAAACACCGACGCTGATTTTATTAAGAATTTACACTTAATAGTCAGCCATCCGGGTTTTGATAAATGGGTTAGGGATACTTATGGCGGATTAGGCACTGATGAAGACAAAACTACTCAACGCGCCACAGAGCAGGCTGATGAAGCTGATAAACCAAAGGACCTGGATAAAATAGTAGCTGTTGGTTCGCAAATAGGAGTATCTTACCTAAGAGGCGGAGAGTTAAGATACAAGCTGCTTGAGGATATATTTGATTATATCTGGCCGGATAACGTCAGCCGCGACCTGCCAAGTTTTATTATATATAGAATGTCAAATACTACCTCGCAAATTTTAAGGGATATAAACAGCGTATTGAAAAATCCGAATTTCGACATTATTGCAAAAGCCTACAAAACAAATAAAATCGCAAACCCCGAAGCGGATGAAGAAGAGCAAGAAGTCTCGGTAGCGGCTGATATTGAATACAACTTCAGAAACGGCGGCGACCTGCAATTTGACCCGTGGGTAGACGGCTTCAGAAGGATGCTCCCGAGAGGCGTGGAGACGCTTGGGCAGTATGTAGCTGATAAAGCCGATAATTTTAAGAAGCATCCGGATTTCTTAGACCAGATAAGATATGTGCTTGAGCATGAAAAATTCGAAGAGATTGCAAACGCATATCGCGCAAAAACAGAAGCGGAGAGAATTTCGGTTGCCGCGTATCTGGTCTGGAGCTGGAACAACGGCGGCGACGAAATGTATGATTCCGAGATAGATGACTTCGTTTTTAAGAAACCCGAAGGCGTAGATAGTTTAGACGATTATATCAGGTACAAGGCCGTCATATCAGAGGCGCTTTTGGATATCAGGCGCAAGCTTATAAAAGAGGCGTTTAACGAGATAAGGTCATTATACGGGCTTGAAAATATCGCGTACCAAGGCCAGGATAAGCTCAACAGGATATTAAGGTGGGTGATAGATGATATAGCGTATCAGATATTAACCAAGGCTTATGGCAAGGAAATAGTTTATAACAGCGAAAACCAGGAAAAGATATCAATAGATGTAGACAGCGCCGTAGAGGAATACATAAAGCTTCTTAAGACGGCGCTTAAGTTAAAGCAAAAATTGTCTCAAGACCCGCTGCTTATGTATTTCTTATACGGCACAAAAAAGATAAACTACAGGACTCAGGACATGATAAAGCAGATTTTTGAGTCAGCGAGGCAGATAGGCGCGGGCAATACCTTCCAGACCGTAGGGGAATTTATAACTATCATGAAAAAGGCGCAGTGGCTTTTCGGGACCGCGCAGGAAGGCGGCATGGCGGTTATCCAGGGCAGGTTAAGGGCTGCCGGCGAGGAAGTATTCGTAAGAAACAAAAAGAAAGACGGCTTCGGGTTCCAGTTAAGAGGCGGAAAATTAGTCATTTCCTATTATGACGACAGATATTCACAGCAGATGCTTGATACCGATTTTGATAAGGTAAACATGGCGCGCGTAACGGTTACTTTGGCCAGGGATGATCTAATTCCCGCTTATCCGCGTACATCAGACCTTAAGCTGCTTACCAAAGGATTTAACACAATAATCAGCGTCTCTGTGCCAAGGAAAGAAAACGGCCTATATCTTAACAGGTCTGCCGGCGAGAAAGGCGAAATCTACAGGACGGAATATTCTTATTACGGCAAAGGCGCAACGCCGGTATATAAAGATGAAAATACTTATAATTATATAACAGGCGCGCTTATTAAGAACGTAAGAGGCGATATTGTCACCGAGTATGATTACGACAATCCTGATCTTGCGTTCGATTATTTCTCCGAAGACCTGGAACCCCGACCGTGGACGGTAAAAAAAGACACGCTTATCGCCTCATCCGGAAGGACCTACAACAAAAAGACGAACCAGCTGCTTACTTACTTCAGGACAGACAGCTTTGATATCAAGACCCATACCGTCTCAAGAACAGTTGAAACTTACGCAAAAGGCGATAAGGAAAAGGTTATAAATACAAGCACGGAGACAGTAGACCTTCTTACCGGAAGCCTAATAAAACAGGTTAATGTTTCGTCAATAGGAATACAGACAACGCTAACATATGATTACACAGGTAAAGGCGCCAACATCTTCCTCGGAGTAGCCTCCAAAGTAAAAGAAACAGGCGGGACCAAAGACAAACATGTCGCCTTATACCAGCTTGTTAATGTCAAGAAATTACCAGCGTGCAAAGGCCTTATCATTACGTTAAAGGATGAGCATGGAAACACGAAGAAATTCGGGCCGAACGGCAGGCTGTTAGAAACGACCACGCTCACCATTGCCGGAAGAATATTCACAAAGATTTATTATGACGAGGAAGCAGGCGAAGAAATAGGCAGGGTTACAATAAGCGATGACGGCACCATTACAAGCATAGGCATATTCAGGGGCTACGAGCAGGATAAGGAAACCGGCGGATATTTGGCCGCTGTTGAGACAATAGACCCCGAGGAAATCGGCTGGAGCCAGGAACAGGCGCAAAATTTCGTAAAAGAACTTATGAAATTAAAAGATAAAGCCAACTTTAAAGGCTTTGACCCAGCGCTGGATGAAAAGCAGATAGAAACACGCCTTTACGCGGGTGAAAAATTAAGAAAACAGGTCAAATACACGGCTGCCGGGAAAATAACCACTACGGTATATTACAATAAAAAGACCGCGGACGAATTAGGCAGAATAGTGCGAAGCGCCAATAACAACATAATAGGAATAGGGAAATTCAGGAAATATGACTATGAAAAGGAAGATGTTGAGAAAAAATATAAATTAGCAAAAGTTGATATGGTGGATATAGAGAAAATAGGCTGGAGCCAGGAAAAGGCGGAAGAGTTTGCTAAAGCCCTTAAAGGCCAGGATAAAGAAGCAGAATTTAAGGGGAAGTTCAAGGTAAACAAAGATTTAATAGAGGAGCGCTTCTACAGCGGGGAAAAACTAAGGACACAAATAACCGAGACAGACGCGGGAAGAATAACCACGACAGTTTACTACAACACAAAAAAGACGCAAGAGGTAGGCAGGGTTGTGACAAGCGCCAACGGCACCATAATAGATATAGGCATATTTAAAGGTTATGATGAAAACCACTACGCCATGGTGGATATGCTCGATCCTATAAGAGCTCAATTGGAAGGCGGCGGAAAGGCTTATGTTGATTTGCTAAAACAAGGAAAAAAGATTTATGATTTCACGCATAATCCCAATGATAAAGGTTCTAAAAAATTGAGTTCCAAGCTTGTCATAAAACGTATTTACAGCGGCGAAAAATTAATAAGCCAGTCAACGGAAACAGAGGCTGGCGAATCAACCATGCGGGTTTACTATAACACCAAGACAGCCCGGGAAATGGGCAGGATTGTCAGGAATCATGACCTTGGGGTAATAGGCATAGGCGCGTTTACGGGATATGATAAGAATGGCAGGGCGCATGTGAATATGCTTGACCCAAGAAAAGTAGTTCCCAATCCTTCTTTAGGTGAAGAAATCGCCGAGATGCTTAAAAATGAAGTTGCTCCGGGCCATTGCTTTGGATTGCAAGGCGCCCATAAGCAACTCATTGAAACGCGAGTATATAGCGGAGAGAAGTTAAGCAGAACAATGAACCTAAAAGTTACAGAAGTTAAAATTAATGAATTCACAACTGCTATTGAGGCCACAGGCGTTACTACAGGAGCTTGCTATAATAAAGCTACGGCGCAGGAAGTAGGAAGGATCGAAAGAACACAAGTTAGCGATGAATATGAGGGAAATGTCATAGGCATCGGCGTATTTGACAGATACAAAGGAGAAGACGGGTTCTCCGTTATAGACATGATAGACACAAGAAGGGCCGGATTAAGCGATAAAGAGATAAAACTTATGACAGGCGCTCTCAAGGGTGGCAATAAGATTTACTTTAAAGACCATAACGTGCCGGATAAAGTTGTAAAGACAAGAGAATATTCAGGGGAAGATTTAGTAAGCGAAGAGGCATTCTCCGAAGCAGGCAGGGTTAAGACTATTGTTAAATATGACACAGCCAAGCACGCGGAAGTCGGCAGAACAACGTACGCCAAAGATAATAGCGGCAATATGATATACGAACCACCAAGGCAGGTAGGAATATTCATGGGTTATGACCCTGAAAACGGCTTTGCCATAGTTGAAATGGAAGAGACGCTTACAGGCAGAAAATGGACAGAGATTTTAAATCCGATAGGTATATTGGTTGATATTATTTATGTTTATGACGACGGCGTAATAAAACATACCACACAGCACTACGACGAAGACTGGCTGCCGACCAACAACACGACCTACCTAAGAAAATTAGACGGATCCGAGATTTACGCGTTTAGCGGGAAATTCATGGGATATTTCGGCGGCTATGGAAATACGCAGTTTGTAAATGAGTTAAATGATTACACCTGGCAGGAGCTTACCAATATTATCGGAGAGAAAAAGGCAAAGATAGACGGCGTTGTAAAAGACGGAAAACTAATAGCGCAGACAATAGAAACTTCGGACTTCGAAGGAATAATGGGCCTCTTCGGCATAGACACAAGTTCTTACACTTATGACTATCGGGGCGGCGAAAAAGACATTATGAAAAACGTATTCCGGACGGATAAACAGAACGCCGCCATAGAAAAGCGCGTTGTAAGCCGTTTTGGCGAGGTAAAATCGCCGGATCAACTCAGCTTGCAGGATTTAATAAGGGGCAAGCCTTTGAATCTATATCACAACAGGCTTACCGGAGACGCCTGGTGGGAGCTTGTTGATAAGGACGGAGTATTAAGGGCTAATGTGCACGGAAAGATGATAATTAAAGACGGAATAAGAAAATTCCAACCCATTGCCATAGAAGTGCCGAAGCATATAGGCATGTTGGGGCATTTCAACATCGCTGCCGGAACCCGCACATACAGGTACCGCAAAGCGCAGGATGAATTGGGAGGCTATGATAAGGAACAGCTGATACTTAAATATGAAAACTATTGGAATGAATATCAAGATGAGCAGCAAAGCCTAACGCTTGAGGCGTTGATGGGCATAGGCCTTGAAAAATACAGCAGGATGTTTAATAAAAGAGGCGAATTACCCTCGCCCGATACATTGGACCTGGATGATTTAGTAACGTATAAGAATAAAAAAGTATTTAAGGATGAAGGCTATGTTATACAGGTGAGAAATACGCCTATGTATCAGACCAATATACCGCGTCTAAAACACGCTACGCAGCAACTTTTGGATGCAAGAGGAAGAACAGTCCTTGGATTTATAGGAAAATTAGAAAAAAGCGGCAGATTTACAAGAATAAAGGCCAGCTTCTCAAAATATGACGAAACCACAATAGGCGCTTCAAGAGTCGCCAGAAGGGGCATGACATACGCTGTAAATCCTAACGGAAAGGTTGATTTTAAGAGGCGTGTCAGCGAGTCTTATTTTACAGGAATAGAACAGGCAAGCGAGGGAACTAAACTTGTATGCGCCATACTGCACAATTTTAAGACCAAGGAGACGTGGCTGGAGGGAAGGGAAAGAGGCCGTATTGTAAATAAATATAAGGGAAAAATTGGGGAATTTGTTAACGGTAGATTTGTAGGCTGCGAATGGTCCAAAGGCGCGCCTTTTATACGCACGGGTTTAATTATTTCTCATTATGACGATTCTGAGGAAGGGCTTGGAATCATAGAGGTGGCAGACATGGGCCAGACCTACGCCTTGAAACAGGACGGCACCTATTTTGACAACGCGCCTTTTAAGGTATCGTGGTTTAAAAATATTACCGATGACGGCGATATAGTTAATCAAATAGTAAACCTTAAAGTCCTGGAATCCTGGGATGAAACCAAGGACCCCAACGGGCTTTTGCATTCATCTTTAGTTACCTACGAAGACCAGAGCAAGCCCCTGCTTAATTTAAAAGGAATTTTAAGCGGCAAGACCGCAGGCGAGGTATGGCAGCTCATATCGCAAAATAAGGACGACGCCAGGTATTCATTTGTTTACACCGTGCAGGAAGATTTAAACTACGAGTACGGAGAAATGCAAAATGGCAAGGACGTATATTTCGGCGTTTATGATATTCCCGATACAACCGCGACTTATCTATTGTATTATCCAGGTTTTCCGAGCTTAGGGCTGCCTAAGTGGTGTTACACTTCCTCTGTTCTTAAGGATGTAAATGAAGAAACAGGAGATGTTACCTACAGGCTCGATAATAATCTGACAGGCGAAGTATCTCTAATAATAAAGAACAACTGGGGCCTGCCTATAAAGATATACACAGGATACTTCCATATAATACCCGGAGGGAAGCTGCCACCGGTATTTATAACAACCAAAGTACAAGATATCGCATACGAGATGTGGAGTGAATTCGGCGGCCATGACATAGCTGATTATTCTAAGACAGACTGGGTTGGCGAAGGCGAACCCAGCTTTACAATCAGCGAGTCATGGCCGTTAATGATCTCCATAGACGGCTGGGTAAAGACACAAGAGAAAATGCATAAAAAGCCGCTTGTTAGCATAGTACAAAGCAAGGAAGGGTTTAATACTTATAAAAACAGAGGAAACAAAAAGCGCATAGAAGATGAGTATGTGTCTTCAGTCACAAATTTCGATAAGTGGGGCTTTGAAACAACATCTGAAAAGCACGACATAGGCGCGTATCGCACATTGATAAACGGCCAAAACACGTCTGGCGTAGACAGAAAAAATAACCTTATTAAAAAACAGGAAGGCGAGGTAATAGCAAAAGGCTTCATGACAAACCCGTACTTCCCCGATAAGCCGCCTGAATATTATATGTTAAGGAAGGTTAAATACTACGATGTAAGCGGAATCGATATCTTTTATGAGTCTGTGCAGTGGATAGATAAATACGGCAATCTTATTGCCGAAGCAGAAACCAGGCCCGGAGGCAAAACCAACAACACCTATTATTTTAACAGAGAAACAGATGTTGCGTATACGCATTCATTATCCGCTTCAGCATCCGGACAGGAGGATTTAACTTGCACCGCGAGCGATGTAAGCAAAACCGAATTTTTGTATTTCTATTTGGATGATTCAAAAATTACAGGCGGCGATATGAAATATCAGCTTACAGTAACAGATGCAAACGGCAAAACCGGCAAAACCGCTTTAATAAACAGGTTCTGGAGCCCCGTGCGAAGCAACAGCATGCATTATCCGAATGAAGATAACTCGCAGCAAAAATCCACGCCCGTATTTGCGCCTTATCGCATGGAAGATGATTATGTAAAGCTTATCGCCGTGAAGGAATTGTTAAGACAGGGCCTTGACATAAAAAATATTAAAACAATATCTTTGAAATATGAGCCCCGCGACAAGAGCATTAGCGGAGAAATAAAGCTTAGCGACCTGTACAGGTTGGGAAACGTTAACGAGCAGGGTAACCTTGAGATAGATAAAACAATAAAAGGTAATGATGAAATATATAAGGATTATTTAGGTAAGGAAGTTTATATAGGCACAAGGGGTGAAACCGTAGTAACTGACGGAACGCCAGCCGGACCAAAACAGCGAAACGCAACAGCCTCAAAAGTGTTCGGCCCGGATTTCTCAGTATATTTTGACGGCAAGTCCGTGGAAGAGCCCGATTCGACGGGATTTAATAAAGAACGCACGTTGCGAGTATACACTGACCCAAGCGGCAATGTGCCTATTATGGTTGTTGACGGCGCCACAGGAAACGATGCCTCAATATACGCAGCCAAGCTTGACAAAGACATGGTTTACGTATTTGAGTTAAACGCGGTAACGGGGTATTTTACAGAAGACGGCTATGACATGGCCAGCTTAAGAGAAGATATGCCGAAATGGCGCAAGATAGAGGAATTTGTATTTCTGCCCGATGTCGCGGGTAAAAGCAGTGAATATAACAGGCTTTACAATAATATCTTTAATCTAATAACCAGGAGGATATACGGCGAACTTGGCGTAGTCGATGATCAGCTTACCAGCCCTGATATCACCCCGGAAAAAGCGATAGAGATAATAAACGGCGCGAGGACGCATTACGCCTTATTGCCTAAGAGGAAAGAAGTTGAAATACCTGAATATACAACTTATACATTTGTGAAAGAAATAACAGAAGAAACGAAAAAGGACGACATAGAGGCGTTTAAAAATTCAAACTGGAAACAATTCCAAAACGAACAACCTAAATTATATTCCAGGAACATGTATGAAAACGCCATAATACTGCCGGCTCTCGCTATGCTGGAAGATCAAACACACGCAATCGATTTAATAAGAATAATTTTAAATGAGGACAAACTATTAGCAAAGCAATTTGTGCGCATAAAATACCTAGATACAAACAGTTTGCTGTTTGATAATTATTATGAGAACCTGGGGGACCCTGTCCAATCAACGCCGGAGCAGGTCGGCCTAAAAACAAACGCTTCGTTTGCAATAAATGTATTGCGTTATTTGCAGCTCGCGAAGTACAAAAAAGGCGTGTATTCTAAGCGTCATATTATGGCTCTCATCTTAAATATGGCAGATGATATTCTTAGGGTATTTAAAGACCCGGACTCAAATGGTTATTTATCAAATCCCAAGTCAACAGCCCTGTACACCGAAGATCAGGTACTGGTAAGGAACATGTGCGCTCTGCTTTTAAGCCCTGAGTTTAGAGAGCAAATCAGCAAAGAGCGTATTTTAAAATATGAGATAGTTAAAAATAATCTGACAGATTTTATAAAAGAAAACCTGATAGATTCCGAAAAGAATATTATTTTAAGGGGCCGGTGGAAGAAAAATATAAAGGTCCAGGGCAAAAAAGACCCTGGCTGGGAATATCCTAAAGATACCAACCTTTCATTTAACGCATTCGCGTCAATAACCGATATAGAAGGTTTTGAAGATTTATTCGGCCTTGACGCGGATAAATTATACGACAACATGTTCGCCTTTTTTGTTGTGGGTTTGGATATGCCTGAGATAGGTATGGTGGCAGGCCCTGATATAAGCGGCCCTATGGGAAGGCAGCAGGGAGACGCGATATTTATCGAGTGCCTTTGCAAATTTATAAACATAACAAGAGATCTGATGATTAAGCATGCGCAGATGGGCGAAAAAGAACTGGCGCAAGAATATAAAAACAGGCTGGAATTTTATCTGCAGAATTTTTATAAATTAAAAACAAATGGGCTGCGTTTGTTAACAAAGTCTTGCGACGGCAAGTTGAAGAAGTTTAATTTTAATAGCCTGGCCGATCTGGACGGGTTGAGCAAGGAAGAAAATGAGAAAATGGAGAATTTGAAAGAAACAGACCCGCAGCTTTATCAGGATTTTCTGGATCTGCGGTTTGCAAGAACTCTTATAGGCATTCCTCACGCATTTGCGATGAAAAACGGCGAGGTGGTTGCAGGAGGGCTTTCAACGGGCCAATGGGGAAAAACCCCGGAGCGCATTACAGGATATAAACAATACAGCGAACCGTACCAGGGAGACCCTGCAGCTTCCGCAAAAGAGCTCTATTTTAGTATAGGCTTTGACGCCAACAAAGTGAACGAGGCTGCTGATAAAGAAACAAACATTAAAAAAATAGAAACAAGGAAATTACATAGACTTTCAGCAATATTCGGGACAACAGGAGTATTATCTGGAATATTTGCGTATAGCGCTTATCACAGCAACAGCATGGCTATGGGCATATTCTTAGGTATAGCAGCTTTAGTATTTGGTGTGCATGCATTATTACACTGGGCGACAGCGTCTTTTATTAAAAAGGCCTTTACGAAAAGCTATATTGATATAAGAGACACTAATGGCAAGGAAAAAGCGATTGCCCGCTATAACGCCAATACGAAAGAAATAGAGTATCTTACTCGTACAGGAGATTATGTTGCGTTAACAGAAGAAGAAGCCAAAAGTCCTAGCAGGGCATTTAATCTTGTTCTATATGCAGAAATACCAACTTTTATTTCAGCAAAAATAATAAGAAAACTCATAATTCTGCACGAAAGAGCGCATATGCTCGGCCTTGAGGAGTTCGGCGCTTATACAGTGCCGTTTATAGGGGCCTTTACCAATAAAGCCGCTATTAAAGCTACTTTCGGCGCGTTTGGCGCGGGGCTTTTAACGTTATTTGTGAGATTTCGTGATTCCGCGGCATATATTATATCAGGCATGCATAATTTATACCTTAAATTGCAGATATTATTCAGTGAATTGTTTTATAACCTACCCATAGCAGGACAAAAACCGGTTGAAGGAATTTTCACTCAAGTTGACAAAACCAAGGACATGGCAAATTCAGTGCTGGATAATGTGCATAACTGGGCAATTATCATAAAAGACCATTGGTTGTCTCCCGGCATTCTTGACTGGTCTATAATACTAATAGGCGCAGCAGCTATTTTTATTTTCGGATACAGCTTGTTGTGGCAGTGGTTATTTAAATACACATGGAGCCTTCCGAATTTAATTTGGAAGAGGCTTATCAACCGGGTAGATTATGAATTCAGAGCGCGCAATATAAATATGCCGCCGAGGCTAAAGAACCTTCTTAAAGCCTTCAGGATCTATGGCGAGGCTACCATGAAGGAAGCCATGGAAAGATTTGCTGTTCGTGTCATAGGGGCGGATGATTTAAAAGGCCTCGAACTTACAAGGACTGCCGACGGGCCGATAGAAGGCATGTTTTTGGAAAACGTAAGAGAAATATACGCGCTTATAATGGAATGGAGGCAAAGAGAGGGTACAATTCTTGGGGTAAATGACAAAAAAGACAAGTTTTTAAACGGGCTTGATGAATTTGCTATTATGATGTCTATGTGGATGAGAAAGATTATAAGGGACAGTAAGCCAGACGGCAAAAAAGATAAAGATGGAGAGTTTACAAGGGATAGCAACTATATATGGGACAGGTTGTCTATTTATACAAGCGAGTATTGTTATCTTATAAGAGACGCGCTTATAAAATATATAAACGCTGCAAATCTTAATGATGCAAATAAAAAACTGAAAGCCAATAACCGCATAATAGAGTTATTCAAAGATATGGGGGCCATGGAGCGCGATAACGAAATTGAGATTAGGGATATAGATGTATATATAACTAATAAAAGGCCCGATGGAACAGATTCAACAATGGCGGATGTAAGAGATGCCATGGTAACTGACTTAGGCATGGACCTAAAGCATATTCGCGAGTTCGAGGATAAATTTGATAAATTCAAACATGAGGAGCAGTTGAGTGACCCGCCCCAGCCGTATTTGAGCGAGATAATGGATATGCTGCCGCAGTTTTTACCAATAATATTCGGAATAGCTTTATTCTACTGTTTCGGCATAAGCGAAAATATAATACCCGCATTCGGAAAAGACCTGCTTACGCATATGTTACAGTATGGCTTGCTTGGGGTCCCGCTTATAAACAAATCGGCGGTGTTGTTTTTATCAGCAGCCTTAGTATTCTTAGTGTTGGGATTTTGCACAAAATTCTTATCGACCAGCAAAGGCGATTCCCCGATTAAATTTCTTGGCCTTGATCCGGCAGGGGAAAGGGCATTTAGCAGAAACTTTAACCGTATCGGCAAAGCGGCATGGACCGCATTTGTTGTATCGGTAATAATAGCTTTGCTGTCTGTGCCTGCGCCTGATATCGCAAGATCGGTTCTTTTGAAAGCCATAATAGGAACCCTTGCGTTAGAAGGCATCAGCGTGGCGTTTGGTTCATTTGGCAATTTCAGAATATTGTTAAGCAACGCTCTGTTATTAATGTTTCATCCATTTATTAAACTTGTCAGGCTTGATAAGGTTTTAAACGGCACCTCTCCAAAGATGCGGCTTGCCGCATTATTTAGAGGCTCATTTTTGTTTAACGGTAAATCCACGCTCTTAAAAACCATATTTTATTATTTAAGGCCGCCTTCACATTCAGGGGGCATAAGGTCATTTCTTACATGCTGTATTATTGTAGGCGGTTTGCTGGCAGGCAGCATTATAATAGGGCTGAATGTATCGGTGTGGTTCACCGCCGCGCATGGTTTAAGCGGCGATCCAGGGCGCGTTATTATCGCAGGGATTATATTTATAAATTCATTGTATCTTTTCGGATACGGCTTATGGGTGATGTACTCTACCGGCGCGTCTGCGATTGTAAATTTCCATTGGCAGATAACAGCGCTGATAGCATCCGTGGCTGTATTGTGCGGCGCGCCATACCCCATACTTATTCTGCCTGTTATTGTAGGGGTATTTGTTAAGGCTAAACAGTTGATACGCCTGCGCTGGATAAGGTCTGAATTTGTGACTAAATTTGTTTACAATTTCCTCTTAGGTAAAGTTTTATTTGGCGATAGGCGCGGCGACGCGAAAACAGAAGTAATATTTCCGACTGTTGAGCGAACGAGCTCAAAGGCTTTGGAAGATGGACCGAATGAAGCAACAAGATATTATTTAAATGAATGGGCAGAGCTTAGAATGAACCATGACCAGGCAGCTGATTTAATACGCAAGGAAGCCGGGTTTGAAAAAAAGAATTTGAGGGAGGAAGAGAAAGAATTAAAAAGGCTCTTTGATTTACTTCATGGCCGCGAATGTAATAGGGGACTCGCTTTGTGGGATATTGAGCAATTGGATCTTGACCCGAAGTTGCGTTTTGCCTTTCCTGCAATTCCAGACGAAAGACAAGATATAATAAAAGCTTACCGCATAAGACTGCTGTTATCCGCTACAGGCGGGCACAGCATTATAGTGGCCGCGGACTTAGTGGCAATGGCAAAAAATTTCTGCAAAAGAGGAATAGGCAAAAAAATCGTATTTACGCTCTCAAGCAATAAATACAAAGATGCTCCTGCGGATGATAGAGACGAGCCAAGGCCTTCAGATGTATTAAAAGGTAAATTAAGGGTTGAAATCGCGCAAAGAGATTTATTGGCCCGATACCTTGAATACCTGCTTAATGGCAACAATACGCTAACTCCCAAAGAAAGAGCGAATCCAAAAAATCACGGAACCGCGCGTGTGGGCCATGTATGGACCTCTATACCAAACAAGGCGTTAAGCATGGCGGCGGCAGACCTATTTTATGAAGAGACCCCATATATAAGAAATATGCTTGTTGTGGATAGGGATACTTTTACAGGCGATATCGACCTTTTGACAGATGATATTATACGCGCGCGCAGGGATCCCAGTATCTCCAACATACTTCCGCAACGAGACACCGCCTATAGAAATCCGCACGCTGTGGTAAGTGAGGCTTCAAAGCTTATAGAGGGCGGCCACGCCTCCACCCTTGCAGGAACTATGGCCGTGGGCGGTAACAGGTCAGAGTCATTGGCAACCGGCTGGTTTAATATACAGCGGGTGCCTTTCGCAGAAGCTATGTACGCGTACGGAGATCCTAAAACCCCGGTATTACCACCCACTCCGAAAGCCATAGCCGTATTCTTAGCGGAAAACATGCTTTTGTCTATATTAAAAAGTACCGTTGTTTTTGCCTTACTGTCAACATTTACAAGCTTAGGATTGCCTTTGGCCGCTGCCATAGGATTTTTTATAGGATTCAGGAAAATCATATTTACTTTGTGTTTTGGGGCGGTGATATACATAGCCTTTGGCATAGGCATAAGCGAGGATGTATGGTCAAACCAATTAATCACAAGGGTTCTGGTCGGGCTTGGAATAAATCCTAAGTTTCTATTATCAACTTTCAAGGCCCATAAATTCAGGGAGACCTGGAGCCAGAGGTATTGGTTAAACGTATTTATACGCTGGGCAGGCGGGCTGTTGCAGAAAATGAAAAGCTGGCTTGTGACCAAACATTATATTTACGGCCCCGCGTCCGTTGCCTCTAAAATGCTGCACCGTTTTGGAGCCAGATTCTTTTTAACCGCGATATTTTCATTTGTTAATATTGCTTCTATAGCTTTGCTTATATCTTTTAACCTGACGCCTTATATCGGTATAAATTTGATTTTCTGGATGCTTGGTTTTATTTTTAACCAGATATTAACAGGCCACGGCTGCATCGCTTATGTTAGGGGAGCGGGTTTTAATTATCAAGCAGGGTTTATCGCAGGCGCAGCGGCAGGCGGCCTTAGCTTATTTGCGGCAAAGTTTACCTTGGCCGGGGCTTTAAATTTTGCATTACCCATAGGCATAATGGTATTTATAATAGGAGGCTTCTCCGTAGGCTTAAGCAGATGGCTTGCGACAAGGCCTAGAGATACCATATTGTTTTCCATGCTTCAGATTATTCATATTATCGGTATAGCGGTAAGACAAACATTAGAATTCAGCATATCGGGTGAAAAGAAGCATTTGACAGAAATATGGCCTAAAATAAAGGCATTCCTTGATGAGCCCGACGGACGAGATACAAAAACTGACCCAAAAACCTTAAGCATAGGCAAAATAGTCGAGAAAACGGTGGTATCGGTAAGGACCCCGATTATTGTCGGCGCTGTGTTAACCTTTGGGAATCTTCTGGTTATGTATTTTAATTTAGATGCGCTGAATATAATAATGTTATTCCCAACGCTTATGGTTGATATAGGCGCCTTGGCGTCTGCCTGGTATACGAATAAGAAGATAGGGTTTAATTTTACAACCAGAATATATGTTCTTAATAAAGCGCTTGGGTATATAAGTTTTATTTTTCCAAAACTGCTCGGCTGGGCTTTTAGCGGGTTCGCATACAGGTATCTATCAGGCTATTTTGTAGGCTATTTTACAGGGCCTATGCCTAACGGGTTAACGCTCGGAATAGCTTTTATCCTGGTTCCTGTTACGCTATGGATAATCGGAAAACTTCTGCTGAATGCTTACGGAGAGCCTGAAAAGGATGATACCGATTTAAGCGCGGCAACCCGCTTTGCAAGAGGGGTAGCAAGATTTACATCTGATTTTATGAGAAATTACATGGTAGCGTCGCTTATACTTATATGGTTTGTAATAGCCCCCATGTGTCAATCGATTCCATTTGACATATTTAATAAAGAGGTAGTTATATCGGCACTGGATATAATCAACGTGCTCAAATGGCCCGCTATTGCGATTGCCTCCATAATAGTATATGGAAAAATAATAGGCGTTGCTTCTGCTTTTGTGTGGCGTCATAAATATACGTATCTTGTTGAAAAATTTGATGCAAGAGTTAAAAAGCTCAACAACTCCATTGCCCTATCAAAGGCCCAAACGTTAGATGTAGGGGCATTAAAGTCAAAGTTTGAGGCGCTAAGGCATGATGTGCTCATATATGCCAGCCACTGGGACTACGGAGACGCTAATAAGCGGTATAAAGAAGCATTTAGACTGGCATACGGAACTATTAAAGGGACCATTCTTACATTAACAGGATGGCTAACATTTATGCCTACCAGAATGCTTAAGTATTGCCAAACCAATTATAGAGCGGCCAGTAAACATATCCCTATACTAGCTTTGGTGGGTATAGGCTTGTTTAACGCAGGGTGTGTGAAGAATCTAAGACGACTTGTAAGCCAGCATGGAGCGCAACACCTGAACCAAGCTGTTCTGTCGCCCGAGAAGATGTCTTTGTTCAGTCAGGGTGTTAATTTCGGTTTATGGTTTGTTGCCGGCCTCGCAATCCTAAGCGGCATTATTATTTTGTCCTACTTTATCTGGAAAACATTTTTCCCAGCGAGTTATTGGGTGTGGCGGTTAAAGAGATGTTCTTCAGATGCCGGTAAAGCCAGGAGTATTAGATTATTAATAGTTGACTATTTAAGCAATTGCCTGTCAAAGCCGCACGAAAGCATATCGCAGGACACCGCGCTGCTGAAATTACTGAACGAAGTATTTAAGGCAGAAAACATAGAGGTCCCCGATAAAATACAGGCCAAATTAATTCGTGTGCTGCGAGAAGTATTTCTTAACCCGCATATGGCTAGTAGAAAAATTGCACAAAATACGGAAACAGGCGTACAGGAGCTTAGAGAGATCTATGCCGTTCTACAACAAAGCGAATGCGTACAGGAGTTATTTAGCCTAAAATCTAGGCATTCTACTTTCATTAAGATTTCAAGAGAATTTTTAAATAGCAGCGAAAATTACGCGAAAAAAATACTAAACAATGAAGTAGTTTATCCGCAGATTGTAGAATTTCATCTTGGAAAAACCTGTGATAGCGATTGCATATTCTGTTTTAGCAAGGGTAAAGAATACAAACCTAGAGACAACAAATACGGTTTAAATAAAGAGAGGATTTTTAAATTAATAGACGAGTTTTCCGAAAATGGCGTTAAGGCTCTAATCTTTTCAGGTGGCAAAGAGCCCTTTACAGATGAAGTCGTTATGGATGCCGTCAAATATGCCAAAGCAAAAGGCGTAGAAGTCTTTATAAACACGAACGGGACATTGTTAGACGAAGAAAAGATTAATCAGATTGTTGCTAACGTAAAACGTGTTCGTGTTAATCTTAGCGCCGCAACGCCTGAAATTTATAAAGCTATTCATGGGGCAAACGATAAACGATTCCAGAAAGTGATAGATAATATCAA
Source organism: Candidatus Omnitrophota bacterium (assembly GCA_043797125.1). Classification (GTDB taxonomy): domain Bacteria; phylum Omnitrophota; class Gorgyraeia; order JABMRG01; family JAFGKX01; genus JAZDPX01. Next base: position 16,777 of record JAZDPX010000009.1, read on the forward strand.
GAGGCTGGTATATACGAAAAAATCGCAGAATAGCGATATAGACATAGGGCTCTGCTTCTTGGTTATTCCGCAAAACTACCGGGGACTACCCGCTTTTGTCAAGATGGCTAAAGATTTAGGCGTTGATAGCATAGATATAAGGACAGATATCTGGAACGTGGCCAAAGATTTTAACAAATCAGAAATAAAAGAGATGACAAATATGCTGTCAAAAATTAAAAAAATGCAAAGACAAGGCAAGCTTGGAAACCTCAAAGTAGATATTGCCGAGCGATTTAATATATTGATGGCTGATACAAAAGAACTTCCAGCGCGTAGGAAGCACGCCAAGCATTGCTGGGTGGCCTTAGTAAAAATGGTCATAAATCCCTGGGGCGAAACTTATAAATGCTGCCTTACAGCTGACCCGTCTTCGGATGATAGGATATTCCAGATAGGGGATCTTGGCGCCGGCGAAAAAGTTATTGACGTATTAAAAAAATTGAAGGATAGCACGCAAGATTTTGATGTCAGCAAATGCCCGCACTGCCGTATCTACGAGAACAATATAAACTTGCTTTTCGATAAATTAAATGAGGATCGCAATTTTGGAATAGATATAGACAACCAGCCCTTTATGCCAAAAACTACTTCCTCTCCGGCAGAGGTATTTAAGTCCAAACAGGCCTTTGAGCGATTTATGCCGCAGGAATTAAAAAGGTTGCTGCGGGGCCATGAACAGGACCCGCTATCATTTAATTTGGCTGATAAGGTTAACGAATATCCCGGGATATTAGGAGAATCAGAAAATGTGCATAAAGTAATCAAGGTCAATGAGGAACATATCGCTGATGCCGCAAAGTTTGTACTGGAAGGTAATATTATAAATCAGTGTATATATGCAGGTCTTGGCACGAGGGCGTTGAATGTTCTTGATAAAAAGCCTAAGTTTATGTTTGATCCCGCAGCCACAGACGGTTCATTATTGCCTATATCCCTGGGCGCAAGGATGTTTATTCAATATAGAGCAACCCTTGAAAAGATTGCGAAAGAATATAGCTACGACGTAAACAAGGCGCTGAACAATGCCAAATTTATCGTTCATGTAAATGAATTATCAGGTGATGATATAGTACAGGAGTTCGAGAAATACAACTTTTTTGGATTCAATCCAGAGAATATCCTCTTCATAATTCAACCAGCATTTGAAGGATATATAGCCGACGGCAAAGGCGGCCTGATAAAATATACAAAGCAAGTAAGGGGCACGCAGAATTCGTGGAAAAGGCCCCTTGGGCATGGATATACCCTTATGCAGCTTGTTATGCAAAATCAAGGCTTTATAATAAGAAACGGCCTCAAGATAGCCATAAAGGAAGCTCCGCTTGAATATTTTATAAACCGCTCACCGGAGGTAAGCTTAGTGGCAAACAGGGCTATTGAAGATTTGACCAAACTTACGGATGACACCATAAACCTGGATAAGCTTGCCCTCAGGCTTAAATTGCATAGGCAGGGCCACGGCGTAGTAGTTGAGCTTCATGATAATGTCGACGGGATAAAGGGCGCTTATTGGTATTACGACATTAAAAGACCAGATGCGCCTTTTCTTATTGAAAAATTCCAGACAAAAAACAAATTGTTTGTCTACTCAAAGTCAGAAAATGCATACTATTACGCATCGGAATCCGATTTTGACGACTCAAAATATGAAAAAATCACGCAAAAAGACCTTTCATTCGTCGATACAATGGCTATGGAATTTTCTAACCTGAATAAAAACAGCGACTCTTACGATATCAATACGCTTTTAAAATATCTCAGACAAAAACCGTTACCGATGCACCTGGATATATTAAAAGATAAAGAAGCAGGCGGCAGGGCGGTAATGTTTATGAAATCTGTAGCAGGAGATATTACAAAAATTCCGGGCATAAACCCTGCGGCGATAAAGTCACCCATTGAGGCAGCTGCAGGTTTTAAAACGCCCTACGATATTAATCGGGTTCTTGATTTTACGCGCAAGCAGGATGAGAATCGTGATTTTGCAAGAATAGCAGCAGGGTTTATGGATATTAGTTCAGAGATAGAAAAATTAATCCGAAACAAAAACGATTTTTCCGGAGTAGAAAACATTGCGAGAATAGAAAATATTATATATTCAAAAAAATTGCTTTCGGAAGAAGAAATAGAAAAGGTAAAGGAAGCGTTTTTGACTGTAATGCGTGACAAGAATGCTGATAAATCAGTGCGGGAGATGGCCGCGTTAGCAGCAAGGCAGCTTGCCGATATGAATGTAATCCGCTCATTTATTAATCTTGCGCCTGAAGCTGTTGCGCAGGAGAAAAAGGCGATTGTGATTTATTCGGATACATTGCAAAATTCCAAGGCGCTTCAGGCCTTAGTAAGGGCAAACGAGCAGGACAAAGAAAGATATTACCTTGTATTTAAGGGAAAGATCGAAAATGCACCCGATTTCCTGGCGGAGTTTGGATTAAAAATTGATAATTTCGCGCCCGTTATTGACGCAGAAAGCAAAGCTCCGGATGCGATAGTGTCGCTCGTAACTGACCGACTGGCAAAAGATATAAACAGGGCAAGGGTATTTGCCGAAGACGAGGAAGACTTTAATGCTTGGGCGCAGAGTAGACAGGATATTATCACCGTACTTATTATGCTGCTTAAGACAAAGAAATTTGCGGTGGTTTCGCCCGATAAGGAACTAAAAGAACTTTACGAAAGAGCATGGCGGGAAGATGAAATATTAGCGCAGGCATAACAGGAGCCAAACAGGCGCAAGCGGTAGCAAGGAGCAATAAAATGCCCCTAACCCCCAAAGAGCTCACTTGCTTGCGCCGGCTCCTGTCGAGGATATATATGAGAGAAAGAAGAAGATATCCGAGATATAATACAAACCTTCAGGCGAGATACCTATATATAAGAGGTATGGTCGCGCTTGAGGAAGAGACGCGTCTTAGCGATTTAAGCGTGGCCGGTATGCGCATATATCTTTCCTCCATAGTTAAGAGGGGCGATGTGTTCATAGTCGAAATGAAGCTGCCGTTTATCGGGACAATTTCAGCTATGGCGCGGGTTATATGGACAAAGGCAGCGGGAAATACCGAAGAAGCAGGCCATGCCTACCGGCAGGCAGGCGTGCTGTTTGAGTGGGTTTCAAATGAAAATAAACTGCAGGATTATCTTGAGGAATTGCAGCTTAAGGCAGCGTAGGAATAGCATAGGGCAAAGACCATAGAGCAAAGAGAAAAAATTTTGCTAAGAATATATTTGACAATGGAAAGGAAATTTGATATAATATATTAAATAAGTATTAATAAAACATAATAAAACATATCTAAAAACAACCCTTTAGTTTCGATTTTTTTTGCAATCGAAACGAAAAGGGTTGCGCTGTATTCGGATAATTAAAGCCTTTTATAACAATGCATAAGAAAGTATTTCAGAAAGACATAATGAACTCAAGGGGATTTTTGTTTAAAATCACAACAGCTTTAGTCAGCCTTGCGTTTTTTTTCAGCAGCGCCGTTTATGCGCAGGATGCAAACCATTGCACCCTGCGGCAGATCTCAAGCGCTGTTGAAGATAATCTTGCCAAATTTTTGCAGGATGGTTTTGCCGGCATTACAGAAAATGAAATTGACACTTTCATCAGGTTATCGGAGCAATTAAAAAGCAAAAATATAGAAGGGTTGGCAAAGGCAGATGCTGAGATTGAGCGCCTTATTTCTCCCACCAGCACGAGAATGGGCACCGGCACAAAAATGAGCAAAAACTTCAAAAAGGCAATAAGGACTTTAGTCGAGCCGAAGGCCGGCCAGCCAAAACTGCGCGTAATAAAAGCTCAGCCCGAGAAAAAAAGAAACGGCGCTGATAAGCCTGCTTACCAGCTGCCTCTTTGGGCAACGGAAAAAATAGCTAGAAAGATTTCATTTGATATCAATAATAAACATCAATTTTTAGAATTGGTTAATGAAATTTTTCCGCAAGCGGTCTTGCGCGGCCTGATCAAACCCGTTGTTTTAATAAACATAAAGCTGCACAATCAGGAAAGCAGCCTGGCGTATGGCAAGTATCTGCATGACATATCCGCAAAATTTAACGGAAACATAACCTTTATATTATCTGTGGAGGATAAAACCGACCTGAAGCATGATATGTGCGGTATGAGCAATCTTATAAACAAGGCAACCGATTTATTGGGTGAAGATTTTATTAAAACGAACCTTGTGCTTACAATGCTTGACGGCGGCATGAAAGAACGCTGGGCAAATCTTACACCCAGGTATGGCCAAAGCGGCATAGGCCCGGCAAGAAGGGGAGACTCCTATATAGAGCAGAATATCAATACGCTCGGGGCATTGCACCTTGCGTATCCGGGTTTCGGGTATGATGATTTTTCAAACATCGCAAGCGATTCAGACGTGATATTGGGCAATGCCTTTATCGGAAACATGAAACCAAAGGACCTGCCGAAGGACAGGAGAATGGTAATTTATGGCATAAAAAGGCCAGTATTGAATGAAACCGAATTCGCTCTTATAAAATCATACATATCGTCAGAAAAAAGCTGGGATTATATATTTGGACAAAACGCGGTTAAGCAGATTTTGAAAACCATAAAAGAAGAAAAGTTACTGGACCAGCGAGGCCTGTTCTTGATGGATAAAGACGGCAAAATTTCATATTTTGCGGAAAAGCCACCTGCTGATGAAATTCTCAAAGCAATCTTTGAGTATGCCGAAGGAATCGGCGAGAAAGAAGGCTATATCTATGAGAATTTATGGCTGATTACCTATAATAAGGATAATTATATCAAATTCGCAAAAAAACTTGAAAATACGCCCGTAACCGATGCCTTAAAAAAGCTATCAGACGGCAGAATTACTAATTTATCGCAGCTTGAGGTAAGCGTATTTCAGATGGTCTTGGGCTCGAGGTTTATGGATGATGCCAAATGGAACGCAGCCTGTAAAAAGTTGCTGGAAGATAAAACCAGGCCCCTTACAAAAGATGACCTGAATAAATTGAGAGAAATCATAAACGAGTTTTTCCCGCTTGAGGAAGTATACGGAGCTGATTATGGCGAGGGCTGCGAAGCGGTGGATACCGGCAACTTAATCAACACCGTAGAAGTCTGGGAGCGGGAAAAAGGCATGGGCAAAACACCGGACTCAATAGTCGAAGGCGGCGCTGTTCTGACAATGGATGAAGGCGTCACGTTTAAAGGGTCGTTGATTTACGGAAAAGGCAGGGTGATAATACAAAAAGGGGCTGTAATAGAAAATTCCGCTATTTTTGTCCACGAAGGCAAAACGATAACAATACCGCCGGGCGCGGATATCTTAGATAGTTTCATATCCGATAATGTAAAGTTTTCGTATGGAGGCAGCGGCAAATATCTTGTAGCAGGGCTCTGGGTTCCGCCGAGATTTACTTCTTACGAATTAAACGCAAATGGTGAATGGGAACCAGCCAAGAACATTATTATTTACCCCGATGAATCAATAACGACCAATTACTATGGGAATGTCCCCTATATCGTAAGGGACATAATCTCCACAAAATTTAAAGGCGAAAAAATCGGCAAGATAATAAGCGAAAAAGATTGGAAAAAATGGGTCGATGCGCACCCCAACATACTGGGCGTAAAAGGCGTATCAGGAACATGGGATTATGTAAAAGATAAAGAATTCATACAGCTTTGTAAATATCCCGGAGGCAATGATGTTAAATGGGCGAGAGAAAACGCGGACCTGTTTACGCAGCAATTGCTGACAATCAATTTAAGGCAGAGGATACGCAGCTGGTGGCAGACAGTTGTGACGATAGACGACTATTTCAAAACAAAAGACAAAGCGAGAGATGTGCTTAGGATGTACCGGGATGCCGATGCTGTTGAACGGGCTATAATACAACAGGTTATAGACAGCCGCGCGTTTAGCGACAACCGAAATGCAAGATCTTCGGCAAGGTGGGTTTTGGGCAGATTGATTGCGATAGATAATCCCGAGATAGATGTGTTCAGTTACAATATGCTTGACGGCGTAGATATTCAGGATATGCTTAAGGATCCAAATAAACTGCCTGAGTCTGTATATATATATATAAAATACCTCGCCCAAAACAAAGAAGGCTCTAAGTCAAAAGAGCTGGACGCGCTTGAGAAGATAGTCGATTCTTCGTTAAAAGAAGACCCGGATACGATTCTCTGTCAATCAGCGAATTGGCTGAAAAATACAATGAGAAGAATTATAGACCGGAAAGAACAAACTAAATTTTCCGACACGCAAGGCAAATACGTCGCGGTGTCAAAGTTTTATGATTCTGATACATTCAGCCGTATTGCCCCCGGAGAAGATCTCAAAGGCCTGTGGACATGCCTGTATATAATTATGGTGGCGCCGGAAAAGGTAAAAGAGGCATTGTTGGATTTGCTGAATTTAGCTGATAAAGATGTATTTCGCAATCAGGCCGACACAAGTAAATATGAGATATTGGAACAAATCGCTATCAGGCATCAGATTACAGTGGATATAGATAACGAACAATGGCAGCATCTGTGCGCAGCCTGCGAGCCGGGCTATGAACGAGTAATTGCTGGTATAATGAAAACAGAGAATGATGGATTTAACGACGATAAAAACAAAACAAAAAAGATAACAAGAAGCCAAATAGAAATGGGCGCGTAGCCTAAATTAAAACTGACAACCGAATAAATAACCGCAAAGCCTAAGGAGGACTTGAAAAATGTTTCGCAAAATCACATCAATTGTAATTGTAGCGTCGTTTGTATTGACAAATACTCTATACGGAATGCCTGTGGAGTATAAAAAAGACGCGCTAAGGACGCTTACCGTCGAAAATGAAGATGATAACACGACCCAAAAAAGCCTTGAGAGGTCTCTTAAGGATATTGACGACGATACTAAGCGCCTAATCGATAAAGTTATGAAATGCTCAAGGGCTGAAGGCTTAATAAAGGCTGGCCCTGATTTGCCGGACATACACGGGCGCATATTTACGCCGGACGGAAGATTTTTTAATGACGACGGCACGCCCGGCGATGGATTGCAACGACTGATAGATAGCTTATCCAACGCCGATGTCAGGAAAATAGTTGAGGCAGGAATAATGTATTATGATATCCGCTCTGACTTCTGGAGAAAAAACCCGGAATTTACCGTTATTTTAGCTCGCGCCTACGCGAAAGTCCTGCAGGAAGAGGAAGGCAGAGAAGACGGCATAACCGTCAACATAGGCATTGACGCGTACAAGAAGCATTTTAAGGCCGCAAGAGTATTTGCCGATGCCTTGCTAAGGACAGGTATATGCGATAACGGCGGAGGCATCAACTACTGGGGCGTTATTAACGGCGGCAACATCAGAAATTACAGCCAGCTTTACGGCGCGGTGAATAACGAGCGCGCGCATTGGATAATGTTTACCATGAGCCACAGGAAGGAAGATTATTTGGGCGGGAAGATGGGTGTAAGCGATGTTGTATTTTGCGGGCCTGATGTGCGGCATGTCGATGAAGTAACCAGCGGCACGCTATACGATTACATTGTGGATAAAAACTTTGCAGAGATAAAACATAAAACCGCTGACGCCGCCGGTAAAATTATCAGCATAGACTGCTCGGAGAATAACAAGCAGGTTGCCGCTGATATGATTAAGGCTACGATTAGTCCGGGCGTTGAACAGCAAAAGTTCCTGGATGGACTTAAAATTTACTGCAATATGGCAGGCAACCCTATCGGGAAAGATTTAGTTGATATGTTGAATGCCTTAGGCGCGACATTGGTGCTTGATAACGCTACGGTAGACGAGGATTTTAGCACCGATAATATAATCGACGGCAATGAGCGCGAGGGCAAGCCCGCCATAAATGTTTTAAAGGTCGGCAAAAGGACCAAAGAGACAGGCTGCGATATAGGAATTGCCCTTGACCCTGACGGAGACAGAATAACGCTTTTCGGAGAAGACAAAGACGGCAATATGTACCATTTAACAGGAACAGAGCTGCACCTTTTGGTTATGGAGGCCATAGCAAAGATTTATAAAAAGAACAGCTGGGGTACGCCCACAACTATTTCTGATATGAGGACAGGCCTTTCCGCCGAAGATTTAGCGAAGAAGTTGAAAGATATGGAATATCCTATCGAGGATATTCCGCATGAGGCGGGCTACCCGTTTTTTATGGAAGCTATGGCAGACCATAATGCGGCAGCAGCCGATGAAAACAGCCTGCATTGTTTTACGCGGCCGATGACAGACCCCAGATGGGGCGGGAAAAAGTTTGATAAACAATATCAGGGCGGAGACAACGCAGCGTTTATGGGTGTATGGTTAATAGCTTGTATGAAGTATATGTGGGCAGGCAGAAATCCGGTTAGACAGTTAGAGTGGATGAGGAGCAAAGAAGGCTATGGCCTTCCCAAAACGATTATCATGGAAAAAAAGCCAACGTTAGAGCTCGAAGACGATATATATAAATATAAAATTGCGGCTAGGATGAAGGAGTTGGCCGCTAAATGGTTCCCCCCAACCCAAACCAGATACATAATTAACTACAATGACCCCAATATTACGGTAGTAAGCGGGGTGCATATAATGAATACCGAAACGCGCGCTAGGATGCTTGTAAGATACTCCAATACAGGGCCTGGTTTCACTATTTCCGGCGAGGCATACGATAAAGAACAGCTGGATGATGTTTTAGGCATCGGTTATGGGCTTATCACTACCGCGGTGGAAGAGTTAAAAGCAGAAGGTAAAGAGTTCGGGTTTGATATCAACGATGCCGCGTCGCTAAAGGACGCGTATGAAAAAGGCGTTGCAAGGCTAGGTATTATCGCGCGAGAATGCGCAGAAGGTTATGAATACAATTTATGGCCCATAGTTTCGAAACATCACGCTGGAACAGCTTCTGATATTAGTTTGGGGATACAGATGATAGAGGCGCTCGATAATCTTTACAGAGAAACATTAAAAGAGCAGTATAGTAGCGATAGGGAAAGGAGGCTTGGAAACCTATCGCGCTCATTAAATTTAATAAGAAATGGCACAGACTACGAAGGCGCAAGGCGCAATATTTTAGCGGTTATATGCGACCACCTAAAGAAGATAGAATCGCAGAAAGCTGATAAAATGCCTATCAAGAAAGCCCAAAACGTTTACATGCCTTTGCAAGATATTGTTAAGCAGATTATCAACAAGGATTGGTTTAAAAAATTGGAAATTATCAAAAATAAAAAGCAGATACGCCGCGGAGACGTGCTTATTGACAGTGAAGGTCGGAAAATAAAGGGCTTTCCTGCTGTTGTAGTAAAGGAGAAAAAGAACCTCGATTCTAAGCTGCTAAAAAAACACCAGCTTCGCTGCATTGGAAATATAAACGAAATCCCAGGGCAAGACCAGGACAAGACGATTAACGAAACACTCGGAGCCGCCGGCGGCATCGAGAGCACTGATAGCGACTTTGCGGAAGCTTTAACAAAACTCGGCAGCTGCGACTTAGATGATATTAAAACTTTGGCACAAATTAAACTTACATTTGAAACTACACAAGCTGCCTATAGTTCTTACCTTAAAGGTAAACTTACTGAATTAAATGAAGATGCCAATAAGAAAAAAGCAGTTCAATCAAAGCAAAAATATGCGATGGACCTTATAGAAGGTATATGTGCCATATTGGACGCAAAAAGCTACATGGAGTCTTTAGAAAAATTAATCAATGATTTACCTGCGGGAAAAGAGGCAATTTCTAATAACTTAGAACAGGTATACCGACAGATTAACGAGATATGCGACCATATTATACCGTCGTTGGCTCTGGAAGGAGGCAAATTTACTTCGGATGAATCAATTAAACTCAGCAAGAAGCTTCCTAAAGATGACGCAATTAATAAGGGAAAAATAGTTGACAACGTGAATGAAAGGCTTACGCGAGAAATAGAGTTTTTCCATAGCTATTTAAAGGACATCGTTAATATGCTAAGAGGAATCGACCATGGTGCGTATCTGCAGGACCGGGAAGAAGAGGCATTTAAGCAAGAGATGCAGCCTTTCGCGTTATTAATTGATACAACAGCACCTTATGCCAAGCTGGCTAATATGGCAGAGCAGGCCGGCCAGTTTACTCAAGCGTATGAAAAATATAGCTGCCGTATAATCAAGTTTAATCCCGATAAAGATAATATAAAAGACATAATTGAGGCCCTCAAGAAAGAAGGAATCGGCACGGATATGATAATGGGCGTGCCAACAGGGGCGACACAAGCGGTGTTTAAGGATGCAAAAATAAAGTCAATAGCATTAGAAAATTTTAAAGATGGAATGTACGTAGATTTAATGATGTTAGCGTCTTTTTCAAAAGCAATGCTGTATATTGCCAAGTATAATGACGATGGCGCTAACATAAAATTTATGCAAAATATAAAAAATAGCGCGCAAGGCATGTACAAATTATTTACCGGAGGGAAAAATCTTAGCCAGGGCATTCTAGATGACTATCTTAATAATTCTTTGCTGACTCTGCCGTTGCCGGAGCCAACGGTTAAATATACAAATGAGCAGATTATGAGATTATATCACTTAGCCACAGAAATTGCGGTAAAGGCATAAAGTTAACCAGCTTTGTAGCGGAGGCTTAAGTTAGCTTTGTAGCGGAGGCTTAAGCCTCCGCTACAAAGCCTATAGCAATAATAAATATTAAAACGGAGGATTAGCAGATGAAAGACAACAGAAAGCACAAAAGGCAGAACAGGCAACTCGACGTTACCTATTCCTGCGCGAAAGGGCCTTTGATTATCGAGTCAAAGACAAAGACAAAGGACATAAGCGCGGGAGGCATACGCCTGCCGTTGGACGAGGCGCTGAAGGTCGCGGACAGAGTGCGGCTCGCGATAACCTTGCCGTGGCAGCGCCAGCCTATCGACGCGATAGCCAAGGTGGTGTGGGCATCGTCGAGGCCAATAGCAGGCGAGACTACGGTTGAGAGAGACTGCGGCCTTGAGTTCGCGTGGACTTCGGTGCCTGATATGCAGGAAGCCATAAATAAAAGCCGTTAACCCCTAAACCGTAGCGGAGCCTTAAGCCTGCCTGCCGGTAGGCAGGGCTCCGCTACTAATAGAAAAGGCCAAAGAATAAAAATGAAAAGGCGAATCTTTAAATTTATATCTACGGTTCTGATAATCACGTTTACTTTTAACCAAATCTGCTACGCCGCGGGCGGGGAGCATATCGCCAACGACAGAAGTGTCTCCACCTTAAGGCCCATATCTGTTACAAATGTCGGCGGCAAACCTTCAACTACTGTTAAAAATGTTTTAACCGAAACGCAAAAGGATATAACCGCTACCACCGCCGAACAACCAATAACCCCACCGAAGGACCCCAAGAAAAAATCCATGCTTGAGCGCGGCTGGGTCGTTGGAGTGCATATATTCGTCGCCTTATATATGGCTAATATAACGTCTCTTTTTAATCTTTTCGCTTCGTCAAAAAGCACATTTTCAAAACGGGATATCTTTGGTTATATATTGAGCCCCATGCACGCGCTTGTTACTATCGGTATATGGATAGCGAGTTTCATCATTTCCACCGGCTGGCACGAACGCGGCCACTTCCTCAAGGCAATCAAGGTTAACACCCTAAAAAGCAACGATATCCTGCAAAAACAACTTGATGATGAAAGGCTCAGCTTTGAAAAGGAAAAGCACTCTTTTATAATGCGCATTTTATT
>JAZDPX010000010.1:0-2072 GCA_043797125.1 Candidatus Omnitrophota bacterium
TGCTCAAGGACCCGGACTATGGTTTATATTGTGTTTTAAAAAAGCAGAATGTAGCGCTTAACACGTATTATTACCACAGAGACCGTAAAATTTGCATGAGTACGGATCTGCCGCGCATGAGATTTATTGATTATGTGCTGGGCGAGAGAAATATTTATGATGAGCCGATAATTCCGCAGGAATACAAATGCCCTGTTGCCGTTTCCGGCAGGGGCCAGCTTATGTTAACGCATAAAAATAAAAGAATAGGGATGTACCTGCTGCAGGCGCTGGCAGGAAAAAGGCCTGTTTTTATACCGGTTGTTGATGAGGAATACGGATATAAAATTTATGTTCATGACAGCGACAAATATGAATATGACAAGGCCAGAGAGCCCGACATTGTCCTTATAAGAAATACTTATTCTAAAACCCTTATACCTGTTGACAAGGTCGAATTATATCTAAAAAAAGAGTTGTTGGACAAAAAATTTGCAAGCGCTGAAGAGATGATGCTGGTCAAGATTGATGAATTAACAAGGTTGTCAAAACAAAGTCCAGATAGTTGTATCGAAGAGGCGTTAAAAGACCTGGATTTTAAATCTCTATATTATACCCAGCCGTATATAAATACAGCTATTCTAACTGCGCTTTTTAAACTACCGGCTGAATATAAAAATAACCTGGAACTTGCGCGTAAAATCTCCCATGCTCTGGATTACAAGGGTCGTTATAAAAAACCTTTACTGGATGCTGTGAGGCAATACTTTAGCTCCATTCCTGATGAATATGTCTTTCAACCGTTTAAAAAACACTCAAGCAAAACCCGGACTTTTAATGATGATGAAGATGATGACGAAGAAAAGCCTCTTTTGTTATTGGATAAGTTTAAAAAAGATATATCAAAATACAGGCAGCTTACCGCTTTGGGGGAGATCAAATTAGGTGTTCTTAAGGAATTAGGCGAAGTTGAGGCAAAAGAGGATTTTATTAACTCCAATTACGGCCTTTTAGTTAGCGTTGCCAGGAATTATGAATGGTCAGGATTTAGCATACTTGATTTGGTACAAGACGGCTATTTCGGCCTGCTAAGGGCAATTGAAAAATACAAACCGCAAAAAGAGTATAAGTTCTCTACATACGCAACGCCGTGGATTAAAGCGGTGATAATGAGAGCGATATACGCTAAAAAGAATCAGATACGCTTACCCGAATTTCAGATTACAGAACTTAATAAACTCAAAACGGCCTGCGTAAAGGCAAATCTAGATCTTTATGATAAAAAGACGAATTCCTTAGAAATATCACAAAAAACAGGTTTTGATATAGAGCAGATTGATAATTTAAGAAACATAATATATGCTGTTCTGTCTTTTGATCAGCCCTTAAGTGAAGATGATGATGAATTTACGCTTGAGCGCATCCTTGATAAAGAGGACACAGGTTATGACGTGTTTGAGAAAAAGCAGACGTTGATAAAAATAGTGCAAGAGGCCACCAAAAGGCTATTAAAAACTGATGATAAGGAAGTTGCCCTTAAAAGAATAGCCATACTAAAGATGAGGCTCATTCCGCTTTTAATAAAAGGGGAATACATGACATTAAAAAAGCTTGGCGTCATTTGTGGTGTCAGCAGAGAAAGAATCAGACAAATGGAACCAGATGTCATAGAAACCTTAAGCGGCGCAATAAAGGGCCTCAAGCTGACACAGGAAGATTTGTACGTGCCTAATGCAATCCTTGGTTTACAAGACCAAATAAGCGCAGCAGTGGAATCTCTTGTTTCCGCCGCTAGCATAGAGCCAACAGGCCGCCAGGATATAATTACCCCCCACGCAAAACCACTCGTAGCAATGTCCAAATCCGCCCTCCGGCCTTTAGCGAGTAAAGATTTCAAGGAGCTTGATGCAGAGCTTATTGATGTTAAAACTCGTATTGCAAACTGGTATTGTACAGGCGAGGGCTTAAGAGGGGGCGATTATATTATTGCTAATGTGGACCTGAAGCAGGGAATAGATTTCAAAAATAAAGGTATACATGTCAGGCTTAAGCTCGGGGTTTTACATAGAGAAAGGCAGCGAGAAGATGTTATT
>JAZDPX010000011.1:0-2070 GCA_043797125.1 Candidatus Omnitrophota bacterium
ATCAATAATAGGAAGCATTTCAAAAAGCCTTTTTCTGTGGGGAGGCCAGGATGGGGTCTCCACAGTTACAGCTTTAAAATAGTTTACCGCTTTTTTTAAATTTCTATAAGCTTTTTTTGAAAAATTTGAGGCGCCTAAATGGAACCTGATTTCATCAAAACCTAAGCCTTTCAACTGAAGAAGCATATCCGAATCAGCCAAAACTCCGTTTGTATATAGGTAATACCATGGCCTATGCCCTGTGTCTTTTTCTATATCGCGATAAACTTTCATATATTCCTTAATTTTATCCAGATATAAAAGGGGCTCGCCTCCGCCGCTAAAACTTACTGATTTTGGGTTATAGCCTGGCAGGCGCGAGTCACGTAAGATTACGGATATATTTTTAAGCAGATCCTTTTTAGTTCCTTCTTCTAGCTTAAAAAAACAATAGGGGCAATCTAAATTACATTTCGCTCCAACGGAGAAATTACGCCTGAACGGATCCGGCGCAAAACACCCGTAACAACCGGGAGAGATTTTACCAATATGAACGCAGTGGCCGCTGGCGTGGTATTGAAGCCCCTTGATCGCCTTCTGCCGTTCAAACTTCCTCTTATACGCTTCTTGTATGGGTAAAATTTTCATCTTTTTCATAATTTCGCGCAGGCTGTAAAAAACCTTTCCATCTCCCCGGCTACTTTGTCCCGCTCCTGGTCAGCCGTGATAACATGATAAGAATTATATAATAACACTAACTCTTTTTGCTTTGAGGCAATCCTGTTATAGATAAACTGTGAATTCTTGACGCTGGTCATATCGTCATCTTTGGCCTGGATGAGCTGAACCGGGACAGTCACCTGCGGCAGTTTTTTATTCAGATATTTTACTAAAAGATGGAGCTGGCAGAGTAAAGTAACGGGAAAATAAGGATAGCCGTAAGAACTCACCTTTGCCGTATCTTTTAATGTTGCCTTGCTGTAATATTGATGCACGTATGCGCGCAGAGCTTCGTTTTTAATTCCGTAGGGCGGCTCTTCCTTAAAATAACAAATGTATTTTAGCGGCGTAGCATAAGCCAAAGGCAGGAGATACTTTGACCAGGGCGTATTCCAGCCGTCATAAAACAATGTCGGGGAAAGACAACTTACCCCCAGGATCAAATCAGGAAATTCTTGTGAAAGTAAGAGCGCAAAAAGCGCGCCCATTGACAGGCCCGAGATAAAAATAGGCCCGCCTCCTGCCGCTACCTCCAAAAAAGCCCTGCGCGCTGATTCATAGCAATCCTGCCACTTCGTGTTTTTTAGTATTTCTATCGGCTGTCCGTGATTGGCAAGGCGCGGGCAAACTACCGAATACCCTTTTTTATTCAGGAATTTGGCTAAGAAAGACATCTCATTGGGGGTTCCGGTAAGCCCATGGATCAAAATAACAGTAGAATTATTAGCCCCTTCAAATTTCAAGCCGTTATCTTCTGTTGTTAATGCTTTATTATTTTTGCCTAAAAAGCTGAAACTAACCTTGACTGACATGGGTATATTATAACCCTACTTTCTCTCAATTTCGTATTTTCTAATGATACCCTGCAAAAAATCCCGGCCCCAGCCGATGAGTAAATTATCTTCAAAGACCAGCGGGGTTAATTTGTCGTCGGTAACAGTATAGTCGCCGTTTACGCTCTCTGTCATATAATATAAAACCTCTATTTTCTTTTCTTTGCCCTGCAGGGTTTCTGTTTTAGAAGGATTGGCTACCGTTATCTGTTCTCCGTCCTGATATGCTATCAGACCTCTATTTTCCATTGCCTTTAAAACTTCTTCCTTAGGCATCCCTGAAGACAAGTTTGAAACATTCATCTGGTTTTGGGCTATTATAGCGGAGATTGTCCGGCATAATAACATTTGGCCTTCTTTGCTCCTGCCTTCGCGTAAATCAACATAACCGCATAACAGGGGCACAAATAAAGACACCATGAATAGCAGATATAATTTTTTCATTTTAACCTCTTTTTTTATTTGCGCCTGGCAGGAGTTGAACCTGCAACGCCTAGCTCCGAAGGCTAGCGCTCTATCCAGTTGAGCTACAGGCGCG
>JAZDPX010000012.1:0-92682 GCA_043797125.1 Candidatus Omnitrophota bacterium
CATTTTGGGATATTCAGAAGAGGAATTAGTCTCACAAATGATTATAGGCAGGCCCGAATCAGGCATCATAGACAGCAAGCTTACCCAGGTTGATGACGCAGACCTGGTAACTGTTTATATCTGGTATGATAATGAGTACGGCTACTCAAACAGGATGCTTGATCTGGCTATGTATTCCGCTAATGCTACGCCGACTATACCGGGTAAAGGTCCTACCGAGCAAGATATTACAAACATTACAACTGATGTTAAAGTGGGAACTCCTGAAAAGGTCGGAGCCGGCACATACAAAGGTCCACACCGACCGCCTCGTGACGGTATGACGCCTGGTTTCGGAGATGAAGACGGTACTAATATAGAGATGTCGCAAGAGACAGTTACAGGCGGGATATTTGGTGTTTTTGATGAAAATGTAACAAAATTTATAAATACACAACACGGTAAGTTTAATGATTTTCTAACTAACCTGTCCGTAGTAAAAGGCTCAAAGGGTTTTTTAGCCGATATTACAGGGGTTGAAAATAAGAAAATTGCCGATGTTAAATTGCAATTGATAGAAGATATAGACCGCACCGCAAACTCGGTTCTGAAATTTAAAACAATACAAGATGCGGTTTTTGCGACAAAGCCAACATTGCGGCCTAAGACCGTAACCGAAGCAAAAAAGGAATTTAACCTTATCGTAGAAAAAACCGATATTTCAACTAAACAGTTTGACATGGCGCTCGCAATTAACGAAATAGTCGCGATAAAAGAAAATATCGGCGCAAATCTGGTTTGTGAAGATGCAAATTCTTTGGACGCGCAATACACTAAGGATAATTCGGTAGTCGTAGCTTTGACAACAGAAGGCGTGGCTGCATTTAAGGAACAGGGCTTCGAGAGGATAATTTTCCTTAACGAATTTAAACAAGACCAGTACCTTGATTTCGCGTCATTATCAATGCTCGGCAAGGGCATATATATATTTGACAAAGTAGACGAAAAGGATCAAGGTGAAATAAGAAATATGCTGAATCTTATGTATAGTAGGTTGACCGGCGATAAGATTGAACAAAACTGGGATCAAATCGGCATAGCGGCGTTTATCTTAAACCTGCTTGTAACACACGCGCCCGGTGTTATGTATACAGACGACGATTTGAAAAATCTGCATATGGCAGCCAAGGCAGCGATAATGGCGGCATAATAATAGCCGTAGGTTTTTGCAAAAATCCCAAGCGAATTAGATTTCACTTGGGATTTTTGTTTTTTGAGGTATAATTTATTATATATAAACAAGGCCTGGTTTTTTGGGCAGGGAGAGCTTTTATGAAAAAGGCGTATAATATAATTATTATAAGCGCCGCGCTTTTAAGCGTTGCGTTAACAAGCCCGGGATATTGCGCAAGCAAGCGCAACCTTTACAACAAGTTTTGCGGCCAAAAGCAGGTTAATGTATTTGTCCAGGACTTCGTCAATGCTACGGGAGAGAATAAGGTGGATGTAAAGGATTTGCAGCAGAAATTAAAAGACGCCCTTGACGCGAGAAAAAGCATTAATTTTACAGTAGTTAATAGCAAAGAAGAAGCAGACATTGTTATCACCTGCGACGTAACTAAATTCCAGTGGCTTGAAAACGACCCTGTTGATATGGTGTACGGGGTGGGCCCGATAGCTTATGATTTGCTTACAGATGACAATTACGCGCAGCTTGATACCAAGTTTTCTGTAACAGACGCGAAGAAAAACAGGCTGCTTTGGAAAGATGATGTTACGGTTTATATTACGCGTAAAGATATGGATGAGCAAGCAAGCGCACCGATAGTAAACGAAAAGTGCGTGAAAACATTCATAAGAGAATGTTTCGGTAAATAAAATAAGCCTGCCTCTTCGGCAGGCAGGGAGGCGTATATGAAAAAGGTCATAATATTTGTAGCGCTATGTTTAGTTTTGGCGGCGCAGGCTGCTTATGCCCATCCTCCGGTGAGGGTGGTGGGGTATTATGAAATGCCGACAAAGACATTAACTGTTGTTGTAAGCCATTATGTAGGCAATCCTGAAGAGCATTTTATTAATAAGATACTGGTTAAGCGCGGCGAGGAAATAATAAAAGATGCTGCCTGCGATAAGCAGGATAACGCAGCTACACAGACAAGAAGCTGGGTTATTGAAAACATCAATAGCGGCGATGTTTTGGCTATCAGCGCGTATTGCAACAAAGGTGGGGACTTAACTCAAGAGATTACCGTAGAATAGTTTTTTAGTATGATAGAAAAAAAGATTTATTATCATGATACTGATTGCGGCGGCGTTGTCTACTACGCCAATTACTTAAAGTATTTGGAAGAGGCGCGCACGGAATATCTGCAATCAAAAGGCATAGACTTAGGCAAGCTAGCGCAAAGAGGCATATTATTCGCAGTCAGCGATGTCGAGATTAAGTACAAGGCGCCTGCGTACTACCAGGATAAGATCAAGGTGATAGCGCAGATAGAATCAAACAAAGCCGCCTCCATTGTATTTTTTCAAAAGATATACAGAGAAAACACCCTCCTTATAGAAGCGAGGGTGAAGCTTGTCTGCGTGGATAAAAATATTAAACCCATTCCCCTGCCTGCTGAAATAAAAAGCGCTTTAAACTAATGAAGAAAATCCCGGCCGCATATTTGGATGATTTTTTAAAACAGCGCCTGGCCCTGATAAAGGCGCGCGCGCAGCTTGCCGCGACACTTTTTCTAATTAGTTTTTTCATAGGCAGCACAGTCACAGTAGGTGTGTTAAATGAGGAGCTTGGCCGCCAGCTGGTACTCGCGTGGTTATATACCGCATGCGTGTTTTTCGTAACGATTTTCGTTCTTTTTAGAAAACCCCCGTCTGTTGCAACGGCAAAGCTAAAAATAGTTTTGCTGGTTATAATGATACTCGCTGTTTTAACAAGGTATTACATTGTCATAAGCGAGCCCCCGTTTAACGTAGCCATGGTATTTATATTCACTCTTATCGGGCTTACGCTTATTTTCCCCTGGCTTCCTTGGCACATTATAACGCTTTTGATTTTACACGTAGGCGCTTATATAGTCTTCCTGATGAACGTGCCTGCATATGTCTATAAAAACGATATGGTTGCTACGGATGTGCCGGATTACCTGCAGGGGTTTGTAATAATGTTTTTGGCGTTTTTTGTATGTTATATTGTTACCAGATATGAACGGGAGCGCGAAATCGAAAATTTTATACTTCTTAAGGAACTGGAAGCCAAAAGCAGGCAGATGCAAAAGGAGCTGGACCTGGCAACGCGCGTGCACAAGACGCTTATACCCAAATCCCTGAGAACGGATTTAGTGGATATAGCCGTTATGTATCTTCCCATGTATTATATAGGAGGCGATTACGCGAAATTTTATTTCATAGATAAGCACAAACTTATTTTTATAATCTGCGATGTTACGGGCCACGGCGTCTCTGCGGCGCTTATGGTTAACAGGCTGCACGCGGAATTTATGCGCTTGGCAAATGCGGGCAAGGAGCCGGGCACCCTGCTGAAAGAGTTAAATGATTTTATTTCAGCGGATTTTGAAGGCACCAATATGTATTTAAGCGCCTTCTGCGGGCTGCTTGATTTCAGAATGAAAAAACTGATATATTCAAACCATGGCCATCCCCCTCAGTATATTTACAAGATAACAGAATCAGATATACGCCAGCTAAGCGCGCAGACATCATTTTTAGGAATTGATTCAAAAGAGGACGTGATATATCAGAATGAAGTTGATTTCAGCCGGGGCGATAGAGTGCTTCTGTTTACAGACGGTGTTACAGAAACCAAAGATAAGGACAAGCAGGAATACGGCCCGCGCAGGCTCGAGGATTTTATAAGAAAAAACCGCAGGCTCCCAGTTGAAATTTTCAACCAGAACCTGCTGGATGAATTAAACGCCTTCAGATACGGCGCTTACGCGGATGACGTATTTATACTCGCCTTGCAGATAAAATAGCCTCCCCAAAAATGTTCAACAAAAACCCTTGACAAATTATGTTTTTAATGTATACTTCATAATGAGAATAGTTAATATCATGAACTATTTATGGTATTAAATAACAAGAGGGGTAATAAAAATGTCGGATAGAGAGCTCACTTTATTCGCTAAGAGCCTGTCGTGTTTGCTCCCGGATATGATGGGCGCATTTGCAAAGGCGCAAAAAAACGAACTGACAAAAGGTATAATCTCGCTGCCGCAGATGACGATACTGGAATACCTTTACAGGGAAAAGACATGCATTATGTCGGATATAGCGAAACTGCTTTGCGTTTCAATGAGCGCAGCCACAGGCCTTACTGACCGGATGGTAAAAAACGGCCTGCTGCAAAGAAGCCACAGCACGCAAGACAGGCGTATAGTTAGAATAACTATTACTTCCCGTGGCATGAAAGTGGCAAGGTCTGTCGCCGTGCAGCGTTATAAGATGATAAAAAAGGTTTTCGGCAGGATAAGTGTAGAGGATAGAAGAAAATATCTGCAGATATTGAGGAAAGTCCATGAACAGCTTAAATAATAAATACATAAAAATGCAAAAGCTCTTTTGCCTGCTTGCAGCCTTCGTCTTTTTAAACAGCCAGCTAAGTTTTGCAAAAAGCAAGGCCAAAGGCATTAATGAAACCGGTTTTGACATTGAGGCCTATATAGAATCAGCTAAAACAGACAAGGTTTTAAAAATAGGCCTTGTTGACTGCATCGCGTACGCGCTTAAGGGCAATTCGGATATTATGATAAAGCGCATAGAGCCCAAGCTTAAAAAAGACGATGTGAAAATCGCAAGGGCAATTTTTGAGCCAACACTTGACGCAGACTATACCCTGAAAGACAGCGCCAAAAAGTATCCAAGCGTAGCTTACCCGGAGGTATTTGAAAACAGGGATATAGATTTTAACGTAAGTTTATCAGGCAAATTAACAACAGGTACGGAATACGACATAGATTTTATAAACGAAAGATATCTGAGCAACCTCACCACCCAGACGATAAATCCCTATTATGTGTCCCAGCCAAAGGTAACTGTTACGCAGCCGCTTTTTAAGGATTTTGACATCATGGTAAATCGCGCGGATATTGTCATAGCTCAAAATAATAAGGCAGTCAGCGAGGAAAATTTTAAAAATACGGTGATGGATGTTATTAATAAAACCAAAACCGATTATTATAACTATATATATTATCTTGAAAATTATTCCATAGCCAAGTCGTCTTTAGAGCTCGCGCAGAATCTTTTAGAAATAAATAAGCTAAGATATGATAAGGGGCTGGTAAGCTCTGTGGATTTACTTGAGACAGAGACAGCAGCTGCGCAGAGACAGAAGGCCTTGATTTCTGCAGAATCAGGTTTAAAGGAAGCAGAAGATGAGCTTAAGCTTGTTACTAATTTGTTTGAAGACCCCGAGCTGTGGAATGCCGGGCTTGAATTGATTGATAAGCCTGAGCTTAAGTTTGAGCAGGTTGACCTGGTTGAGAGCCTTAAAAACGCGTTTAAATACAGGCCGGATTATATTTCAGGCAGGATAGATTTAAAAAATAAGGATATAAAAATAAAGGCCGCAAAAAATGCGTTATTACCCACCATGGATTTAATAGGCAGTTACACCTTAAACGGCTTAAGCGATGAGTATAGAAAGGTCTTAGATGAGCTCGACAAAGATTACAGGGATTGGAGCGTCGGAGCTAAATTCAGCATTCCGTGGGGAAGCGGAGACCGGGCAAAATTTGACCAGAGAAAACTGGAAAAGGCCCAGGCATTGATTGCTTTTAAAAAATTAGAGCAGGATATTATTATGGATGTAAAGCGCAGCGTAAGGCTGGCAGATATTCAGTACAGGCAGGTTTTAGCAAGCGCCCTTTCAAAGGAGAAGGAAACGCTTAATCATAGAGCGCAAAAGGAAAAGTACGCGGCCGGCCAGATAAGCACGCATGACATGTTGGATTATCAGGATAAACTGGCGCAGGCAGAGCTTGATTATATAAAGAGCTTGATTGATTATAATATCGCGTTGTGCAGCCTTGAAAAGGCGCAAGGCCTGACATTGGCAAAAAACAATATTAAATTAGAGGAGTAAGAAGATGTTTAACAGGATAAGAATAACAGCGGGTTTTATTGTAGTACTTTTTATTGTAATTTTAATCGCAAGGTGTGCAGGCGGTAAAAAAGAGGCTTCCGTAAAAGAGGTTATACCTGTTAAGGTTATGAAAGTCAATCTTACGACGATTAATAACAGCCTGGATTATGTCGGAAATATTAAAGCCCAGGACGAGGCCTTAATATTTCCGAAGGTAAACGGCAAAATTATTGAAAAGCTTAAAAATGACTCCGATGCGGTTAATAAGAGCGATATAATCGCTTACATTGACAGGGATGAAGTAGGTTTTCAATTTGAAAAAGCGCCGGTAGAAAGCCCCATAGCGGGCATTGTAGGAAGAATTTATGTTGATATAGGAACCAGCGTAACGCCGCAAACTCCGGTGGCATTGGTGGTGAATATGAATAATGTAAAGATTGAATTGGATATACCCGAGAAATATCTACCCAAGATTTTACTTAACCAGATAGCAGAAATTTATGTTGATGCCTATCCCGGAGAAAAATTTACAGGCACGGTTACGAAAATAAGCCCTGTGGTGGATCTTGATACCCGGACAGCGCCAGTTGAAATGGTTATACCTAACAGCGACTATCGTTTAAAACCGGGAATGTTCGCAAAGGTCAGCCTTATTATTGAAGAGCACAAGGATGTGCCTGTTATTTTAAAAGAGGCGATTATCGGCAGAGCGCCGAATCAATATGTTTTTATCGCAGACAATGGCATCGCATCTTTAAAAAATGTGACATTAGGCATACACGACGGCCCTTACTTTGAAGTAACAGAGGGGTTAAAACAGGGCGATATGGTAGTGATTATGGGCCAACAGAGGCTTCGCGACGGGGCTTTTGTAAGAGCTGAGGAATAGCAAAATGAGTCTACCTGAATTTGGCGTAAAAAAACCTGTTACTAATTTGATGATTTTTTCAGCGATCATTATTTTGGCATTTTACAGTTTGTCACGCCTGGGGATTGATATGATGCCGGAGATAGAACCTCCTATAGTAAGCGTCATTGCCTCATATCCCGGAGCAAATCCTGAAGACGTTGAGATAAAGGTGACAGAGCCTCTGGAAAATCAGCTCGCCACAACACCAGGATTGGAAAAACTTACATCGCGTTCAGCGGAAGGCGCTTCAATAATAAGCCTTAAATTTAAATGGGGCACAAATCTTGACGAGGCGTCAAATGATATACGCGACCGCATAGAACTTGCCAAACGTTTTCTTCCGGACATACCGGATGAAATGGATAATCCTTTTATATATAAATTTAATACAGCCAACATACCAATAATTTTTGCGGGGATAACCGCAGAGCAAAGCTACGATGAATTATACGATATAATTGATAAAAGGGTTGGGGATTCCTTAAGGCAGCTTCCCGGCGTGGGCACTGTTCAGCTCTACGGCGCCCGCGAAAGGCAGATAAATGTTTGGATAGATAAAAACAGGCTTGAAGGGTACGGCCTTTCCATACTGGATATACAAACTGTGTTAAGGCGGGAAAACGTTACTCAGCCTTTAGGGAGTATAAAGACAGGGCTTACGGATTATTTTTTAAGGCTGCCCGGAGAATTTGCCAGCCCGGAGGAAATAAATCTTATTATTTTAGGCAAAAGCAAGGGTAAGCTCGTTTATCTTAAAGATGTAGCCAGAGTAGAAGATAGTTTTAAAGAAGTTACGATGCATGTTAGGATTGACAGGCGTCGCGGGCTTATGATGGCAATTCAAAAACAGACAGGGGTAAATACAGTTGAAGTGGCAACGCAGATAAAAGAAAGGCTCAAGAGCCTTCAGGCTACGCTTCCCCCGGATATAAAAATATACACAATCTTCGATACCTCAAAAGATATTATCGACGCTCTTAACTCTCTGAAATTTTCGCTTTGGTTCGGAATAATATTGGTTATTTTAGTTGTGTGGTTTTTTCTGCGGCAGTTTGCAGGCAGCCTTGTCATTGCCCTTACCATACCATTTTCATTGCTAATAGCCTTTGTGTATCTTTTTTTAACCGGCAAGACCGTAAACGTAATAAGCCTTTCGTCGCTTGCAATTGCCTCGGGCATGGTAGTGGATAATGCCATAGTTGTCGTTGATAACATTACCAGACACATGGAAAAGGGCCAGAGGCCGCAGGAGGCCTCGATATTCGGCACATCCGAGATGTATCTGGCTATTGCAGCTTCCACATTCACAACAGTGGTTGTATTTTTGCCGATGTTGTTCGTCAGCGGTGTAGTCGGGATAATGTTTGGCGAGCTCGCTATAATTGTCACTGTTACGCTTTTAGCGTCTCTTTTTACGGCAGCGACCTTTAGCCCTATGCTTTGCTCGAAAATGCTGCGAATAAAACAACAGAAGGACAATTGGTTTAAGTCCTTTTACGATTTTTCCGAAAATATGTTTAAGTCCTGGGAGGATTTCTACGCAAAGGCGCTGGCATGGTGCCTTGGGCGCAAAAAATTAGTTATCCTTGGTTTTCTTGGCGCATTTATATTAAGCCTGCTTTCAACGCGTTTTATCGGCAATGAATTTATTCCCGAAGAAGATACAGGCGATGTGCGTATTACGGTAAACCTTGCCCTTGGCACAAGGCTTGAAGAGACAGACAAGGTAGCCAACAGGATAGAAGATATTCTGCAAAAACAAGTGCCTGAGGCGAAAATGATATTTTGCCGCCCGGGGGCGATACCGGGCATGGGCAGGCTTTCGGGGGGAGGCTCGTCAGGCGGGCATGTTGTTGTAGCCGGCGCGAAGCTTGTTCCAAAAACGCAAAGGAAGCGCTCTGTTTATGCTGTGGGCCAGATGCTTAGAAAAGAATTCGAAAAAATTCCGGGAGTAATGAAAGTCGATGTTTCAACAGGAAATCCTATGGGCAGGATGATTACCGGAATGGGCGGAAAGGCCATACAGCTTGAGATTATAGGCCATTCGTTTGAAGAAACCGATGCCTTGGCTGAAAAGATAAAATCCATTATGAAAGAAGTGCCGGGTGTCGTGGATGCGGCAATATCCAGAGAAATTAACCGCCCTGAATTAAGAATAGAAATTGACAGGGAAAAGATAGCCGCATTAGGCCTTGATATGAATACGATAGGCTCAAGCATAAAGAGTTATATTGAAGGCACGACAGCGACGAAATACCGTGAAAAAGGCGAGACTTATGATATTTATGTAAGGCTTGAGGAGTCGTCGCGCTCTAAGATAGAAGACATAGAAAACCTGTCGTTGGTTTCACCTCTTACAAAAAAGAATATAAAATTGTCCAGCTTCGGGAAAATTTACGAGGTTGCTGGGCCCGTTGAAATAGAAAGGCAAAACCGCGAGAGGGTTTTAAGGGTAGAATGCAATGTTTACAAGCGTTCCGCGGGAAAGGTCAAAGACGATATTAAAAAGCGCGTGGAAAAAATAGTACTGCCTTCTGATATTTCGCTAAATTTTGGAGGCGAGGCTGAAGAACAGGCAAAGGCATTTAAAGACCTTACGCTTTTGCTTGCGCTGGGCATAGTCCTTGTGTATATGGTCATGGCAGCGCAGTTTGAATCGCTTTTAGATCCGTTTATTGTTATGTTTGCCGTGCCATTTACATTTACAGGCGTGTTTTTGACCTTTCTTGTAACGCGCACGACATTGAGTATTATAACATTTTTAGGAATTATTATGCTTATGGGTATTGTGGTAAATAATGCCATTGTCCTGATAAGCTATATTAATATATTGCGGGCGCGGGGTTATTCCATGCTTGAAGCAGTTACCGCAGGTGGCAAAGACAGGTTAAGGCCCGTACTTATGACTACAATAACAACGCTCGTCGGTCTTTTACCGCTGGCCATATTAAGAGGCGAGGGTTCAGAGACCTGGCAGCCATTGGGCATAACCATGATAGGCGGGCTTACGGTTTCTACGTTAATTACCATGCTTTTTGTCCCGACGCTTTACGCTGTATTTGAAAGCAGGGTTAGAAAAAAATCAGAAAAAAGAGGGCCCCTATGAAAATGGTTATGATAGCGTACAATGAAGCCATAGAATCCGATGTTATGGAGGTTTTACAGAACTGCGCATTAAAAAATTACACCAAGGTTCCGGGAATTTTCGGCAAGGGCGATACCTCCGGTACCCATTCAGGCAATGATATATGGCCCGGAAGAAATAATCTTTTATTTGTTGTTTGCGACGAGCAACAGGCAAAGCAGATGCTTTCCTGTGTTAAGGAATTGCGCAAGCATCTTGGCAAGGAAGGCATAAAAGCATTTATTTTACCTGTAGAAGCGATTACATAAATAAACAGAGACGTTTTCCATTCCCGAACAAAATGGAAAACGTCTCGTATCTGCGTATCTGTTAATTTTTTCTGGTTTCTTCGTGGATTTCGCCTACAATTTCCTCGACTAAATCTTCCAACGTCACAAGGCCCAGGACTTTCTTATTTTCATCAACCACAACTGCAATCTGGATTTTATCAACTTGAAATTTTTTCAAAAGCGTGTTTACCTGTGTTGTAGAAGGCACATAATAGATAGGGCGCATAAGATCGGCAAGGACGAAAAGCTGCTTGTCCCTTAGCATATAAAGTAAATCCCTGGTAAAGATTACACCTTCTATATTATCTATGGAATTTCTATAGACAGGAAGCCTTGCATGGCCTTGTTCTGAGAAGATATCCATTAATTTCTCTACGCTAGCGTCTATGCTGACAGCGACAATTTCCTCTTTCGGCACCATAACATCTTCTACTTTTGTGTCCCCAAACTCAAAAATGCGGTGCAGCATTTCTCTTTCATCGGCAGTTACAACGCCCTCCTCCTTGCCTATCTCTATCATGAGCCGCAGCTCTTCCTCCGTTATTAAGGACGCCTTTTTCGGGGATTTTATGTTTAATATTTTCAAGATAAGATTGCTTGCCGCGTGAAAAATAGCAAAAATGGGGTGAAATATCTTTATAAACGCCTCCATTGCAGGCGCTGTAATGAGGGCTATGCGTTCCGTATGTTTTGTGGCAAGTATTTTAGGGGTTATCTCGCACACTATGAGTATAAAAAACGTTGTGACAAACGTCGCAACCACTACGCCCCAGCCTTTGCCGAAGATGCTGACCGCTATTGCCGTAATAATAGCGGATATGCTTATATTCACAAGATTGTTCCCCACCAAAATAGCGACGATAAACTTATCCAGGTTTGTTATAAGGTTCTGGACATGTTTGGCGCGCTTTACGCCTCTTAGCATCATATGGCGCAGCTTAATTCTGTTTAAGCTGATGATAGAGGTCTCTGAAGATGAAAACAGAAATGATAAAGCGGCCAAGAACATCAAAAGCAGGAATATGGAAACAGATGTAAGTGTCATATAATTATATATAACATAAATGTATCCTTATTACAAGGGGGTTTTAAAAAAAACGACAAACGGAAATTAGAATATCGGATTATCAGAGTATCAGAACGAGATCATCAGATTATCAGAGAATCAGATATATTCTGTTAATCTGATGTTCTGATTTTCTGATAATCCCGCTCCGATACTCTGATATTCTGATAATCTTTCTAAGCACTTGTCGTGAGTCTCTATGATAGTGTTAATTTTAATGCTCTTGCATTTTCACGACCAGAGGTGTATACTTTTTATTAGCGTATATAAGCAGAAAATAACAAGGGAAACCGATGCTTGCATCAGACTTTGCCGCAAAAGAGCTTATAAGTAAGTACAGGTTGGCGGGTAAGATTAGATTTATTTGTTTTTTGCTACTCTTTATTTTTCTATTATTAATGAAATGCATCGGAGGATGCTCCTATTTTGACATTGTCTTTGCTTGCCTTTTTTTCGCAGAAGCCTTTTTAAACCAGCCGTATAATTTTATTATCCGCAGAGTAGATCTACGCAGGTTCCAGTATTACCAGATGATAACTGACATAATAGTCGCATCGTGGCTGCTGCATTATATGGGCGGTTTGGAAGCGCCGCTAGTGAGTATAGCATATTATGCTGTTATAATCTGGGCAGGGTTTATCTCTACGACAGCTGCGGTCTTTTTCGCCGTTATTGCATCGGCTGTTTGTTTTTCCGCGATAGTAATCGGGGAGCATTTTGGCATCCTACCGTTTACTTCTTATTATAATTATAAGATGCCGACCGCGCAGATGTTAAGCCTGCTTTTAGGGAATTTGGCATTTTTATTTGCATTTGGCTATTTCAGCGCCTATGCCTCCAGGGTTATAAGAGCATTGCAGACAGACAAGCAGGAGCAGGCGCTAAGCAAGATAACAGAACACCTGAAAAAAACCACGTTTTCGCGCGATTATTTAAACAACATTATCAAGGCCATGCTTGATCCGCTGATAGTCGTGGATTCGCAGAAAAGAATAGTTACCGTAAACACGGCAACCTGCATATTGCTAAGCTACGAAGAAAAAGAGCTTGTAGGCAAAAAGATAAGCGCCGTGCTTTCAGATATAGAGACCTCACCGTTAAGAGGAGGCAAGCTCGAAAAATTAATAGGCACAGGCACAATAATGAATGTGGAGACATATTATCTAAGCAAAGACAAAAGAAAGATCCCCGTGCTTTTCAGCAGCTCTGTAATGAAAGACAAAACCGGCGAAATACTCTGGGTAGTGTGCACAGCCAAGGATATTACTGAATTAAAGAAAGCGGAAAGCGAGCTGCAAGAGGCATACAGCAAACTTAAAGACACCCAGGCGCAGCTTATACAGGTTGAAAAAATGGAGGCGATAGGAAGAATGGCCTCAGGCGTGGCGCATGAGGTAAAAAATCCTCTGGCAGTAATAATGCAGGCGACGGATTTTCTGGAAGAGAGGTTTCCGCAGAACGAAAGCGAAAACTTTGAAATCCTGCAAATGATAAAAAATAACATTAAAAGGGCTGACAATATTGTGCGTGGCTTGGTTGAGTTCTCCCGCCCTGAACAACTTACAATAGAGCCTTGCGATTTGTCAGAGATAATAGAAGAGTCCTTGATGCTTATACGCCACAGTATTAAATCGGAAAATATAGAAATAGTTAAAGAGCTGACAGCCGGCCTGCCGCAGGCTTTAGTCGACAAAAGCAAGATAGTGCAGGTGTTCGTTAATGTGTTCAGAAACGCCATTCAGGCAATGGTAGACGGCGGCAAGCTCTATGTGCGCACATATAAGCATAAGCTTAGCATATTTGGCAACAAGGTTGGCAGAAGAAGCGCGGATTATTTCCAGTTCGGCGCCGAAGGTATAGTTGTGGAGATAGAAGATACAGGCACAGGCATTCCGCAGGAGAACATAAAGAAGATATTTGACCCATTCTTTAGCACAAAAGGCCCGAAGGAAGGCACGGGCTTAGGCCTATCTGTTACAAAAAATATAATAGACATGCACAAAGGCCTTATAGACGTCAAAAGCAAAGTCGGAAAAGGCACCAAGGTTATAATTACTCTGAAGTCTGAGAAAGAGACGGCGTGATTACACAGATTGGCTTCGCGCAGATTAGCACAGATTAAAGGATGCGAGATGATCACAGATATTTACTCTGATTAAAATCTGCGATCATCTGTTTCTTTTAATCTGCGATTATCTGTGTAATCAGTGTTATTACTTAGGAGGTTAATGTGGATAAAAAGAAGGTAATGATTGTTGATGATGAAGAAGATTTTACTAAAATAACCAAATTGAATTTAGAGGCCACGGGCAAATTTGAAGTTTTTACTTTATCGAACGCAAAGGATATTATAAGCCACGTCCATAAATTTGCGCCGGATTTAATCCTGCTTGATATACTTATGCCGAAAATAGGAGGCATTGAAGCCTGCGAGATGCTTAACAATGACTCTGCCGGAAAGGGTATCCCTATTATCGTGCTTTCCGCTTTGGATAAATATAAAGACAAGGCCAACGCGTATAAATTGGGAATAGTGGATTATATCGTAAAGCCCATAGACAAAAGCGCTCTTATCTCAAAGATAGAGAAGGCCCTGCAGTTTAAGTAAGAATGTAACAGTTCAGCTCTCGGAAGTCCTCTCGACGTAGCGGAGGCTTAAGCCTCCGCTACGTCCGAGTCGAGATGCTTACAGTGGCTGAACTATTAAGTAAGAATTGAGGCGGTTTTAGAAGAAATGCCCAGTTGTAATTACCATGAAATTTCTGCTTGCAATATCAGTTTTTCATGGTATACTTTTAATGATGATCAAACGTAATGATTTATATAAGAAGATACAGCTCGCCATTCGCTATGGGCGCGTTGTAGCTTTATTGGGCCCACGCCAATGCGGAAAAACAACGCTAGCGCGCCAATTTGTTTCTCCTGACTCTGCGCATTACTTCGATCTTGAAGACCCTGTCGGCGCGGCCAAACTCGCAGAGCCCATGAATGTCTTGTCAAAGCTTAAGGGGATAGTTGTAATCGATGAGGTTCAGCGCCAACCCGATTTGTTTCCTGTCTTGCGCGTTCTTGCCGATCGTAAACCTTTGCCCGCGAAATTCCTTATTTTAGGAAGCGCCTCCCCGGAGTTAATCAAGCATTCTTCAGAATCTTTGGCTGGACGTTTAGCTCGTGTTATAATGACAGGCTTTACCCTTCCGGAGGTAGGTTTAACGGCTTCTGAACGGCTTTGGCTTCGCGGGGGTTTCCCGAGGTCATTCTTATCAAAAACAGAAAAGGACAGTATTAATTGGAGGAAAGATTTTATTCAGAGTTTTGTGGAAAGAGACCTGCCGGCGCATGGCGTAACGCTGCCGCCTCTTACATTATCAAGATTTTGGGTTATGATAGCCCATTATCATGGACAACTTTTAAATTCAAGCGAAATAGCGCGTTCTTTAGGAATTAATGAAGTTACGGTAAAAAGATATCTGGATGTATTAAGCGGTGTTTTTATGGTTAGGCAACTAAAACCTTGGCATGCTAATATCAAAAAACGCCAAGTAAAAGCGCCAAAAATTTACATTCGCGATACGGGAATTCTTCATAGCCTGCTAGGCATACGCACGAAGAATGACTTATCGGCTAATCCAAAATATGGGGCATCATGGGAGGGACATGTTATTGAAGAGGTTATTCACGCAGTTGAGCCTGATGATGTGTATTTTTGGGCTACGCATAATGGCGCGGAGATTGATCTAGTGTTTGTGAAGAACGGACAGATGTATGGCGTTGAGTGTAAACGCGCCGACGCCCCTACTATGACGCCTTCTATGCGGATTGCGCTTGATGGCCTTAATTTAAAACGCATTGCAGTAATCTATCCAGGCAAGCAGAGATACTTGCTTAATAGAAAGGTAGAAGCCGTGCCATTGGAAGCGGCCTTGGGCGGAATGAAAGAAATATTTAAATAAACCCCGGCGTGTCCCGCTGAAACGGGACTTGGGGTTTTTGTTTTTTAAGATACCGCAAAGGAGCGAGATCATGTTAAATACCGTTAAGGTTCCAAAGCAGTTTGAGCCGATGTTTGCAAAAGCCCAGGAATATGTCAGCAAATATTTTAAGCAGAAAAAAGAAGACCCCTCAAAGGGCACTATTGAGATATTCGGGCAGAGATATATTTTAATAAGGGCAGCCTCTATGTCGGTTGATTTCTTCGATACGGTGAAAAGCTTATACTCAGACTATTCCGAAAATGAGGCAATTGATGTTGCCAGGCAGTTCTTGTTTGACATAGCCCATGTCATAGGAAAGCAGGATGCAAAAAATTTCCATGAGAAAATGAAGTTAAAAGACCCGATCGAGAAGTTATCGGCAGGCCCGGTGCATTTTTCTCATACCGGCTGGGCATTTGTTGATATATTCGCTGAGTCGAAACCCTCGCCGGACGAAAACTACTATCTTATCTATGATCATCCGTTTTCTTTTGAGTCTGATGCATGGCTAAAGGCCGGCAAAAAAACAGATTTTCCGGTCTGCGTTATGAATGCCGGGTATTCCTCAGGTTGGTGCGAAGAGAGTTTCGGCATAAGCCTGGTTGCATCGGAGATAATGTGCAAGGCTAAAGGCGATGAGGCATGCCGTTTTATCATGGCGCCACCTGCGAGGATAGAAGAACATATAAACAGCTATTTAAAAAAAGAACCAAAACTGGCAAAAAAGATTACAAATTATAATATACCGGGATTTTTTAAAAGAAAAGAATTAGAACAGCAGCTGCAGCAGGAAAAAAATACTATGCAGAATTACCTTGATATCGCAGGTGTAATGTTAGTGGCCATAGGCGCTAATGAACAAGTTACCCTTATAAACAAAAAAGGCTGTGATATTTTAGGGTATGAGAAGGGGGAGGTGATAGGAAAAAACTGGTTTGATAATTTTTTGCCTGAGGCGGCTAAGGATGTTGCGCGCGCTGTTTTTAGAAAATTATTATCCGGCGAAACCGAATCAGTTGCATATCATGAAAACCCCATCCTGACTAGAACCGGGGATGAAAAAATGGTTGCCTGGCATAATACTGTATTAAAAGACGAAAAAGGAAATATTATAGGCACCCTTAGTTCGGGTGAGGATATTACAGAACGCAAGAAGACGGAAATGGAATTAAAAAAGCGCTTACATGAGCTGGAAGTTTTTAATAAAGTAAGCGTTGACAGGGAAGAGCGCATCTTGGAATTAAAAAAGGAAATAGAGCGGCTCAAGACGGATAGCGCTCGCAAGCAGGGAGAAAAGGCATGACAGGAAGTTTTTTCCAACAGCAATTGGATTATGTTTTTTTTCTTTACGGCTTGGCTTTTTTGTTGCTAGGCGGGACGTGTTTCCTCCTCATTTACTCTAAAGACAAGAAACTACCGTGGCTATGGATAGGCCTTTTTGGCCTCGCTCACGGCGTAAACGAATGGCTTGATCTTATCGCTCTTAGCTTGGGAGATAGCCACTTATTGAAGGGCATAAGGCTGGCATTTTTAATTGTTTCGTTCCTATTTTTGGTGGAATTCGGCAGACTGAGTTTATTCAACATTTTCAAATATCCCCGTCGCTGGATTTTCATCCCGCTTGCTATCGCTGCTGTCTCGGGGGCGGTTTTAGCTAAAGGTGTAGGCCTGAATATAACCGCTCGATATTCTTTGGGTTTTGTCGGCGGATTATTCACCGCCTGTTGCATTTGGCAGGTTGGCTTAAAGGCAGATATTTCCAAAAGGCCACTTTTTAGAATAATAAGCGTTATTATGGGATTTTATGCCCTTACCCAAATTGTTGTTCCTCGGGCGGAATTTTTTCCCGCCGGCCTGATCAATCAGGATGTTTTCCTCAAGACTTTCAGCCTGCCCATACAGGTTATCTGGTGCCTATTGGCAGTAATTCTGTCGGCCTGCATTTGGATATACTGGATAGGGTTACCTATACTGCTTGATGCCAAGGGATTATTTAAAATAAAAAAGAAAACTGTGTCCATCGTGGTTCTTGCGGCTGTCGGTATTGCCTTGGCAGTTGCTGGCTGGGTCATTGCGCATAAGGCGGGAGAATCTTTTGCTAAACAAGAAAGAGAATGCATGCTTGAGGATATCCGCGGTTTGGCAGCGGCAATAAATCCCGAACGCATAAAAAGCTTAAAAGGTTCAAACGATGATTTAGTAAATCCGGACTACTTAAGAATTAAAGAACAGATAAGCCTTGTGCGCAACGCTTATTCTTCTAAATATCGCCATATTTATTTATTATGCTCTCGGGCAGGAAGGGTATTTTTCTTTTTTGATCCCACTCGTATTAATGGCGGCGCTGATGCGGCATTTTCGGGGGAAGTTTTTAAAGAAGTTCCGAAAGAATTAAATGAGGTTTTTTCCGCGGGAAAGGCGTTTATTGGCGGGCCGTTCATTGATAAATGGGGCATGTGGCTAAACGTCTATGCCCCGATAAAAGACCCCGCCACCCAGGAAACATTGGCTGCGCTGGGGGCAGATATAGACTGGGCTGTATGGAGCAGGCGCATTTTTAAGGAGCGTTTTAAGGCAATTATGGTATTGGTCATTATATGGATAATCCTTACTTGGAATTTTATAGTATTTCAGATTAATTCCGTGTTGCGACAGAAAAGCTTTTCTTCTGAGAAAACCCTTTCTTTGGTGGTCCAGTCTATCGGCGACGGCGTTATTATCACAAATAGGAATGGTAAGGTTTTTCGCATGAATCCGGTTGCCGAGAAGCTTACCGGTTGGCAGCCTCACGATGTTTTAGGCAGGGATTTCTCCGAGATTTTTTGCGCGGTTAATATGAAGACACGCCATCCGGTGGAAAACATCGCCGTAAAAGCTGTAGAGCGCGGAAAAATTATAGAGCTGGCAAACGATACCATGCTTATTTCACGTGATGGCATTGAAAGGCTGATCGCCGATACTGCCGCACCCATATATACAGAAACGGGCGCAATAATAGGCGCTGTAATAGTATTCCGCGATATCACTGACCGCGAGAAAGCTATGCGGCAACTCTTAAAGGACGGGGAGAAATTGAAGGAGCAGGCGCTGGAATTGGAAGCTGCCTTAAAAGAGGCGGTAAAATTCCGCGAGATAATGATGAGCATGTTGGAGGATAACAACGAGGCAAGGGAAAGATTAGAAAAGAGCTTGGAAAAAGTAAAAGAGACCCAAGAGCAGCTTATTCAGGCGGAGAAGTTTTCATCAATAGGCCAGTTAGCAAGCGGCGTAGCTCATGAGGTCAAAAATCCGTTGGCAATATTAAGCCTTGGTATTTACTTTTTAGAAAAAAATACTCCTGGTAACAAAAACACAGCTGAAATTTTTGCTATGATTAAGCATAATATTAAAAGGGCGGATAATATTATATGCGCCCTTGTCGATTTCTCGAGAACCTCAGATATAACCATTAAACTGGAAAATATAAACTGGATAATAGAAAATTCATTGGTTTTAATAAAGCACAACAGTGCGCTGGAAAACATTAAAATTATTAAGGAACTGCAAGAGAATTTGCCCTATGCCTTAGTAGACAAATCCAGAATAGAGCAGGTGTTTATTAATATATTCTTAAATGCGGTTCAGGCAATGCCTAAAGGCGGGACTGTTTTTATCCGCAGCTATGCAAAAAAGTTAAATAAGCAGGCAACGCAAGTCGGCAACAGGGCCACAGACTATTTTAAACCCGGGGAGGCCGTCATAGTCATAGAAGTAGAAGATACGGGTATTGGCATATCCAAAGAAAACTTAACAAAGGTATTTGACCCTTTTTTTACCACAAAGGAAGTTGGTAAAGGCACAGGCTTGGGCATGTCAGTTACAAGGAACATAATTGATCTGCACAAGGGCCTCATAGACATAGAAAGCCAAGAGGGTAAGGGGACAAAGATTAGCATAATTTTAAAGTCAGAAAAGACGGTATGATTACACAGATGATCGCAGATTAGAAGAAACAGATGATCGCAGATTTTAACCAAAGTAAACATCTGTGATCATCTTGTATCCTTTAATCTGTGCTAATCTGCGCAAAGCAAAAGAACCGGTTTTAAAAGGAGATCAATAATATGGAGAAGAGAAAGGTATTAATTGTTGATGATGAAAAGGATCTTCTTGCGATACTGAAGATGAATCTGGAACAGACGGAAAAATATGAAGTTATGATTTCGCCGACCGCAAAAGATATATTGGCGCTTATCCATGATTTTAAGCCGGATATTATATTAATGGATATGCTTATGCCTGTTACAGGCGGGATAGATGCTTGCCAGATGTTAAACAGCGACCCTGCTGGCAAGAATATACCAATTATTATTTTTTCTGCTCTGGATAAGGAGCAGGATAAATTAAGGGCTTATAAAGCCGGAGTGGTGGATTATGTTGCAAAGCCTTTAGACGTAGATATTCTCATCAGTAAAATAGACAAGGCGATAAAGTCAAAAAATAAGAGATAATAGAGGTTATTTGCCATGAGATTAGACGTTGGTTTAGAGCCTGAAGCAACGAAAGAGGAACTTACAAGAAAGTATGTATTAGCGGGTAAGATACGCTTTATCAGTTTTTCCCTGCTTTTGATTTTTCTCTTGCTGATGAAGCTTGCGGGAGGATATTCCTATTTAAACGCGGCATTCGTAAGCCTGCTTTTGGTTGAAGCTGTATTAAATCAGCCTTATAAATTTATTATCCGCAGGGTAAATATATACAGATTTCAGTATTATCAGATGATGACAGATATAATAGCGATTTCGTGGATATTGTATTATATGGGCGGAATAGAAGCGCCTCTGGTAACGGTGGCATACTACGCGATAATTCTCTGGGCAGGGGTGGTCTCCACCACAGCCGCGGTATTTTTTGCGGCAATAGTGTCCGCTTTATTCTTCGCGTCTATTGTGCTTCTTGAATATTTCGAAATGCTCCCGTTTGTATCTTATTTTGGCCATAAAATGCCGCCCGCCCAGATGTTCAGCCTGGTGTTCGGGAATGTGGCGTTTTTGTTCGCGTTCGGGTATTTTGGTTCGCGCGCTGCCAGCGTTATAACATTTTTGGAAAGAAAAAAGCAGGAGGAGTCGCTAAAATACGCTCATAAATTGCTGGCGACAGGGTATCTTGTATCCAGCACAACGCATGACGCTTTAAATTGCCTGGCTACGATAAAAGGTTATGTAAGAATGCTTCTTGAAAAATTTAAGAAAGGCAGCGAGGAAGAAACCATGCTTGAGCAGATAGAAAAGCTGGAGCTTAGAAGCTCGGAACTTTTAAGCAGGCTCGCTAAATTTTCACAAAAACCCGCGCAGGAGCTCGAGTCTGTAGACATACATAAGGCAGTTGACAGCGCTATTAATTTGACCTGGCCGGTTGCGAAATACAGCATAATAGAACTTGAAAAGATATTTTTGCCGGATATGCCGCTGGTTTCGGCGAATAACGACCAGATCGAGGAGGTTTTCGTATCCATAATCTTGAGTTTGCTGGATATAGGCGCCAACAAAAGCAGGCTTGTTGTAAAAACAAATTATTTTAAAAATCCGGGCATTGCGGAGGTTATGTTTGTTTATACCTACATATCAGGAAAGCAAGGCTATCTGCATGATGTGACACGGCCCTTTTACAATATAAAAAGGGGAGAGAAGGCCCTGGACATGGGTTTGGATATTGCCCGTGAAATAATCGCCAGGCATAACGGAATGCTTGACATTGATACCCAAGCGAATAAAAATGTAACTTTTGTTGTTCAGCTGCCCGCCCGTCAAAAAACGTAATAGTTTAGTTCTTGGAAGTTCTCCCGACGTAGCGCAGGCTTAAGCCTGCGCTACTTTTAGGTGAGGAGTCGAAAAATTCTTTACAAAGACTAACCTTATGATATACTTATTGTAATAATAAAAGTGACACTATATTAATAAAAATATTATATATGGACGAAAAAGAAAATATTCTGCAATCTCAACAGCCTGCGCACCAGGTTGATAAACAACATCCAAAGGGCCTTGGAATAACCGCAAAGTTTATTCTCTGGTTTTTATTTATCGCCCTGGCGCCTTTGGCCGCAGCCACCTT
This sequence comes from Candidatus Omnitrophota bacterium, assembly GCA_043797125.1. Classification (GTDB taxonomy): domain Bacteria; phylum Omnitrophota; class Gorgyraeia; order JABMRG01; family JAFGKX01; genus JAZDPX01. The sequence goes on from JAZDPX010000012.1 coordinate 21,546, forward strand.
CGTAGGTTACAACAGCTCCAAAAAGGTTTTGGAAAAAGAAGTAACAAAGAGCCTTCACGCAGTTGCCGAGAACAAGGCAAACCTGATTGAGTCATATCTGGGAAAAAGACAAGAAAGCGTAATTGAGCTGTCTCATCACTCAGATATGCTTATTATAATGGAGGCGTTTAAGCAGGCATTTGAAAAAGGGGGCAGCAATTCACCCGAATATGCTGTTGCTGATAAAGAATACGGCCCGTTTTTGACATATTATCAAAAAACGCATGAATATGACAATTTGTTTTTAGCGGACCCTTCCGGCGATATTATATTTGCGGCGAAGGCCAGAGATGACCTTAAAACAGTTTATTCAATAAGCAGTGATTCGCAAATAGCCAAGGTATTTAATGAGGCATTTGCATCATCCGAATTAAAAATATCAGACCTTGAGTATTGCCCCGAGAAAAAAGACGGCGCTGTGTTTATCGCGGCGCCGGTATTTTTAGGGACAGAGGTAACCGGCGTCATTATCGCGCAGACAAGCAGCAAAGGTATTTATGAGTTTGCGCAGAACTATGAGGGCTTAGGCGCAACAGGCGAAACAGTGGTAGCTGTAAAGGTAGGTAACGATGCGCTTTTTATCGCCCCGCTTCGGTCAGATCCCAACGCGGCATTTGAAAAAAAAATAGCCATTGGCTCACAAATTGGAATAGGCATACAAAAAGCCGTGCAAGGAAAGACAGGCTCAGGGGTAATCGTTGATTATAGAGGCAAGAAGGCATTGAGCGTGTGGAAATACATACCCTCCTTTAGATGGGGCATAGTAGTTAAGATGGATACTGATGAGGTGTTCTCCTCAGCTAAAGATTTAAGAAATACCCTGTTTATGGTTAGCCTCGCGCTTTTAGTGGTGGTTATTATTATGGCTATTATTATCGCCAGCTCCATATCCAGGCCGATCAGGGAACTGACAGAGATATCCAGCACAATTGCAGGCGGAGATCTAACAGTCCGGGCAAAGATAAAAGCTGATGATGAAATCGGTGAGCTGAGCGGAGCCTTTAATCAGATGACAGATAAGCTTCTTGAGGCAAAGAACAGCGTTGAAGAGCAAAAGAGAATGCTTGAGAAGGCAAATAAGGAACTTGACAGCTTTGTCTATACCGCAAGTCATGATTTAAGAGCCCCATTAAGAGGCATTGCCTCGTTTGCCAATTTTCTCGAGGAGGATTATAAGGATAAACTTGATGAAGAAGGCAGGGATTATCTAAAGGAAATCCGCGAAGGCGCAGGCCGCATGAATCAGTTGATAGAGGACCTTTTGACGCTTTCGCGCATATCGAGAATTAAAAACCCATACGAGAATGTAAATATAAGCAACCTGATAGATTCGGTTATAAAACGTATCCAATTTGACATTGAAAAAAACAAAGCAGACCTGATAATTCAGCATAATATACCAGTTGTAAAATGCGACCGCATTAAAATAGCTGAAGTATTTTTAAACCTGATTAATAATGCCATAAAATTCTCTTCTAAAAACAACAAAGAAAACCCGCGCGTTGAGGTCGGATATATACCTGAGAATGAATTTCATAAGTTTTATGTAAGGGATAACGGCATAGGCATTGAGCCGAAATATCACGACCAGATATTCGGAATTTTTAAACGCCTGCATACGGCACAGGAATATGAAGGCACAGGCGCGGGCTTGAGTATTGTTAAAAGAGTTATAGATGACCATGGCGGCAAGATTTGGATTGACTCAAGCTTCGGAAAAGGCGCGTGTTTTTATTTTACCATACCTAAAAAACTGTAGAAAAAGGAGAAAAATATGTTTGGTGATTTAGAGAAAAATAAAGATAATAAGCCTATGAATATATTACTTGCGGAAGATAATGAGGCCGATGCCAAGATAACCTTAAGGGCATTTGACAGGGCAAAACTAAAAAGCAATATCTTTGTTGTCACTGACGGAGAACAGGCGCTGGATTTTGTATATCATAGAGGCAAATATCAGGATAAGGAGAAGTACCCAAAGCCTGATTTGATTTTGCTTGATATTAAAATGCCTAAAGTCGACGGATTCGGAGTCTTAAGAGAGATTAAAAGCGATTTACAGTATAATTATATCCCTATAATAATATTGACATCCTCCAAAGAAGAAGAAGATGTTGTAAGAAGCTATAAATACGGAGCCGCGAGCTTCATCCCCAAGTCAATGGATTACGACGATTTTGTCAAGGTTGTGGAAGGGTTTAATTATTACTGGCAGATTCTTAATAAACTGCCAAACCCCGATATTACGCGGGAATAAAAATGCTGAAAAAGATATTAGTCATAGATGATAACGAGCAGGATAGAAAGATTATAAAAAGATTCCTTAATAAGGCAGGCTACAAGGATGTTGTTTTAGCAGAAACAGGTGAAGTTGGTGTGGAAAAAGCAAAGTTTGATAATCCGGAATTGGTAATATCAGATACAATGCTTCCCGGAATAGACGGCTTTGAAGTCTGCCGCCAGATTAGAGAAGCGCAGGCAGGCATAAAGATTATTATGATGACAGGCGCAATAGACGCCGTAGATGCGGTAAAGGCCAAAAAGATGGGCGCTGATGATTATTGCGTAAAGACAAGCGACTATGCCGTGCTGCTTGAGGCGGTAAAAAAGCTTATTTATGAATAAGGCAAAAACAACACCAAATACACAGATAAGAGAATGGCTCAAAGAGAGCGAGGAAAGGTACAGGATCCTTGTTCAGACTTTGCCGAACATAATATATGAAATTGATACTCAGGGCAGATTTCTTTTTATAAGTGACGCTATAAAAGAGTTAGGTTATAATCCGGATGAAATCGTGGGAAAACATTTTAAGGAAATAATACATCCTGATGATATTAATGCCATTGACCGCGAGAGAGTCCTGCCTAAATACGCAGGCAAGGTAACCGGCGATACAAACGCGCCCAAGCTTTTTAACGAAAGAAGGACGAACGGTCGAATGACAAAAGACCTGCAGGTTAAACTTTTGCTAAAAGGCGCTAAAGACTTATTGCAGGATTACCGGTATGTTGAGATATGTTCCTCGGGAAAATGGCTTAAACTTGCCAAGGAAGGCAATAGAGAGTTTGTAGGTAGTATCGGGATTATCACGGATATCACAGAGCGCAAAAAGGCCCAGGAGGCGCTTGAGAAAGCAAAAAAAGAGCTGGAGATACAGGCTTGGGGGTTAAAAAAGACAAACGAAGGCGTAAAGCTGCTCTATAAAGAATTGGAAGAAAGGAATAAGCGGCTTCAGAAGCTTGATCAGCTAAAATCTGATTTTATTTCCACGGTTTCGCATGAGTTGCGCACACCTCTTTCCATTACAAAAGAGGGCTTAAACCTTATTTTAGATAAAATCGCAGGCGACATTACACAAAAGCAGCATGAGATACTTACTGTTTCAAGAGACAATATAGACCGCCTGGCGCGGATGATAAACAACCTGCTTGATGTATCAAAAATAGAGGCAGGCAAAGTAGAATTAAAAAAGTCACTTTTTAATATAAATAACCTGATATCCGAGCTCGCATTCACTTTTGAGCCTAAATTAAAGAGCAAAGGGTTAGAACTTAAATTAAGCCTCACTAAAGACGAAATTAATATTTTTGCCGACGCGGATAAAATTACCCAAACTTTTACCAACCTGATATATAATGCCATAAAGTTTACTGAAAAAGGTTTTATAGAAATTTCAGCAAAAGAAAAAGAGAATGAGGTTGAGTTTTCTGTGTCAGATACCGGTAAAGGCATAGCAAAAGAAGACCTGCCTAAACTATTCAGCAAGTTTGAGCAGTTTGGACGCATGCATGGTTCGGGGGATAAAGGCACGGGCCTGGGCCTTTCCATAGCTAAGAGCATAGTAGAGCTGCACAAGGGTATGATTTGGGCTGAAAGCACGCTTGGCGAAGGAACAAAGTTTATTTTTACTTTACCGAAGTATACGAGCGAAGGCGTATTGAAAGAGCATATTGATAAAGCTATAGCAGATGCGCAAGAAAAGAATTCTAAGCTGTCTGTTATCGCGGTATCCCTTGCCAGCTCTGATAGATTAAATGAGGCGTTGCCCGATGAGAAAATACAGTCTGTGTTAAAAGATATTGAAAATATACTTGATAGCAGTCTGCTTCGTTCCGAGGATATATCAGTTAAGGCTACGGGCGAGATAATAGTTGTTTTAGCTGATTGCGATAAAGAGAGCGCGTTGAAAGTAAGGTTAAGAATTGAGCAGGCTATACGTAACTACTTGACCAGCAGGGAATTGACTGATAAAATTAAGCTGCTATTTAGCTGTATTACCTATCCCGATGAGGCAAAGACTTCTGAGGAGATAGTAAAAAAGACAAAGGGTATATAAACATGGGAGCAAAAATGGGTGAAAAAAAGATTTTGGTGATAGACGATGAGGCAGATATCCTCGATGTCGTCAGCGCCTTGTTAAAATTTAACGGCTATGAAGTAGATACCGCAGGCGATGGCCTTGAAGGATTGGAAAAGGCAAGTTTAGGAAAGCCGGATTTAATTCTTTTGGATATTAAAATGGCCCAGGTTGACGGCTATACTGTTTTACGTAAATTAAAACAAAACCAGCTTACAAAACACATTCCCGTTATTGTTATGACTGTTTACGATAAAATGAGAGACCTGTTTGAAGCCGAGGGCATAGCTGATTATATTGTTAAGCCCTATGACGACCAGGATCTTTTGCTAAGGGTGGCGAGGATAATAAAAGAAGGAAAGAGGTGATAGGCCTTGGACAAAAAAAAGATATTGATAGTTGATGACGAGGTTCAGTTAGTTGAGATGGTTAAGATGCGGCTTGAGGCCAATAACTACGATGTTATTACCGCGCATGACGGCGATGAAGCCATAGAAAAGGCAAGATTGAGCCCGGATTTGATTCTTTTGGATGTTATGATGCCTAAGTCAGATGGTTTTGAGGTGGCTAAAAAGCTAAAGGCCAATTCCAAGACACAACCTATACCCATAATTATGTTTACCGCAAGAAGCGAATCAGAGGCAACTAAAAAGGCGCTTGACGCTGGGGCTTATGACTATATTGTAAAACCATTTAACCCTGTGGTGTTGTTAAATAAAGTTAAGGACGCGTTAAAAAAATAGGAGCTTGAAGCTAACTATATGGAAAAAGATATATTAAATATTTTGGTTGAGGAAGGGCTGATTACCTCTAAACAGCTCGATGAGATAAAAGGCGAACAAAAATTAACCAATCTTACGGCGCAGAAAATTTTGCTTAGCAAAGGCTATATAAGCGACGAGCAGCTTGCAAAAGCGCAAGGCAAGGTTATGGATGTCGGGTATATAAAGCTCTCAGATATAAAAATTGACGCGCAGGTTATACAAATGGTGCCTATGGATGTGGCGCGCAGATACAACGCAGTTCCGGCAAAGATGCAGGGCAATGACCTTTACGTAGCTTTTATTAACCCCGCGGATTTACCAGCCAGAAACGAAATAAGACTGCTTACGGGCTGCGTAATAAAGCCGATGATAACAACCGAAAAAGAGATAGTGCAGGCCATAAGCAAATATTATAAGGTTGAAGACTCCGGCAAACAGGCGCTTATCGATATGCGCGTTAAGGAGCTTAAGGACAAAAAGAAGGAAAAGGCCTCTGCCCAAACGCAGGAACAAGTAGACAAACTGGAAGACATGCCTGTTGTGCGCTTAGTAAACGATATTATTGCCGGAGCTATAAACGCAAAAGCCAGCGACATACATTTAGAGCCGCAGGATCCCGAGATGAGGGTCCGTTACAGGATAGACGGAATTTTACACGATGTAATGAAGGTGCCAAAACATATCGAGTCAGCCGTAATTTCCCGTATTAAGATTATGTCTAATCTGGATATTACCGAGAGACGACGCCCGCAGGACGGCCACATTACAATAAAAAAAGAAGCCAAGGATTATGATTTCAGAATTTCAACGCTTTTGACTATAAACGGAGAAAAGGTAGTTATAAGGATTTTAGACAGGGCCAGCATGCTGATAAGCTTGGAAAGATTAGGTCTTACGTCATATGATCAGAAAATTTTCAGGTCATTGGTTGATAAGCCTTACGGCATGGTATTGGTTACAGGCCCGACAGGAAGCGGCAAGACCACGACGCTATACGCTGTTTTAAGCCAGCTTAACAAAAACGAACGCAATATCATTACCATAGAAAATCCTGTTGAATACAAGCTAAACGGCATAAACCAGATTCAGGTGGATAGCGGAGTTAATATGACATTCGCAACAGGCTTAAGAACCATCTTAAGGCAGGATCCTGATATTATAATGGTCGGTGAAATCAGAGACAAGGAGACAGCGGAGATAGCAATTCATGCGGCATTGACAGGCCATTTGGTTTTTAGCACCCTGCATACCAACGATGCGCCCAGCGCTGTAACGCGTTTGGTAGATATGGGGGTGGAGCCGTTTTTAATCTCATCTACCGTAATAGGCGCGATAGCGCAGAGGCTGTGCAGGGTCATCTGCCCCGAATGCAAACAGGAATATTCCCCGTCACAAGACGAACTAAATATTTTAGAACACAAAGCGCAGGATACAAAATTAGTCCATGGCAAAGGATGTGATTTCTGCTATCACACCGGTTTTAAGGGCCGCAGCGCCATTTTTGAAGTTATGAAGATAAGCGAGGCAATTGCGCAGCTTATATTGGATATGCGCCCGGTGCCGGAAATAAAAGCGCAGGCAATGAAAGAGGGCATGAAGACGCTGAGGCAGAACGGCATACAGAAGGTGCTGGATAAAATTTCCACAATAGCAGAAGTAAAAAGGGTAGTTTATACAGAGGAAAATAAATAGATGCAGGAATTAAAACGCACATCAATATTATTCAGGACATACAGTAGATTATCTTCTGACGATCTGGTGACTTTTAGCCAGCAGTTTGCTTCTATGCTGGGAGCGGGGCTCTCACTTATAAGATGCCTGGACGCTTTGGAAAAGCAGACAGAAAACATGATTTTAAAAAAAGTGATTAAGGATGTGCGCTTAAACATAGAAGGGGGCAGCTCATTTTCAGAGGCTCTGGCTAAACACCCTAAAGTCTTTTCGGATTTTTTCATAAGCCTTGTAAGCGCAGGCGAGAAAGCAGGTGTTATGCCCGAAGTTTTAGACAGGCTGGCAAGCTATTTGGAAAGCCAGCAGGCTTTAAGGCAAAAAGTAAAAAGCGCGTTTGCATACCCGACTATTGTAGGAGCGCTCGCGCTTTTGGTCATGGCGTTTTTGGTTGTGGTAATCGTGCCCATATTTAAGGATATATATGCGCGCATACATGTGCCGCTTCCCGCCCCGACTGTGGCGTTAATCACGGTGAGCAATATTGCCGTTAAATTCTGGTGGGCGTTGCTTTTTTTTGTTGCCGGAGTTATTATCGGGTATTATCGGATAAAAGATATACCTGTGGTAAGAAGGCAAATAGATAATTTTAAAATTAATATGCCGGCTTTTGGAAATGTTGTGCGAAAGGCGGCGGTTTCCCGTTTTATCAGGACATTCGGCGATATGTTAAGAAGCGGCGTTTCAGTGCTGCAGGCTATAGATGTTTCTGAAAAGGTCGCGAAAAATATTGTTATATCGGAACTTGCGCGAAGAATGAAAGAAAATGTGCGCCGCGGAGGCTTAATTACCGAGCCGCTTCTGGGGGACCAGAGGATATTTCCTCCTTCGGTAGTGCAGATGATGGCTGCCGGCGAGGAAAGCGGCACTTTGCCGCATATGCTCCAGAAAAGCGCGGATACATTAGATAGGGATGTGGATACAGCGGTAAAAAGGCTTGTTGTTAAGGTAGAGCCTATTTTGACTATGCTGTTGGCGGCATTTGTCGCTTTTATCGCATTGGCGATATATCTGCCTATCTTTGATCTAATTAAACAAATAAGCGCAAAATGAGTCGTTATAAAGTTTGTTTTTTTACACAGATGATCGCAGATTAGAAGAAACAGACGATCACAGATTATTTTCCCACGTATCTGTGATCATCTTGTATCTTTTCATCTGTGCTAATCTGCGCAAAGACAATCAGTACAAAATGAGAGGGGGTGAAGAGTATGTTTAGCGAAAAAAGAGCTTTTACATTGATAGAAATTCTGTTTGTAATAATTGTTATCGCGGTGTTGGCGGCAATTGCCATACCCAGAATTGTAACCAGCACGGCAACAGCAAAGACAAACGCCTGCTTGGCTAACCAGTCTATTATGGATACGCAGATTGAGCAATACCATATGGATACAGGAAACTGGCCTGGCACTTTAGCTACCGTTACGGGGAATACGTCATATTTTCCAGATGGCGCGCCTACCTGTCCGGAAAGCGGCACTTATTCTATGAACGGAACTACGTATAGAACAAGTTGCAGCAATAGCGACCATTAATAATATGAAGCGTAAGATTAGGGCGGGTTATACCTTTATCGAACTTGTGTTTGTCATATTGGTAGTGGCTATATTGGCGGCAGTAGCGCTATTTCGCCCTGGTTTTGATTTTACTGTCAAGGCCAAGGTAAGAACAGCTGCCCAACGCCTGGTTTCTGATTTGCGCCTTACCAGAACGCTGGCCGTTACAAATAATGAAAATTATAAACTTGTAATTGACCAGAACAACAATGAATACAGTATTTTTGATTCGGGCAATACGCAGTCAGGCGCTACCAGGACCGTTGATTCTAATATTACGCTGACCGGCGATACGGAATTTATTTTTCAAGCCCTTGGTAATGCCTCAAGCGGAAGCAGCGCTTCGCTTGAGGCAGAGTCGAATCAGTATAACATCGACGTAGTTTCAGTCACAGGCATGGTAAACATGCAAGAGCAATAGATGAATAAAAGAGGGTTTACGCTCATAGAGGCCATAGCATCCGTGCTTCTTATAGGGGTGGCTATTGTGCCCATAGCGAAGATTTTGACTCAAAGTTTTGTTATAAGTACCAAGGAAGAAAGATTTACCAAGGTCGTATTTTTGGCAGAAAGAAAAATTGAAGAGGTTAAGAACAAGGCCTTATATGATTTTAATACGGACAGGGATCAAAGCGCGACAGCATTTACCGATACAGGTTTTACAAATTATAAATATACAGTTGCTGATAATATTATTGAAGATGACGATTCGGCATTAAAGCAGATTCAGGTAATAGTCTGGCATGATGAGGATAACGATAATGCTGTTGATGCTAACGAAGAGTCAATTACGCTTGATACTAAAATTGCAGAAAGATAAGGAAAAATTTGTAACGGGGTTTACACTTACAGAAGTGCTCTTTGTGGTGTTGTTGATTGCTTTATTGATAGCGGTTGTGTATCCTTATCTTAGGGCTACGCACACCGGGTGGAAGACGCTTGACAGAAGGCAGGAAGTGATTCAGAATGCTCGCGTCGGAATGGATAAGATGAACAGATTGTTAAGAGAGGCAACCGGGTTTACCAGCGTAACAGGCGCTTCTGATAATAACGGCAGGATTGTTTTTTTGGATAAAGATTCAAATACAGTTGAATTTAAAAAATATAACGACGGGACAAACGACATGTTGGGATATGTTACGGGCGCTAACACATATTCCCTGGCAGGGCCGATAGAGGCACTTACATTTACCTGCTATAAAGAAGACGGCGTGACTACGACTACCACAGCTTCTGATATTAAGTCTGTTGAAGTTAAAATGGTGGTTGCGGATAGCGAGTCAGAAGTGCCTTCGCAGACATTTATATCAAGAATCTTTTACCGGAAGGATACGGCAACCGCTATTGTAATAAACGAGATTTTATATTATCCGTGTAATGATACAGGTTCTGATAAAGAGAGAGAATTTGAATTTATCGAAGTATATAATAACGGCGCCGAAAATATTGATCTTAACGGCTGGCAGATCCAGGATAGCGGCGGCACAGACACAGATATTATCGAGGCATATGGCGCAAGCTCAACAATATTGACCGCAGGCGAATACGCTGTTATCGGCGCAAAAGACACTAAGATATTTACCAAGCTGAATATAACATGCGACATTAAATTAAAAACCAATGATAACGAGTTTGGCGATAATAAGTTGGGAAATTCCAACGATACTGTTGTTTTAAAAAATTCAGGCGGCGTTCAGATAGACAGCGTTTCCTATTCATCAAGCTGGGGTGGCGGCTATAGCCAAACTGGCAACACAGGTACATCGTATTCATTGGAGAGAATAGACCCATCCGGAACTTCCAATGATTCCGGCAACTGGGACCAGAATGAAAGCGCAAGCCCGAATGCTGTCGTTGTTTTGGGATCAGGCAGTAATAAAGTTACAGTATCGTTTTATTGCACGCCGGGAGAACTAAACAGTGTATCTGACTGATAAAAGAGGAGTAATGTTGCTGCTTGTAGTTTTTATTATTCTTGTTATGACAGTTCTTGTAATCGGCTATCTGCAGGCTGCAACCACAGAGACAGAGATTATGCGAAACCACAAGATGTCTACCCAGGCGCTATATATCGCGGAAGCAGGAATAGAAGATGCAATATATACTATCAGGCAAACAGGAAACAGCCAGTGGGATGCTGGTTTCCAGAATAAAGAATTTCCAGCAGGTTCAGGCAACACCTATACGGTTGTAGTTGATAATTCTAATTATCCGAGCGTTATTATAACGTCTGTTGCAACAGTTTCAAGCACATATCAAAGGGGAGTTGAGGCGGAGATAGCTGTTTCAGGCCCGCCTACATCCGCCCCCTATCCTGTTAGCATGAATTATTGGAAGGAAGCATAAACATAAATGAGTATTTTTAAAAAAGGCACCCAGGCAGTTGGTTTGGATATCAACCAGGAAACAATCACTGTAATTGAGATTGCTAAGTCCAAACAGGGGTTTGTTCTTAAAAATATTGCAGCATGCCCTACGCCTTCCGGTTCAATAGAAAAAGGCATAATTGTTAACCCTAAAGCGCTTGGTAAAACGATTAAAGAGCTGTTTATCAAAAATAATATAAAATCAAGACAGGCAACTGTTGCGGTTTGGGGCCCCGGAGCGCTTGTTCATCTAAGCAAAATTCCAGCTATACCTGATAAAGAAATAAAAGAGGCATTAAAATCAGAGGTTTCCCATTATATAGTTTTTGCCGGAGGCGAGACTGTTACGGATACATATAAACTTGAAGAGATAATAGATAATGGAGTTAAAAAAACTCAGGTATTGCTTGGTGTGGCAAAAAAGGATGTTGTTAATTCGTATGTTGAGGCCGCAAAATATGCCGGCCTTGAGTTAATCGCCATAGACATAGGCTGTTTAGCTGTTATGAGGGCATTATATTCCAACGCATTGAGGGCTCAAAGCAATGAAGCAGTTGTTTTGGCGACTGTTGAAACGGAAAACACGGTCCTTTCCGTGCTAAGAGGAGGGATTTTATCATATTCTTATAATATTGACGCGGGAAGCAGAGATAGGGAATTTGCATCTAAGCTAACTTTTGAGCTTAAGTCTGTTATTAACTATTATCAATCTGAACATACAGAGGTTGTCAAAAAAATAGTCATAGCAGGCGAGATACAGAAACTCGGGGCAATAGAAAAGGATTTAAGCGCGGAGTTTGCGGGAATAGGCGTGGAAAAAGGCCTTGTTGGCGCTGATATTCAATACGACAAAAGCGCTTCTCCATTTTCTGTCAGGGCTGTCGGCCTTGCCATGCTGGCAAAAGGAGTAGGCGAGTATCCGGTCAAGATAAACCTTCTTCCGGCAGAAGAGATAAAAATTCAAGAAGCAAAAATCCAGGTGCTTAAATTCTTGATTGCTCTGTGCTTTTTAATATTTTTAATATTAATATCCTTTGCAGCTATAAAATTATCTATTAAAGCAACAGCGTCAAAGATACTTGTTATTCAACAACAGTTGGAGAAGCCAAGCCCGCAGCTACAAAGGCTTTTGGGGATTGAGCAGGGCGCAAGAGCATATACAGGCGAAATAGAAAAGCAAAACGGCATTATTGACACGGCGGGTAAAGCTAAGGCATCCGATTTGTTAGACGAGATAAGGCGCCTGACGCCAAAAGATGCGCGGCTGATTAAATTAACAAAAAAGGAGAACACGGTAATCTTTAGCGGCGAGGCAGTTTCGCAGGAAGCGGTATTTAATTTTGTTCGCAGCCTGAAAGGGTCAGGTTATTTTGAAGAAGCAAAGCTTCAAACAGCGGAATCTAAAAGCGATCAGGAAAAGACTTATATTGATTTTGCCATAATCTGTCAATTAAGTTCCGGAGAGAACCAATGACGTTTAATCCGCTTGAAGGCGTTTTAAAGTTCGTGTATAAATTAAAAATATACCAAAGGCTAATTCTTGCTTTGCTGACAATGTTTTTATGTTGCTATGCCGTGTATAATTCTCTTATTTCAGCGCAGCTTATTAATTTAAATTCCATAAAAAAGCAGCTTATGGTGCAGGCAAACCTTATAGAGTCTAAGAGAGAGAAAACAAAACAGCTGCTGCAGCTCGAGGACGGTTATAATAAACTCCGCGAAGACATAAACAAAAAGAATATGAGATTTTTTAGCGACGAAGAAGCTATTGATTTTTTCAAAAATCTAAACAAATTAGTCGGTCAAGACTCCGGCAACGAGCTCATTTTTATAAAGCCGCTGTCGGAAGATACTATCGGTGAATCATTGATAGACGGGGCCAGGTATATTTACAAAAGGTCAGATGTTCAGTTAATTATAAGTGGAGGGTTTAGCTCCATATATGAACTTTTCAAGAAATTATCGGATTTTAATAAAGTTATTAGCATAAAGGATTTTGACATAGAACTCAAGCAGAGTGAAAACATGATGCTTAAATCTGATTTTGTCTTAAGTATATATATTTTAAGCCACAAGGAAGAAAAGACAATTGAAAACAACGCATAAAATAAATATTAGGTATTTAATCATTTTAATCGCCGTAGCAATGTTGGCTTGCGTTGTAAGCTTAGAAGGCGTATATTCGCAGGATACTGCAGAGAAACCCAAAAAGGAAGATCTTGCACCCGATATATACGGCAGATACGACCCGTTTGCGCCAATAGGAATGGATTATAACGGTTCATCCGCTAATAAAATGCTGGGCCTTACTTTGGAAGGCGTGATAACCGGGTCTACAAAACCTCTTGCAATAATAAACAACACAATTGTAAAAGAAACCGACATAATAGAGGGTAAAAAAATTAAAAAGATTCAGACAGATAGAATTACTATTGAAGATGAAAACGGCAAGGAACACGAACTTAAACTGTTTAAAGAAGAGGATAAATAGGGGGAGGGAGCATGTTTATTTTTGGTTTAATAGGCATAGTAGCATTGGCTTTAGGAATACTGCATTTTACCAGCACGGATACAATATGTAAAATAGATGAAATCGGGAAAAAGGTTATCATTACCATGGATAAGATGGTAAAAAAATACCCTAAAAGATTAGGCGTGCTTTACATTATTGCCGCTACTTTCCTGATTTATGTTGGCTTCTTTTTGAAATAATTTAAAGCCTTGTATAGATTCAGCCTTGCCTGTACGTGATTCGGGTTAAGGCGCAGCGCCTTTCTCCAAAATTTAATCGCCTTATCTTGATTTCCGATAGCGTTGTATATTACCCCGATATTGTTATAAGCAAATGCCGACCCCGAATCAGAGCGTAAGATTGCCCTAAACGCTTTCAGAGAATCATTTATTTTTCCTTTTTCGTAAAATAAAAGCCCAAGCCTGCTAAAGGCCTCGGTATGATTGGGGTTTGCCTTGACAACTTTTAAGAACTCCTCAATTGCCTTATCGCTTTCGCGCTTTTTTTCGTATGCAAGCCCGAGGTTATAATGGATAAACGGGCTTTTTTGGTCCGCATTTTTTGCCTCTTCTAATACAGATATGGCCTCATCATACAGGCCGATTATTCTTAGGAATTCCCCTTTCTTAAAAAGCGTAAACGGAAACAGCCCCTTTACTGCCTTTTGAGCAGGATATTGTTTAATTACTTCGTAGATATTAGGATATTTATTGATAATATCCCTGTTCGCAAAAGAATTTTTTACAAAGACGCAGGATATCTCGTCAAAAAAGACAAGCCTCCAGTCGCTATTGTTATAAATATATTCCAGAAGCGCGTCAGAATCAATGTATATGCGGCTTAAAATTATATAATTTATGTCAAAACCTTTCGTCACCTTGTCAAATTCTTTAGGATGCGATGTTAAGTCCACGTAGCCTTTGTAGAATTTCGGGCCGTATACTTCGGTTCTGCCGTCGATAAACACCTTTCTTTCAGGGGTAAGCCGAAAGATAAGATAACCGCCTATTTCGTAGGCATTGAACATATTGCCTTTGATGTTATTTGCCAGGATAAAGCGAACAGCGTCCTTTGGATATTTTGCATCCAAATCCCCAAGCCCGAAACTTCGCACTGTTTTTTCCCTGAAGCAATATCTTGGAGATGTGGCAATAAAAGTTAAAGAAAGCATGCCGGCGATAAGACATAGAAGCAGTAGTAATTCTAAAACCATAGGGGACAGTTTCCCGAACAATTTGGAAAGCGTCTCCCGAACAAATCGGAAAGCGTCTCCGGATTGAGCAGATTCAAAGTTAAGCATGGTAATAGGAGCGGTGAGTATGGCAAAATCAATGATATTTCTATTGGCCTTAAACGAAAAGGCCAAAAAAATAGCGTAAATGATAAGGTGCGTAGGATTCAAGCGCTTGTAATTTAAAACAAAGCCGGCTAAAGATAAAAATATCAGAAGTTTATAATAAGGGTAAGGTTGTAATTTTAAGATATTGTAAATATTAAGAGGCGGCTGCAGCTCCGTGATGTATTTCATTATAACTTCCTGCCAGCCGCTGTTGTTTATGCCTGTTAATGTCAAAAACGGATACAAAGCCCCGGTTAAGCCGTTTGGATTTATCAGGCCTGCTAATATGGCTGCCGCTGCAACACGCAGCAGCGTATTAAGTTTTTCTCTTTTCATGCGCTGCAATGCCTCGCCGATTAAATAGGAGAGTATAAGTATTATCCCCATTAAAGAGCCGCCGTGCAGATTTGTCCAAACCATTTGCAAGACAGGCAGTAAAAAAATTAGTTTCGTATTTTTGTATTTAAAATTATGCAATATTGAAAAATATATAACAAGGAATAAGGAATTGAACATGAAGGGGCGCTCAAGAAATCTATGTTCTGAAGCCAAAACCGCCACGACCGTTAAAATCACAGAAACCAAATATAAATTCTTGCGAAAACAAACAGCAAAAACAATAAAAAACGCAGCGCCAAAAACAAGCGCCTTCAAAACCACGATGCCGCCCAAGCCAAAGCCCCTGAAAATTAAGAAAAGCAAGACATCAGCCAACCACTGATGGTTAACCCATCGATGGCCAGGCACTGTATATGAAAATATATCGATTTTTGGGATAAAACCATTGGCTAATATATACTCCCCTGTTTTTAAGTGCCACCAGATGTCAAAATCCCTTATATTTTGAATTAACATGGCAGCTACAAACGTAAAAAGCCCTAAAAATACAGCGTATTTCGCGGCCTTTAGCAAGACAGGCAGCCAAGGAAAGAAAAAATTTTGCTTTTTCATTTTAATTATTTAGTATATCATATATAGTAAGTTATGCAATGTAATATTGCCATTAGAAATCATTGACAACACTAATGCGTTATGTTAGTATATCTGCTCATATATGAGCCCGCATAGCTCAATTGGTAGAGCAGCGCCCTCTTAAGGCGAAGGTTCCAGGTTCGATTCCCGGTGCGGGTACCATGAACCATTCGACAAAACCTTTGGTTTTGTCTCAGGTTCATGGCACAGCCATGAAAGTTTTGTCGAATGATGAATGCCCTGTACCCGAGCCCCGATGCTTCGGGGCGAGTGGTTCAGGGCAACCATGCTTGCTTGTATTCGCGGATGTGGCGAAATTGGCAGACGCGTGCGGCTTAGGACCGCATGGAGCAATCCATGGGGGTTCAACTCCCTCCATCCGCACCAGCGAATTTTGCTACGCAAAATTTGTGAAACTAAAAAACGCGGGTGTAGCTCAGTTGGTAGAGCATTACGTTGCCAACGTAAATGTCGTCGGTTCGAACCCGATCACCCGCTCCATCTTTACCAAAGCGAAAAGGAGCTAATCAAAAATGCAGATAAAAGATTTTTTAGATCCAAAGGCGATAAATATTGATTTGAAAGCTGACACCAAAGAGCATGTTATAAAGGAATTGCTTGATATGCTGGTTGAATCAGGCGCAATAAAAAACAAGGATAAACTCTTCAAGATCCTGATGAACCGGGAAGCGCTTGGCTCAACAGGCATAGGCCAAGGCGTAGGTATCCCCCACGGAAAGACAGATGCTGTTACAGACATAGTCGGCGCATTCGGCATTTCTAAAGCCGGCGTAGACTTTGATTCCCTTGATGGCGAACCCACCCATATATTTTTCCTGCTGTTGGCTCCGGAGGATACGGCAGGGCCGCACCTTAAAGCGCTGGCAAAAATATCCCGCTTGCTTAAAGATAAATTTTTCCGGGATGAGCTTGTGAAAGCCGGCTCAAAGAAAGAAATTTTAGACATAATAAACGAAGAAGACAAGAGAAACCAGTAAGAACCTTCTCTTAAAGCACATCATGCGCAAAAGAAAAATAATTTCCAAAATAAGAAATATCTTAAAGCCGCTTAAATGGTTTTACCCTGGCATGAGGGTTAAGCGGTGGCTGCTTTTATCATTTATAGGCGTTATAATGATAGTTGCCGGAGGCCAGTTTTTATCGGGGCCTACGCCGGTCTTTCGCATGGTGGGAATAATATATATGCTTGTCGGCATAATCGTTATTTTTTTTGGAATGAGAAAGATGGTGGCTTCTTTTATCACAATATTTTTGCCGGAGCACGAGCAGGATTTGGTTGATATCGTATATCAAAAGAGGCACTTAAGTAAAGGCCACAGAATAGCAGCGATTGGAGGCGGCACCGGGCTTTCAGTGCTTTTGCACGGGCTTAAACGCCACACAAGCAATATTTCAGCCATAGTTACTGTTACTGATGAAGGAGGCTCATCAGGCAAATTACGCGAGGAATTCGGCATATTGCCTCCGGGAGACATAAGAAATTGCCTGGTGGCATTAGCAGATACAGAGCCTTTAATGAGCGATCTTTTTCAATACCGTTTTGACGGCGGATCATCGGCTTTGCAAGGGCATAGTTTTGGAAATATCTTTCTCCTTGCAATGAGCAAAGTTACAAAAGATTTTGAGGAGGCTGTCAAAGAATCAAGCAAGATCCTGGCGATAAGCGGACAGGTAATACCTTCGACATTAGAGAAGGTGCGCCTGCTCGCGGAATTTGAAGACGGGACAAAAGAATTGGGCGAAACGCGCGTCTCTAAAAACCAGAAGCCTATAAAGCGTATTTCGCTTATCCCTTTACATTCTAAGGCAACCAATAGCGCCACAGAAGCGATAAAGGCATCGGAGGTTGTAATACTCGGTCCGGGCAGCTTATATACAAGCGTGATACCAAATCTTTTGGTTGACGGAATATCAGACGCTATTTATAATTCAAGCGCTATCAAGATATATATATGCAATGTCATGACTCAAGCCGGCGAAACAGACAACTATAAAGCAAGCGACCATATTAAGGCATTGCTGGATAACACAAAACTCGGCAAAGTAGATTATGTAATAGTGAATAATGCCGGCGTGCCTAAAGAACTGCTTGCCAAATACCAAGAAAAGCAGGCTTACCCTGTTGAGCCTGACGCAGAAAATATCAGGGCCATGGGCATAACCCCGATAGAAGATAATGTGATAGATGCAAGAGACTATGTAAGGCATAATCCAAACAGGCTGGCTAAGGCAATTGTGGATATAATTTCTATAGCCAAGACCGAGGCAGCGCATCAGGAATATTAAAATATATGGCAATAGAAAAAAAAGTAGTTATTAAGAACAAGCAAGGGCTTCACGCGCGCCCCGCAGCCACATTCGTGCAGATTGCAAATAAATTTGAAAGCGAGATAATCGTAAAAAAGGACAACGAGGAGGTAAACGGTAAGTCCATTATGGGCATATTAATGCTGGCGGCTGAAGAAGGAAGCGTAGTCTATATAAGGGCGCAAGGCGTTGATTGCAAGGAGGCTGTTGAGGCGCTTGAGCAGATTTTAATAAACCAGACAGACGATATTAAGCAGCAAATAAATAACAAGAAATACAAAGGAAAGAAACAATGATCACATTAAAGGGCATACCTGCCTCTCAACAGATATGCGTGGGCAAGGCATTTTTGTTTGACAGCCAGGATGTTTCCGTTATAAAGAAAAAGATCAGCAAGGAAAGTATCCCTAAGGAAATCCTGCGTTTTGAAGAAGCGCTTATAAAAACCCGCTCCGAGATTATAAAGATCCAGGAAAATATTTCCAAGGAAATGGGCGTTGAGCACGCCGAGATTTTTAATGCCCACCTTTTAGTCCTGGAAGACAGGATGATAATAGACGAAGTAATTAATACGCTAAAAAGGGAATGTTACAACGTAGAATTTATATTTACCAAGCTGCTCAAGAAGTATATAGGCGTTTTCCAGAAGATGGACGACGAATACCTTAGGGAGCGGATAAGCGATATAGAAGACGTCGGCAAGAGAATGCTTAAAAACCTTATGGGCATAAAACGCCAGACCCTTGCCGATATAAAAGAAAAGGTTATAGTGGTTGCGTATGATTTATCCCCGAGCGATACCGCCACCATGCACAAGAAAAATGTAATAGGTTTTATTACTGATATAGGCGGTAAGACCTCGCATACGGCAATCATGGCTAAATCATTGGAAATAGCTGCGGTAGTAGGCCTTGAGACCGCAACAAAGGCAGTTAAAAACGACGATATATTAATAGTCGATGGTTTATCCGGCGTTGTTTGGGTGAATCCCGATAAAAAGACCCTGCAGAAATACCAGAAGGAAAAGATAAGATATAAGAAAATAAACAAGGATTTGGAGGATTTAAAGGATCTGCCAAGCCAGACTAAAGACGGGCGGCGTATAGAAGTTTCTGCCAATATAGAATTTCCGGAAGAGGTGCCGTCTGTGATTTCACACGGAGCGGAGGGCATAGGCCTTTACAGGACGGAATATTTTTATATGTCCAGGCACGACCTGCCTTCGGAAGATGAACAATACCGCGCGTATAAAGACGTAGCAGTGAGGATGAAGCCCAATTCCGTAATTATCAGGACCCTGGACCTTGGGGGAGATAAATTTTTGTCTCAGCTTGAACTGGCAAAGGAAATGAATCCTTTCCTTGGCTGGAGGGCTATACGCTTAAGCCTTGCCAAGCCGGATTTATTTAAAATGCAGCTGCGCGCAATATTAAGGGCCTCAGCCTTCGGCAAAGTAAAGGTTATGTATCCTATGATTTCCGGCGTTGAAGAGGTCGACGCTGCTAATAAACTGCTAAACGACGCAAAAAATGAACTTATAAATCAAAATATAGATTTCGATAAGACAATACAGGTGGGCGCCATGATCGAAGTCCCATCAGCAGCGTTGATAGCGGATATTATTGCTAAAAGAGTGAGTTTTTTCAGCATAGGAACGAATGACCTTATACAATACTCGCTAGCAGTGGACAGGGTGAATGAAAAAATAGCCTATCTCTACGAGCCCGTGCATCCGGCTGTGCTGCGCTTAATCAGGAATGTTGTTGACGCCGCCCACAAAAACAATATTTGGGCCGGCATGTGCGGCGAAATGGCTGGGGAACCGGCATTTGTGCCTTTGCTGGTCGGATTAGGCCTGGATGAATTTAGCGTTCCGGCCGTATCCGTGCCGCAGATAAAGAATGTGATACGCTTAATAAATTACGAAGATTCCAAAAAATTGGCGGCAAAAGCCTTGCAGCTTTCAACAGGAAAAGAGGTCGAGGCTTTATTGGCAGAGAGTTTCAGGGAAATTTTAAGTAAGACAGGTAAGAATGACAAAGAGTAATAAAACCATGAAGGCATTAATGCTGGCTGCGGGATATGCTACCAGATTATGGCCGCTTACTTTGGATAAACCAAAACCGCTCCTTCCTATCAAGGGAAAACCGATTATGGAATACAGTGTTGATAAAATTGCAAAAATTCCCGATATTGGCGCTGTATACGTAGTTACTAACAGCAAATTTGTAAAGAGTTTTCAGGGTTGGGCAAACGGTTATAAAACAGATAAAAAGATTTTGGTAATAGACGATGAAATGAAGACCGTGGACCAACGCCGCGGCGCGATAGGCGACATACTATACAGCATCGAAAATAAAAAAATAAAAGATGATTTGTTGATAATTGCAGGCGATAATTTATTTAATTTTTCCATAAAGGATTTTATGGCATTTGCCGTTTCGCATAAGCCCTACGCAACCATAGGGGCCTTTGATGTAAAAGATTTTGAGCTTGCGAAAAATTACGGCATAATAAAAATCGATAAGAACGCGAAAATAATTAATTTTATTGAAAAGCCGAAGGACCCGCCGTCTACACTGGCTGCGATGTGCCTGTATTTTATTCCGGCCGAGAAACTTTCGCTAATCAAAGAATATAAAAGCCAGGGTTCCCCCCTTGACCTTGCGGGAAATTTTATAAAATGGCTAAGCGAAAAAGAATCGGTATACGGTTATGTATTCACAGGAACGTGGATGGATATAGGAGACAAAGAAACGCTTAAATACGCCCAGGAAAACTATAAGGAGGAGCAATGAAACACAGTTATCTTTTTACTTCGGAGTCTGTGACAGAAGGGCACCCGGATAAAATCTGCGATCAGATCGCAGACGCCATACTAGATGCAATATACCAGAAAGATACAAAGGGCAGAGTTGCCTGCGAGGCCATGGTAACAACAGGTTTGGCAATGGTGGCTGGCGAGGTTACGACCTCCTGCTACGTTGAAATACCGAAGATTATAAGAAATACAATTAAAGAAATCGGCTATACAGATCCTGTATATGGTTTTGATCATTTGACCTGCGGCGTTATAACTTCAATTCAGGAACAATCGCCTGACATTGCGTTAGGGGTCGATACCGGAGGAGCAGGGGATCAAGGCATGATGTTCGGCTACGCCAGCAACGAAACCCCCGAATTAATGCCTTTACCCATAACTTTGGCTCACAAGATTACCAGGAGGCTGGCAAAGGTTCGCAAGGAGGGCGTATTAAAATATCTGCGTCCCGACGGCAAAAGCCAGGTTACGGTAGAGTATCATAAAGGAAACCCAAAAAGAATAGAGGCCATAGTAGTGAGCGCGCACCATGACCGAAAGGTTAAATTAAATCAGATACGCGAGGACATAAAGAAACAGGTCATTAATGAAGTTATCCATCCGAAGTTGATGGATAAAAACACGAAGATATTTATTAATCCGACAGGCAGATTTGAGGTTGGCGGTCCGCAAGGCGACACGGGTGTTACAGGGAGAAAGATAATAGTAGATACCTATGGCGGGGTGGGAAGCCATGGCGGTGGCTGCTTTAGCGGAAAAGACCCGACCAAGGTTGACAGGTCAGCGTCTTACATGGCCAGATATGTCGCAAAAAATATAGTAGCAGCGGGCCTGGCAGACAAATGCGAAATACAGATTGCGTATGCCATAGGAGTTGCCGAACCGGTAAGCGTGATGGTGGGCACTCACAGGACGGGCAGAATAGATGATGGTAAAATAAAAAAAATAGCCTTAGAGACATTTGACCTTACTCCTTCAGGTATCATTAAACATCTTAATTTAAGAAGGCCTATATATAAGCAGACCGCCAGCTACGGGCATTTCGGAAGAAAAGAACAGGATTTTACCTGGGAGTGGACGGACAAGGCAGCGGAGCTTAAGAGAAAAGCTAGCAGGATATAGTCGATGGTCGATGGTCGATGGTCGATAAGGAAGGGAATGCTTATATGAAATATGATGTTAAGGATTTAAAATTAGCAAAAAAGGGAAAGCTTCGTATCGAGTGGGCTGGCAATGATATGCCGGTCTTAAAACAGATTGCCGCGCGCTTTAAAAAAGAAAAACCGCTTAAAGGCGTGAATATCAGCTGTTGCCTGCATGTAACTACTGAAACAGCCAACCTTGTTTTAGCTTTAAAAGAGGCAGGGGCAAATGTCGCGCTTTGCGCGTCAAATCCTTTAAGCACGCAGGATGATGTTGCAGCCTCATTGGTGAAGGATTATCATATTTCCACATTTGCGATAAAAGGTGAAGACGCAAAAACATATTACAGGCATCTTAATAGCGTCCTGGATATAAAACCCAATGTTACAATGGATGACGGCGCTGATTTGGTTTCAGCCGTGCATAAAAAAAGGCGTAACCTATCTAAAAATATTTACGCCGGCACAGAGGAGACAACGACGGGAGTTATAAGATTGCGCAGCCTTCAGGAAAAAGGGCTTTTGCTTTTTCCTGTCATTGCTGTTAACGACGCAAAGACCAAGCATCTTTTTGATAACCGTTATGGCACAGGCCAGTCTACTATAGACGGTATTATAAGAGCAACCAACAAGTTGCTGGCTGGCAGCACTTTTGTTGTGTGCGGTTATGGCTGGTGCGGAAGAGGAATAGCGATGAGGGCAAAGGGCTCCGGCGCTGATGTAATAGTAACCGAGGTGGATCCTTTGAAGGCGATAGAGGCGACTATGGATGGTTATCGGGTCATGCCGTTAAAACAGGCGGTAAGGCTGGCAGATATATTTGTTACTTCAACGGGCGATGTATCGGTAATATCAAAAGAACATTTCAAGCTTATGAAGAACGGGGCAATTATAGCGAACGCCGGCCATTTTAACGTTGAACTTGATATTGCAGCTTTGAAGTCGTTGAGTAAAAGCACAAGAACGGTAAGAGATTATAACGTGGAATTTACTTTAAAAAACAACAGGAAGATTTACCTGTTAGGAGATGGCAGGCTGGTTAATCTTGCATGCGCAGAGGGGCATCCTGCCAGCGTCATGGATATGAGCTTTGCAAACCAGGCCTTAAGCGCCGAATATGTGGTAAAAAATAAATATAAATTAAAAATAGGGGTTTACGTTGTGCCAAAACATATCGATGAAAAAATCGCCTTTCTTAAGTTAAAATCCATGGGCGTAAATATTGATAAACTCACCAAGCAGCAGGAAAAATATCTTGCCAGCTGGGAGGCTGGAACATAGGAGATAAAAATGGATCCACAAAATTATTTAAAGATGATGCTGGATAAGGGGGCTTCAGATCTTTATTTTAAGGTAGGCAGCCCTCCATGCCTTAGGGTAAATGATGAGCTCAAGCTCTGCGACGAAAATAGACTCAAACCCGAGGATACGGAAGCTGTCGCTAAGAAGATTATCGGTAAGGAGAAATTCGATGAGTTTATCCAGAAAAGAGAACTTGATGCAGCTTATAGCGTTTCTGGTGTGGGGAGATTCAGGGTTAATATGTATATACAAAGAGGTACCGTATCAATAACGCTGCGTTCTATCAAAAGCCAAATTTCATCTTTTGCCGAATTAAATTTGCCTATAGATATAATGCAGAGGCTTTCCTCCTGCCAGAGGGGCCTTGTATTGATAACAGGGCATGCCGGCAGCGGCAAAAGCACCACGTTAGCGGCTATCATTGATTATATAAATGAAAATACAGCGAGGAATATAATAACCATAGAAGATCCCATTGAATTTTTACATCGCGATAAAAAATCAATAATATCGCAAAGAGAAGTTGCTACAGATACCGATAGCTTCAACGTGGCATTGCGCCATGTTATACGCCAGTCTCCGGATGTGATACTTATCGGCGAAATGAGGGATTTAGAGAGCATACAGACAGCCATGATGGCGGCTGAGACGGGGCATTTGGTTTTAAGCACACTGCATACTGTTGATACAACCCAGACAATCGAGAGGATTATTAATTATTTTCCGACCCACATGCATCATCAGATAAGGATGCAGTTCGCGCTTCTTTTCGCGGGTGTTATCTCAATGAGGCTTATTCCGCGTTGCGACAAACCCGGGCGCGTTCCCGCATGCGAAATAATGCTGCCGTCTCCCACGGTAAAAAAGATGATACACGAAGGCAGGATAAATGAGATAATAGACGCCATTCAGGACGGCGCCATCTTTAGGATGCAGTCTTTCAATCAGGCGCTTATTGACTGGGTTAAGAAAGGCGTCGTAAGCAAAGAATCCGCTCTTGAAAACGCCAGTAACCCCGATGAGCTAAGGCTGGAATTTGCCGATATTTTTTCCGGCAAAAAAACACATGAAAAACAGTAAGAGAGGAGTTTGAAATGCTGGATATTAAGGATCTTTTAAGGCACGCTTCGGAAAAAGGCGCTTCTGATTTGCATATTACGCAGGACATGCCACCTATGTTGAGAATAGACGGAGAATTGCACACAACAGCATTTGATATTTTGAACAGAGAGCAGACCAAAAAAATGGTTTATGGTATTTTAAATGATAAGCAGAAAGTGAGGTTCGAGGAAAATCTAGAACTGGATCTTTCCCTTTATGTGCCGGATTTGTGCCGTTTTAGGGTAAACGTGCACATGCAAAAAGGCAGCGTCGAGGCGGCATTCAGGGTTATACCGAATACCGTGCAGACCGTAGAAAAACTGGGCCTTCCCCGCATAGTATCTGAATTGGCAAGGCTGCCAAACGGGCTTGTGCTGGTAACAGGGCCCACAGGAGTAGGCAAGAGCACAACGCTCGCTTCTATGGTGGACCAGGTTAACAATGAAAGGCACTGCCATATTATCAGCGTAGAAGATCCGATAGAATATGTGCATCAGAATAAAAACAGCATAGTGAAGCAAAGAGAGGTGGGTATTGATACCTTGTCTTTTTCCAACGCGCTAAAGCACGCGCTCAGGCAGGACCCTAACGTTATATTGGTAGGCGAAATGAGGGATCTGGAAACCATATCTACGGCAATAACAGCTGCTGAAACAGGGCATCTAGTGTTAAGCACTCTTCATACGCCTGATGCCCCGCAGACCATAGACAGGCTTATAGATATATTTCCTCCTCATCAGCAGGAACAGATAAAAGTGCAGCTATCAGGCTGTTTTCAGGGAGTTATATGCCAGCAGCTGCTTGTAAGAAAAGATGGCAGGGGAAGGATTCCTTCGTGCGAGATAATGACAGGTACATCAGCGGTCAGAAGCCTTATACGGGAGCACAAGACAGAACAGCTTATGACAGTTATACAGACAAGCGGCAAGCACGGCATGATAACGATGGATAAATCCATAAAAAAGCTGTATCTAGACGGCCTGATAGATCTTGAGACAGCGCATGATAAAATAAAAGACAAGGCAGAGTTTGAAAAGTTATGAGCAGGATTAAAAGAATAGCGGTTTTAACCAGCGGCGGCGATTGTTCAGGGATGAATGCGGCAATAAGAGCTGTGGTAAGGTGCGCCATATTCAACGGGCTTTCCGTATTTGGCGTTATGCGCGGCTATGAAGGTTTAATAAAAGGAGACATGAAGCAGTTAAACAGGCGCTCTGTCAGCAACATCATAAATATGGGCGGTACAATTCTCAAGACGGCGCGAAGCAAAGAATTTATGACAAAAAACGGCCAGCGCAAGGCATTAAGACAGATAGCGAAATTTAAAATAGACGGTTTAGCCATAATAGGCGGCGACGGTTCTTTTAGAGGGGCGCACATTCTATGCGCCGATTATGGAGTACGCTGCATAGGCATACCCGGAACCATAGATAATGATATTAACGGAACAGACTTTACTATTGGTTCAGATACAGCGGTCAATGTTGCGCTGGATGCCATAGATAAAATAAGAGATACTGTTAGCAGCCTGGAAAGGATTTTTGTAGTCGAAATTATGGGCAGAGAATGCGGTTATATAGCGGCAAGGGTTGCTCTTGCAGGCGGCGCGGAAGATG
Organism: Candidatus Omnitrophota bacterium; assembly: GCA_043797125.1. Classification (GTDB taxonomy): domain Bacteria; phylum Omnitrophota; class Gorgyraeia; order JABMRG01; family JAFGKX01; genus JAZDPX01. The sequence goes on from JAZDPX010000012.1 coordinate 47,492, forward strand.
TATTAATGCCGGAGATGAAATTTGACATGAGCAAAATATGCAGAGAAATAAATGCCGCGCACAAAAAGGGCAAGCTAAGCTGGATTCTGCTGGTTGCCGAGGGAGTTGGAAGCGCGCATGAAGTTGCCAAGATTGTTCAGAAAAAAACAGGTTACGAAACAAGGGTTACGGTGCTTGGCCACATACAAAGAGGGGGCCGGCCCACCGCGCAGGATAGAATTTTAGCTGCAAGGTTAGGCGCAAAGGCTGTAGAACTTTTAATACAGGGTGAAAGCGATAAAATGGCGGGTATTGTATCGGACCGGGTAATGGCAGTAGACCTTGAATTTGCCTGTAACCAAAAATCTAATGTAGAAGAGAATACAAAGAAAAATATAGAGTTGTATAAACTGACAAAGATTTTAGAGGCGTAAAGAGTTTAAGCCGGCGCTTTTTTGATAAGCATAACAGCAATTGTAAAGAATACAACATTCGGAAGATGAACAGCAATAAGCGGCGGTAAAAAATTTCCCTTTCCTAAAGACAAGCAGACCCCTATAAATCCATAATATAACAATCCCGCTATTATACTTATCCCCATACTCGCGGCAACGCCTCCCCTGACCGTAGTTAAGGAAAAAGGGATGCCTAAGAGTATCATTATAAAAACGCAAAATGGCAGCGCTAATTTAAAATAAAGGTCTGTCCTTAACCGGTCAATAGTTTTTTTATCAGCGCCTTTGACTCTGTTTATATATATCTTAAGCTGAGAGTAATTCATGTAGGTGGCCGCGCCCTCACCTTTTAGAAGATCAGAGGGTTTATCAGGAAGCCTTACAACCTTTTTATTGAAAGTCAAAACTTGTCCCCTGGGGTGGCCGAACTCGTCAAAGCGGTATACTATCACGTCGTAAAATGTCCATTTTTCATTAAACCAAACCCCGTACCTCGCAAGTATTTTTCGTTTTAATTTTTGATCCTTGTCATGTTCGAGTATTATGACTTCGTCGAGCCTGTTGGTGGCGGGGTTAAAGCCCTTTGCATATATCATCTGGGAAGCTTTTCCGTAAACGGTCAGATTTTTGACTGACTTTAATTCTTTATCTTTTTTATTGGATTCTATATATTCTGTTTTTATTTTTTCCGATACCAAGGCCCCCTTTGGCGCGATATTTTCATTTACATAGAATATGCCTAGACAGATTATTATGCCGATAACGAATATGGGCCGCATTGTCGCAAATATGTTTATGCCGCTTGCCTTCATAGCGGTTAATTCGTTATTCTTGTTCATGGCGCTTAAAACATAAACTGTTGCTAAAAGCCCTGCCAGAGGGGTTGTCTGCACAAATATGAGAGGGCTGAAGGAAATATAGAATCGCGCCAAAATTTCAAGAGGCACTCTATTTTTGAGTATTTCATCCATGTGCCCCAGCATATCAGCGATAATAAAAAGCAGATAGAATACTGTAAGGCAGTAGAAAAGGGAAGACACAAAGCCTTTAACTATATATTTATCCAGTATCTTCATCCCGCACCTTTTTTATATTTCTTCCGCACCCTTTTAATATTCATCGCTGAATACCAAAAAGGTGCGGGATTAACTAACACTCCGCTATCCTTACATAAAGCGAAATACCGGCAGCCAAAAATATGACATTCGCTGCCCACAGGCCTAAATAAGGCGGCATGATTTCCTTAAGCGCCAAAGCCTCCCCTGCTATAAATATGCCGTAATAACTCAGCATAATAATCAGGCTTAAGCCGAAGGCTACGGATTTTTCTCGTCTCCTTGTATTTATCGCAATAGGCAGCCCTACCAGCGCGAATACAAAACTTGAAAATGCCAGGGCTATCTTTTTGTGTATTTCAATTATAAGCGGCGTGGGCTTTATATTAGATGCCTTCATTGTGAGGGCCTCGGCTTTAAGCTCCTTTATCGACATATCTTTCGGTTTTTTTGTAACGTTAACATCTACAAGTTCTTCAGAAAGGTCCAGGGTGAGATTATAGTTTTTAAAATTTACCTTATAATAAAGATTAGGATTTTTGGGGTTTGGTTCATCGATTGTTCCGTTTATCAATTTTAGCAACACCGTGCTTTTTTCCGGGAATGTTGTTATTTCGCCTCCCTGCGCTATAATGGTCCTTGTGGGATTATCTTCCTGCAGTCTGTATACCCTGATATTTTCAAGCTTGTTCCCGTTTATGCCGTATATAAATATGATATGGTCTTTAAAGTCTTTGATAAAAACCCCGGGCTCAAGATAAGCTATCGGGTTCTTAAGGCCGATTTCTTTTACCGTCTTGTTTATAAAATAATGAGACCTGGTAATTATGGTGTCATTTAGATAAACCTGAAAAAGGCTCAATATAAACGCAAACACTATTACAGGAAACCCTATTCTATATATACTTATGCCGCTCGCCTTCATAGCAACCACTTCATTATCAGATGCCAGCCTGCCAAAACACATTACTATTGAAGCGAGTATGGCCATGGGCAGCGTATAACTTAGCAGGTATGGTATGAAGGCCGAAAAGACCTTTGCCATCAGGATAGGGTTTACGCCTTTATTGATGACCATGTCCGTCATCTTCATGACATTGCCTATTACCATCACAAAAGTGAACACCGCCAGAGATATGAAAAACGGCCCCAGCAGTTCTTTTAGCACATAATTTCTCAATGTCCTCATTTATTTACAGCCCTCTCGCCAATGTTAACAGAAACACCGATTTAGTTCCGGCCTTTTTTAAAACAGATGCGCATTCGTCGGCAGTGGCAAACGTGGTTGCAACATCGTCCACTAGCAGCACAGCCTTTTTGTTAAATATATTTTTGTCTTTAACGGAAAACGCGCCTTTAATATTGTCCATGCGCTGAAACCTGCTTAAATGCGTCTGCTGGGCGGTGTATCTGTTCCTTTTTAACGCATTATAAACAAGCGGCAGATTGAATATGTTAGATACGCGGCTGGATATAAGCAGCGATTGGTCAAACCCTCTTTCGCGTATTTTTCTTTTGTGCAGCGGAACAGGCACTACCATATCTATGGCCTGTGTATCCATGTGCGTTTTTATGAATTGCGTCATTAATTCATCAAACAGGCAGACCAGGTATCTGTTTTGTTTATATTTAAAATTGTGTATAAGTTCTTTAATCAGCCCGTCGTAATTACAGCAGGAAAACGCCTTATCAAAGCTGTAATTTGTTCCCATGCATTCTCCGCATACTGCGCTTAAGTTTACCGCGCCGCACAAAGAATGGCCGCATCTTATGCAGAACGGAGGCTTGTTTATTGTTATGGTTTTAAAGCAGCTTTCGCACAGGTACAATTTATTTTTGTAATCGAGGCTCTTGCCGCAGCCTTGGCAATTTTTTGGATAGATCAAATTCAAAAATGCCAAAAAGGCATCTTTTGCCGGGTTTACAACTGTCAACATAGAGGATAATATAACACTAATTATTAGAGATGTCAAAAGGAGATTTTTCTCTTGCATAATGGCGTATATTGATTATAATAGGCAAAAACAGAGGAGGCGGTCATGGCGCTTATATCATCAAAACAAATGTTTCAAAAGGCACTAAAGGAAAACTACGCAGTAGGGGCTTTTAATGTAAATAATATGGAGATAATACAGGGTATAACCGAGGCCGTAAAAGAAGAAAAGGCCCCGCTTATACTGCAGTTTTCAGCAGGCGCGCGCAAATATGCAAAACATGTATACCTCATGCACCTTGTAGAAGCTGCGATTGAGGACACGGGCCTGGATATCGTCCTGCACCTTGACCACGGCGAGGATTTCCAGATATGCAAGTCGTGCATTGACGGCGGGTTTACATCAGTCATGATAGATGCGTCAAAACACCCGCTTGGTGAAAACATCAGGATTACAAAAGAGGTAGTGGATTACGCGCACTCAAAAGGCGTTGTGGTTGAAGCGGAATTAGGCAGGCTCCAGGGAGTGGAAGATAACGTATCCGTTTCCGAAAAAGAAGCTATATTAGTGCACCCTGATGAAGCAGAAGAATTTGTCAAAAAAACGCATTGCGATTCTCTGGCAATAGCCATTGGAACCAGCCATGGGGCATACAAGTTTAAAGGCGAAGCGAAGCTGCATTTTGACAGGCTGGCAGAAGTTGAAAAACGCTTGCCCAATTTCCCGCTTGTCCTGCATGGTGCTTCAAGCGTCTTGGATGAGTATGTGAAGATATGCAATCAATACGGCGGAAAGCTTCCCGGAGCAAAGGGCGTGCCCGAGGAAATGATTTCCAAGGCAGCGAAGATGAATGTTTGTAAGGTTAATATTGATACTGACTTGCGTCTGGCCATGACTGCCATGATAAGAAAACAGTTTGTCGAGGATCCAAGCAACTTTGATCCCAGAAAATATTTAACTCCCGCAAGAGACGCGATAAAACAGGTTGTAAAACAGAAATTGCAGGTGTTAGGCTGTGTTGGTAAGGCATAACGATAATATAGAATGAAAAAGGCCATAGCTGTTCTTTTGCTTTTTGTCTGGGCATATGTATTATTTGAAAAAGGTTATTTATTAAATCAGAAAAATTTTACATTTCCAACGTTAACCCTAACGCCGGTATCGATACCGGTGCCTGTGCCTATTCCGACATTTAAGATTATAGAGAAGCCGGAAGAACCTATCTCGCCTCCAGAGGAACAACAACCCCCGTTTCAAGCCCAAGAGACTTTTAATTTTTTCTATTCAATGGGCCCGATAAGAGCCGGAAGCGCCAAGCTTACCTTTGTAGGCAAGGTTGACTTTGAAGGCAAAGACAGCTTCCTTATAAACTTTGAAAGCAAAGTCGGGGTTTTCTATGATTTTGAAAAAATTTACACTGACCCTGAAACATTTTACCCGTTATATGTGCATAGAAATATCAACAACTTAGGTTTTTCCAATATTATAGAGGAAAGGTATGATCAGGTAAATTATAAGGTAGAGATTATTAAACGCGGCATCTTTGGAAAAAAAAGCGATGTTATAAAAAAACACGCGCCCATCCAAAACGCCGTCCTTCTTATATATTCCTGCAGGAGGCTTGAACTTGCAAAATTAAAGCCTGGCTATGAATTCTATGTTCAGCTGCCGGTCGATGAATTCAAGGTGATATTTAGAAAAATAAATAAAATTAAAACTCCTGCCGGCGCTTTTAATGCGTACTTGTTTGAGACCGAACCTGAAAAAATAAGGCTATGGATAAGCACAGACGCCAAACACATACCATTGAAGATGGAAAATCTTACTTCGTTGGGGCCTTCCTCCATTGTTTTTGAAGACTAAACCTTAGATGAAAAAAAGAGCGGTTGTTGCGATGAGCGGCGGCGTTGATTCCTCCACCGCAGCCTATTTATTGTTAAAAAAAGGCTACGATGTTATCGGAATAAGCCTTAAACTTTTTAACTCGCAAGACAGTAAAGAGCCAACTCAAGGTAGAAAGGCCTGCTGCGGCATACAAGGGATAAATGACGCAAGGGCTGTAGCGCTTAAGTTAGGCATTCCTTTCTACGCGCTTAATTATGTTGAAGAATTCAAGGCAGGTGTCATAGATTATTTTTTAAATGAATATAAAAACGCAAGGACGCCGAATCCTTGCGTTATGTGCAACGAAATAATAAAGTTTGACAGCCTCTTAAAAAAGGCAAAGTCCCTTGGCGCAGATTTCATTGCCACAGGCCATTACGCGAAAGTCGGTTACGATAAAAAAGTAAAAAGGTACATTCTTAAAAAAGCCAAAGACATTCGCAAGGACCAGTCGTATTTTTTATTCTCTCTGCCTCAGGAGTCGCTTAAGCATACTATTTTTCCGCTGGCGGATTTTACTAAACACCAGGTGCGCAGGGTAGCTAAAAAAATCGGAATCAAGGTTTACAATAAACCTGCCAGTCATGAGATTTGTTTTATCCCGGATAATAACTACAGGGATTTTCTTATAAAGAATGATCCGGCAATAGCAAACCCGGGGCCGATAATTGACAGGCAAGGGAAGGTTTTGAGCTCTCATAAAGGCATAGGGTTTTACACGGTAGGCCAGAGAAGGGGCCTTGGCATCTGGGGTAAACACCCTCTTTATGTAATTGCATTGGACGGCAAAAGAAACACGGTTATAGTCGGTGAAAAAAAAGATTTATATTCCAAGAGGTTAATAGCAAAAAGAGTTAATTGGATAGCGATTAGCGGCCTTGATAAGCCGCTAAAAGTCAAGGCGCAGGTCAGGTATAATCAGCCGCCTTCATGGGCAGTTGTATCAAAAATTGATAAAGATAAGGTAGCAGTTGATTTCCTCAGACACGAGGAGGCAGTTACCCCAGGTCAGGCTGTTGTGTTCTATCACAATAACGTTGTTTTAGGCGGCGGCATTATTGAAAACGGAGCTTAAATGAAAAAGGTAAAGGCAATATCCTTAATGTCAGGCGGGTTAGACAGCATATTGGCAACCAGGCTTATGCTTGAACAGGGCATAGAGATAGAAGCTGTAAACTTTCTGACTGTGTTTTGCACTTGCACCAGCCGTGGGAAGACTTGCCTGGCAAGCAAATCCGCTGCAGATAACTTAGGCATTAAGCTTAAGGTGTTTGAAATAAGCAAAGAGTATTTCCAGATAATAAAAAATCCCAAACATGGCTACGGCAGCAACATGAACCCCTGCCTTGACTGCCGCATATTAATATTCAAGAAGGCGGCGGAATATATGAGGCAGACAGGCGCGTCTTTTTTAATAACAGGTGAGGTTTTAGGCGAGAGGCCAATGTCTCAGAGGAGGGATGCCTTAAGAATTATAGAAAGAGACAGCGGCCTGGAAGGATTAATATTGCGTCCCCTTTCGGCAAAGCTGTTTGAGCCGACCATTGCCGAAAAAGAGGGCTTGGTAGACAGGGAAAAGCTGCTTTCTATTAAGGGCCGTTCCCGCAAGCCGCAGATTCAATTAGCTAAGGATTTCGGGATAAATGATTATCCGTGCCCTGCGGGCGGATGCCTGCTGACAGACCCCGGATTCGCGGCGCGGATAAGGGACCTGATAAAACATAAACCCGATTTTAATATAAATGATGTTAAGCTGCTTAAGGCAGGAAGGCATTTTCGTTTAACCAAAACAGCAAAACTCGTGGTAGGCAGAAACGAAAAAGAAAACGATATTCTGCTTGCCTTAGCCAACGATGATGATTTATGTTTTCATCCTGTAAATACAACAGGCCCGACCGCGATAGGAAGAGGCGAGTTTGACCGCGGCGTAATATCCCTGGCAGCGTCAATAGTCGCAAGATACAGTGATACAGTCAGCGGCGGGCAAATAGAAATCGCGCATAAAGATTATAGCGGTAAGGTTATTAGCAAGATTGCGCCGCCTTTGGCGCAAGAGGCGCTGCTGGATAGTCTAAGGATATAAGGCCTGTTGCAATTTGCTCCCCCCGATGTCATTCCCGCGAAACTTGTCCCCGTGAAAACGGGGAGCGGGGATCCATAGTTCGGCTTTTGCAATGTTTGGTGCTAAATCCTTTTAGCTTTTGCGTGCCTGCCTTCGCTTGTCGCTCGCAAAAAGGATCGTTTCGCCTTCGGCGAAAGGCGCTTTTTGCTCGCTGTGGCAAAAATCGCTCACTTCTCGCTTAGGTTTTCGCGATTTTTGACAGTCGCTCCGGCAGGACACGCAAAAGCTTTTTTAATGTACCTCGCATTGCAGAAACCTCACTTAGATGAATTAGGGTCAGGGCTCAATAATCAACAAAAATTGTAAAATGTTGAAAATTGAGATCAGGCCCTATATTTCACAGAAAAGAGGCAAGATATGGCAATTGTAAGATCTATTGTGTGCTTTGACAAGAATTTTCAGCTAGTCGTAAGCGTATTGATAGCAGTGCTTGCTTTCATTTATAGCTTGACAAATGTCTTTACTTATGATATTCTTTATATAAGTCTATATAAAATAACAAAAGGAAGACCGCTTTTATATTATTACTAATTTATGATTTTAGTATTAACGGGGCAAAGACAAAAAAGATATTTTTAAATTACAAAGCCATGAAGCAAGTTTTGATGATTATTGCAATAATCTGTTTTTGTTGGTCGCAAACGATTTGGGCAATTGAAGTCGACGGTTATAGTTTAAGACCCATTGCAACCTCTCTTGCGCCAAACGAAACCATCCCCCAACCAGGAGCTGAATCTTCTTTGTCCCATCTTGAACATTTAATCCCTTATTTAACCAGCGAAAAAGCGGATACGCGCACAGAAGCAACAGCCATAGTGAGAGCTGCCGTTGCTAAGATCAAAAACGTTAAAGCTATTGCTTTTGACTTTGCTGGAGTAGTATCTCTGGATGGGATATCTGTCACTCTGCGAACATTAAAAGACCGGCTTGGTATCGATTATGATAAATTAGAGGATGTATTTTTTGGGTCAGAATATTTTGAATGGACCGCGGGAAAATTGACGAAAGACGAATTTTGGCAAAAGATTCGCGACAGACTTAGGAATGAACAGCACGTTGACTTATTCGGGTTCATGCCAAAAGACGAGATTGAAAAACTTTGGTTTGGGGCATATGTGATAATGCCGGGGATGGTGGAATTGATAAGAAACTTAAAAGATCGCGGATATAAAGTTATACTATTTACCAACAATGCCAAAGAAAAATTTGGTTACGCAATGGAAAAATATAGGCTTGATGACCTATTTGATTGTATTTTAAATACCGCGGATATTAACTGTACCAAAAAGGACAAAGAAAGCTATGAAAAACTTGTAGAGAAATCGGGGGTTCAGCCTGAAGAAATATTATTTGTAGATGATAAAAAAGTTTTTTTTGAACACCCTAACAATATGGGTATATTGACACTCGAATATTCTTGTATGATCAGTTGCGTGCCCCTTAAAGATAATTCTGTGATTGCAGAACTCTTAAACGGAAAAATAAGCGGGTTAATATCTCAAGGAGATTACAGAAGAATCGCTGAATCTATAGGCGCTGCTGCCTGACCCTTACGAGTACGTACCGTTTACCGACTCAATTGGTAACCTGTTCTTACCTTAAGCTTATAACTGTCCCCCGGATTCCCGCTTGCGCGGGAATGACAAACCTTAAAAGGTTTGTCATTTTTTTATGGAAATCGTCAACCCAACCTGCTACAATAGTTGACAATTATGGAAACCGCCTCAAAAACCACAAAAAACCAGCTCCTTGAGCTGGAGCTTTCCGAGCTTTTACTTAGAGCCAATAGGATAAGGCAGCAATTTATAGCTGACAGAGTAGAGCTTTGCAGTATTACGAACGCCAAAAGCGGCTTATGCAACGAGGACTGTAAATTCTGCGCCCAGGTATCACGCTACAAAGCCGCAAAACAGACGTATCCCCTTAAAAGCGTAAAAGAGATAGTAGCGGCCGCAAAAACTGCCAAATGCGCAGGCGCAGGAAGGTTCGGTATTGTAACAAGCGGCAACCGCCTGAACGCAAAAGAGCTGGGCGATATAGCGGCTGCAATATCAAAAATTAAAAATGAAGTTAATATTATTGTTTGCGCATCCTTAGGTGCCCTTAATGAAAATGAGCTGAAAAAATTAAAAGACGCAGGGCTTTCGCGTTATCATCACAATATCGAGACATCCGAAAGGTTCTACCCGAACATCGTCTCTACGCATAGTTTTAAAGAGCGCATAGATACAATAAGGGCCGCCAAGCAAGCAGGCTTAGAGGTTTGCAGCGGCGGCATAATCGGCATGGGTGAGAGCTGGCAGGATAGAATTGATATGGCGCGCACTTTAAAAAAATTAAATGTGGATTCTGTGCCCTTAAACCTGCTTGTGCCTATAAAAGGGACGCCTTTGGAATTTATTGAGCCTATTTCCTGCAAAGATGCAATCAGGGCAATAGCTATTTTTAGAATCATATTAAAGGACAAGACCTTAAAGATAGCCGCAGGAAGAGAAAGCGTTTTAAAGGATTTTCAGACCTTAGGATTTTTAGCAGGCGCTAATGGAATGATTATAGGTGGTTATCTTACTGTTAAAGGCAATCCCCTGCAGGATGATTACAAACTTATAGAACAAGTAAAATCTTTATGGAGCAAATAAACCAGTTTTTAAAAGAGGCAGAAGAAAACGGCCTTTTAAGAATCCTGCACCCGGCAGATTACAGAAGAAACGGCGTGATTTGCATTGAAGGCAGAGAATATGCTGATTTTTCATCCAATGATTATCTTGGCTTATCGCATCATGCTTATATAAAAAGCGCCTCATGCAATATTATAGAAAAACTCGGCGCCTCATCAAGCGCATCCAGATTATTAAGCGGAAGCTTAACGCTTCACAGCGAACTTGAAGACAGAACCGCCTCTTTTAAAGGCAAGGAAGCAGCTCTTATTTTTAATAGCGGCTATCAGGCAAACATAGGGATAATAAGTTCGTTGTGCTCAAGGGGCGATGTTGTCTTCACCGACAAGCTAAGCCACGCGAGCATAATCGATGGGGTATTGTTATCCGGGGCGAAACTTTTTAGGTTTCTGCATAATGACGCAGGGAGTCTTGAATCTTTATTAAAAACGCACAGGCAAAAATTTAAAAACGCCCTGATAATAACAGAAACAGTTTTCAGCATGGATGGGGACATAGCGCCTTTGAAAGACTTAGTAAGCATAAAAGAAGAATACAACTGCCAAATCATGATTGATGAAGCTCATGCAACAGGCGTATTCGGCGATAGTGGCTCAGGGATTGCGGAAAAGGAGAATTTAACAGATTCCATAGATTTGATTATGGGGACATTCAGCAAGGCCCTCGGAAGCTTCGGTGCCTATTTGGCTTGCTCAAAAAATATAAAAGATTATTTAATAAATACATCAAGAAGCTTTATATATTCCACCGCATTGCCACCCTCGGTTATAGCGGCAAATTTGGCCAGCCTTGAGTTAATTAAAAAGGAGCCGTTTAGAAGGCGGGAACTTTTGCAGAAAGCGTCATATTTTAGAAATGAATTATCAAGCCTCAGGCTTACAGTAAAAGGCTCTTCGCAAATAATACCTTTAATTGTTAAGGACAGCCGTAAGGCAGTAAAAATCAGCAGCCTCCTTAAAGAGAAAGGCTTCTGGGCGCCTGCCATAAGGCCGCCTACGGTCCCTGCCAATGAAGCGCGAATAAGGTTTTCCTTAAGTTATTGCCACACAAAAGATGTATTGGATAGGCTTATCAATGATATCTATGAAATCAACGAATTTTAAATACATAAACAGGAATAAAGAGAGCACAATGGTTTTTGTGCCCGGCTGGGCAACTGATTACAGGATTTTTGATTCGCTAAAGCAGGATTGCAACTGCCTGATCCCTGAGAGTTTTCACCCGTTCGATTTTAAAGAGCGTCTTTTGAATGCGTTAAAAAAAAATAGCATAGAAAGGCTCTCGCTTTTTGGATTTTCGCTCGGTGGTTTTGTCGCAGCGGAATTTGCTTTTGAATTTCCAAAGCTGGTAGATGAGCTTGTGTTGGTAGGCATAAGAAAAAGATACGACCCCTTGGCGATAGAGACGATAAAACAAAAGCTTCTAAAAAACAAAAACGCCTTTTTGTACACATTTTACAGTCAGTGTTTTTATAATAAAGACGCCTTTTCCTTTTTTAAGAAGAATTTGCTCAAAATTTATTGCGATTGTATGGAGCTGGATTACCTGCTTGAAACTTTGGAGTATCTAAAAAATTCTAGAATAACATCCCAGATGCTGAAAGCAATAAAGAGCGTAAAAATCATGCACGGAGAATTTGACGCAATAGCCCCGATAGAAGAGGCCAGGGATATAGCACGCAGCTTAAACAATGCAGAGTTCGCATGCCTACAAAACGAAGGCCACATCCCCTACAGCTGGAGACGCTTACCAAATTGTTCGGGAAAGTGTCCCAAAATTGTTCGGGAAAGTGTTCCCGTCTTGTTCGGGAAACAGTTTCCTGAACAGATCAGAAAGCGTTTCCCGAGCAAGTTGGAAAACGTCTCGATGAACAAAGAAGCTATAAGAAGGAATTTTTCGAAATACGCAGGATATTATGATCAATACTGCAATATACAGAATGCCTGCGCGCAAGAACTCATAGGAAAATTAAACGGCGCTCATTTCAATAATATTCTTGATATCGGCTGCGGAACAGGAAACTACACTAAATTTTTAAGGGAAAAATTTCCAAAGGCCGCAATAAAGGCGATAGACATCTCGGAAAACATGATAGAAATAGCGAAGCTTAAATTATCGGGCGATAATATAGAATTTATCGTTGCCGATGCGGAGACAATAGACCTTGACGCTGGGTTTGACCTTTTAAGCTCAAACGCTTCCTTGCAATGGTTTGAAAACCTAGAAAGCGCTCTTATAAAATATAAGGAATTACTGGCAGCAGGAGGCGTCGCGCTGTTTTCTGTATTCGGGCCCAACACTTTTCATGAGCTGGATGAGTCCCTGAAGCAGGTATTCGGCAAAAGTAAAAGCATAAGTTCCTATAATTTTCTGGAAAAAAGAAAAATAGAGGCTGTCTTAAGCGGACTTTTTAATGAAATCCAGATAGAGCAAAAGATATACACCGAAAAACACGCCTCTTTGACAGACCTGCTTAAAAAAATAAAATATACAGGCACAAGAGGCAATGGCGCTCGTACGCTTTGGAGCATTGGCACATTAAGCAGGCTTGAAGACGTATATAAAAAGAAATTCAACGATATAACAGCAACATACGAGGTGTTTTTTTGCAAAGCGGTAAAATGAAAGCTATTTTTGTTACAGGCACCGGAACAGGCGTAGGAAAGACCACTGTCTGCAGACTGCTGGAAAGATTCCTTAAGACAAATGGATACAGGACGATAACGCAGAAGTGGATCTGCACAGGCAGTAAAACCCTTCCCATAAATAAAGATAAGCAGCCTTACACATTTAAATTTCCTGCCTCGCCTCATCTTGCGGCGCGGCTCGAACGAAAATGTGTAAGTAAAAAAATAATAAAACAAAGTTTCAGGAATTTGCAGAGGCAGTTTGATTTTGTAATAGTAGAAGGCATAGGTGGGGCGCTTGTGCCTTTTAATAATAAGCAACTGGTGATAGATATTGCCAAAGAACTGAAGCTGCCAGTTTTGGTAGTAATAGATAATAAACTCGGCGCCATTAACCATGCCCTATTAACTATCGAGGCCTTGCGGCGAAGAAAGATGAACATAATAGGCCTCATCTTCAATAACCGCCGCAAGAGTCAGAACAAAATAATCTTGAATGATAATGTTGATATAATAAAAAGGCTGACAGGGAAGCGGGTGCTGGGAGTACTGCCATTCATTCAACGGCGGGCCCTATCTCACCGTTGGTTCGGTTTTTGCAATGCTTGGTGCTGAAATTTTTCGCCGTCCTTTTGGACTTACGGCTTGGTCGCTTACCCTATAATAAAGAATCTTAGCCGCTTCCGCGCCGTAAGTCCTAAAAGGACATTTGGCGAAAAATTTCTAATGCACCTTCGCATTGCAAAAACCTCACCAATGGTAAATATTAGGCCGAGGGGTGTTACTTTAGAATTCGCAACTGATTAAAGGCTTAAGGCGTTGCCGAAAAAACAATAGCGGAGGATTTGGTATACTTGCTTAGGAGTAGGCAAAACTTAGGAGTGCCTGCCTACCGTCAGGCAGGCAGGCTGGGGACACCGAAACTGAACCCTTGTATAGTAGGGCCGGCTTAAGCCTGCCCTACTATCAGTAGGTGAATTTCGGAGGGGCCCCAGCCGAACGACTATAGTTTTGCCCAAATCCGAAGCGTGTTTTTGAGGCAATGCCTTAAGCCTATTAATGTAGCTCAAATTGCAAAAGCCTCAACTTAGGTGATAATATGAATACGTGGATAGAGAAGGATCTCAAGTACGTTTGGCATCCGTATACCCAAATGAAGGATTGCAAGAAACTCCCGCCTATTCTGATCGAGCGGGCAAAGGGTATTAAGCTCTACGATAACAAAGGTAATTTTTACTACGATACCATCTCAAGCTGGTGGTGCAATGTCCACGGGCATAACCATCCCAAAGTAAAAGCGGCGATTAAAAGGCAGCTGGATTTATTTGAGCACGTGATGTTTGCCGGCTTTACGCATAAGCCCGCCATTATGCTGGCAGAAGAACTTATCCGCATTTCTCCCGAATCCCTGACAAAGGTGTTTTTTTCAGATAACGGCTCAACAGCTGTTGAGACAGCGCTTAAAATGTCTTTTCAATATTGGCATAACACAGGCAAAAGCAAAAAGACAAAATTTCTTTCCTTAGATTACGGGTATCACGGCGACACAATAGCGACGATGAGCGTAAGCAGCGTTGATTTGTTCAATATAAAATATAAAGCGCTTATGTTTAACTCGTACAAGGCGAGTTCGCCTTACTGCTATCGCTGCCCCGTAGGAAAAAATCGCAATAATTGCAGTATAGAGTGCATAGGTTCGCTGGAAACCGCGCTTAAAAATCATAACAGCGAAATAGCCGCTGTTATATTAGAGCCACTGGTTATGGCTGCAGGCGGAATGATTATATATCCTAAAGAATATCTGGAAAAGGCAGGCGCACTTGCTGAAAAATACAATGTCCACCTGATATTAGACGAAGTTGCAACAGGCTTTGGCAGGACAGGAAAGATGTTTGCCTGCGATTATACGGATATACAACCTGACTTTATGTGCCTGTCTAAAGGCATAACAGCGGGTTTTCTTGCGATGGGCGCAACGTTGACTACGGATAAGATTTACAATGCCTTTTATGCGGATTATCAGAAGAAAAAGACATTTTATCACGGCCATACCTATACCGCTAACCCTTTATGCTGCGCAGCAGCATTAGCGAGCCTTGGTGTGTTCCGCAAAGAGTGCACTTTAGACAAAATAGACAAACTTATTCCAGTTTTTCATAAAAAGCTGGAAGGTTTTAAGAATCTTCCAGCTGTCGGAGACATCCGCTACATAGGCATGATAGGCGCTCTGGAATTAGTTAAGGATAAAAATACCAAAGAGGCATTTGGCTTTAAAGAAAGAATAGGCCAAAAGATTTATGCCGAAGGCTTAAAAAGTGGCATTTTGTTAAGGCCGCTTGGAAATATAATTTATTTCTTCTTGCCTTTATGTATTGCAGAGCGCGAGATTAAACTCATTTTAGAAAAGTCCTATAATATACTTTCCAGAATCAGCAAATCTATTTAAGGCTTAAGGCATAGCCTCAAAAACACGCTTCAGATTTGGGCAAAACTATAGTCGTTCGGCCGGGGCCCCTCCGAATTCACCTACAGATGGTAGCGCAGGCTTAAGCCTGCGCTACCATCCAAGGGTTCATTCGGTGTCCCCGGCCTGCCTGCCTGACGGTAGGCAGGCACTGCTATGTTTTGCCTACAACCAAAACAAGCGAGCCAAATCTTCCGCTATTGTTTTTTCGGCAATGTCTTAAGCCTTCAAAGCGGAGACATTGTCAATAAGTTAGGCTTTTGCAATGTGAGGCGCATATGTTTAAGGCCTGTGGTAATTCGAGCAGGGCTTGCGAGGCCGAGCGGGCATGGTTCGCCCTTGTTTCCATACAGGCGAGAGCGAAGGCCGAGGTCAGAGCACAAAAATCCACGCTGGGGATTTTTGTGCGTCCCTGCGAGAATTGCCACAGGCCTTAAGCAAGTCTACTCAAATATTAAACTTGACATATATTAAAGTACATATAAAATAGCAAATATAATACTAATATTTACCCCGGCAAAGGAACAGCATATAATATGAAAACAGAAATCGAGATACTTCCTTCATTATTATCAGCGGATTTTTCCATACTTACAGAAGAGATAAAAAAGGTTGAACAGGCAGGCTGCAAAAAGCTGCACCTGGATGTGATGGATGGTCACTTTGTGCCTAACATAACCATCGGCCCTGTTGTGATAAAAAAGATAAGAAAAAAGACCAAGCTTTTTCTCGACGCGCACCTTATGATAGAGAACCCGCAAAAATATATCAACGATTTTAAAGAGGCAGGCTCCGACGGTATTACCATACACCAGGAAGCGTGTGAAGATTTTTTAGGCGCGATAAGACAGATAAAAAGTTTAGGCCTGGTAGCCGGAGTGGCATTAAGGCCGAAAACTTCCGTTGATACAATTAAGAATATTATACACGAGGTGGATTTGATTTTAATTATGTCCGTTGAGCCGGGTTTTGGCGGGCAGGCGTATATTGACGGTTCAGAAAAGAAGATAGAAGAGCTGGCGCGCCTGATTAAGGCAAAAGGCCTCAACACACCAATACAGGTTGACGGCGGGATAAATATCCTAACTGCGCCGCTGGTAGCTAAAGCAGGGGCAACGCAGCTCGTTGCCGGGAACGCTGTTTTTTGCGGGGATGTCATAAAGAATATTAACGCGTTATATAAAAGCATAGGTAAAAAAAATGAGAAATAAATTTATGATAGTCATTGGTTCTGATCACGCTGGTTTTAAGCTGAAGCAATATCTTAAAGCGGAGCTGAATAAGCTTGGTTACAAAATAAAGGACATAGGTACCTTTAGCGAGGAAAGCGTAGATTACCCCGATTATGCAGAGAAAGTAGCTTGTTTGGTAAGTAAATCCAGACAGAAAAAAGGTATTTTAGTTTGCGCAACAGGAATAGGCATGTCTATAGCAGCTAATAAAATACCCGGCATAAGGGCTGCTTTGGCGTACGATGTATCTGTGGCAGCGTTGAGCAGGCAGCACAACGACTCAAATATCCTTGTCCTCTCCGGAAGGCCCTGCAACAAGGCAAGAGCAAGAAAGATTTTGCTTGTGTGGCTTAAAACGGAATTTGAAGGCCAAAGGCACGCAAGAAGAGTGCAAAAGATAGCGAGAATAGAAAAGAAACATCCGGGTGTTTAGTTTAGTAGGTTCCCGCCAAAGCATTTCCTAAAAATACATATACACAACAGGTGAACATGACAAAGAAAGATATCAAGGATTTTACTCAGGAAGAGCTTGAAAAGATAGTATTAAAGCTCAAAGAACAGCCATATAGAGCAGAGCAGGTATTTTTCTGGCTTTATAAAAAGGGCGTGGATAATTTTAGCCAGATGAACAATATACCTAAGTCGCTTCAGCGCTCATTAAGCGAAAACTATTTATTAAGCGCTCTTACACTCGCAGAGCATCAAAAGTCACAGGACGGCGTTGAGAAGTTTCTCTTCAGGCTTTCGGACGCAAATTATATAGAAACGGTGCTTATACATTCAAAATACCGCCAGACAATATGCATTTCAACGCAGGTGGGCTGCAAATTTAGATGCCTGTTTTGCGCAAGCGGGTCCAAAGGTTATGTAAGAAACCTAAAACCCGCTGAAATAGTAAACCAGGTATTATTCCTGCAGAACAATTTCCTGAATACGATAACCAATTACGTATTTATGGGCATGGGCGAGCCGCTGGATAATTACGATAATTTATCAAAGGCGCTTTTGATAATGAACGATGAAAAGGCAATGAATATAGGTTCAAGGAGAATGACGATTTCAACCTGCGGCATAATCCCCGGCATAGATAAGCTTAAAAAATTAGGCCTGCAGGTTAATTTATCCGTATCCCTGCATGCTGCGGATAATCAAAAAAGAGATAAACTGATGCCTGTTAATAAAATTTACCCGCTTGAAAAACTTATAACAGCGTGCGAGAAGTTTATGGAAAAAACAGGCAGGATAATTACGCTTGAATATGTGTTGATGAAAGAGAAAAACGATACTGCACAGGATGCGGACGCGCTCTCTGTCATAGCCAAGAGGCTGAACGCAAAGGTGAATCTAATTGCGTATAGCAGGGTTGGTAACTTAGGGCTAGAATCCCCGCTTGCAAAAGACATAGCCCTGTTTGCAAATAGGCTCCGTAAAAACGGCGCAAAGGTTACGGTAAGAGATTCAAGAGGCAAGGATATAGCTGCCGCCTGCGGGCAGCTCGCCGGGAAAAAGAAAGATGAGTAAAGGCGCAATTTACGACGTCGCTGTTATTGGCGCAGGCGCAGCCGGGACCATGGCTGCTATCAGGGCTGGTGAGCTTGGCAGGAAAGCGCTTTTAATTGAGAGAAATAATTCCATAGGCAAAAAGATCCTTCTTACAGGCAAAGGCAGATGCAATATTACCAATAGCGCTTCTATTGATACGTTCATAGAAAAATTTCAGGAACAAGGCGAATTCTTCAGGACAGCTTTTCACAAGTTTTTTAATCAGGATTTGATTGATTTTTTTCAGGCCAAAGGCCTGGAGCTTAAAGAGGAAAGGCAGGGCAGGGTTTTTCCAGCAACAGATAAAGCCGAGTCTGTTCTTGAAGTTTTCAATAAATGCCTTGTTGATAATAAAATAGATACGCTTTTTAATACGCGCCTGGTCGGAATCAACATAGAAGACGCCGGCTTTAAGCTGGCCCTAGACAATAATAACAGCATCCACGCAAAAAAGGCGATTCTGGCGACAGGGGGGATTTCTTATAAAGCCACAGGCTCTACAGGCGACGGATTTTTAATAGCCAAAAAACTCGGGCATGAAATTACGCCTTTAAAACCCGCCCTGGTTCCTTTAAAGGTAAGCCAGCCATGGATAAAACAATTGCAGGGGTTGTCATTACGAAACATACGCATCAGTTTTGAGTGCGCCAAAAAGAAAAAAGCCTCCGCGATAGGAGAATTGATGTTTACGCATTTCGGGATTTCAGGGCCATTAGTTTTGGATCTAAGCGGCGAAATAGTAAACTTGCTTGAAAAACATAAGAAAATAGATCTTTTTATAGATTTTAAGCCGGCTCTTAAGCGCGAGCAACTCGAAACCAGGCTGCTAAAAGAGTTTAAGGCAAGAGGAAATATGCAGTTAAAAAGCATCATGAAAGGCCTGCTGCCACAGAGGATGATACAGGTGTTTATATGCTTGCTTAATTTAAACCCTATGGTAAAATTAAACCAAATTACGCAAGGACAAAGGCGTTCTATAATAAATCTGCTAAAGGCGCTGCCTTTAACAGTTACAGGCGCGTTGCCCATAGAAGAGGCAATGGTTACAAACGGTGGGGTTTCAACAAAGCAAATTAACCCAAGGACCATGGAATCCAGGCTTGTAAGCGGCCTGTATTTTGTGGGAGAAATTATAGACGGCTGCGCTCCGAGCGGCGGCTATAATCTTCAACAGGCATTTTCAACAGGTTATCTTGCCGGCGAGGAGGCAGCTCGCCAGGTAAATCAGCTAAAGGATAAAGGTTAAAGGATAGACGACTATTATGAAAAGAAAACTCTCCATTATTATTTGCGTCGCTTTATTAGCGGCGCTGGGAGGCCTGAAAATAGGCTTTAGTGTGCATCAGGCCATAACAATAGGCGTGTTTTTAATGTCGCTTCTGGGGATAATATTCTTCTGGGATTTACGGCTTAGCTTTGTTTTTTTAGGCGCAGGAATTTTACTTATCACGCGGTCTGTTGACCTGGAAAACCTCATAAAATTCGCGTCCCTTGACGTAATACTTTTTCTTATAGGAATGATGATCTTAGTCGGCATGATGAACGAGGCAGGCCTGATTATGTGGATTATAACCAAACTGTTGACTGTTAAAAAAATAACAGGCAGGAAACTTTTTGTGCTGATTATGCTGGTTTCAGCTACCTGTACAGGGCTTATGGATGAAGTGACCTCGATAATAATAATGACAAAGATTATTCTGACAATTTGCGATTTCTTCGAGATAAACCCCGTACCTTTATTGATTTCCTCGGTTTTGGCGACAAACATAGGTTCTGCCAGCACTGTTCTCGGTAACCCCATAGGCGTGCTTATAGCCGCGAGAGGCAACCTTACGTTTGAGGATTTCTTAACGCAGGCCTTGCCTATAACGATAGTTGTTTTATTGGTTACCATTTGTTTTTTGCTATTTTGGTTCAGGAAATATATCGCGCAGCTTAACGAAAAACTTGTCTCGCTCGGCGAGAACAAGTTTTTTCTATCGCTTATTTCTATTCCGGCTGATAGAAAGGTGAGAATAAGCATATTTATTTTTTCGCTTACCTTACTAAGCATCGCCCTTCACAGGCGTATAGAATTATTGTTTGGCCTTGAAGAAAATACCCTTTTGTTAATGCTGCCTATTATTGCGGCCGGGATAGTCTTAGTCTATCGGCGCGATAAAGTGCGTTATTACGTTGAACATGAGATTGAATGGTTTTCTTTGCTGTTTTTCCTGTTTCTTTTCGCTTTGGCAGGGGTTATTAAATACTCAGGCATATCTGATATTTTCGCGAACAAGCTTGTCGCCACTATCGGGACAAACCAGAATCTTTTTTCAGCAATTATGCTGTATTCAAGCGGCATTCTTTCGGGAGTATTAGATAATACGGTTGTTGTGGCAACCTATGTGCCCATAGTCCAGAGCTTGGGCTCTTTAGACATACCGCTAAGGACTTTATGGTGGGCAATATTATTCGGCGCCTGCTACGGCGGAAACATTACAATGATAGGCTCTACTGCTAACGTAGTCGCGTTGGATATCCTGGAAAAAACGGAAAACAAAAAGATAAACTTTTTTGAATGGATGAAACTCGGCCTTATTGTCGGAATCATATCCATGACAATCGCGTATGCCTTTCTTTTTCTTTTTTTCAAATGAGTCGTAAGCCTAAAAAATTATTTTTTGTTTTTTACTGCTTAATTTGCGCCTTTTTATCGGCAGGTTGTCAAAATAAACGCCTCTATACAGAAACCTGCATTGCCATGGGAACATTTATAGAGGTAAAATCCCCGCACAAAGAAGCCGCAGGCATTGTCTTTAAAGAGATAAAAAGAATAGAGAGCCTGTTAAGCAAATATAATCCGGAAAGTGAAGTCTCAAGGTTAAATAAATCCGGCGCATTAAATGTAAGCCCCGAGACATTTTTTGTGGTGAAAAAATCAAAGGAATTCTGGCAGGCAACCGGCGGCGCGTTTGATATCACTGTTAGCCCCCTGATAGACCTTTGGGGGTTTACCGATAAAAAATATAATGTGCCGGCAAAAGAGGAAATTGAGAATACGCTGAAGCTTATCGGGTCAGATAAAATTATTTTAGAAGACAAAGACAATACGATAAAATTCTCAACTTTCGGGATGAAGATAGACTTAGGCGCTGTTGCTAAGGGCTATGCCCTTGATTGCGCAAAAAATAAACTAAAACAGGCAGGAATAGAAAATTGCCTATTAAATGCGGGCGGACAAGTATTTGCATTGGGAAATAATTACGGCTTACCATGGAGAGTTGCCATTAGGGGAGCGCGCGAAAATAAATTTGCCGGATATTTAGAACTGGAAAATAAATCTGTTTCCACGTCCGGAGATTACGAGCAGTTTTTCCTTGAAGGTAATAAGCGTTATGCGCATATTATAGACCCTAAAACCGGCTATCCCGTTGACTCTGACGTTGTTTCAGTTACGGTGGTTGCCGAAGACGGCTTAACCGCCGATGTTCTTTCAACCGCAATTTTTGTATTAGGCAAAGAAAAAGGCAAAAGCCTGGCCAAGAAGTTTCCGGATACAAAAGTGAAAATAATAGTAACAGTTCAGCCACAATAAGTATCTCGACTCGGACGTAGCGGAGGCTTAAGCCTCCGCTACGTCGGGAGGCCTTCCAATAGCTGAGCTATTACAAATAATAAGTTCTACTAGAACATAAAGAGTAAATGGAAAAAGTATCTTTAATTAAACTTAAGCCAAATCATAAAGGAAAAATTTCTGAGATTTCAGGGGGCGTGGCTCTTCAAAGAAGGCTTATGAATTTAGGTATATATAAAGGCAGAGAAGTTACCAAGCTTAGCCATATCGGTTTAAGAGGCCCTGTTGTAATGAGGGTTGGCAGGAGCATCCTTGCTTTAGGGCATGGCATGGCATCAAAAATTATATTGGAAAAATAATGATAAAGAAGATTTATCTTATCGGCAATCCCAACGTAGGTAAGAGCGTGGTATTTTCGCGCCTCACAGGCGTTCAGGCAATATCTTCTAATTATCCCGGCACAACCGTAGAAATAACCAAAGGCTATCTGAAATTAGGCGAAGATAAAATTGAGGTTGTAGACCTGCCCGGGACCTATTCGCTTGAGCCTTCTTCTTCAGCGGAAGAAGCGGCAGTGTCTTTGCTGAAAGAATATCCAAAAGAAGAGATAGCGGTAATCAACATTATCGACGCTACTAATCTTGAGAGAAATTTACTCCTGACTTTGCAGTTGCTGGAGCAGGGGTATCCGGTAATAGTTTGCCTTAATATGTGCGATGACGCCGGGCACAGGGGCATACACATAGATTTCCAAAAGCTGGAAAAACTCCTGGGCGTTGCAGTTATTCCTACCTGCGCAGTAACGGGCTCAGGGATAAAATCATTAATCAGCAGGATACAGGAGGCAGAGCCTGCATTAATAGATAAACTCGTTTCTGAGGCGCGCTGGCTTGAAATAGGCAAAATTGTTGAGCAGGTCCAGCGATTAGAACACAGGCACCATACCCTAAGAGAATTATTGGAGGATGCGTCTGTCAGGCCTTTATCAGGCCTTTTGATGGCTGCGGGCGTAATTTACGCCTCATTTAAAATTGTGCGCTTTGTTGGAGAGTTTATCGTTAACAGGATAACCGACCCTGTCTTTATTAATTTTGTAAAACCCCTTTTGGAAAAATTGACCCTTCATTGGCAGGAGGAAGGGTTCTGGTTTCACCTTTTAATCGGCGACTTGATAAACGGCAAAATTGATTTTAAGCAATCCCTCGGCGTGCTTACAACAGCCCCTTACATTGAATTCGGCATGGTCTTGCCTTATATGATATCATTCTATTTTATCTTAAGCCTTTTGGAAGATATCGGATATCTGCCGCGTCTGGCAATACTTCTGGATAATGTTTTGCACCAGTTGGGCTTACATGGTTTTGCAATTATTCCCGTGCTCTTGGGCTTCGGTTGCAATGTCCCGGGCATCTTAGCAACGCGGTCTCTTGAATCCAAACGCGAAAGGCTCATCGCGTCGACCGTTATTTCCATAGGCGTGCCATGCGTTCCGCTGCAGGCAATGATTTTCGGCTTGCTGGGTAAATTCGGAGGATTTTACGTAGGCGGTGTATATCTGGTTTTATTCAGCCTGATTTTAATATTGGGGATTATTTTAAACAGCGCGCTCAAAGGCTATAGCCCGGAATTTCTGTTGGAGATTCCGCCATACAGGCTTCCTCCGTTGAATGTCCTGTTAAAAAAATTATACTTTCGCATCAAGGCCTTTTTAATCGAGGCAGTGCCCGTAGTGCTTATCGGCGTTATGGTTGTAAATATACTCATATACTTTAAGCTTTTTGATATAGTGACCGGCATATTCGCCCCCGTGGTCAATGGTTTATTTGGCCTGCCAAAGCAGGCTATAGCCGCTCTTATTATCGGATTCTTAAGAAAAGATGTTGCTGTCGGAATGCTGATGCCGTTGGGCTTATCTGCTAAGCAACTGTTTATCGCGGCAACGTTATTGGCAATATCGTTTCCGTGCATTGCCACGTTTATTGTTTTATGGAAAGAGCTGGGCATGAAAGATTTAATAAAATCAACGCTTATCATGATATCTGTCAGCGTAATAGTCGGGACAATGCTTAATTTTTTTATATAGGAGGGAGCAGGTATGTTTAGGAAATTATTGTTTATTTTAATTATTATTGCCTTCGCAAGTTCTGCGTTTGCCGCCAGAGGTAAAAATTCGATACAAGTCAAAGGTTCGGATACCATGGTTAATTTAGGCCAGGCCTGGGCTGAAAAATTTATGGAGAAAAACCCGGGCTATTTTGTGGCAGTTACAGGCGGAGGCTCAGGCACAGGGCTTTCAAGCCTTATAAGCGGCACCTGCGATATTACTATGAGCTCAAGAAACATCAAAGAAAAGGAAATCGGCCTTGCCAAACAGAAAGGCGTAAATCCCAATGAAATAAAAGTAGCGTTAGACGGCCTTGCTGTCGTGGTAAACCCGGGCAATCCCGTGACTAAGCTTACCGTGGCCAAACTGGCAGGTATTTTTACCGGGAGAATCTCTAACTGGAAAGAAGTCGGCGGTAGAGATGAAAGAATAGTGATACTTTCACGCGAGGTTAACTCAGGAACCCATGTTTATTTTAAGGAACACATATTAAGAGGCAACGACCCTAACAGCAAAGAAGAATTCGCGCCGGCAGCTTTAATGCTTTCATCTTCCCAGGCAATTGCCGATGAGGTAGCTGGAAATTCCGCCGCTATCGGATATTATGGAATGGGCTATATTTCAAAAAACCAAAAACCATTAGCCATAGCAGTAGATGAAAATTCAGAATATGTAGCGCCCGCAACGGAAAACGTCATAAACGGTAAATACCCTGTTTTAAGGCCGTTGTTTCTTTATACCAACGGCACGCCGCAAGCGCAGGTAAAAAAATTTATAGATTTTGCGCTTTCCGAAGAAGGCCAGGATATTGTCTTAGAAACTGATTTTGTGCCTGTTAAATAGTTTGAAGTTGAAAGCCGTGAATAAGGTAAAAGAATTTATAATTGAAAAATTAATCTTTGTTTGTGGGTTAGTTTCCGTTTTTTTTGTGGTATTAATTTTTCTTTTTCTGCTTAAAGAAGGGCTTGCGTTATTTAGGACCGCAGGCCCTTTAAAGTTTCTTTTTGGCAGGAACTGGTATCCTATTTCCGAACCGCCTCAGTTGGGAATACTTCCGTTAATTCTCGGTTCATTATTTGTTACTTTAGGGGCAGCTATTATTTCTATCCCTATCGGGGTCGGGTGCGCGGTTTTCATCGCAGAAATAGCCCCCTTAAAAATCAAGGAGGCGCTCAAGGCAGGCATAGAATTGCTGGCAGCTATACCAAGCGTTGTCTTGGGATTTATCGGCATGGTGACCCTTGTGCCTTTGGTAAAAGGAGTTTTTCACCTGCCGACAGGGCTGACCGCATTGTCAGGGTCTGTAATGCTGGCATTTATGGCTATGCCCACAATAGTTTCAATAGCGGAGGATGCGCTATATTCGGTCCCAAAGATATATAAAGAAGGCGCTCTCGCGCTTGGGGCGACGCGTTGGCAAATGATATGGCGGGTAATGCTTCCGGCTGCATCAAGCGGCATACTTGCGGCGGTCATGCTTGGGATAGGCAGGGTAATAGGCGAGACCATGGCGGTAATGATGATTACAGGCAATGCTGCGGTTATGCCGAAAAGCATTTTGGCGCCTGTCAGAACATTGACCGCTACCATTGCCGCTGAAATGGGCGAGGCTGTGATGGGCAGCGAACATTATTTTGCTTTGTTTGCCATTGGTATAGTTTTATTTGTTATCAGTTTTGCCATTAATGTAACCGCGGACTTATTTTTACACAAAAGGCAGGGATGAAAAACCCTTATAGAACACAAAATATCGCATTTTCACTTTTGTTCTTAGCGACGCTTTTAATAGTAATCCCTGTAGGCTTAATCGTCGTCGTTATTATACAGAAAGGGTTACCCGCAATTAACTGGCAGTTTCTTTCGGATATGCCGCGGCAAGGAATGCGTGCAGGCGGTATATTCCCGGCAATTATAGGAACGATATATTTGGTGACGGGCGCTATTGTTTTTGCTCTGCCGATAGGGCTTCTTGCGGCAATATACTTAACCGAATACGCAAAAGATAACCTGCTTACGCGCCTTATAAAATTGGCAATCGTCAACCTTGCAGGAGTGCCTTCTGTGGTTTACGGGCTTTTTGGCCTGGCGCTTTTTGTGGTATTTCTTAAATTCGGAGTATCGATTATTTCCGGCTCTCTTACCCTCGGGATTATGATTCTTCCCGTCATTATTACTACTTCGCGCGAGGCCCTGGAAAGCGTGCCGCATTCATTTCGCGAAGTAAGCCTGTCTTTAGGCGCAAGCAAATGGCAGACCGTAAGGCACATTGTCCTTCCCAGCGCCGTACCGGGCATATTAACCGGAACTATTTTAGGTTTAGGAAGGGCGGCTGGAGAAACAGCTCCTATTCTTTTTACTGTCGCGGCTTTCTACCTGCCGCAATTGCCCAATTCTATCTTTGATCAGGCGATGGCGTTGCCCTACCATCTCTATGTCATCTCAACACAGGTGCCTAATGTCGATGAGAAGATAAGGTATGGGACAGCGTTTGTCTTGCTAACATTGGTTTTATTTATGAACCTAGTGGCGATAATAATACGCTATAAGTTTAGAAAGAAAAAGAAATGGTAGCGCTGCAATGAAATTTAAGATACGCGATCTGAATATTTGGTTTGGCTGTGTGCGCGCCATAAAGCAATTGAACATGGAAATTCAGGCCAATGAAATTCTAAGCATAATAGGGCCTTCAAACAGCGGGAAAACGACTTTCTTGCGGGCGCTCAACCGCCTTAACGATCTCAACGCGGATTTTAAAATAAAAGGAACAATAGAGTTTGAAAAAAAAGATATCCGCGCGGTTGAGGTAGGAGAATTGCGGCGCAAGATAGGCATGGTATTCGCGCTGCCGTTGCCTTTGCCGTTATCCATATTTGATAATGTAGCCTACGGGCTAAGAATGTCCGGCGAAAGAAAAGCCAGCAACTTGGAAAATAAGGTAAAAGAGGCATTGAATCAGGCGCATCTTTGGGATGAAGTAAAAGACAGATTAAACGAATCAGCTTTTAAATTATCAGGAGGCCAGCAGCAGCGCCTCTGTATCGCAAGGACGTTGGCGGTAGGGCCCGAGGTAATTCTGTTTGACGAACCCTGCTCGGGGCTTGATCCCATTTCCACGGCAAAAGTGGAAGATGCAATGATTAAGCTCAAAGAAAAATACACGATAGTTTTGGTAACCAATAACGTAAAGCAGGCCGCGAGGGTAGGAGATAAAACAGCGTTCTTTTTAAGCGGCGAGCTCGTTGAGTTGGACAGGACCGATAAGATTTTTACCGCTCCGCAAGACAAGCGCACGAACGATTACATAATAGGAAAATTCGGCTGATGGTAAAAATTACAACTAAAAATCTAAACCTTTGGTATGGCGCTTTTCATGCCTTAAAGAACATAAACTCGAGCTTTGAGGCAAATAGAATTACGGCCATAATCGGGCCTTCGGGGTGCGGCAAATCCACCCTGCTTAGAGTCTTCAACCGGATGAACGACTTAATAGACGGGGTGCGCACCGACGGCGAAGTTTTAATAGACGATACAAATATCCTGAATTCCCACACAGATTTGGTGTTTCTACGCAAAAAGGTAGGGATGGTATTCCAGCGGCCCAATCCATTTCCTTTGTCAATTTATGAAAATATTGTTTTTGGGCAAAAGATTCATGCCGACAGCATAACCAGAGGCGCATTGAATACAATTGTGGAGGCAAGCCTGAGGGACGTCCTTCTGTGGGATGAATTGAAGGACAGGCTTAATAAGCCTGCCTTGATGTTGTCGCTGGAGCAGAAACAAAGGCTTTGCATTGCGCGGCTTATTGCCGTTAAACCCGACGTATTATTAATGGATGAGCCCTGTTCCGCCCTGGACCCGCAGGCAACCGCAAGGGTCGAAGAATTGATGCGTGAACTGAGGAACAGGTACACCATAATAATAGTCACCCATAATATGCAGCAGGCAGCGCGCGTTTCGGATAATACGGGTTTTATGCTTTTAGGCGAGTTGATAGAATTTGGAAAAACACAAGAAATATTTACTGCTCCGTCTGATAAACGCACGGAAGATTACATTACCGGAAGATACGGATGAAAAGTCCCTCGGAAGCTCTTATTCATCGCTTCCTCGGGACGATTTTTGTTCCACAAAAATCGGAGGCCAAACATGGAAAGACATGTTGACCACGAACTAAAAGAACGCAAAGCAGATATGTTAAGGAGGGGCGCTTTGGCGGAAGAGGCCATCTATAAATCAATTGAGGCGCTGAAGAACCGGGATAAGGCTGCGGCGGAATCCGTTATAGACGACGATTCCAATATCGATAAATTAGAATTGGCCGTGGATGAAAAATGCATTGATTTGATAGCGCGCTATCAACCCATGGCTCGTGACCTTCGCTTTATCGCAACCGGTATGAAAATAAACGCCGAGCTTGAAAGGATAGCGGATATTGCGGTGGATATAGCTCAGCGTACGCTTGAAATCGTGGATAAACCTTTGTTAAAACCGTTAATCGATATACCCAAGATAACTACCATTGCTCAAAACATGGTCAAGATGTCCATTGACGCGTTCGTCAAAGGCGACAGCGCCCTAGCCAAAAAAGTCTTATTATCCGATACCGAAGCTGATCAGCTTCGTAATGCTATACAAAAGGAACTCATCGAGGATTACATGGCCAAAGACGGCAGCACTGCGTCGAGGGCGGTTCAATTACTGCTGATAGCCCGTTTTTTGGAGCGCATATGCGATCATGCTACCAATATAGCGGAAGATGTGATATATATGGTTCAGGCAGAAGTTGTAAGGCATCATCCCGAGAAGATTTGAAGGAGGAATAAAGATGAATAATAAAGAGCGGGTATCCGCCATGCAGAAATTGAGAAAGGATTTTTTAGCCGGCATAGCTATTATTTTTCCGATAGCGGTTACGGCATATATTTTAATCATAGCCTTTAAATTCGCGGATGGAATTTTAGGCAAGGCGCTAAACAGGTATATACATTATTATTTTGGCTACAAGATCCCAGGAATAGGTATTGTGCTGGGAGTGCTTTTAGTGCTATTCACAGGAATGCTTGCCAATCGTTTTATCGGCATAAAATTGTTTCCGGTTTTGGAGCGCTTTATAATAAAACTGCCGATTCTGCGGCATATCTATGCGCCGGCAAAACAGCTCTCGAATTTTTTCTTTAAAAACAATAAAGATTCTGTGTTCAACAGGGTTGTCCTGGTTCCGTATCCGAACGACGATACCTATTCAATAGGGTTCATGACAAACGATGAATTATCCGAAATTGACGCAAAATTAGGTAAAAAGATTGTGTCAGTGCTTATTTCAACGCCGCCATCGCCTTTTAGCGGGCCTATTATTTTTGTTCCAAAAGAAAAGGTAAAGCCGCTTGATTTATCCATGGAAGAGGCGATTAAATTTATCGTGTCAGGGGGATTGATTGCCCCTAACAGGTATCTTAACAAGAATAAAGAAAACATAATATGATTTATCATATAGTTCTTATTGCCGTAGTATTTTTCATACTGGCTTTTCGTTTTTACGGCTCTTTTTTAGCCAAAAAATTTCAGGTTGAGGATTCTTCACCCACGCCTGCCTGCCAGATAAATGATGGCATAGATTACGTCCCTGCAAAACCTGCCTTGCTTTTAGGCCAGCATTTTTCAGCTATTGCCGCAGCCGGGCCAATTGTAGGGCCTATTCTTGCCTGCATCTGGTTTGGCTGGGTACCTGCGCTTTTATGGATTGTGTTAGGCGCGGTTTTTATAGGCGGCGTGCATGATTTCGGCAGTTTATTCGCGTCGCTTAAGCACAAGGCAGCATCTATAGGAGAAATTGTCAAGGATAACATGCCAAGGGTCTATAAATTATTTCTTGTCTTCGTGTGGCTTGCGCTGGTTTATGTCATTATTGCCTTTACCGATATTACCGCGCACACTTTTAAGACAACTGTCGGGGGCGAGGCCTTTGGTCCGGCAGTGGCAGGCTCATCAGCTCTCTATCTTTTGGCAGCAATTGCAATGGGAATTTTATTATACCGTTTTAAAATCAGGCTTTGGCTGGCGACATTAATATTTTTACCTTTAATATTATTTATTATCTGGGCAGGGCCGCGCCTGCCGCAGCCTATATTAACTTCCTTGTCAGGAATTTCAGTCAAGCAATGGGATGCGATACTTTTGGTTTACTGCCTGGCAGCGTCTTTGTTCCCTGTGTGGCTTTTATTGCAGCCGCGAGGGTATTTAGGCGGCTGGTTTTTATATCTGGTTATTTTAATCGGGTTAATCGGGGCTGTCTTTGGCGGATTTCGCATAGAATATCCCGCTTTTAACTTAAGCGGATTAAAAAGCGCGGATAATGCCAAATCAATTTTTCCTGTATTGTTTATTACCGTTGCCTGCGGCGCTGTTTCAGGATTTCACGGTATTGTTTCATCAGGCACTACCTCAAAACAGGTCTGCAAATATAAGGATAGTTTGCCCATTGGTTACGGCACGATGCTTTTAGAGGGGTTAGTAGCGGTTCTGGCGATAGCTACGGTGATTATGTTGCCAAAAGGTTCGCAGATTTTGAAATCCGACCCGAATTTAATTTATGCGCAAGGCCTTGCCCGCTATTTAGGTTTGCTGAAAATAAATTACGGGCTGGCTTTAGCTTTTGCGCTTTTGGCATTTTCCACTTTTGTGTACGACACGCTGGATGTCTGCACAAGGCTGGCGCGCTATATTTTCCAGGAATTAACAGGATGGAAATCAAGGCAAGGCGGATTTATAGCCGCTCTTATCAGCCTTATTATCCCTTTTGTTTTCCTTATGTTTACCGAGGAAAAGGGCTATCTTGTGGCGTGGCCTATTTTTGGCACATCAAATCAGCTTTTGGCCAGTTTGATATTATTGGCAATTTCAGTATGGCTGATTAAATCAGGGAAAAGGCCTTTTTATGTAATTTTACCGATGTTATTTATGATGGTAATGACTATCTGGTCATTGTTTAGCTTGGTTGTTCCTTTTATCAGCAGCTTACCAGCAATATTACAGGGTGAAACAAGCGCTGATATTTTAATTTCAGGCATTTGCGCAGTTGCGCTTTTGGCTTTAAGCCTTACGTTAATTTACGAGGCAGCCATATCGCTTATGGGCAATGGAAACAGTAAAGGCATTAAACAAGGAGCAAAAGTTTCTTAAATGGATCTAGTTCTAGTAGGTTCAATTTTATTGATGGCTATTGCAGTAGGATGGTCAATAGGCGCAAACGACGCAGCTAATTCTTTAGGCACTGCAGTTGGCTCAAGAGTGTTGACATTGCGTCAGGCGATTATTCTGATCAGCGTCTTTGGTTTTCTCGGAGCATTTCTGCAGGGCGCTCATGTAACCAAAACCATTGGTAAAGGCATTGTAGCCATTGATAAATTAGACAAAGACGCGGCTTTGTATTTAGCTTTAGTCGCTTGTTTCGCTACTTGCGCGTGGGTAATATTGGCTACTTACTGGAAGATGCCTATCTCTACCAGTCACTCTATTGTTGGCGCAGTGGCAGGCGCAGGCATTGCTATACACGAGCCGCTTAAATGGAAAGTCCTTTTTGACATATTTCTTTGCTGGGTGTTTACCCCTGTCGGCGCGGCTGTTTTAGGGTATCTGTTTTACCGGATTTTTAAAATTATATTTTACAAGTTTTTTCCGCGCAAATACCTGAAGCAAACTTTAACGGTTTTGATAATTGTAAGCGGCTGTTATGTTTCTTATACATGGGGAGCAAACGATGTTGCTAATGCAACCGGAGTTATTGCTGGCGCAGGGGTGCTTACGCCGACAACGAGCGTGATCCTGGGCGGCCTGGCAATAGCCTTAGGCATTATAACATGGGGATATAAAGTTATTGAAACAATCGGCGTGCGCATAACATCGCTTTTGCCGATTATGGCGTTTTCAGCGCAATTAGCCAGCGCTATTAACGTCCATGTTTACACCATTTTTGGCATACCTGTTTCTACAAGCCATTCTATTGTAGGTGCGATTTTCGGCGTGGGATTAGTCAGGGGCGTCAGGGCTGTTAATATGCATATCTTAAAGGAAATAATTGTCTGCTGGTTAGCTACGCCGTTTATTTCCGGGGTAATCAGTTTTTTACTTTTAAAGGGTATTGCGATTTTTATAAAAATATAGGAGGAATAAAATGAAGGAGAGAAGGAATTTTTTAGGCTGGCTTGAAATGGCGGAGGAACAATCAATTCTACAGGATGCCCAGAAGCATGTAGATGAAACCTACAAGACAGTTACATATTTTGCCGAGGCGATTAAGGCGTTTATTCAGGGCGACCTTAATGCCAAGGCCGCCGCAATTGAAAGCGTGAGAAAAAGCGAGCACGAAGCGGATATACTAAGGTCTAAAATGGTAAAGGAGCTATCAGAGGGCATATTCATGCCGCCTGACAGAGAAGAGATGATGCGTTTTGTCAGGACCCTGGATAAGATTGCTGACTGGACAAACGGGGCTGCCAGGATTTTGGGATTTATCGAGCATAAAATCCCGGAACCAATCTTGCAGAATATCTCAAGTGCCGCAGGATTGATTTTTAATTCAATTAGCAGTCTCAAAGAGGCTATTAAGGCCTTAACCAAAAATGACTTAAAAAACGCGTTAGCCAGCTGCGAAGATGTTGATAGAATCGAGCACGATGCCGATGACCAGAAAAAAGTCTTAATCGAGTCAATTATACACGCTAAGCTTGAGCCGACAAGCCTTTTACTATGTTATCAATTGGCAGAATATATGGAAGGCGTAACAGATAAAATAGAAGACGCGGCTGATTTTGTTAAGATTACTGCTATAAAATCGAAATAATAAAAGAGGTTTTTATGATGCCGGTTGGACCACTGATGAAAGAACACAGGCTTATCGAGCGCATGATACGGATAACGGGTGGTAAGCTTGATAAAATAAAGCAAACAAAAGATGCGGATACGCTATTTATTGACGCGGCAGTGGATTTCATAAGGACATACGCGGACAAATGCCATCACGGCAAAGAGGAAGACATATTATTCAGGGAGCTTGCTAAGAAGGAATTATCCGACGAGCATAAGAAAATTATGAATGAATTAATAGAAGAGCATAAGCTAGCTAGAAATAATACAAGACAGCTAATTACAGCAAAAGAGAATTACGCTAAAGGCGATAAAAACGCTTTAAAAGATATCATGTCAAATATGGAAATATTAGTTAAATTTTATCCAAAACACATCGAGAAAGAAGATAAACGTTTTTTTATTCCGTGCATGAGCTATTTTACAGAGCTTCAAAGAGATGCAATGCTTAGCGAAATGCTGGAATTTGACAGAAACATGATTCATAAAAAATACGCCGATATTGTCGAAGGATATGAATAATTCAAGAAGAGCCCCCATAGTGCTTTCCCAGAAAATAGCGATGTTAATTATAGTTGTGTTTTCTTTATCTGCTTCAGTCAGATTATTCAGTTACGCGGTTGATTTCAACGGTGCGGATATAAAGAATAACAACATAAGCCGATATGAAAGCCGCTTTAGCGAAATCAGGAAAATGTTAGCTAGCGAAAAGGTTGTCGGGTATATTACGGAAAAGACTCCGGAAGAAATCACTGCTGATGCAAACGCTACGGCTGAGTATTTTTTGACACAATACGCTATTTCGCCGACGGTTGTCGATAATAAAAAATTTGACGGTCTCGTCGTAGGAAATCTTCACTCCGGCTATTTATCTGGTAATGCCAGCACTAAAAAACTTTCTTTAATAAAAAATTTCGGAAACGGTGTAATGCTATTAAAGAGTGTAGGAGAATCAGAATGATAATAGCTTCCTTATTCGCTTTTCTTTTGCCGGCAATGATAGGCCTACTAATAATTTATTTATCTTGGCCGGATCAATACTCAATTTTTAAAAATCCCCTGATTAAATTTTCACTTGCGATAGGCTTAGGATTTGGAATATCGTCATTATGTTTTTTTATTTGGGTCATCATTCTTGGCCCTAAGAACGGATTTGTTCCTTCCATAATGTCAGAATTTTTATTATTAATCGTATTATCTATTATCGCCTTGCGGCACCTCAAGAAAAACGCCGGATCTCAAATGCAAGATTGCGGTATCCGCCCAAATCCCGTTAAGCACCAGCTCCTCTACAAGATTCTTTTAAGCGTTACTTGCGTTGTTTTCGCAATGACGGCGGTATCTTTTATATGCATGTCACTTAAAGAACCGCACGGAGGTTGGGACGCGTGGGCCATATGGAATATGCATGCGCGTTTCCTATTTAGAGGCGACCTTGATTGGCGCAATGTATTTTCTGCAGCAATAGACTGGACACATTCTGATTACCCTTTTCTTATTCCAGGGCTAATAGCTCGCTGTTGGAGATTTATAGGCAAGGAGATGGTGTGGCCGCCTTGTGCAATAGCCATGCTTTTTACGCTAGGGACAGCTGGCGTAATCATTTCTTCACTTTCTATAATAAAAGGTAAAATAGATGGCCTTTTGGGCGGTTTGATGTTAATGGGAACATCTTTTTTTATACAACACGGCGCCTCGCAGTATGTGGATGTGCCGCTGTCATTCTTTTTTTGTTCGGTTTTGGCGCTATTTAGTATCATAGATTTTTCATATCACGATAGGCAAAAACTTTTACCTTTAGCGGGCATGATGGCGGCTTTTTCAGCATGGACCAAAAATGAAGGTATTGTATTTCTTTTTTCGCTTATCGCGGCACGATTTATAATAGTTATAAGATCCAGAGGTTTTAAGGCCTATATGAAAGAAACAGGGTTATTGATAATAGGCATAATGCCGGTCGCTCTTGTTTTGGCTTATTTTAAGTTGTATTTAGCGCCGCGCAACGACCTTTCCAGAGGTAATTTTTTAGCAACCGTAACAGATTTTCCCAGATATCTTTTTATCATAAAGGCCTTCCTTGGCCAGTTTATACATTTTGGAGCTTTTTTCATAGGAGCAATACCTCTTTTATTTATATACCTGTTTATATCAGGAGTAAGCATAAAGAAAAAATATATTTCAGTTCCAGCGACCTCATTTATAGTTCTTTGTCTGATGACCTGTTTTTACTTCCTTGTGTATCTTATTACGCCACGCGACCTAAGCTGGCATCTGGGCACATCTCTTGATCGTCTGTTCCTGCAATTATGGCCCAGCACAATATTGTTTATTTTTCTTATAGCCAAACCTATTGAAGGAGACCAGCTAACATTACAATGATACAGATATCCAGATGGCATATCTCCCAACTGCCTCTCAACGCCACCTTTTTCTTAAGAGATATTTTTAATGGATAAACATATACACATACGTACTTTCGGATGGCCGTTGTCCACCCTATAGACGCACGATGGCGAGCTTGGCGGAGGCGTTGGTAGGGGCGGATTGAGAGCAAGTATTATAGACAGGTTTATTAAAGGTTGTGATGTATGAAAATTCGAGAAAGCGGGATGCCTGAGCGTGAAATGTGGGAGAAATTCTTTAGTCCTGCAAAAATTCTGTCCACGCTCGGCATAAATAGTCAAACAGGTGACGTTGCTGAGTTCGGGTGCGGCTACGGCACCTTTACGATTCCGGCCGCGAAAGTAATCAAAGGAGAAATATACGCGCTGGATCTTGAGCCTGATATGATCCTATTTACTGATGAAGAAGCTAACAAGGGCGGTTTGACCAATGTGAAAACAGTCCTGCGTGATTTTATGGCAGAGGGATCCGGCCTTCCGGATGGAAGCGTGGATTATGCGATGCTCTTCAATATTCTTCATCTTGAAAAACCAATGATTCTTATTAATGAGGCAAAGCGGATTTTGAGGGAAGGCGGCAAGCTTGGGATCATTCATTGGAATTACGATCCGAAGACGCCGCGCGGGCCTTCGATGGATATTCGGCCAAAACCGGAAGATTGCACAAAATGGGCGGAAAGCGCCGGGTTCGGCGGAGCTGTCCAGTATGACTTAAAGCCATATCATTACGGCATCGTTTTAACGAAAGCGGAGGTTATAAGATGAGGATCGGGGTTATTATTTCAAGCAATGATGCAGAAACGTCTTGGAACGCGTTTCGGTACGCCAACTTTTGTTTGGGGCAAAAAGACGAGGTGAAGGTGTTTCTAACCGGCAAGGGCGTTGAATACCAAAAGATAAGTACCGAGAAGTTCAATACGATCGAGCAGGCAGAGAAATTACTTCAGGCCGGAGGCAAGATACTGGCTTGTGGAACATGTATTAAGTCTCGGAATCAGGAAGGCACGGAAATGTGCCCGATCAACACCATGAAGGATATGTACGAGATCATTAAAGAGAGCGACAAGGTGGTCACCTTTTAGCACAGCCAAGTTTAGAATCATTAGAGCCCTATGGCTGTGCCGGGTGGCATAGTCATAGGGTTTTCTGTTTACGGGTCCTTGGAAGCCGGTGTCGGGTGAGGGTCGGGCGAGGCGCGGGTTGTCAGTGATTATGGTCAAAAAAATCGATGACAATGTCAATTCAACGGGTGTCTTGGGCATCTATGGTCAGATTGGCTGGAATGAGCGTTCCCAGACGGTAAACAAGCGACTTTCGGGGTGTCCTGCAGGCGGTCGGGGTCGTCAAAAAGGGCGTTTTTGAGTGACATGGATGGACATTTGGTGCGTTGTATAAACGTTATGCGATTGTAACTGTAGGCGGTACTTTTGATGAACGAAAGTACAGCAAGATTTGGGTGAATTTTAATGCTCACTTTAGGCTAATGTTCACTAAACAGTGAACATTGTTGCGCGAACATCGTGTCAGAAAAAGCATATAGTTTTTCTGACAAGGCCAATCCTGTTTTGCTGGCTGTTTTTGATTGACTCCCAATGCTTTTCGTGCTATAAGATGCAATATGCGCAATAGGAGAATAACTATGATAAACACAGGAGCAGGGCATATGGATATCATAAAAAAATTAGAGCTGTACCGTCTTGAGAACAAGATCACACAGCAGGATTTAGCCAAGGAGCTGGGTGTTGCTTTTTCGACCGTGAGCCGATGGTTTAACGGCAAGACCGTTCCCAGTAAAATCCAGCAGTATCATGTCGAGAAGTATTTAACCAAGAAGAAAATAACATTTTCGGCTAAGAGCGTAAAAGAGGTCAAGTAAGATGAAATATAAAATCTTTGTCAGTGGTGCACAGAAGGAGTTGAAGAAAGAACGCCGGGCAGTCAAAGAGTTTATCCGTAAGGATGCGCTTTTATCAGAATATTTCGATGTTTTTCTTTTTGAGGATTCTCCCGCCAAGAGTAAATCAGCCGAAGTAGCTTACATCGAAGAAGTCCGCAAAAGCGACATTTACATCGGCATTCTCGGACAGCAATATGGCGGCTCCGGAAAAGAAAAGATGTCGCCGACAGAAGCAGAATTCCGCGAAGCCAAGGTGAAACACAAGGAAATATTGATCTATATTAAAGGTCAAAACACCGCAGATAAGCTCCGTGACGGTGGTATGCAGGAATTTATAACGGAAATTAAAAATCCGAAGGCAGGGTACAGTTATGGAAGATTTGATACTGCTACCGAATTAACCAATCTGGTTTACGAGAGCCTGATATCCTTTCTTAAAGAAAAAGGTGAGATTGGAAAGGCGGGATTTGATCAACGAATTTGCGAGGGGGCTAAGCTATCCGACATTGACGAGAAT
This sequence comes from Candidatus Omnitrophota bacterium, assembly GCA_043797125.1. GTDB lineage: Bacteria > Omnitrophota > Gorgyraeia > JABMRG01 > JAFGKX01 > JAZDPX01. The sequence goes on from JAZDPX010000012.1 coordinate 84,805, forward strand.
AAGGTTAAATGGTTTTTAAAGACAGCGCGGTCAAAACGTAATTTCCCGCTTGGGTTGGATGCTTCCGTGACCGACATTTTTATTCATTTGAAACTACTCAAGGACGGTAAGCTGACTAATGCCGCCATTTTATTATTCGGCAAGAATCCGCGAAAGTTTTTTGATCAGGCAAAGATCAAGTGTGTGCAATTGCCCAGCACTGAGGTCGTGAAGCCGTTTTCGTCGTATCATATTTATGAGGAAGAAAACCTCTTTGAACAAGTCGATAAGGCAGTATCGTTTGTTTTGGATGCCATTAAATTTCCTGTCATTCAACAATCGCATACAGTGCAGGTAGCGCGGCCTCGTGAGATACCTGAGTTTGCTATCCATGAAGCAATCGTTAATGCTGTAGCGCATCGTGATTACAATACAACGTCATCTGTTCAGGTGATGGTTTTTCTCGATCGCGTTGAGATATGGAATTCCGGAACGCTTCCCGGGAATCTCAAAGTGGAGGATCTAAGAAAACCACATTCTTCACATCCGTCAAATCCGACGTTAGCGAGTGTTCTATTTTTTGGAGACTATATACAACAGGTGGGATCCGGCACAACGGAAATGATTCGACAGTGTAAAGAACATGGACTTCCGGAGCCGGAGTTCATTTCAGTGCGAAATCTTGAGTTTAAGACGATACTGGCAAGGGATGTCTTTACGGAAACTAATCTTGCCCAAATGGGGCTTAATGACCGTCAGGTTAAGGCTATCAAGTATATCAAGGAGCATAGGCAAATTTCGCGTAAAGACTATGTTAGTTTGGTATCTATATCTCCTCGGCAAGCTCTAATTGATCTCACAGAACTGGTAGAGAAGAAAGTCTTAATATTGATAGGCAAGGGAAGATCGTCTAAATATACATTGCGCAAATAATGTTCGATTAGTGCGCGATTTGCGCGATTAGTGCGCGATTAAATAAGCGAAGAACAGAGAAGAGAAGAATAGTGAAGGAAAGAAAAGCGACAGGTATAAAGACTTGGCCGGAGGATGATAGGCCGCGTGAGAAGTTGCTCAAGAAGGGTGCAGGGGCTTTGAGTAATTCAGAGCTTCTGGCTATTCTTCTTCGCACCGGCACGCAAGGCACCAGCGCAATTGACCTTGCTCGCAAGGTTTTGAAGAAATTCGGCACGTTCCGGAACATGGCGCATACGGATTCGCGCGATTGGAAGGATCTCAAGGGTTTAGGCGGGGCTAAGATTGCCCACATTCAGGCCGCGCTTGAAATCGGGCGGCGCTATCGCGAGGACGATGTGTCCACCGGGAAGCAGAAGATCGCCTCTGCCAAGGATGTTGTAGATATCGTCATGCCTCAGCTCCGCGACCTTAAGACGGAGGTGTTTAAGGTCGTTTACCTTGATAGTAATAACCGTATTATCGACATCGTGGATACCGCGGTTGGAACCGTTGATCAGGCATTCCCGATTGTCCGTGAAATAATCCACGCCGCCTTGCAGAAATTCGCGAAATCAATCGTTTGTGCTCACAATCACCCATCTGGCGAGGTTAATCCAAGCCGGGGCGATATCACTTTTACGAATGAGCTTTATAACGCTGGGAAACTTATGCAGGTCGATATTTTGGATCACCTCATAGTAGGAAATGACAAATTTTACAGTTTTGCCGATGAAAATAAACTTGTAAGTTGAGGGAAGGGAATACTATGGCACAAAATCATATAGCAGAGCTTGAGAAGCGATTGTGGGCGGTGGCTGACGAGTTACGAGCCAATTCTGATTTAAAGGCATCCGAATATTCAGCGCCAGTATTAGGGCTAATCTTTTTAAGATACGCAGATTATCGTTTCACCAAGCAAGAAAAGATACTCTCCGAGAAATCTACCAGCCGCAGAAAAATTAGTAAAACAGATTACCAAGCCGCAGGCGTTATGTATTTGCCTGATGAAGCGCGCTTTGCTTTTCTGTTGAACTTGCCGGAAGGTGCGGATATCGGCAAAGCGATCAATGAAGCTATGAAAGCGGTTGAACGCGAAAACGAAGACCTCAAAGGCATTCTTCCTAAAACGTACAACAGATTTGACAACAACCTTTTGGTTGAACTGATTAAATTAATGTCATCAATTAAGGAAGATATCGAAGGTGATGCTTTCGGGAAAATTTATGAGTACTTCTTGGGTGAGTTTGCCATGACCGAAGGACAGCAAGGCGGGGAGTTTTTTACGCCGACTTCTGTTGTCAAATTGATCGTTTCAATTATCCAGCCGTTTCACGGGAAAATATTTGATCCGGCATGCGGATCGGGCGGTATGTTTGTCCAGAGTGCTGAGTTCGTAGAGGAGCACAAAAAGAAAGCCGTTGATGAGATTAGTATTTATGGGGAGGAAAAAACGCGGGAGACGGTCAATCTCTGCAAAATGAACTTAGCGGTTCACGGATTATCGGGTGATGTTCTGCAGGGGAATTCTTATTATGAAGATTTGCACAATATGGCTGGTGCATTCGACTTTGTCATGGCCAATCCTCCATTCAACGTCAATCGCATTGATAAAGATCGGATCAAGAATGACCGCAAGCGATTTCCGTTTGGAATGCCATCGGCAGATAATGGCAATTACCTTTGGATTCAACTTTTTTACAGTGCGCTGAATGAAAAGGGGCGGGCAGGGTTCGTTATGGCCACTTCAGCAAGCGATGCCCGTGGAAGCGAGCAAGAAATCCGAAAGAAGTTAATTGATGATAAGACGGTAGATGTAGTGATAGCAGTTGGGTCGAATTTCTTTTATACGGTCACTTTGCCGGTGACACTGTGGTTTCTCGATAGGGCTAAAAAGAAAAGCGATCGCAAAGACAAAGTGCTTTTTATCGATGCTCGTAAAATCTTTAATCAGATAGATAGAGCCCATCGGGAATTCTTACCCGAACAGGTAGAGCTTATCGCAAATATTGTCAGAATGTACCGCGGTGAAAATATCGAAATAGAACATGGTAGTGAAAAATTCATGAAGGAAAGCTTCCCGAAGGGAAGGTATCAAGATATTACCGGTCTGTGCAAGGTAGCTACCTTGAAGGATATTGAAGAATTAGGTCTCAGTTTAAATCCCGGTCGATATGTTGGGATAGTTGAGGATGAACGAGACGGTTTTGATTTTAAGGAAAGATTAGAAGTGCTGAATGAGGAATTGCAGACACTAAATGTTGAGGCGAAAGAGCTTGAGGGGACAATTTCTGAGAACATAAGCAAGATATTGGGTTAAACATGATGCAGTACAAAACTATTGATGACATAGCATTTATCAATCCCGACTCGATCAAGCGGGGGTATCCTCATAATGATATCGAATATATCGATATTGCTTCTGTTGGTTCCGGGAATTTGATGAAAACCACATCAATCACTTTATCTGAGGCATCGAGCAGGGCTAAACGTTTGGTAAAAAATGGCGACACTATTTTGTCTACAGTGCGGCCGAATCGACGGTCTTTTTTATATGTTAAAAAGCCAAAGGATAATATTGTCGTATCAACTGGCTTCGTGGTGTTGAGAGCTAAGAATGGGACGGACCCGAGGTATTTGTATTACGCTGTAACTGATCAAAAATTTACAGACTATTTGACCCTCAGCGCAAAAGGTGCGGCATATCCGGCTGTGGATACTGAAATCGTACAGCGCGGGAAAATACCATATTGGCCGACAGAAGTTCAAAGAAAAATATCGGCTATTCTCTCCGTTTATGATGATCTTATTGAAAATAACACGCGGCGCATTGAAGTTCTGGAAGAAATAGCGGAGAGGAATTATCGCGAGTGGTTTGTTGATTTTCGCCTTCCGGGATATGAAAAGATAAAACTTATCGATTCAGAGATGGGAAAAATTCCGCGAGGGTGGCAAGTAAAAAAGATAGGCGAAATTCTTCAGTATCATATTGGTGGTGGCTGGGGAAAAGATGCTATAGAGGAAAAGCACACTGTTGAGGCTTACGTTATTCGAGGGACTGATATACCAGATGTAAAAAGAAACAACATCAGCAATTGTCCGTTAAGATTTCATACGCAATCTAATTTTAAAAGCAGAAAAATTGAAAGTGGTGACGTTATATTTGAAGTCTCGGGTGGTAGTAAAGATCAGCCTGTTGGAAGAACTTTATTGATCAATCAAAGAGTACTTGACGCTTTTGGTAAGCCGGTTATCTGTGCAAGTTTTTGTAAATTGATGCGTATTAACCGAGATATTATTTCACCGGAATTATTTTATCTTAAGTTACTGGCAATATATGAGGACAGGTCAATTTATAAATATCAAGTTCAATCGACTGGAATATCAAACTTTAAGTTTGAATATTTTCTCAGTAGCGAAATGATGATTTGCCCTGCAGATATTGTTCAAAAGGACTTCGGCAGTATTGTCGAACCAATCTTTAATGAGATTTCTTTGCTTGGGCAAAAAAACATGAGACTTCGAGAGGCGCGGGATATTTTACTTCCCAAATTAGTCTCAGGAGAGGTTGATGTCTCGGAAATGAACATTGCAATAAGGGATTAAGCGAATGTCGCCTAAAGACGGAAAGTATTCAGAAGACGCTTTGGTGGAGAGACCGGCAATCGAATTATTCGATCAGCTGAAATGGTCGGTTCAAAACTGTTTCCACGAGTTTGATGAAAATGGGAAAAGTTCGCTTGGTCGTGAAACAAAGGCGGATGTTGTTATAATTTCCAAGCTTAAACCGGTGCTGAAGGAACTTAACCCGGATATTTCTGCGGCAGCGATCGAGGAAGCTATAAAAACATTAACGGCCGACCGTAGCGTAATGAGTATGGTTGCGGCGAACCGAGAGATTTATGAGCTTCTTAAAAACGGGATCCCTGTTTCATATTTGAATGATCGGCATGAACAAGTATCGGAAAGAATCAAAGTTATCGATTGGGTCAATATTGATAACAACGACTTCTTTCTTGCTTCGCAGTTTTGGATCGCTGGCGAAATGTATACGCGCAGAGCAGACCTGATCGGGTTTGTTAATGGAATCCCACTTTTATTTATCGAGCTTAAGGCATCGCATAAAAACCTGAAGAAGGCTTTTGATGATAACCTTCGAGATTATAAAACTGCAATTCCGCAGGTATTTTGGTTTAACGGTTTAATTATCTTATCCAATGGAAGCAAGAGCCGCGTCGGAACTCTATCGGCCGAATGGGATCATTATGGTGAGTGGAAGCGTATTAACAGCGAGGGTGAAAATGGCATAGTTTCTCTTGAGACAATCATTCGAGGTATTGGTGCGCGGGATCGGTTATTGGATTTGATCGAGAACTATGTGGTGTTTAAGGAAGAGAAAAAAGGGCCTATAAAGGTATTTGCCAAGAATCATCAATATCTGGGTGTTGAAAATGCTATCCGTGCCTTTCATTCAATGAAAGAAAATCAGGGGCGCTTGGGCGTTTTCTGGCACACGCAAGGATCGGGAAAATCGATCTCAATGATTTTCTTTTCTCAGAAGGTATTGCGTAAAGTGCCCGGCAATTGGACTTTCGTTGTAGTTACCGACCGTACGGATTTAGATGATCAGATTTATAAGAACTTCGTTCGATGTGGAGCCATAAAAGGTAAGCAGGAGCGGGCAGAATCGGGTGATGATTTGATTCAGCTTCTTACCGAAGATCATCGTTATGTATTCACTACGATTCAAAAGTTTAGAACGGAGAAGGGCAAGCCGCATCCGGTTATTTCAAACCGGCCGGATATCATCGTCATGACCGATGAGGCGCACAGAACGCAGTACGATACTTTTGCATTGAACATGCGGAATGCTTTACCAAAAGCTGGATTTATCGGTTTTACCGGTACACCGCTAATCTCGGGAGAAGAAAAGACCAAGGATGTGTTTGGTGATTATGTCAGCGTTTATAACTTCAAACAGGCGGTAGATGACAAGGCAACCGTCAGGCTTTTTTATGAGAACCGTAAACCAAAAGTTCAACTTGTAAATTTAAGCTTGAATGAGGATATTCAGCGGATATTGGAAGACGCAGAGCTTGATGAGGCCGAGCAACGTAAATTTGAACGGGAGTTTTCTAAGGAATATCAGCTAATTACGAGAGAAGACCGTCTTGATGATGTAGCGCAGGATATTGTAGTTCATTTTATGAATCGCGGTTTTATGGGCAAGGCGATGGTGGTGTCAGTCGATAAAGCGACCGCTGTCAAAATGTATAACAAGGTCAAGCGGTTTTGGGATGAATACACCGTTAAGCTTCAAAAGGACTATGAGAAGGCCACCGATGTCGAAAAGGATGAGCTTGGCGATAAGCTTATCTATATGAAGCAGACCGACATGGCGGTGATCGTGTCGCAGTCTCAGAATGAAATCGAGGATCTCAAAGCCAAAGGCGTAGATATTACGCCGCATCGCAAACGAATGATTAAAGAAGACTTGGACGAAAAGTTCAAGGATTCAGACGATCGCCTGCGGATTGTATTTGTCTGCGCCATGTGGATGACGGGTTTTGATGTGCCGTCCTGTTCTACAATTTACCTCGATAAGCCAATGAAGAACCACACATTGATGCAAACCATTGCGCGAGTCAACCGTGTATTTGGCGAATATAAGACAGTGGGGCTGATCGTTGATTATATTGGCGTTCTGCATAATTTAAATAAGGCATTGGCTATCTACGCGGCGCCGACTGCTGACGGCGGGATCGATACACCGATTGTTGAGAAATCAGTGCTTATAGCACAGCTTCGCAAAGATATTCAAGAGATGGTGGAGTTATGTGATGAATGGGATATTTCTTTGCCTAAAATTATGACCGCAGAAGGCTTGGAATGTGTTGGTCTGATAGATGATGCAGTTGAGTGTATTTTGGAGAACGATGAACGCTCAGCGCAGTTCCGTGAGAAAAATGCGTTTATTCAAAATACATTCCGAGCAATTCTCCCGGATGTTTCTGCAAGCGAGTTTCAACCGGTAGTCAAACTATTGCAGGTGCTGGCCGAGAAGCTTGCTTCAATCTCGCCAACGGTTGATATTTCCGATGTCCTTGAACAGATTTCCGATCTTCTTGATAGGTCGGTCAAGGTTACAGCAAGGCATGTTTCAGATCAGCGTGGTGAATATAAAGCAGGACGTATTCTTGATCTGGGGAATCTGGATTTCGACAAGTTGCAAGAGCAGTTCAAGAAGGGGCGAAAGCGCATATTAGCCGAGCAACTCAGAAAAGCGATTGAGGTCAGGTTACATGCCTTGTTCATGCTTAATAAGATGCGGATTAACTATATGGAAAAGTTCCAGCAGTTAATAGATGATTACAATGCCGGGTCGATGAACGTCGAGGAATACTATCGCAGGTTACTTGAGTTTGTGAAAGGTTTAAACGATGAAGAGAAGCGGTCGCTATCTGAGAATTTAACCGAAGAGGAGCTGGCTATTTATGACTTGTTGGTGAATCCGCCGGTCAAAATGACGCAGAAAGAAGTGCTTGCTGTTAAAAAGATCGCACACGAGCTATTGGATAAAATTAAAGCAGATAAGTTGGTTTTGGATTGGCGTAAGAAACAGCAATCTCGTGCGGCAGTTAAGCTTTGTATTGAAGAAACTCTCGGAGAGTTGCCGCCAGCATTTAACGATGACTTATATCACCAGAAGTGCGGGCTTGTTTATCAGCACGTATACGAGGCTTATGTGGGGTGTGGGAAGAGCATTTATCAAGGCGATTAATATTGTAGAGGAAAAGGGATTAGAATATGTTTAGACCAGATCAACCGATTCAATCAGGCAAAGAAGATATTTTAGGCAGACAGGCCTTTTCTAATGCGCTAGCGAGCGCAATATGCTCATATCAGGATAAAAATAGCATTGTTGTAGGGCTATATGGTTCATGGGGC
>JAZDPX010000013.1:0-142993 GCA_043797125.1 Candidatus Omnitrophota bacterium
GCCTGCTTTTGCTGTTATTCTCACCCGCTTAGCTACGTCATTAGGCAGGCGGGCTGCCGAGCTGTACATTAACAAATTAAGGCGGTTATTTTAAGGGTAACCCTTAAAATAGGTTCTGACTTCGTCGCAACCAGACCGCCAGTCGAAACGCCCTGCGGTTTTTGCGACTAAATCGTAGGGCGTTTTATATGCAACACAAAGAGTTGTGTCTTTTAAAATAAAGTTCGAGCCGAGAATTTTTAAAAAATCTTTTTTGGGGCTTAAACTTTCTTATTCGCCGAAGGCGAATAAGAAAGTTTTTGAGATTTATCGAGATCTCAAAAATTTTCTTTGCCAAGCGACAGAACCACAAAATTTTTGGAGGGTGATGCTATGCCAAAATACTACTTGTATGCAAGAAAATCTACCGATGATGAAGATAGACAAATTTTATCCATAGAATCACAGATAAACGAGCTGAGAGAATACGCTAAAAAGGATAATCTGTTTATAATGGAAGAATTTGTCGAGGCAAAAACCGCTAAGGGGCCGGGTAGACCTATCTTTGACTTTATGCTCAAGCAGATTGAAGGTGGCCTTGCCGATGGTATTTTGGCATGGCATCCAGACAGGCTTGCCCGCAACAGCATTGATGGCGGAAAAATAATCTACCTCATCGATACTAGTAAACTTGTTTACCTTCACTTCCCTACTTACCGCTTCGACAACTCTGCGCAGGGTAAGTTCATGCTCTCCATCGCTTTCGGACAGAGTAAGTACTATGTAGATAACCTCTCTGAGAACGTCAAACGTGGCTTGAGAGAGAAATTGCGTCGCGGCGAATGGCCTGGATGGGCTCCGGTGGGATACCTAAACGACTACAAGCAACATATGATATACCCTGATCCTGAAAAGGCGCCTTTCATCAAGAAGCTGTTTGAGCTATACGCAACTGGTAACTATACACTTGAGTCCATGGTAGATGAGTTAAAGCGATGTGGTCTTTTAGGCAACAGGGGCAAGCCTGTCTGTAAAGCACAACTCGCCAGAATGTTAAGAAATCCTATCTATTATGGAGTGTTTAAATATAGGGGCGAGTTGCACGAAGCGAGCCACCCGCCGCTAATCTCTAAGAAACTTTTTGACAGCGTGCAAGACGTCTTGGACGGCAAGAGCAGAGCACACAAACCCGCGGAAATAAAATATGCCTTTACCGGCATAATAAAGTGTTCTTATTGTGGTTGCGCTATCACAGCGGAAAAACAAAAAGGCCATATCTACTACCACTGCACCAAAAAGAAAGGTCCTTGTCCCAGCAAAAAGTTTCTTAGAGAAGAGGCTTTGCTTTCCCAAGTCAATGAAGCTATTAAAAAAGTTTATATAGATGATGGTATAAAAGACAAAATGATTAACCGATTAGAAGAATTATTCCAAGAGGAAAGCAAAGCCTCTTTTTCTCTATCTGGCCAGATTAAGGATGGGCTTAAAGAGTTTGACAGTAAAATTGAGCGGCTTATTGATGTTTATATCAACCGTGAAATTTCACAGGAAGAATACACGAAGAAGAAAGCTAATCTACTTAACGAAAAGAAGGATTTAGAGGAAAGGGTAGGCCAGATAGAGAAAAGTACCGGCGGGTGGCTCGAACCCTCCAAAAATTTTGTAACTACTTGTAATCAAGCGGGTTCTGTCGCTTGGCAGGAAATTTTAAGCCCCAAAAAAGATTTTTTAAAAATTCTCGGCTCGAACTTTATTTTAAAAGACACAACTCTTTGTGTTGCATATAAAACGCCCTACGATTTAGTCGCAAAAACCGCAGGGCGTTTCGACTGGCGGGGACGACGGGGCTCGAACCCGCGATCACTGGATCGACAATCCAGGGCCTTATCCAACTAGACGACGTCCCCTAAAATTTTTATGGCTGCGCCATGAACCCGAGCTTTGCCCCGAACCATTCGTCAGAACACTTCGTGTTCTTCCTCAGGTACGGGGCATGAACCACACAAGCAAAGCGAGTGGTTCATGGTGGGCGAGACAGGATTCGAACCTGTGGCCTTTCGGATGTAAGCCGAATGCTCCAACCAGCTGAGCTACTCGCCCCAGTTAAGCAAACCTTCTATCCAGCCCTTAATTCTTGAAACCAACCTAACATCGCAAACTATTATATTAAAAGTGCCTAACGGCAACGAATCCCTTTTTTGTTTACTTGCTTTGCTTACCGATAGCACTGGTTTGTTAAAATTACTTTTTGGTATCTTTGCAATATTCATCCAATACTTTTCTGCTTTTTCAATATTTAAATGCGGATGAATATTTACTCTTCCTTTAATTTTTTCTTTGGGCACCTGACAAATTTCCCTCAAGAACCTCATCATTACTTTAATCATTCCTGCATTAGAATTTGTAAATACAAAAACATTCCTTGAGGCGTTATAGCCTTCTGCCCAATATAAAGCCGCTCCTAAAATTTTTAAATCCGTACTCGAATATCTGCTGGGTATTTCTTGAGAAGACCTGTTTACAATTTCATCTCGTATTCTAGCCCATTTCTGCTTTGGAGCATTTATATGTTGAGCTGCCTTTGCCCGTGCTCTATCTTGATTTGACTTGAGTTGCGCAATTTGAGCTGTTGTTAATGAGATGTCTCTAACCCATGTGCTAACTGAGCTTTTAGCACAACCTGTTTCTTGTGCGATAGCTCTTACCGAATACCCGGCTTTACGAAGTTTTCTTGCGGCTTTTTTTTCTTCTGCTTTCATTTACGAACCAATACATTATGTTAGTTTATATCATAATACAGAAGTTCGTATTTGTCAATGAGTATAGTTGTTGAAGACTTCCAAAATTATACCCTTTCGGGCGAGATTTGTCAATCGGTATAGCATTGGATTCCCGCTTTCGCGGGAATGACAGGTTTATCTTACGCCTTCAAAAAGGCGATTTCGTTTTTAGCCGGTATACTTACCTTCAGGTTAAGCTTCTTCAGGTTGGCCCTTAATACCTCGGATTGCTCCTCTTCGCCGTGGATAATGAAGACCTGCCTTAAGCTGCTTCTGCACTTTTTAACAAAATCAACAAGGCCATTCTCATCCGCGTGGGAACTAAAAGCATTCAGCGTAACAACTTCCGCGTTTAAATCATACGGCCTGCCGAATATCCTCACCTGCTTTTCTCTTTCAACGATGCGCCTGCCAAGAGTATCCTTTGCCATGTATCCTACGACAATAATTGTATTGTTAGGGTTCTCAACATTATTTTTCAGATGATGCAGCACCCTGCCGTTTTCACACATACCTGAAGCGGATATGATAATCATCGGGCCTGTTTCATCGTTTAATTTTTTTGACTGGTTCACGTTTCTTACATAAGTAACGATATCGTATCCAAGCGGGTCATTTTTATCAATGAATGCTCTTCTGGTCGTATCGTCGAAATATCTCCAGTGTTCTCTGAACACGTCCGTAACATTCACCGCCAGGGGACTGTCAACATAAACCGGTATTCTTTTTATTTTCTTTTTCTTCATAAGCTCGCTCACGCAATACACAATTAATTGCGTCCTCTCGAGAGCAAATGAAGGAATAATAATCTTTCCGCCGCGTTTAATTGTGCGGGTTACCGCGTCTGTAAGCTCCGCTTGCGCGGCTTCTATATCGTCGTGTTTTCTTCCGCCGTAAGTGCTTTCGATAAGAAGATAGTTTATGCCTTCCGGAACTTCTGGATTTTTTAAAAGAGGCATATCATCGCGCCCTAAATCAGCCGCGTACGCTATCCTTGTAATGCCTTTGCTTGTTTTTAAATCTGTTACAACTATCGCGGAGCCGAGTATATGGCCTGCCTCGTAAAACGTGATGGTGACATCTTTTGTTATTGGAAACGGTTTATGGTATTCGACTGATCTAAGATATCTGAGGCATTTTTCCGCCTCTTTCCTGGTGTAAATTGGGTATCTTGGGGGCAGGCCTTTTCTTTTGTTTATCTTGTTAACATACTTTATATCCTGCTCCTGCACATAGCCGCTGTCAGGAAGCATGTAATGGCAGAGGCTCTTTGTAGGCGGAGTGCTGTAAATCTTTGACCTGTATCCCTGCTTTACAAGGTTAGGAACATTTCCGCAATGGTCTATATGCGCGTGGGACAAAACGCAAGCATCCAGATGCTGCGGATTAAAAGCGAAGCTTGAGTTATTCGCGTAATATTCGTCTCTTTTGCCCTGAAAAAGCCCGCAATCCAATAATACATTGGAGTTATCCGTCATTACAAGGTGCATTGAACCTGTTACTGTCCTTGCGCCGCCGCAGAATTTAATTTGAATCGTCAATTATTACCTCCTTTAACGGCCTTTTCGGAACATGGTGAGAATCATCCTTGTCCCTGTAATATTTGATGTCGCCTTTTGCCTCTTCCAATATTATTTTTTCCGCGGGTTTTCCAAGCGCAATAACTAAAATTATCTGGTATTTTTCCGGGATGCTTAAATTTCTTCTAAGTGAGTCTCTTTTTACAGAGGCTACCATGCACCCACCTAAGCCTTTTTCGACAGCGCCCAAAAGAATGCTCTGGCTTGCAATCCCGCAATCCCAGTCAAACTTATCGGATATAGTTGTATCGCCTAAAATAATAATATAGGCAGAGGGCCTTTCGCTTTCTTTTGGCCCGGGCCAGTGTTTTAAATAGCCTGCCCAGTTAAGCGTCATAAATATTACGTCGTTTTTCTCAAGGCTATGGGAAAGCATGTATTTTAGGGGTTGTAAGTTCGAGGCGCTCCCCGAAAGGCGGGCAAGATCAACAAGCTCTTCCAGGGTCTCTTTGCCTATCTTGTAATCCTGTTGAAACCTTCTGTAGCTTCTACATTGCGTTATTAAGTCTTTTAACATATTCTTGGCAACTGGTCAGTTTCAAGCATGGGTAGAATTCTGCTTGAGCCTGCTCTTGTTTTTAAATAAACTTCCATTTTATGGTAGGCTGTCACCCTACCTATAATCTGCGCGCTTTTACCCATCGCGCGTTTTATCCTGGCAGCGTCCTTTTCATTCACGAAGCAAATGAATTTACCTTCATTTGCCACATATAACGGATCAAAACCCAGAACATCGCACAGGCTTTTTACGTTCTTGCTTATCGGTATTTTTGTCTCATCAACTTCTATGCCAAGCCTACTGGTTTGCGCAATTTCATTTAATGTCGTAGCAAGCCCGCCTCTTGTAGGGTCCCGCATAACGCTGATATTCTTTGACGCGGATAAACACTCTTTTACATCAAAATTAAGATTTCTGCAATCACTTTTTATAGAAGAACTAAATCCGAAGTTTTCTCTTGCATTTAAAATCGCCATTCCGTGTTCCGCTATCGGGCCGTTTATTACAATGCAATCGTTTATTCTTGCCTTTGCGCTGACACGGCGGGGATATTCAATGATTCCTATGCCGGATGTATTTATGTATATTTTATCACAAGCTTTTCTTTCTACAACCTTAATATCGCCTGTGACAACAGAAACTTTTGCGCGCCCGGCAGCCTGGCTTATTGATGCGGCTATTCTTTCAAGCTCATTAATCGGAAATCCTTCTTCAATAATAAATGCCAAAGACAGGTAAAGCGGCATCGCGCCTTTCATTGATATATCATTCACGGTTCCGTAAACAGCGAGTTTTCCTATATCGCCTCCCGGGAAAAACAGCGGCTTTATAACATAAGAATCCGTGCTGAATGCGAGCCTTTTTGATTTTACATTAAACTCTGCTGCATCAGTTGCTTCATCTAATATCTTGTTTGAGAACTTAAGGCGCAAGCTCGCTATAAGCTCGTGCATTAATCTGCCGCCATTGCCGTGCGCTAAAGTTATTTTATCTTCCATATTTATAATATGCCGCGCAGGTTCCTTCTGATGAAACCATGCACGCTCCTAAAGGGCGCTGCGGGTTGCAGGATTTTTTAAAGAGCCTGCAATTATATGGCGCTTTTGCGCCTTGCAAGATTTCGCCGCAGATGCATCCTTTTTGTAATTTTGTCTTTTTTATCTTCACCTTAAATTTATTCTCTGCGTCAAATGCTTTGTATTTTTTCTTTAATTTAAGCCCGCTTTTTTTAATTGTCCCCAGGCCCCGCCAATCCGAATCTACAATTTCAAACACCGAATATAAAACGCGTCTTGCCTGTAAATTGCCTTCTTTTTTAACAGCTCTTTTGTACGCAATCTCTACTATATTTTTCTTAAACCTTATAAGCTCTACCAGCAGGCTTATGCCTCTTAATATATCAGCCTCGCCAAATCCTGTTATGACACAGGGCTTTTTATACTGCCTTGCAAAATCCTTATAAGCAGCTGCGCCTATGATAACGCTTACATGCCCGGGGCAAATAAATCCGTCTATTTTTATTTTGGGAGATTCTGCGATTACCTGCATTGCCGGCGGGATAAGCTTAAAATTTGAAAGAACAAAAAAGTTTTTTATTTTTTTCTCTTTTGCCTCCAGGATTGTGGCGGCAATAGTCGGCGATGTTGTCTCAAAACCAACCCCCATGAATACGACCTGTTTTTCAGGATTTTCTCTGGCTATGTTTAATGCATCGAGCGGCGAATAAACTATGCGCACGTCAGCGCCGCTGGTTTTAGCAGCAGCCAAACTTGTATCTGTGCCCGGTACCCGCACCATATCTCCAAAAGTAGTCATAATCACGCCTTTTATCTTTGCTATGTGAATTGCTCTATCAATATCAGCCGGAGCAGTTACGCAGACAGGGCAGCCCGGGCCGGATATGAGTTCAATATTTTTTGGCAGAAGCTTTTTTATGCCTGCGCGCGCAATAGCCATCGTGTGCGTGCCGCACACTTCCATTAATTTTATGCTACGTTCCATCTGAAACCTCGCGCAACTGGTCCAATGCCTTGAAAATGTCACCCGCCTCTTTCTTATCAACTTTGCCAATAGCAAACCCCGCGTGCACAAGCACATAATCGCCGACCTTTACGCCCGTTAAGATACCGAGCGAAATTTTTCTCTCAACGCCGCCAAAGTTCACAACGGCGTAAGTTTTCTCTATTGTTTTAATTTTTGCAGGAATTGCAAGACACATGCTTTTACACCCTACTCTGAAGTTAGATTATCAGATTATCAGAATAGCAGAACGGGAATATCAGACTACCAGATTATCAGATTGGTGTAACCATATCTGATACTCTGATCCTCTGATAATCTCGCTCTGATACTCTGATTTTCTGATAATCTAACACCCTATCGCCTCTTTAAACAAGCAATATAATATTGCCCTAATGATATGTTAAGGTCATTGGCCTGAGTTTTATTATTGGTAAATACCTTAAACCCAGAAGCATTTAACCTGTCAATTGCTCTGGATTTTAAAAACTGATTCCCAAACACGCCGCCGCTTAAGGCAATTGTTTTAATTCTCGTGCTGCTTGACAGTAATTTGGCTGTTTTAACGATTATCTCAACCATAGAGTTATGAAACCTTGTTGCTATTACCGGCACATCTATTTTCTTTATTAAATCGTTCACCATCCCCAAAAACAATCCGTCTGTATCGATAATAAAACAGCTGTTGGCTTTTACTGTTTTAAAATTATAAAAACTTTTTGTATTTTTATCGCATAGGGCCTCAAGCTTTATAGGGCCTTCTGCTTCATAATTGGCCCTCTGACATATGCCAAGAAGCGCTGCTGCCGCGTCAAAAGTGCGGCCTGCGCTTGAGCTTAACGGACAATTTATCCCTTTTGCAATCATCAAAAGCGCTGTTTTTTTGTCTTTATTGTCTATCTCTTTTAAAAAAGGGAGGGCCTTTTTGCCTAAAATACTTAACGCCATGCGCCAGGGCTGGCTAACCACCTTTTCGCCGCCCGGCATCATCCTGTATTTAAGATAGGCAGCTCTTTTGAAACTTTTTTTATCTACTATAAGAAATTCGCCGCCCCAGATATTTGCGTCCGTGCCAAAGCCTGTTCCGTCGAAACATACGCCCAGAACCTGCCCTTTTAAATTATGCTCTTGCATGACGCTTGCTATGTGAGCATGATGATGCTGAACGGGGTGTAAAGTGTTAAGTGTTAAGTGTAAAGTCAACCCTTTCAGAAAATTGGAGGAAAAATATCCCGGGTGAAGGTCATAGGCGATAATATGAGGCTTGTGTTTTTTTATTACGCTTAGTATATTTCTTTTAAATAATTCATAATTTTCAGCGATGCTCAAGTCGCCGATATCCGGGCCAAACAATAATCTTTCGTTCTTCGCTAGAAGAAAGCGGTTCTTTATATCCGCACCCAATGCCAATATCGTTTTATTCGACATCGAAGGATACAACCTCTACTCTTTGCGCTATGAAAAAGGTGATCTCAAGCTTGGCATTTTCCATGAGCGTGCCTTTTGATAAAACAGAAAACGTTTCTCTGAAAGACTGCTCCTTAACGCCTAAAAGATCGCCTACTTTAAGCCTAACCTTTGTCACTTTTTTCGCGCCCTCTTTCTTCGCGTGCTCCGAGATTCCTTTTATGATTGGCTCTATTAAGTGCGTTTCATGCATTCTAACAACTCCTTCAGCGTATTTTTAACATCCTTGCTCATCCGGTCGCCGAAACCTAAATTCTTCGGCTGAACTCCCAAAAGATAAATATCAGCGCCTGTTTCTTTCTCGAGATATTCAATAAACATATTGGGCGAGATATCGTGGGTGGTAAAACCGCTTTTAATAATATCTTCTTTTTTTAGAATTTCCCATTCGCCCGGCTTTTTATCCAAATGCACCACATCAATAATTAATATCGTGTCAGGGCGTTCTTTTGTTATCTTACCCGTATAATTTTCAGGCGCTGTGCCTGCGTCTATGCATACGGCATCTGTCTTGTTTTTTATCTTCCCGACAAACACCGGGCCAAAGCTGTCATCGCCTTTTAATACATTGCCGACACCGACAATGACAACCTTTCCCTTTAATATATCTCTAAAGGTTGTTAGCATTATTATTTTTTTATGGTGAGCGTTGTTTCTCTTCTGCAGCGGGCACACAGAATCTTCACCCTGTCAGAACGGCCAAAATCTTTTATTGACGATATAATATTTTCATCTATGATACCGAGGTCTTTGAGGCGGGATAGGTATAGGGTGGGGCTTGAATATGTAAGCTCGCCTAATTTTTGGGATATCCACTTTAAGTGGTCCTTGCATGCAATAGGGCTTTTGCACATTTCGCAAAGCTGCAATTCCTTATCTATTGTCTCAAACGCTTTGCTTCTGTCAAAAAACGCGAGGTCCCAGTCATTGGAAAGCTTAATTCCTTCATGATCGGCAATGCAGGCAGCTTCGCACTCGCCGCAGAATATGCACGTATCTGTATAATGTATCATCTGCCTTTTAGCTTGGCTTTCATTAACTATGTCTTTATTATCAATAGCGCCTACAGGGCAGACCTCTTTACACGCTAAACACCCGACGCATTTTTCCTCATTGTATTTTGGCTGGCCCCTGAAATTAGGGTGCGCCACATGGGGCTGTTTCGGGAACTTGGAGGTATACGGCCCGACTATCAACGCCTTAATCGCCTCTATTAGCTCTCTTATCTTAGGAAGTTTCATAATTCCACAATTTTTAATTTTGCATTTTTAATTTTGAACTTTTACTTCTCGCCTTCTTTATCCTCGGCGTACTTATCGACCACGCTCTTATCCCACAACTTGACACCTGCTTTATGCGCGCCGCGCGCTATCGCATGAGCCGCAACAGGGGATGTTAATATAATAAATATTATGCACAAAAACGCTTTTATGCCGGCAGCGGTAAACCCTACAATGATAAATGTTCCTAATAATATACCGCAGGTACCAAGAGTAACGCTCTTTGTGGAAGCCTGCAGGCGGTTATACACATCCGGAAGGCGCACAAGCCCCAGGCATCCCAACAAATCAAATGCCAGCCCAATACTGATAAATATCAATCCAATAGTGCTATTCATCAAACCCTCTTCCTTCCAAAAATTTAGCAAGCGCCAGGGTACTGATAAAACTCTGTAAAGCCCAGGCTATTCCGATATCGATATACCATGACCTGCCGGTTGAAATAGTCAAGATGGCGCAAAGCCCTACAATCATAATGCCAAGTATGTCCATTGCTACAATCCTGTCAGCTCCGGTCGGACCTTTGGATATACGATAAAGGCATAAAAAGCAGGCAAGGATAATTATAAAAAGCGCCCTGCCTAAAAATCCCAGATGCGGCAAATCAGGATAAAATAAAAATGGAAGCGGCCGCACGATAATAAATGCCAGAATCGCCGTCAGCATAACCGCCCCCAGCAACCACCTAATAATTTTTATTCCTTTATTATTTTTCATTCGAAAATTTTCTCCAGCACCCTCTCAAAGCGTCCGGCTATAATCTCGGAAGCATTATCTATATCTTTATCTTTTACATCAATCCAGTGTATATACAAAATGCCTTTGTCTTTGTCAATGTCCACAGATAATGTGCCTGGCGTAAGCGTTATAGAGTTGGCTAAAAATGTAAGGCCAGTGTCTGTTTTTAATTTTGTTTTTATTTTAATTATGCCGGGATTTATCGGCAGATTAGGATGCAGAACGCGGTATGCAACATCAATGTTTGCCTTCAAGCATTCCCATAAAAACAAAGGGATATAATATACAATAAAATACCAATATCGCAAAGGGTGCTTAAGGGCATACGGCCTTCTGACAAACAAATCTCCTGTAATAAACGCAACAAAAGAAGCGACAAAGACGCCAACGATAACATGTTGTGAGTCTACAGGCCAGCTCAAAAACAGCCATACCAAAAGCGCCACAAAAAACAGAACTATCCTACTCTTCATTTGCTATATCCCCTTTAAGACCGTAACAGCGTGCGCCACGCCTTTTAAAACTGCGTCGGATGCCTGCTTAATAAAAATTTCGTTTAAACCCGGCACCAACAAAATGCCTCCTGCTAAACAGATAAGCGCCAATGCGCACATCGACAATTTCATAAAAACAGGCACTTCTTTCAGGCCGGAAAATTTTTCTTTTAAACGGCCGAAGAACGCGTATTTCATAACCTTCATAAATGAGGCAAGGGTCATTATGCTCGCTAAAACAGCCCAAAAAGCATATCCATACCTGCCTGCTTCTACCGCAGCAATTATGATAATGAGCTTGCTCCAAAAACCATTAAAAGGCGGAATGCCCGCAATTGACATCGATGCTATCAGGCTTGTCGTTGAGGTAAAAGGCATCTTTGCGCTTAGCCCTCCCATTTCCTTCAAATCTCTTGTCCCTGTGGAATATTCGATAGCGCCTGAATTTAGAAACAACAAAGATTTAAATATAGAGTGATTAAAAAGATGAAAAAGCCCGCCTAACATCCCAAGAGGCGTGCCTAAACCAATACCAAGAAAAACATATCCTATCTGACTTATAGAGTGATATGCCAACAGCCTTTTAAAGTCCCACTGGCCTATGGCTAAAAATACGCCTATGACCATAGAAAGGGCCCCGAGCGCCATAAATATTAAAGATATATCGGAACTTATTCCAAAAATATTGTAGAATATCCTGCATAAGGTATAGATCCCAAGGGATTTTATCAGGACGCCTGAAAGCATAGCTGAAATAGGCGCCGGAGCAGAAGGATGCGCGTCAGGCAGCCAAGCATGAAACGGCACAAGCGCTGCCTTAAGCCCGAAACCCATAATAAACAAAATGCTCGTCAATAAAATAATATTGGCAGTTCCCTTTTCAGACAGAATCCTGGCCATGTCAGCCATATTCAGCGTGGATGTATAGCTGTATAAAAATCCTATGCCCAGAAGCAAGAAAAGCGAGCCGACGGTGCTCATAATCGCGTATTTAAAAGCTGCCTCGAGTTCGTGTTTTTCCGTGCCGAAGGCAACCAGGGCATAACTTGCAACCGAGGCTATTTCCAGAAACACAAAAAGATTAAATATGTCGCCTGTTATTACCACACCGTTCATTCCGCCAAGCATTAACAGAAATAAGGTGTAAAACTGCCATTTTGAAGTAAACCTCTCCATATAATCTATCGAATAAATTACAATAATAAATGCCACCAAATTTATAGTAACAAGCATAAATGATGTCAAGCCATCGAGTGTCACCTCTATTCCGAAGGGAGGCTGCCAAGCGCCTACGCTGTAAGAAAAAGCGCCGCCGGTATTAACCATCGCCACGGTCAAAAAAGACAAGCTGCATAAAATAAAAGTGGTCAAAATACCTATGATATCCGGCAGCCGCTTTATCTTTTTCCCGAAAATAGAAATCAAAAATGCCCCTGCTAAAGATATGGCAACAAAAAACGGTATTATGCCCGCTAACCGAATCATCCTCTTAACTCCCTTATTTTCGTAATATCGAATGTGCCGTATTTCTCGTATATCTTCATTGCAATGGCTACAAGCAGCGCTGTGGTCGCAAGCCCGATTACAATTGAGGTAAGCACCAATGCCTGGGGCAGGGGGTCAACCATGTTTTTTATTTCAGCTTCAGGAGAAAAAATCGGAGCGCGCCCGCCTATACGATATCCCGTCAATACAAGAAATAAGTTAACGGCATATTCTACCACCATGGCGCCTATAATAATCTTGATGATATTGCGTTTTCTTAAAATGCAATAAAGACCGGCGCAAAAAAGGATAAGGCAGAGTAAATATACAATCATTTTTTCTTCTCCGAATCAGTCGTTAAAACTACCAGCGCGACAAATATCATAAAAAGCCCGGCGCCCACCTTAAGGCTTATTGCGATATTGCACAGAGGGATAATCCCGGAGCTGAATAATTTAAACGGCTCGCCTTTGGGTATAAAATTCAAGAAAAACCAGCCGCCCGTGAAGCCTAAAAGCGCTATCGCTAAAAACATTATTGCGCCAAGGCTTTCAAAAAATGACGCAGCCGCCTTAGGCAATCTTTTAAAAGCCTCTTCTTTGCCATATGCAAGCATAAGATGTATAAAAGAAAGCGCTATGATAACGCCGCCCGCAAAACCTCCGCCCGGCGAAAGATGCCCGTGGGCGAGTATGTAAATCCCGTATAAAAGTATCAGCCCTACGGTAAGACGCGTAATGGTCTTTACAATCAGCGTCATCCCTTTTTCTTGCTTTTTATTCACGGCTGTCAATCCTCTTCCTTTATCTTCTCTCCGGGCTTCTTCCTGCCAATGCGCCGCACAACCGCTAAAATGCCTATAACTGCCGTAAACAATATTGTGGCCTCTCCTAAAGTATCGTATGCCCTATAATCAAGAATAATCGCCGCTACAATATTGGCAGCGCCTGTCTTTGACAGCCCTTCCTGTAAATAGGTATTTGAAACCTTCATCAGCGGATAGCCGAATTCCGGCAAATCTTTAAGCGCCACAGCCGCGATAATCAGAAATGCCGCGATAAATACTAATGTAATGAGAGTATTCAAAAACCATCTTCCTGTTGCTGAAAACGGCAAATCCTTCTTTAATGTTGCCCTTATTAATATGATAAGGCACAATATCTCGACAACAAGTTGCGTAATAGCCAAATCTGGCGCTTTTAGCACCAGAAAAACTATTGACAGCCCCAGCCCTACAGCGCCTACCGCTATCACAGAAGAAAGCAAATCCTTTATCTCAATAGCCGCTATTGCGCCGATAATCATAAATATCAACAATGTATAAAGCTCTATCATATACCTACCTTAATAAAAAATAAAAAAGAATCAGCATTCCGAAGAGACACCACGCCATATATGTAGGCAAAATGCCGTTGTGCAGGTAACGCAACACGCCGTTAAACGCGAAAGTTGCACTAGCGCCCATTTCATAAATGTCAAATACCTTTTTTGCGGCTAACTTGTATATGAACGACAAAATCCCTATATCCTGGATTGTCTTGTAAAAATCAACTCCTGAAACACGCATCTCGGGGTATTCTTTTAATAGCTCGCCGCCTACAAACGCTTCAGTTTCTCTTGTCTTTGTTATTGTCCCAAGAAGATAAATTATAAAGCCAACCATAATCCCTGCTATTATCAACATGGTTGCGATACTAGCGTTCCACACGCCGGAAAATTCCACTATCTTGCCTACGCTTGGAAGGATAAAAAGCTTTAACGGCACTCTATTGGCAAACACGCCGAATATCACGCATAGCGCCGCGAGTATAACCATAGGAATTAGCATTGTTATAGATGTCTCTGCACCTTTGCTTTGGGCTGTGGGCTGTGGGCTTTGGGCTTTCTGCCCTAGAAACACCGCGTGAACGAGTTTCATAAAACTTGCCAGAGTAAGCGCTGAACCAAACATGGCGCAAACAAGCCATATTATCCAAAGCATGGAACCGTTTTTACCCAAATCAATTATACCCTGGTAAATCATCCATTTCGAAACAAATCCGTTAAAAGGCGGGACGCCTGATATTGCAAATGACGCTATTAAAAATGTGATAAAAGTAACGGGCATAATCTTGGCAAGCCCGCCGAGCTTTTCCATGTCTGTTGTGTTGGCCTTCTTCTCGACCGCTCCGCCCGATAAAAACAGGCAGGCCTTATATATTGCATGATTAAGCATGTGGAATATGCCGCCTGCAATACCTACAGGATTACCTGTCCCTATTCCTAATACCATATAACCAACCTGGCTAACAGCGTGATATCCGAGCAACCGTTTTAAATCATGCTGCACAAGCGCCATCATAACCGCGGCTACTATCGTAAAACTTCCGACGGTCATTAAGAAAATATTCATGCCTGTATCCATCCTAAACATATAAAGTGAAATCCTTGCAAGAAAATATATGCCCAACAGCTTATCCAAAGATGCAGGTAAAAATGCGGTTACAGGCGTTGGCGCATCTTCCGCTGTATCCGGCACCCATGTATGAAATGGCATTGCCCCTGCTTTTGCAAACGCGCCTGCCGCAAGGCAAAGATATGCCCATACAGCTGCTTTTGTATTCAGCGTTATGCTCATTGCATCCATTTTAAGAGAACCTGTAATCTTCAATATAAGCGCAAGGCCTAAAAGCATTAACGCGTCTGTGCCGCCTATTATTATAAACGCCTTTTTTGCGGTGTATGTTGTGTTTTCTTTTTCGCCGAAATCTATCAGAAGATATAAAAGCAGCCCTAAGAATCCCCAGAACACCATAAGTAAAAGCAGGTTATTGGAAAATACAACACCCAGCGACGCAATTAATGTAAGGAGTATATAAAAATAGTACTTAATCAGGCCTTTTGTCTTTTTCATAAAGCCTATCGAGTATAACGCAATCAGCAGGGTGAATACTATAACAAATATCCCCACAAAATTTGCCAGGTTATCGAATTTAAAAAGCTGCTCAGGTATCATTTCTTTTTAGTTCTTAGTTTTTCAGTCTTTTCCTGCGAAAGCCTTACTAAATCTTCGCCGCTGTAAAGTTTTTTTCCTTCAACATTGCGCACTGCCATTCTCTCTGTGCAGCAATAGCACGGGTCTATGGCAGCCAGAATTATTGTCGCATCAGATATGGTCTCGCCTACAACAGTTGCCTTGTATGTCGGCAGGTTCATAAACGTTGGCGCCCTTACTTTGTGGCGCGCCGGGCGGTTTGTGCCGTCACTTTTTACATAATGAAATGTCTCGCCTCTCGGGGCTTCTATGTGGCCTATGCCTTCACCGACAGGAATATTTTTTAGTTTCAGGTCTATTTCGCCCTCGGGCAAATTCTGCAGGCACCATTTCAAAATTTTTATAGACTCAAATGTCTCCAATATCCTTACAACTGCCTTATCAAACACATCCCCGTTTTCAGTAACAATCATATCCCATTCTAATCTGTCGTAAACCCCGTACGGGCAATTCTTCCTTAAATCCCTGGCAACTCCCGATGCCCTTGCCGTAGGCCCGAGCGCGCTGAAATTTATAGCCTCTTCTTTAGTAAGAATCCCTATGCCTTTTGTCCTTGCGTGTAAAACAGGGTCGTCAATTACCGCCTTCTTAAGCATGACTAACGTAGGAATAATAGAATCTATTTTTTTTAATACCCCGGGTATGTCTATTGCTTTTATATCGCGCCTTACGCCGCCGGGCTTAAACATGGCGTAGTTATTTCTGTTGCCCGATAAAACTTCCATTACGTCCAGTATTTCTTCTCTTAATTTCCACGCCCACATATAAACTGTATTATATCCCAAAAAGTGCCCTGCAAGCCCTAACCATAAAAGATGCGAATGCACCCTCTCGCCTTCGGCGATTATTGTCCTTATGAATTTAGCGCGCTCCGGGACTTCAACCGGTATTATATCCTCAACCGCCTTTGTATAAGCGTAGGGATGGCTTGTCGAGCATATACCGCAGATTCTCTCCACTGCGAATGTTGACTGGTCAAATGTCTTGGATTCGGAGAGTTTCTCAATGCCGCGATGGTTATACCCAATGCGCACGTCTATGGCCACAACCTTCTCGCCTTCAACGGTAAGAGTGAAAAACTCCGGCTCTTCCTGCAATGGGTGATATGGGCCTATTGGCACTATTGTTCTACTCATCATACTCCTCTGTCTCTAATCGCGGACTTATCCCATTCTTTATAATCGCGGCGCAGCGGGTAAACGCCCTGCGGCCATTCATCAGGCAAAAGCAGCCTTCGTAAGTCAGGGTGGCCTTTGAAGTTTATGCCTAAAAGCTCGTGTATTTCTCTTTCCACCCAGTTTGCCGCTTCAAAGCTCGGGGCAAGCGAATCTATTTCCAATGTTTTAGATTTATCCAGCTTTACTCTTAATGAAATCACAAGATTAATCTGCTCTATTGTAAAATGGTAAAGTATCTCCATATGATACCGCACATCCACGCCTGACGCTATATTAAATCTTGCGCCCAAGTCTTTAAAAATATAGTTGGCTATTTTAATTATAGATTCGGGCTTAATCTCGATATACACCCTTTTCGGAGTCTTATCAAAGACATCGATGATATCGCTCTTGAATTTTTCTTTTATGCTTTTTAATATTTCTTCTCTGTTCATTTTTTTCCGCCCACTTTTTCTATCAGCTTCACCACGCCCGCGATAATCGCCTCAGGCTTGGGCGGGCATCCGGGAATATACGCGTCAACAGGAATAATCTTATCCAGCGGCAACGGACAATTATAGCTGTGTATAAACATGCCTCGCGACATGGAACATTCGCCTATCGCGACAACAAGACATGGTTTTGGCACCTGCTCGTATAATCTCTTCAATATCGTAACCGACTTCCTGTTGCATGAACCTGTAATTAAAAGCACATCCGCGTGTTTTATGCTGCCTGCTAAAAGTATTCCAAAGCGCTCTATATCAAACCTCGGAGTAAGACAGTCCAGTATTTCAATATCGCAGTTGTTACAACTGCCTGTTGAAAGATGAAACACCCACGGAGATTTCAGTAATGCCTTTAGTTTTACGCTCATATTATCTTCCTGCCAATGCCAATATTACCGCCAATATTGCTATAATCGTCATCGGGCCCCAGAAAAACCTTACTGCATGGTCAATCCTGACCCTGGGGTTTGTATTCCTTATGACCGTAATCAATGCCACAACGCCTACATATTTAAGCAAGCCATATAAAAGATGTATGCCGTCTAATCTTATGCCTCCCATAAACAAAATCACCAGAAAGAAAGGCAGGGTGAATAAAAGCATATTTTTCATGAGCTTGTATACTGCCAAGCCGGCGCCTGAATATTCTATCAGCGGGCCGCATACAATCTCGGTCTCTGCTTCAGGCATATCAAAGGGCACAAGAGCCAGTTTTGCCTGCACGCACATAAGCGCTACTATAAATGCCAAAACCCCGGAGAAGCTTCCTATAATAACACCGCTTTGCGCCTGATACTGCAATATATCCCCAATCCTTATGGAAAACCCTGATTTTGCGATAACTGCCGCTATCGCAAGTATAAATGGCAGCTCATAACCTAAAACTAATTTCATCTCGCGCGACGCGCCCAAGCTTGCGTACGGGTTTGCAGAAGCAAAACCGCCCATGATTATAGATATAGAAGGAATTACTAATAAATATACTATTACTATCAGGTCGCCTAAAAATGTATTCGCGGTATTAACATTATTCACCCATAATAAAGTAGAAACCAGCATAACGCTCATGATGCCGATAACAGGCGCTGCTAAAAATACTGTTTTAGATACGCCATGCGGAATGAGCGTCTCTTTGCCTAAAAGCTTTACAATATCTATCAGCGGCTGCAATAAAGGCGGGCCTACGCGATATTGCACCCTAGCTGTAACTTTTCTATCAACCCAGCTTGCAAAAAGCCCGATAACAGCTGTCAGCAGAAATCCGTAAAATAAAAGATAAACAATATAAATCATATATTTAAACCTTCTCCCTTGCCCAATGGGTAGAATGCGCTATTATATTATCTCCGACTAAAAACATATTCTCTTCCAATTTTATATCCGCATTTTTCAAACTCAACGCGCCATACGAACAGCTTTTTATGCACAGCGGCTCTTCCTTTTTATCTCTTCTATCTAAGCAAAAATCGCAGGCATTCGCCAGCATAGGAAGAAGCTCCGGGTAAATAGCGCCGTAAGGACATGCGTGCGAGCAGGACTTACAGCTTACGCAGCGCATGTTGTGCCTTATTAATAATTTTTCCTTGTCCTTTTGCTGCTCGAGCGCTTCCACGGGGCATGCGTTTACGCAATGCGGCTCTTCACACCTCCTGCACACAAGCGCGTATGTAACTAGTTCAGCCACGGAAATAATACCGTTATTATCCGGATGATAAAAGTAACTGCACTTTAGCGCGCAAGCTTTGCATTGGCCGCTTGCGCAAATATCCAAGTCTATGAAGAGTTTTTCTTTTGCCATTTAGTCCCAAATCTCCGAGAACGTTTTTATCCTGCTGTATTGAAACACCGGGCCGTCTTTACACGCGTAATATATGCCTATTCGGCAGTGCCCGCATTTTCCTATTCCGCATGACATGTTCTTTTCCATTGAAAGATATATATTTTCTTCCTTAAATCCCATTTCAAGCGCTTTTTTGGTTGCAAACTTCATCATTATAGGCGGGCCGCAAATTATCGCGACGCCTTTTGAATAATCCATATCAACATCATCCAAAATAGAAGTTACAAGGCCTACGTTGCCCTTCCATGTTTCATCGCCGGAATCAACCGTGAGCTTAATATTCAAATCGCTTCTTGTGTGCCAGCTTTGGGTCTCGTCTTTATAAACCAGTTCCTTCGATGTCCTGCAGCCGCCTCTAAAAAACAGTTTCTTAAAATCCTTTGATCTGTCAAAAAGCGCGTACATAAGGCTTCTTAAAGGCGCGAAACCGCATCCTCCGCCGATAACCAATATCTCTTTGCCTTTAAAATCATCTAAAGGATAACCTTTTCCAAAAGGCCCTCTTAAACCAACCATGTCGCCTTTTTTAAGCTGATGTATCTTTTCAGTAACCTTACCCACTTTCATTATGCTTACTTCCATCGTGTCTT
Source organism: Candidatus Omnitrophota bacterium (assembly GCA_043797125.1). Taxonomy (GTDB): domain Bacteria; phylum Omnitrophota; class Gorgyraeia; order JABMRG01; family JAFGKX01; genus JAZDPX01. The sequence goes on from JAZDPX010000013.1 coordinate 19,452, forward strand.
TAACAGCAGGCCTTGATGAGGGAGTAAAAGGCGCTTCCCCGACGCCGGGAATTGTCAATTCAATAAACTGGCCCGCGGCAAACGTTATCTGTTCTACGGGTTTAAGCTTCAGCGTTCTGATGGTCGGTGTTTCCGTTATAACATCAAGCACTTCTGTTTTAATAGGCCTGTATGGATTATTTATCTTATTCATTTTGCTGTTAATCTTTTTAAGACTCTTCTTATATCTATTTTTGCCGGGCACGCTGTTATGCAGCGGCCGCATCCTGTGCAGGCATATACATCAGCGGCCTTCGGGAAAAAATCAAACTTTTTTTCAAACCTGTTCCTTAGCCTCATCCACAGGTGCGGCCTTGGATTAGCGCCTCCTGCAACTCTCGCAAAATACTTTACCATGCAGGAATCCCATATTCGCAAGCGCGCCATTTTACTTTCATCCTTCTGGTCATATAAAAGAAAACAATGGCAGGTGGGGCATATGGTATTGCACGCGCCGCATTCAACGCATGTCTTTGCCTCGTCCTCCCATATACCGGACTCGTAATTTTTATCTATAATGTCTTTAAAAATATCCTGGTTGGGAACATTGTTTTCTTTTATGTTGGCCTCGACTTCCTTGGTTGTTTTTACCCTTATGTTGTCCCGTTGAAGTAGAAAACCATTTTTTACTTCTTCAAATAAAGATGCGTGCTTGGAAATAATATTCTCGCCTTTTTTTGATCCTGTTTCTGCCAGAAAACCGCCATTAACTTGCGAAAGATTTATATCAAAATTCTCCTGCGCATACGGCTTTACGCCTAATGCCAGGCAGAAGCATGTCTTAATCGCGCAGGTGCAATCGCAGGATATGATAAGATTTTCTTCGCGGGCCTTTATATAAAACGGGTCCTGGTAATCGTGATTTTTAAATACAAAATCCTGGACCTTAAACCCTTTAAGATCGCATGCCTTAACCCCGACAACAGCAAATGGCTTGTTCTTGCTGGATGGTATATCCGCAGAAAAATCTTCCGCCACAATCTCTCTTGCCTTGCTGAAAAACGCTTTAACAGGCTCGAATGCCCTTACTTCACCTAGCACGATATCTTCACTCGGGCCTGTGTATTCTGCGTAAAAACGCTGCTGGTTCTTTTTTACAGGTGTAAAGACGCTGTAATCCTTTTTTAAGAAATCCAGCAGCCTAAATAGATTTTCCCGTGTAATATATTTCATTTTTTATTCGCCAGAAAGTACGAAAGCGTCGCGAGTTCTCTTGAAAGGTCAACGTCTTTCACCTTTACGTTCTCGGGCACTATCAATGCCGCTGGGGCAAAGTTTAATATGCACTCAACGCCTGAGGCGACTATCTTTTCCGCTACTTCCTGGGCCGCCTGCCCGGGAACAGCTATAATACCTATTGATATCTTTTTTTCCGCCATAACCTTCGGCATTTTTTCAATAGGCTGTATAGCCACATCGCCGTGTTTTTTGCCGACTTTTCTCATATCAGAATCGAACGCAGCCACAATATTAAGCCCGCGTTCTTTAAAGCCCGGATATGCCAAAAGCGCGGTTCCTAAAGAACCAGCGCCTACGACAGCGACGTTCCAGGTCTTATTTTTTCCTAATATATTCTCAAGCGCCTGTTTTAGCTCATTTACATCGTAGCCGGAGCCGCTTACGCCGAACTGTCCGAAATGGCCCAGGTCTTTTCTTACCTGCGCGTCGCTTAAGTTTAACCTGTCGCCTAATTCAGCGGATGATATAGTGCGTATGTTTACCTTGGCTAATTCTGTAAGCTCTCTAAGATAAACAAACAGCCTTGAGATTGTGCTTTCGGGGATTTTCTTGGTATTCATATTGTGTAAAAAATCACAGACTTTGTGCTATTTTTCACAAAGTATATCAAAATAAAAAAATTTTGTCAAGTGGATTTTTTAAGGGGGGTTAATGCTATGCTTGCCAGGTTGACCAGTTCCTTTACCAATGCTATATCCCTGTCTGAAAAGTTGATATTCTTTCTCATGATGTTTAAATTTATAACCCCGTACGCGCTTTCGCTGTTGGGCTTGCTAAAAGGCACGATCATGGAGGACGTTATGTCTTTTCTTTTCATCTTCCCGGAAATTGCCTTGTTGTCCTTGTCCTGAGGCAGAATAATGGGCTTTGATGTAGCTGCGGCAAGGCCTGCTATGCCCTCGCCCATCTTTACATTGGTATTATTAACTATTTCTTTATCGAGTTTCGAGGAAACTTTTATGTGCAGCATATTAGTAGATTCATTTAAAGTCATTACAGAGCCAGAATCCGCGTTAAGCGCCAGTGTGCATGAATTAAGCAAAGAATTCAGGATTTTATCTTCGTAATACCTTGAAAACCCGGGGTCAAGCTGCATTACCTCCGGCTTTATTTCGCCGAGGCGCTTTTTATGGTATCCTGCCTGCGCGATATGGGAAAACACCTCTGTCATAAGCTTGATAACTTCGTTTAACCTGTTATAAGTAAAAACAGGCATATCCAGGAGCGTGTCCATCAACTGCTCTAAATCTATGCCAAACCTGCTTGCTTCTTTGGAATATGCGGAGGCATCTCCTCTTTTTGCCAACATTACAGGCCCGAGCGCTAAATAGGCGACAATTTCGTCTGCCACCGCCATTATGGGGATAATAAAGGCATTAAGCCCGAACGGACAAATAATTTTTGTTTCTTTATCTATGCCCGATATGCTTTTTATTTTAGATTCCGCCATGCAGACGTGTAAAACATCGGCATCTTTAGAAGCGTGCGGAAAAATAACCGCGCACAGGTGGTTAGGCCGGCTAGTCTTTGTCATGGCCTCACCGTCAAATGAAAAGGTCCTTAAGCTCAGCTCAAGGACCTCTGAAAGAGAATCTTGTATTGCCTGCCAATCTTTAATATTTATAAGCTCTCTAAATAGCAGTTTTGTCATTTTCTATCTTATCAACAATCGTAATTTTATACTGGCGCAATTTGTTATAGAGAGTTGTCCTGTTCACCCCCAATTTTACAGCCGCCTTTTTCTTGTTCCATCCGACTTCCTGTAAAATCTTCAATATATAAACCTTCTCCGGCTCTTTCATGGCGTCCTTAAGCGAAGAAAGTTTCTGGCGCTGCTGGATTGTAATGGCATCGCTGACTTCTATTGCGCCGTTAAGTATCACATCGGGTAAATCATCGACATCTATCGCGCTGTCTGTATCAAGTATGACAGCTCTTTCAATAATATTCTCCAGCTCCCTTATGTTTCCGGGCCAATTGTAACTGGTGAGCGCATCCTGCGCCTGCTGCGAGATGCTATTTATTTTTTTATGGTTTTCTTCTGAATAAAGATTGACAAAATGCTCTATTAATAGAGGCAAGTCCTGCTTCCTGCTTCTTAAGGGAGGCAGGGTTATTGAAATTACATTAAGCCTGTAATATAAATCTTCCCGGAATTTTGCGTCTTTAATCGCCTTTTCAAGGTCCTGGTTGGTCGATGCGATAATGCGCACATCTGTTTTTAATGTTTTGTGGTCGCCGACACGCTCATATTCCTTTTGCTGCAAAATCCTTAACAACTTGACCTGCAAATCCAGCGAGAAAGAATCTATATCATCTAAAAGCATCGTGCCGCCGTCTCCAAGCTCGAATCTGCCTTTGCGGTCAGCTATGGCGCCTGTAAAAGCTCCCCTGGTATGCCCAAACAGCTCGCTCTCAATTATTTCTCTTGGCAGGGCGCCGCATGATACTTCAATAAAAGGCTTATTGTGCCTTTTTTTATCGGCCTTATGTATTGCCTGCGCCAGCATTCTTTTTCCTGTGCCGCTTTCGCCGCGCAAAAGTATTGTTGCCTTTGTATTGGATATGCGGTTAATCAGGGAGTATATCTCTTTCATCTGGGGGCTGTTTCCCACAAGATTAAAGCATGCTCCTGCGTTCTTTGGGGGGTCTTTCGGGAATATTTGCTCTTTTACCGAGAGGGGAATATTGGCGAATGCCCTTTTTATAGCGCTTACAATCTTTTTATCTTCGACAGGCCTTACAAGATAATCAAACGCGCCTATCTTTATGCTGTCAACCGCGGATTCTATGTTGCCGTACGAAGTAAGTATTATAATCTGGCAGGGGTAGTTTTGCTTCTTGATTATTTTAAGCAGCTCATTGCCGCTGCCGTTTACATCTGTTAATACTACGCGGCGGGGATTATTATCAAGGTGTTTTAAGGTTTCTTCTATTGAATCTGCGAGGTCAACTGCGTAGCCGTAGCGGCAAAGCATCTCGTAAATGGATTTCCTGGTGAGCTTATCATTGTTCACTACCAATACGTTTGGTTTGCCTGCCGGCTGTTGATACTTCACTGATTTCTCTTTCTATTTTTACTGCGTAATTATTAAGCCTTTTCACTAGGGATGACGTCTTTCTTATGCCTTTTTTGGACTCAAGAAGGAATTCTCTTCCCTGCGAATCTTCATCTATTGTTTGTAATGTCAAATTTATAAAACGATTTACCGTATCAATAGGGCTGCAAAGCTGATTTATTATATTCCTAGATACTTTACCCATTCGCATGAGCTTTTTGTATCGCTTGGATTTTCGGCCTGAGCTTTGCTGGCCATTTTGGCTGATTACGCCATTTTTAGGTAAGGTAGATTGTACCATATTGTCCATGACAGTGCAAGTAAAAAATACAATTTTTAAAAAGTATTAATAATGCCGTCATCCCCGCGAAAGCGGGGATCCATTATGCAGGCAGTTCCTTCTTCAGCGCCTCTATCCTCTTTTCCAGAATAGCCTTAAATCTATTATCTACTGCCTTTTCTTTCATATCGCTATATATCTGTATCGCCTGCTGCGGCATTTTAAGTGTCTTCACATATATAAACTCCACGGCGGGAAGCTGTTGCTCAAAAGTAGACGGCGAAGGATAATTATTAATTATATCCTGCACCATTTTGCCGGCATCCTCAAACTTTGTCAGGCCTACGTATGACTGCACAAGCAAGGTTGCTGCCATATATCCGAGCGCTGTTGCCTTGTTATCTTTTTCTGTTTTGCTGTAAAATGCCGCAGCTTCTGCATATGACTGCTCTGCGCGCACAGCATCACCTGCTTTTGAATAGTGATTTGCAATATAAAGCGCTGCCTGAAGTCCTAAAAATGTATTCGCGTATCTATCTTTTAGCGTGGTATATTCCTCTAACGCCTTGCTCCATTTGTCCTGCTTTTCATAGACGGTTGCCTTAAGAAAATGCGCCTTGCTTAAAGTGGCAAGATCCCCGCCGGGCTTGCTGATGACAGTATCGATGCCGGTTATGGCTTTATCGTATTTATTTGTGGCTATGTAAAACTCTATCAGCACCATTTGCGCTGTCTTGGCAACATCTGTCTGCGAAAAGTTCTTTATTACCTTGTTTAAGTCGTTTTCAACCGAGGTAAACAGCTTTGGGGGTATTACATCCGGGTTTTGTGTTATCTTTTGGATATTTTTGGTTGCGCGGTAAAACAGCTTCTCCGCCTTGTACTCAGGGCTCTGCCCGTATATAGTGAGAAGTATATATACTATTATTAATATAAGCCCCAGGGAAAATATAATGCCTCTGATATTTAGCTTCACTTTATTCCTCCGTATCCAGTAAAAACTGCGACGCGCACACAATTACAAAGCTGTCTATAAATATTGTAAGGACTATTCCTAATAATGTTATGGCAACGGTTATTTCAGGGAATGTCATCTGGGCCAGCTGTGTCGCGTTGCTTTTTAATAAAGCTATGGGTAAAAACAATAGCGACGGGACTAATATTAAAGCGAATAAACTGAAAAACCTGCGAAAGCCCAGGGAAATGCTTTTGCCCAATGCTTTTACCAGCGGGCTTTTTTGCATTACCATAATAGGCAGCGCAAGTATAAAAAATGTCTGCAATATGATGTTAGATGCAAATAAAAATAATGACGCTCCTGAAAAATACGCCCTGCCTACAAAGCGCGGCGCTTGCTTCGCGGCGAGCCTTGCCAGTTTATTAAAAATAAACAAATCTGCCTTTTTTAATAAAAACAAAAGGATAATCATCAGAATACCAAAAGATAAAAACGCGCCGCATCTTTTTAAGGCGTTTTTTATAAAGGCGTTGGTCCTTAGCGGAAGGCCCTCTTTGACGTTCCTGAATATATTAATGGAAACGCCGGTTAAAAATACGGCTATAAAGATGTAAATCAGTATTTGAAGGTAATAAAATATATTAGGCAATATAATGACATTGCCGGGATAGTGCAGGGAGGCTTCGCCGTAAAATTTTCTTATAACGGGCCCGGCTATTATTGATAGGGGCTTCCTTGATGAAAAATAAATTAGTTCAACTGCCAGGCACTCAAAAAAGGCAGTAATAATAAAAGGCAAAAGAATGATAGGCTTTGCCTTCAGCAAATCAAATGCCGATACCCAATTTTTCCTTAAGTTATAGTTCATATTTTATATTATATCACAACTCTGAACTTTTTCTACTTTTTTTAGAAAGTGCTTAAAAAAAATGCCATCACTACGGCCTTTTATTACAGTGGGAGAACACAAAACTTTTCTTGCAAGAGCCTTGTGCTCTCCCCCATAAGCATGCTTACTAGGTTCAAGCAAAAGCTCCCACCTTAATTAAAAGATAAGGAGCTATTTGCTGAACTTATTTCTTACTGCTCCAACACCAATTCCTAAAAGGCCGAGGCCTAATAGAGCCATTGTTGCCGGTTCCGGTACTCCGGGCGCTTTTGACGTGCCTGTTGCATCTTCGTCGGTTTGATTCCACGCTGCTGCAGTTGTAAAATAAGGCATGTGAACGCTTTTTACTCTGAACTCACCTTGCGATTCACCTATATCCAGCTGATACCCATAATCTGCATCCCAACCAAAAGTCATAGGATATGGATTCCAATCCCATCCGGTCGGCGTATTTACTTCTATCACGCTAACAACCGACGGTTTATCCAGCGCGAAATCTGTAAGATATGTGTCGTAACTAATATTCGTAAGCATATACTCATATCCCCAGTAACCTGTCCCGTAAACGAAATTGCCGGCTGAATTATCAGAAGGATCCCATATGCCTAAATCCAGCTGTGCATTTCCGTCCACGCAGGTTAGTATCGACGTAAACGTTGAAGTAAACGCCCATGCGCCTGAAGTAACGCTTAACATCATTGCTGCGAACATCATTATTGTTAATATTCTTTTCACTTGTTTCACCTCCTTTTTTTAAAAAATATTTATCACAGATGACCGCAGATTAAAGGATACAGATGATCACAGATATAATATCTGCGATCATCTTGCATTTTTTTATCTGTGCTAATCTGTGTCAATTTGTTATCTTTTCCTTCTGAATAAAAGCCCTGCCGCGCCTAATCCAACTAACGCCAATGTAATAGGCTCGGGATTTGCTTGCGCGTCATGCGACGGCGGAACAAATTTATTATTAGGATTGCCACTGTTTGAAAAATAATACCCGTATGCGTCTATATGTAAGCTGTTAAGGCCTGAAGATGTTACATTGAATTCTAAGATGGTTCCGTCGGCTGTGCCGCTGCCGGGCATATCCTGCACCGTTTCTGATCCCAAAGGAATATAGCCAAGCGAATGTTCCGCATAATAAGCCGGATATATCCCGTGAGGCGGCAGTGAGGATGTAAACGGCTCGCCATCTATGGTGTAAGTTTTGAAAGGCGTACCATGCGCAAACGTAGAATATGTATAATAATCATTCGTGCCATCAGGATTAACGGTTATTGAACCTGCATTGTCGTCACCGGTCGCAAATGTCAAATATACGCCGTATAAATCCTTGTTAGCCGCGATAAACCAAAGCTCAAAATTGGTTGACCCAAAATGCCAGCTCTGGTCAGCGTCTACATATGTGCCGCCGGGTATATATACCTGCATATCAGGAACAGCATACGCGTTCGCGGCGAATAACAACCCCAGCACCATTAGCGCCAATAATAATTTCGTTTTCATATTCTCCTCTTTCTGCGCAAAGCGCCGAAACCTAAAGCTCCCAAGCCAAGCAAAATAACCGACGCCGGCTCGGGCGTTACAGTATAAGAACCGCTCATATAATCATTTGCGCATGTGGCAGCTGCCCAATAAACATTCATGGGCCCGAGCTCTTCCATAAATAAATTATACGGCACTGAAACATCTCTACGGTTAAAATCATAGCCATTGCTTAGTGTGCCTACCTTAGTAAAGGTAACAGTTCCGTCATAAAGTTCGCTATCATAATTTGCCGCTGTTACATTATTGTTAAACATACTGCCCGAATACCCGTAATATGATTTCCATTGATACGACGTGTTCCACTGGGTAGTGCCGGAGTAAAGATTGCCTTCACTAAATTGCGGATTACCCGAAGCTGTTGGTGTGCCATGATCAGTCATGGCTATGGCAAAATCTTTCGTACCTGTATTTCCCGGCACGGTAATTTTTATATCACCACAGAAAAGTTGCCCAATTCCGCTTTCCGGAAAACCGCTGTATAATTGAAACGTAAGCATTGAGCCATTTTGTGCGATATCTATTCCATATCCTTCATAACGTGGATCGCCAAGGCGCTCATATGTGCTGCTTGTGCTATAGCTCCAATAATCCTCGATGGTAAATTCAGCAGGCGGCGTAACTACGCAAAACGCAGTTTTGGCAGCCAGCAAAATCATCATACAAACCAGTACAATTATCATCTTCATATTCTTTTTCCCCTGCCCACAGCTCAAGGCCCACAGCCCACAGCTCAATTATCTTGCTCCTCTTCCCGCCGCTACAACAAAAACTGTCCTGAACAATATCCTCACATCCGTCATCAGGCACATTCTTTTTATATATAAAAGGTCATACTTTATTTTCTTCCTTACGTCCTGTATGGTCTCATCGTATTTGTGCCATACTTGCGCAAGACCGGTTATGCCCGGCTTTACCGCGTATCTTTTTCTGTAATCAGAAATTTCCTTGCTAAGCGTTTTTACAAAAACAGGGCGTTCGGGCCTTGGGCCTACAATACTCATCTCGCCGCTTAAAACATTAAAAAGCTGCGGTATCTCATCGATATGCGCTTTTCTTATTATCTTGCCGAATTTAATAAGGCGGGGGTCATTCTCTCTTGCCCAGATGGGGCCTGTTTCTTTTTCAGCGTCAAGTTTCATCGTGCGGAATTTGTATATATCAAAAAGCTTGCCACTTCTGCCCATTCTCTCTTGTTTATAAAAAACCGGACCCGGCGAAACAATTTTAATCAGCATTGCCGTTAAAAGCATAATAGGCGCTGTAACAACTAAGCCTACAGATGCTACTGTTACATCAAAGCATCTTTTAAATTCCTCGAAGCGCTTTCTGGCAAACCTGATCACCCAGCCAATAATGCCTGTTGATATCAAAGCAAGACTGCTTGGTTCAGGAGCTATTACGCGTCCGGTGCCGTTTTGGGCATAAACAAGCTCTATCATGTAGAACGCGAATAGGCCTAAAAATAAAAACAGAATTGCTAAATTAAGGTGGGCTTTAATTCTTTTCATAAACTGCGCGTAATGATTTCTGACTTAGATCTCTTTGCTTTCGCGAATAACGCCTTGCTAAAAGATATATGCCGAATCCGTCTTTCACGTCCTCCAAAACTTCTTTTATTTTTTCTATCATTTCTTTCATTTTATTTCTCTATTTGTCATCCCCGCGAAAGCGGGGATCCAAATTATATTACATTACACTTACTATATAAGCATATTCCGTGCCAGAATGCCTTTTTTGGCATAAAAAATCACATGTACAAAGTTTTCTATCTTATTGCAAATAAAGGAGTTACAACCTAAGATTTTCTGATAATATCCAACAAACTATGACAATATAGGACTGTCATTGATAGGTGATTGGATTAGATTAGACACTATTTGGAGTGGGTGTTCACTTGCGTGGACATGAGAATATTTTGTCATTCCCGCGCAAGCGGGAATCCCCCCTTGACATTCTTTAAAACATCGTGTATACTTGTTTCTGGAATTAATCATTTATGATTAAATGAGGAAATAACATGAACTATAACGAATTCAAAAAAGAAACACAAAATCAGCCGCTTGTTTTAAGCAGCGATCTTTTAGCTCTTAAAGAAAGCAAACAGGCCATCCGCAACCAGCTCGAACGCTGGCGCAAGAAAAAGCTGCTTATCAGGCTTAAGCGCGGCGTATTCCTGCTTAATCAAAGCGATAGGAAACTAAACATTTCCAGGGCTTATATTGCCAATCAGTTATATAGTCCGTCATACGTAAGCGTGGAATATGCCCTTAATTATTACGGCTTGATTCCTGAGCGAACAAATGATTTAACCAGTGTCAGCGCCAAAAAAACTTTGCGTATTGTAAACGAAACGGGAAACTTCATCTACCAGCATATTAAGCCGCAGGCTTTCAGGGGATTTAAAGCGCAAAAAGACGACGCCGGGCTTGCCTTTTTTATTGCTGTGCCTGAAAAGGCAATTGTTGATTTTATTTATTTAAACCTTAACAAGTTTAAGGTTCAGGATAAAAGTATCTTTGAAGAATCCTATCGTTTTCAAAATTTAGAGGTTTTAAAAACGAAAATCATTATGGAATTCGCCAAGGGTTTTAATAGTGATAAATTATTGCGCGTGTGTAAACTTTTTTGTGAATTCGCGAAGAAAGAAGGTGCAAAATGATAGAAGTTCTTAAGCAATATATTGCCGCGGAAGCGTCGAGTGAAAAAAAGGCTAACCTACTAAGAGAGCTGCTTCAGCTTTTATTCCTGAAAATATTGCATGATAAGGGGTATTTTGCAAAAATTGCTTTTGTCGGCGGTACAGCGCTTAGAGTATTGTATGATACGAGGCGCTTTTCAGAAGATTTGGATTTTTCACTTATTGATAAAAAGGGCTATAGCTTCTTAGCGATGATTTCCGCGTTAGAGCGCGAATTGGGCTTAAATGGTTTGAAAATAAGCGCGAAAACAAAAATCGCAAAAACTGTCCAGTCCGGTATGCTTAAATTTCCCGGGCTTTTACAGCAACTGGGCTTATCTGCTGTTAAAGAACAGAATCTGTCCATTAAAATTGAGCTTGATTCCAACCCGCCTTCCGGATGGCAGCTTGAAAATACGCTTATTAATAAAACGTATGTATGCAATATCACGCATTTTGCTCTGCCGTCTCTATACGCCACTAAGCTTCATGCTTGTTTTTTTAGAAAGTACATCAAGGGACGGGACTTTTATGACCTGATTTGGTATCTGGGTAAAAAAATCAAGCCTAATTATAAATTGCTTAATAACGCCATAAAACAAACGCACGGGGAATCCCCTGAATTAGGCGAAAACAATATAAAAGATTTTCTTCTTAAGAAATTAGAAAAGATTGATTTTTGCGCGGTTAAAAAAGATGTGGAAAGGTTCCTTGAGGATGAAAACGAACTAAAGCTTCTGGAATTATCGATTATCTCAAAAAGCGTCAGGGATGTTTTCTCGTTATAAGGGTTCGATTTATCGAACCCTTTATTTGGGCGCCATAAATGGCGCCCCTACTTCATAGTAGCGGAGCCTTAAGGCTCCGCTACTTTAATTTTCCTGTCATCCCCGCGCAAGCGGGGATCCATTCTTGTCATCCCCGCACCCTCTGTCATGCCCGCGAAAGCGGGAATCCATACTCCAGTTCTTCCACCACTCTCTTCATAAAATCCTTCAGCTCCACCAGCGTCGCTTCTTCGTTACTGCCCAGCGGCGCTGAAATCCTCACCGTCGCTCCACCGGCACGCCTGCCGAGCAGCTGATTAATCGCAAACAACGCCTGCTGCAGATAATAATTCTCCGTATAAAAATTCCCAACCTTATAACAATAAAGCACTAACTCTTTTCCTGTATCATCCCCAATGTAAAGTTTATTGGTAAGGAATTTATATTTATCAAAACTCATCTCTTCGCTTTTTTTATCCAGTATCTTTAAGCCACTTCCTATCATGCACACTTCTGGCGGGTGAAACACCGAGCGGTTTGTCTCCGAATATATTATAAAGGCCCATATCTTTTCATTGGAAGGATTAATATATTCACGGAAGATTAAATTTCTCGTCTCTAAAATCTCGTAATCTCTTTCTTCTATCTTTATATCTTTCCCTTCCCACTCGCCTAGTTTATATGGAAAGGTATGTATATCGAGTATGTCATGTGAGCTCTTCTGCTTGAAAAATAGATTAATAGAGAAAAAGCTGGCGACTACTAGCATGGTAATTATAATAATATAGCCGATTTTAGTTTTATTCATGTTTATTCTCAAGCCCCTTCCCCACCCAAAACAACAACCCAAACGCCACCACGAATACCATAAATCCCGCAAACCCATGAAAAAACCCGTTCGCCGCTTTTTCTCCATATAAATCATTTACTATGGAAACTGATGTTATTCGCAGGACATTAGAAAATATAGCTATTGGCACCGACGATAAAAGCAGCGTTGTCTTTTTAATATACGACGCCTTCATTGTAAAAGCAAAAACCAGGCCCAGCGTAAGCAAAGAAATCAAAGACCGCAAGCCACTGCAGGGATCTGCCACGAGAATAAAAGAATTTGGCATTCTTATGTAGCCGCCGTCTTTAATGGCCTGGAATCCAATCCTGTTAAGCAAAAACACCGAGCCATCCATAGCCAAAAGCTTAAGCCGCACAACCAAGTTTCCAATTAATACAAGTGGAAGCGGTATCATCGCCAATAAGAAAAATACAGGAAATATAAGGCATTTCGCTATTTCCTTTCCAAAGAAAAACAAAACCAACCCATACAGCGCGAATACAAATGAAAATCCCGATATAAAATAGACCTTAAGCGCCGCGCAGATAATATGTATCAACAAACTTGCGGCAATAATTATTACTCCCGACATCGAGCTTGACATTTTTGCTTTCTTAAGCAGCTCTTTCCTGCTCCACACAAAATACAGCGCCACTACCGGTATAAGCATCCCATGCCCGTAGTAGGACTCTTTGGCAAACCATCTGTCAATCATCCAATCCAGCATTGGAATATAGGCGATTAGCAGCAATATCGCGCTTGAGGCAAATTGAATTATACGTTTAGTATTATCTTTCATTTTTGTCACTCTGCCAATATTTCTTCTATTTTAAGTACAAAATCTTTCGCGTCTTCTATAATCCATTCAGCATCATCATTTGTAAGGATTTCGACGCCATACTGTTCTATAACCCTTTCCCCTTGCGCTTTATCAAGCGTTTCCGCGTATTTCTTCTCAAGCTGCTTTGCCTTTTTTATATAGTTGATATACTCTACTGCTACCTTTCCCCGCTCAACGTAGAATTTCTTAAAAGCAGCTATGGCGCAATAATGAGCTGTGGCACGAATGCCTATCTTATATAAAGCAGCTAAAACCGAATGATACATCGCATAATATCCGCAGATAACAGCCCAGTCAAATAAACCATTATCGAACATTATTTTCATAGCGCGCAAATTTTTATGCGCTTTATCGATATGCTGCCCTGCCCTTTCTGTGCTTACAGGCACCCTATGAAGATTTGGCTTTCCCTCCCTGGGCTTAAAACATCCGCGTAAAGTCTTTTCTGTATCTTTAGGCATATGCCTTGCCTCCCTCTTTAATCAGTTGCCAAAATAAGAATTCATTATACAAAACAATCCTATCTTTCCACAAATCGGCGTAAAATTCGGTTTTTTTGCGGAAGCCCTCTGTAAATTTTTCAGTCGTAGTGCTTATCGGCCTTATTTCTAATAACGGGCCTACATCTGTTTTCGCCTCGTTCAACGCCGCTGTTATATCCTTCTCTTTGCCGGATACAACCGCCAGAATATCTATGTCGCTATCCTTAGACCACTCACCCCTTGCCACAGAACCAAAAAGAATTACCAGCTGGATTTTTTTGTTTGATAGTTTTATTATATCCTGAGCGTATTTTTGCAATAACCGCGCTATTTTTTTATTGGAATCATAGAATTTCTTCTTTTTTTCTAGCTCTAAGTATTCAAATATCTTCAGAAGAGCCTCATTTTCAAGGTTAGGTTTAAAAAATACCATATTTGATACTTCCCGCCTTTGGAACATATCGTCTTTTACAAATAAACGCAAGGAGTTGTCTACGTTATTTAACGAGACTTTCGATAGGCGGGCAATTTCCCTAAGATGTATCTCTTTAAACGGATTTTTTAGAAAAACCTCCAACACTTTCTTTCTCATGATTGGTATCAACATAATTGCTCCTGTTCTATTATATGGTGCAACTGTACTATATTATAGGACAATAACCTTTGTTTTGTCAATCATATAGTTTCGACTGTATTCGAAACTATTTGGCTAAAGTTTCGATTTTGCTTGTAATAGGCAACTTCAGCTAAAATTGTATTTTTTGAGCTCACTTATATACCCCCATATGGTATCTAAATAGAATTAAAACATACAATTTACCCTTTGCCAAGCAGAAATATTCCTGTCATCCCCGCGCCTCACTGTCATGCCCGCGCAGGCGGGCATCCATAAATATCCCCTCCAACTTCGCCACCGAGCTTTCCCAGGAATAATTATTCTCTATAAATCTTCTTGCGTTTCTAGACACGCTATTTCTTAATTCAGCATTATTCAAAAGCTCGATAACACGTGCGGCAAAATCATCGGGCTTGTCTTCAACAAATATTTCCCTGCCTCTCTCAACCTGCAAGCTGTCGTAACCAATGCTCATAGTAACAACCGGCAAACCCATAGCCATTGCCTCCAATATCTTATTCTGCTGTCCTGAACCAACCCTTAGGGGGCAAACAAACACTGAAGACTTATCAAGCAGAGGCCTTGTATCCTCCGCGTTGCTAATAACCTCAACACAAGCGTCATTTTTAACCCTATCAAGCTTTTTATTCCAATCAGCGCCTATAATGGTGAATGTAATGTCTGGTATGCTCTTTTTAATAATCGGCAAAATATTATCATAAAAATTTAAAATAGCGTCTATGTTATAAAATGTGCCGAGATATCCCAAGAATGACACATTCTTCCGCTTGCTGCTATTCGCGGTTACCGGTTTAAAATATTCATAATCAACGCCGTTATTTACTATGTTAACATCAGCGTTAACTCCGTTTTTGCCGAAAATATATTCTTTATCCGTGTTTGATATTAAAAGCACTCTATCAAAATCTTTCGCCGCTATTTTTTCGTATCTTTTAATCTTAAGCCATTCAAACAAATACACCGGCCAAAGAATGCTTCTGTTAAATTTTATCGTCCTTTTAAGATGCAAGGAAACAGCGTCACACAAATCAAGCGCCTTTGTCGCGCCATTTATATATTTCGCGTAATGCGCCATTCTGAATAAATGCGCGTATACAGCGTCAAATTTGTTGTTTGCGTTAAGCTCCTGCAGCTTCTTTCGCATTTCGCCTGAATAATAATACGCCACCTGCAAGGGAGCAGGCGAAAAAACATTGATAAGGCAGTTTAAATATGACTGCCATTTCTTTAATAATACAACCTCGACGCTACTGCAATATTTCTTAAGCTCATCTACAAGGCCGAGCTGATCTTCCGCTTCTATGAAAGATAGAAGCGTCACAGAGTGCTTTTTAGATAGGCCTTTTATAAGATTAAACACTCTTAGCTTATCCCCCCTGTTCGGCGGATACGGTAATCTTGATGTTAAAAATAGTATTTTCATATTCTTGTCATCCCAACGCAAGCCAGCGGCCTTGCTGCTTCAAAGTAGCGGAGCCTTAAGGCTCCGCTACTTTGTTGTCATTCCCGCGCAAGCGGGAATCCATTCCTTCAATCATCTCCGCTATTCTTTCCCTCTCCTTCAGCAACAACTCCCCGTCCTTCGTATAATCATACACCGTCTTCACTATACTTTCATCCACAGCCAGCAGGCGCTCTGCCTCTTTAATCAGCGCATTATCAGGATCCTGCGCCTTAAGCTGTTGTGTTAAATCATTCAATATATACATATATTCATAATCTTCTATGCCGTCTCTGATTGCTTCTATCCTTATTGTATCAACAGGGCCTCTATCCCCGGGGTAAAGCAAACAGCCGTTTCCGTTTTGATTCGGCCAGGTTTGCGCTGTTTCCCATGGGTTTTTCTGCCAGTAATTTATGCACCAGTAAAGAACGCCTGTTACTTTATACTTCCAGTTCATCCAGAATAAAATCCTGTGATCAATAGCCGGCTGGTCTATATTAAAAGCTGGGGTGCCTGTACGCAAGCCTGAAACATACCACCAAACATCTTTTCCTTTTAATCTTTCCTTTTCAGCGACGTCTTCTCTAAAATTTATCAGTTGCGGGCACCAGATGTCTATATCATCGCCCCATAGCTCACCGGGGCCGACAGTAACGAGTGTCTTTAAATCCGGGTGCACACTATGTATTAATTTAGTTATATGGCGTATCTTTTCCGCGTTCTCCTGGCCTGGTTCATCAAACACATAAATATACGCCATATCAAAAAGCTTTCGCATTTTTAAATAGTCAGCGTATGATAATAACACCCCGCGCACTTCTTCATCCTGTCCCCATTTGTTGTCGTTTTCGCCGCCCCATTCGCGCACTATTGAAAAAGCGCTTAGGCCTTTTTCCAGGCAAAACATCATACTTTCATCGTATTCATCAAAATTCAAATACAACGACCCCGTATTATCTACCTGTTGAGGTAATTCACCATATATATAAATAGGGCTTATATGATGGCGCAGCATATCGTCGTAATATACGCGCTCCATTTGCCTGTTATATTCATTTTTACTGCTGTAAAACTTTTTTATATATATATCATATAAGTCAAAAGCTGTTTTCAGGTGCGGGCGCGTAGGCAAAGTGAAATTATACACTTTTAGTTTTAGCGCTATTTTGGTCGGCTGGGCGCCTTCGGGCTTTAATTCTATGGAGCCTTCGTAGTCGCCCGGCTGAGTATCTTCCGGGATATATAAAGTAAACCATAAAGGCTGAACCTCGCCAACCGCCACGTTCACTGCTTTTGAGTCTAACAAAGGGTCCGGCCACCATCCGACATGCTCAACAGGATAATCCGCGACGTTTTCTGTTTTTACATATCCTACGGGATTAACATGCAGATTTTCAGCTCCTATTATGCCGTTGCCGTTAATCTGGCGCAGGGGCAAATTCATCACAGAAACGTTTTTAAGGTCTGCTTTAACAGGCATCAAAACAAGCTGAAAAGATTCATATTCATTTCTCGCGGCTTGAATGCTTACCTCGCTTTGCATATCCGATGAAAAATTTGTTATCTCGCGGAATATTTTATTAATTGGCTTCTCAACGCTGACATAATAATCCCTGTCTCCCTGTTTTTGCATAGCCAGAGCATAGATTTCCTTCATCTTGTCTTCGATTGATACTTTTTTGCCCTTTAAAACTTTTATCGTGCCGACAGAGTGCGCGTTTTTATTTGTATAGGGTAAGCGCGCGTATCCTTCGCTACCGTCGGATTTCTTTTTTTCATAGAACAGCCCCATCTCTATTGAATACATTCCCAAGGGAGCGTCTTCATCAACAAATATCTGCATCGGCCCTATCTTTGTTATTTCCCCGGGCTTCCATTCGCTTGAAGCCGGTAATGGAAATCTGTCCGCATTTATCCACCCCTTGCCTATGCCTGTATACAGGTGCACAAACAGTTTATAATTACGGTCTATCCGGCGCTGCGGCTTAAAATACGCATTCATCAAGAAAAATTCGCCTTGCTTTGCAGTCTTTGGCGCTTCCAATTTTACAAATTCAATATACGGCTCTTCTTCCAGCACATCGCTGGTTAAGTCCTCATATCTTCCCTTTAACATACTAAACACAATGGTTTTAACTCTATCAATAAAATCCCGTCCCAGCATTAATCCGGTGATAAAAATAGCTATTATGACTATTATTATAATAATTTTTTTCTTTTACATATCTTAGACTCGTCTGTCATCCCAGCAAAAACCCGCCTCTCCGTCATTGCAAGTAGCGGAGCCTTAAGGCTCCGCTACTACTACCTGTCATTCCCGCGAAACTTGTCCCCGTGAAAACGGGGAGCGGGGATCCAATAACTTTATATACAAATCCTGCGTCTTATTAATCATATTCCCCAATGAAAATATTGTCCTTACGCGCTCATAAGCAGAATCTGCCACCACCTGGCACAATTCTGGAGATTTTATAAACTTCTCTATTGCTTTTGCCAGAGATACACTATCAGCGACAGGGACAAATGATTCTTCGGTGTCAATAAGTTCTCTATTCCCGCCTATATTAGTAACTATCACAGGCCTTTTCCTTGCCATAGCTTCCAAAATAACTATAGGAATACCCTCATACAAAGAAGGCACTGCTATTATATTGCTAGCATCCATAATATCCGCAATATCTTTCCTAAATCCAGTAAATATAACTTTATCTTTTAGCTCTAGACCATCGACCATTGACCATAGACTTTCTTTTATCGGCCCATCCCCGACTACTAGCAATTTAATATTATAATTTCCGTTTAAATGGCTAATAGCCTCGAACAAATACTTATGCCCCTTCTGCTCAACTAATCTGCCTATAATCGCCAACACAATTTCATCATCCTTAATTCCCAACCCTCTTTTTACTGATGACTGATAACTGATGACTGATAACTTTTTTATTTCTATACCATTATATATAACGTCTATTTTATCTGCAGCAACCTTTGCGTTTTCTATATAGGCATTTTTAACTTCCTCACCTACTGCTATAATGCGGTTTGGTAATTTGGCTAAGAATTTTTCAAAGAATACTTCTAATTTATTATCCGCGAACTCTGTATTATGTATGGTTGTAATGCATTTTATTCCCGCAATCTTAGCAGCTATAGTTCCCCACAAATTCGCTCCCCAAAGATGGGTATGCACAATATCAATATCGTAACTTTTCATAACCCTTACAAGCTTCCTGATTATAAATAAGTCGATCTTGCCCTTTTTGTGAAGTTCTAAAACCGGTATGCCTTCTTTTTCTAAGTTTTCCGCAAACACGCCTTTTTGATTAAGGCAGCATACAGCGACATTGAATCTGCTCTTATCCAGCCCTTTTGCCAGGTTGATTACAACTTGCTCCGCTCCTCCAAGCCCTAGGGACCAAATTACATACATAACGTTTAATTTGCTGTGGGCTATGGGCTGTGAGCTGTGGGCTTTTTGTACCCAGCGATGCAATAAGTCGTACGAGCCAGCGAGCTTCTTCCTAAAATCAAACATACTATCAAACCCGCTGACTTCAGTCCTTTTCAGCTCGAACTGATCCTGCCCGGGTAAATTTGCTCCGGGCTTAATCGAACACGCTACTTTAAAACCTGCTTTAGCTGTCAGGAATTTTACTTCCGCGTTAAAATCGCCTTTTGGATAACAGAAGAAGTCGCACTTTAATCCGTAGGACTCTATTATTTTTTTAGAACCCTCAATTTCTAATTTAGCTTCTTCTATTGCCGCACCGGCTAACTTAACATGATTTAAAGTGTGCGCTCCAAACTCTATGGCATTTCGCGACATCTGTTGTATCTGGTCCCAGCTTAGAAATCCCTCTTTGCCCACTGATTCAGTAGCAACAAACACTGTTGCCGGCAAATTATATTCCTTTAATATCGGAAACGCATTCGTATAATTATCTTCATACCCGTCATCAAACGTTATTACCACCTTCTTGGCCCACGAACTTACTTCTTTCAATCCTACAACCTCAAAATGCTCCTTTAACCACTCCATCTGCTTCCTAAACTCACCCACCTTAACGCACAACCTGTCGTACGGACGATTATCGCTAACTCGATGATACATCAAAATTCTTACGCCGTCTTTCTGTCTAGACAAAACATAGGATAAATTGCTTGATATAGCTCTTATCTGTTTTTTCGGAGCTACAGCATTAGTTTCTTTAACAAAATATTGCATAATATGCTCATTAGCATTAATCCAATATTTTTCATCAAATAAACTCTCTGCTCGCTTCCTTCCTGCTTCAGCCATAGAGTGCATCTTGGCCTTATCCTTTAGCAACCCAATTATTGCTGATGTCAAAGCACCTGCATTGCCGGGCTTAATTAAAATACCGGTTACGCCATCTCTGACAACTTCCGGGCAACCTCCTATATTCGTAGCTATAACAGGCTTTCCCATTGCCATCGCTTCTCTTGCTGATTGAGGAAAAGACTCCCTTGTTGAGGACAATACAAATAAATCCATAATAGATAAAAATCTTGGAATGTCTTTTTGCAATCCAACAAATACAACCTTATCTTTTAATCCCAGACCATCGACCATAGACCATAGACTATCTTTCAATGGCCCATCGCCAACAAAAATAAATCTTGCCCGTGGGAATTCCCTTAATACAACAGGCATTGCTTCTATAATATATTCCTGGCCCTTTTCCGGTGAAAGCCTTGCGACTGTTCCAATTATAATATCATCTGGGGAAAACCCGAGTTCCCGCAAAAGCTCTTTATCTTTTTCTCGTGGAGAGAATCTATTCAAATCAATTCCGCTATGCACAACTATTGTCTTATTTTGACTTAATCCCCACCTAATTAATCTGTTTCTTTCATATTCAGATTCGAATATCACCAATCTGCTGGCTAAATTTAAAATTATTCCGGATATAAATAAGCTAAATTTTGAATGTATATTATGTATGGTGGTAATTACCGGCTTTTTTGCGCTATTAGCAAACAAAACCGCCAAAGTTGTGCGTATAGATTGGGGCGCGATAATATCTATTTTTTCTTTTTCTATTATATTCTTAAGGGAGTTTGCTGATTCACGCAATTTTTTAAGCGAATTAAAATGAAAGTCTACGCTATAGTATTTCCCTCCTAAAGAAGTTATGTTTTGCGCAAATTTTCTATCCCTGCATGTCACAACAACATTGTGTCCGCGCTTTACAAGCTCCTTGGTAAAGGCAAAAATATCCTTCTGCGCCCCGCCAACTTCTAAGGAATGCGTTAAAAGATATAAGATATTCATATTAGTTTATGGTTGGTAAATATGACCAGAACTTGTTGTTCAGCTTGCAGCATTTGGCGCAAGCCGGCAACAGTTTATGTTTTCTCAAGGTATTTCTAAAATTCCTGTATTTCTTGCTATTCCAGATTGTTTTTAGGGATTCGTTACGTATATTACCCATTGCTACATCAATTGAGCAGGGATAGATGTTCCCATAAGGATCCAGCCTTGTCTCAAACCAGGGGTAAAAACACTTATCGCAATATGACATATTCGGGTTAATAAACCTATCCTGCATCTCTTCTTCTTTTAGCGGCGGCCTAAAATTCAAGACAACGTTCTTCTTCTTAGCCTTTTCTTTGGCCCTTCTCACAGAATCTCTAAAAGCTTGAGGGTCAATATCCTTTACTTCATCGGATATATTCTGATTTTCTGGCTTTAATCGGTTCATATCAAGCATATTTGAAGTTTTATCCATGGCTTCATCAGATGTATAAAATAAATAAAGCATATTCACCAGGTTTACTTTTAATTCGGAAGCAATATCAACCACATCATCAATATTGTGCTGGTTTAAGGCCGACATGGTAAAATTAAGGTTAATTTTAGGGTTTTCGTTTCCATTCTTTGCTTTTTGTATTGTTTGGATGGTTGAGTAAATCTTGGAAAATGAATCTCCGCAACCTCTTATATTGTTGTGTATATCCTTAGGCCCGTCTAAAGAAAAGCTAATAACCTCATTGCCTATATTAGCTAACTCTTTAGCCATTGATTCATTAATCAAAGTGCCGTTTGTGATAACAGAACAGTAGATGCCTGTCTCTTTTACATATCTTAGTATATCGAGCATATCTTTTCTCAAAAATGGCTCGCCGCCTGTTATCATAAGAGCTTTTGTTTTAAATGATTTCAGCTCATCAACAAAACTTTTTATTGTATTTGTATCCAGTTCCTTTGCGGTAAGCTGCTGGATTTCCTTTTTGCCCTCATCGCCTTTGAAATTCGCCAAAGGGCACATTCTACAAAGCAAGTTACATCTGAAAGTAATCTCAAAAACCACCCTTAGCGGATTTAAGGCATTGCCGCCAAAAAAATTATATGGGATAAGGTAATATGGCGTAAGAGCCGCATCAGCGCTAATGCCTAATTTTTTCATTATTTTTTTAATTGCAGTAATATCCATAACTTTTCTCAGACAATAAACCTGTATAAGCGTTTTCTAAGCCGCTAATCATAGCATTTAAACTAAAATTTTGTTCTACGATTTTTTTTGCGTTTTCTGCTATCTGCTGAGCAGCGCTCCTATTTTTTAGTAAATAAACTATTTTGTCTTTCATAACCAATGCATCCCCAACGCCAACCAAAAACCCGGTTTCGCTATCTTTTATTAACTCTTTATTGCCACCTACGCTTGTCGCAACCACAGGTGTGCCAAGCGCCATCGATTCCAAAATTGCATTAGACATTCCCTCTGAAAAAGAAGCATTCACTGAAACATCCATCAAGCCATATAAATCTTTTACATCTGTACGTATGCCTAAAAAAATAATTTTATCTTTTATACACAAAGAATCTGCTTGCTGCATTAATTGATCTTTTAGGGGACCATTTCCTACAATCAAAAATTTTACATTGGGCATTTCTTCTAAAACTAATCTCGCTGCTTCTATAAACAGCTTGTGGCCTTTTACCCAGGTTAAACTAGCCACAATCCCAACCACAAAAGCTTCTTCTATTCCTAGTTTTTTTCTTAATTGCACCTTATCCATTATGCCTTTTAAATTCTTTATATCTATACCATTACAAATAGTTAAAATCTTCTTATATTCAACGCCTTCGTATTTATGCACTATCTCTTGTACATCATCGCTTACTGCAAAAACCATATCTGCTAATTTATGAGCGAACCTATAAGCTATGCGATGTTGCCATCTACCTTCACGATGAATACCTACGTCCCTGCGACCGGATATAATAAGTGGCGCTTTCGCCAGCTTAGCAGCAATATTACCAGCAATATTTGCACTAAAAAGAAGCGTATGTACAATATCAAATTGATTTTCTTTTATATATGAAATTAATTTAACAATACCCTTAATGCCGCTTATTCCGTATATTCTTTTTATATTAAACGCTTTATAACTAATTTTCAGCTTTTTTAATTCGGGCTCCAATGCACCTATACGCACAAGGCAGCATAAAGAAACTTCAAATGTGTCTCTATTTATATTTTGCAATATTTCTAAAAGATGGCGCTGCGTGCCTCCTATATCCATCTTATCTATTACGTATAGTATTTTTATTTTTTTCATTTTTCTTACTTTTTTGCTCTTCTATAATTATCTGTTTTGACTTAAAAATACATGCAGTCAATATCCAGAAAAGACCGGTTACTTCCTGACTATCTAAGCGCGTACCAAACATATTACACACTAATAATCCTACGGTACCGGCTAAAAAACCCAAAGCAAATGACTTTATAAACGTATCTTTAGTTCTGCGGTAAACAAACCATGCATTTTTTAGTATAAGCAGCATAATCCACAAGAAAACCATTAACCCCACTAAACCCAATTCAGCCGCCAGGGTAATATAGGTATTGTGAGAATCTACCTTATGTATAGACGCATAACTGGATATAGTTGATGGAAAAAGACCGTAACCTATACCAAAGAGAGGGTGCTCTTCAATCATCAAGATTGCACCCTCCCATATCGTTATTCTTCTCTGCGCGCTCGGCTCAAGGCTATCTTTAACATCACCTTGCGCTGCTTGACCTTCTTCTAAAAAGGTGGAAGAAAACCTCTCGTAAAGAGCAGAGGGCATCAGTTTAGGGTTTAATACAACAAAAACAAGAGAGAAAATAAGTAAAATAAAAATTATTTTATTCCTGATAAACGTCATAAATAAAATCGCAAATAAGAAAGCTGCAATTGCTCCTCGGGAAAATGTATACATCAATGCGCGCGCCTGAACTAAAATAGGAAATATTAAGAACCAATGTTTAAATGAACGCAGATTATTTAAGAAAATAGCGAATAGAATGAGTCCATAATAGACAAAAAAAGCGCCGGCACGGTTTGGTTGGCCAAAGATTCCGGAGACGCGCATTTTATCAAAGTCTTCCGCTCCCCTCACTCTCAAATATTCAAAAACCAAGAGAAAAGAAATACAAACCGTAATCAATACTACTAAGCTTACGATACGCCTGATCTCATCCTTATCTTTTACAGATATTAAAAATACATAAAACAATAGCATCGGGCTAAGCCATTGTTTTAAAGAGGTAAAGAATTCCTCAAGATATACGTAACCTATGTTTTGGTAGGATACAAAGAATGAAATAATATTGATAACGCAGAAAATTGCAATTGGAATACTAAGTGAGGATTTGGGGATTATGTTGATATTTGCCTTCATCTTTTCCATCAGAATAGCAATAATCATTAGTACAAAAAAGATATTCGTTAAATTCAAAGCCCATGTACCTGTGCCAAAATCCCCAGGTAAAAGCCTGCTGAAAGGCAAATATATTACGAATAATAAACTAAGTTTCCCAATATCTACTAAAGCCAGTAAAAATACAGCTGCTATGGTAATTATACCCAAACCCACAATTACCGGCTTGCTAAGGACAATGGTATTTAGAGAAACAAGCCCTAAGAAAATTAACCCTACAACAAACACAAAATATAAGAAATAATCATTAGAGCTATTTGCCCTGGCGATGCTTTTCTCTTTCATAGTTAATGTTTTCATTGATAGAAAACCTTATTGATGCTTGCCTTAATCTTTGCCGGCAATAATAATTTAGTGAATCGAAAAAGGCAAATCTTTAATCGTAAACATTCAATCAATATGATTCCCTTGATATTTGTTGAAGCAACTATATTCTGCTTTATTCTTACATCATTAGACCAGCGCATTTTATGCAATTCCTCACCCCTTAGCATATCACATACTTTAATTCCATTATTTATTGCATATTCTAATATATAACCCATAAGCAATTGCCCAACGCCATATTTAACAAATTTCGGGTTAAGCCCTGATTGATAGAAATAATAAATATCTTTATAGCTAAAACCGCATTTCGCAGCTACATCATTTCCGTCGAGATTTAAAAAAAATAGGTACATCCATTTCTTCTCACCGAATAAAGCACGTATCTGTTTATAGAACTCTTTATATTTATTATCGCTGAAGCGGCTGAAAGTATTCTTTTGCACCCTTCTTAGTGAATGTAGCTTTATAAATTTCTCAAATTCAGCATCAGAAATAAAAGCATCATTGGATTTACGAATATTTAATTCCTTAAAATGCTTCTCTATCTTTCTCCTCCCTCTTTTTATATTTATCTGCATATTTTTCGGTAATGACTTTATATACTTATCCCAACTGCTCGGCAGCTGCACAATAGGACAAAATGGCTTTTTCTCTGTAATAAGATATGTGGTTTTAGTGTTATTAAATATATCAATTAAGCAGGAAATGTTAAGTGATGGCTTCGCCAAATCAAAGATTGCTAGCATATGCCATTTTCTTTCTCTATAAACTAAAAAATCCCAAAAAGCCTGCATAACCTGCCTCTCTTCTCCTTTTGCACAAATAAAATCTAAGTATTCAGAAGTGACGCCCCCTCCACAACCTAACATTTTTAATTCTGCCATATATATAATACCGAGAATTTTTGTACTCTTTATATACAAAGGTGCTATCCCCTGGAGTAATCCATTTTCATTTCTTAGGGCAAGGGTATAAAGTTCTTTATTACCGCCATAGACTTGCCACCACGCATAAAGCCATTCCCATGTAAGAAAAACGGTATCGCTATGGCTATTGTCCAATAATGCGCCCCATCCCCCCCTTAATGCCTGGAACTTTTCTGGTGTATCTATGATTTCTATGTTATAATTCTCATTCATTTCATCAACTCAAATAAAACTTTAGCCGCGAATAAAGGCATTCTCGTTTCATAGGTAGGGAGTCTTTTTATCTCAAATAAATCTGTATCATTGGTATTTAAACAACCGCCTATTGCAGTTACGGCACATTGATAACCCGCCCTTTTTAATAAGTCTTTGATTTCCGGGTTAAAATCTTCCTTCATGCCATTAGGATAGCAAAATGCAATTACGGGCTTATTAGCATGTTTTTCTATCTCTTCTTTTGATTCTTTAATTTCCTTCCAGGCCTCTTCTAGGGGAATATTAGTCAAAATAGGATGGTTTACTGTATGCCCACCAAAATCTATAGCCTCTTTAGCCATTTCTCCAATTTCTTGCCCGTTAAGCATTCCCTGACTATCAGATATGCCTTTAGGGTCAACACTTACTTCTCTTTCAATCTCAGCTAAAACCTCTTTCTTTATTATCTCGTTTGTTCTCTTTAACGACTCTTTTATACGTTCTATAGCTTTCTTCCTATCTTTATCGGTCAAAAGTGCAAACTTCTCACTATACCCGTCAATTTTAACTGTTAGAGTTGGTTTATTAGTTTTTTGTACTAAATAACTAATCTTATCAGTCCAGATTAATCTACCATTACCTAATAAGCCGGTCGCAAGAAAAATCGTTGCCGGCAAACCATATCTTTTTAAAATGGGAAATGCGCAGTCGTAAGTATTCTTATACCCATCGTCAAAAGTAATTACTGCCCTATTGGCCTTTATGTAATTTTTGTGTGCTAGTAATTCTGGGAAGCCTACCACATTAAAATATCTTCTTATGAAGTCGACCTGTTTTTCAAATACCTGAACTGGTAATCCGCTAAAAACCGATTTTCCCTCAAGCACTTTATGGTACATAAAAATAACGGTCTTTTTATTCTTTATAAATAATTTTAGAGCTAATTGCGTTAGGCCGCAATAATAAAGGATATAACAGATAAAATGTTTTATAATGTCGTACAAAAAATTCTTTTTATTGCATTCTTGGATCAGCGTATTATAAAATTTCTCAATATTTCTTACTGTCTTATTGATATTAAAATTCTCTTCTACTCTTAACCTACCGGCCCTTCCCATTTGTTGTGATAATTCATTATCCTCTAATAAAATATTGATATAACGTGCTAAAGCCTTATAATCTCCGGGAGGAGATAAAAATCCAGTTTTCCCTTCTTGAATAATCTCTGGAGGCGCTCCTATGTTTGTTGCAATAATTGGTTTACCTGCAGCCATCGCCTCAATTATGACCAAGCCAAACGGTTCGGGGTCAGTGGAAGCGTGAACAACAACATCCAACCCCTTTAAAACGCTATTGATATCCTTCTGCCAACCTGTAAAAATAACGCTGTTATCCAGTTGTAAATCGGAGCGTAATTTTTTTAATTCTTTTAAATAAGCCTTCTTGCTTGTTAGGTCGTCACCAATAATGTAGAATTTTGCGTAAGGAAATTTCTCTAAGGTCAACTTGGCTGCTCTAATAAAAACATCCTGACCTTTCCAGTCATCAATCCTGCCTAAGATGCCGACTTTTTTAAAATTCCCGCTATTTAATATCGCTTTATTTACGGATCTGTCAAATTCCTTCAAATCAATTCCATTATAAATTGTTACTAATTTATCCCAGCCAATCTGACGCGCATATCCTTCGGCACCAGCTTCAGAAACCATAATAAACCTGTATATGAACCTCCCAAATACTCTTTCTATAAATGTTAGCCTCTCTATACCATGGGGCTGACAGATAACCTTCCTGCCAGTAATCATACCAGCTATGATTGCCGGAATGTGCGCATATATTTCGTTATTAAGATGGATATAATTGATTTTCTTTCTCAAAATCAAGCCTACAAGCCAAAAAGCATAAGGAATTTCGCTAAATAAAAAAAACTGCGTTCTGCATAAATATCTTATTATTGCTGAGTTTTTTTCACTATAGCCAAAATCACGTGGCCCCTTTACAATAACTTCCTTCCCGCAGCGCATCAATTCTTTTATCCTCTCACCGCAACTATACGCAATAACCACGGGGTAGAATTTTTCCTCATTAAGGTGTGTAAGGAGCATACTTAATATCTTAGCTGAACCACCACTACCACTCCCTGCTTCAATAAATAAAATTCTTGTCTGCATTTATAGTACCTTTAATTTAACGCCGGTTTACTATTGCGCATCAGCGAACAGTAAGCATTTTGAATTTCCTTGGAAATTACATCCCAATTGAATCTCTTGCTTACAAATTCATAACCATTTTTCCCTAAAGTTAAACACCACTTATCATCTGCAATCAATCTTTCTATATTCTTAGCGAGTGCTTCTATGTCTTCGACGTCAGAAACAACTAACCCATTCTCACCGTGCCTCACAGTTTCTAATAATCCCCCATTAGCAGATGCTAAAACTGGTATGCCAGTGGCCATTGCCTCTATGGCTATATTACCCAAGCCCTCTTTCACTATTGATGGTATAACTAAAATGTCACCTAAGAGATAATATCTATCAATTTGTTCATAAGGTATTTTATCGGTAAACATAACTTTATCGTTTGCGCTTTTGCGTGCTAATCTTTTAATATATGAAAAGTACTGTCTGCATTCCGCATCCTCGGGGCTTGCACCACCCACGATTACTAATCTTACCTTTCCGTTTTTTTCAATTATTCTAGTGAGTGCCTCTATTAATAGATGTATGCCCTTATTTTGAGCAATCCTGCCGACATATAAAATCACCTTCTCATCTCTGGTTATTTTAAACTTTTCTCTAATCACTTCTCTTTCTTTATTCCTTAACCAATGAGGCATGAATCTATTTTGGTCATATCCGTTGTATATATGAACTATATTTTGATAGCCAGGAAGTTTCTTTTTCGTTTCTTTGGCTAAAAACATGCTGCATCCAATTAGCAAATCTATCTTTCTTAAAATCTTACTATTCCATACCCGCTTAATATCTAGAATGGCTAATTGATGAATATGTAAAATAATTTTAGATTTAGGATTGAGAAATTTTATTACAGGCACAAATTGTATGCGGTTATGTATGTGAATTATATCGGGTTTTAACCTACGTATTTTCCATGCACACCAGAACGAATAAGGGAGCCAATAAAGATAAGAATTACTCCTTTTAAAAGGCAGTTTATAAGTCAAAGTAAAAAGCTTAGAAATTACCCCGGGTTTAAAACGATAGTAAGTTATGTTTTCCTTCTTTTCGTATTTAGAAAGTTTCTTCTCGTATATAGATAAACAGTAAATCTTGAATGACTTGGGCAAACGAATCATTATTTCAAAAATCCAAGCTTCAACAGCGCCTCCCCTTGTGGGGGGTACAGGTAATGTCTCCGGAGAAATAAATATTATTTTCATAACTTAAATTTAACTAATCTCCTATAAGCATATCCTAAGAAAAAGGATATTTTACAAGTATGGGCTATCCTTTCTTCTGAATTAAAAAAATTGAATGTTAAATTTACAATATTAGATAGAGTCTTTCTTATTCTCCACTTCTGAAAATTTTGGTTATTATCAATATCAAAGCGCGCCATATCGTTTCCGCTCAGATAATACCATTTAATGAAATAAGATTTTGTGGCTCTCTGTTTTGTAATCATATGATATACAATTAAAGCGGGGTTATAAACAATACATTCTTTGTCTCGAATTATTTTACTAAATGCCGAATCTTCTCGGCAATACGGTAAAAATAGCGTTTTTTCAAATACTTTTCTTCTACAGGCCATATTGCAACCTATGGCATATCTAATTTCTTTTGTCTCGTTCCCATTATTAATATCAACTATTGGCTCTTTTACTTTAGATGAATACCATCGCGGGATTTCACAAGGCCAGATCGGAATAACTCTGCCACTTATTACATTTACACTATCGTCTAGGAAGGTTCCCCATATAGTTTGCAGCCAATCAGAAGGCAAAGTGATATCATCATCCGTAAAAGCAATGATGTCTCCCATCGCTTCTTTTATACCTCTATTTAAAGCGTAAGACTTTCCTTGCTGGGGTTCAAATAAATACTTTAATCTACGGTTAGATTTTCTAATATAGGATTCGATTAAATCCTTTGTTCCATCATTTGAATTATTATCTATAATAATTATCTCGTAATCAAAATAATCCTTAAACTCCTGCTTAAGAAGAGATTGTAATAAATTATTTAGACTATAATGGCGATTATATGTACTAATTATAACGCTTACGCTTAGCATATCTTACCCCTATCTTTAATATTAAACCCACAAAGCTTTTCCAATATTTTAATTCCAATGGGTTTAATTGTATAATTTCTTTGTAAAAAGATAATCTGTTCCTTGGATCTTCTAGTTGCCACGTCTTCTCCCAAAATTTTTCTGCAAGATACCTTTTCCCTAAAATATACCTATAGTTAGTGAAAAGATTTTCAGTTAACTTATTTAAACATTTTAGCTGATACGTTTCTATTACTTTTATGCTCTCTTTATTCCAACCTGCAAGATAAAATCTATATATACTTAACGGCTTATTAATATATCCTACGTTCTTAATCTTAGGGTGCAAAATACATCGCCACCACATATCATTATCTTCGTAATACTTTAGCGAACAATCAAATAATTCATTTAATTCGTTCAATAAAAACTGCCTGTTAAGAAAAATTGTGTAAGTAGTACAACCTAAAATTTTAAGAGCAATTTTTAAAAAACTTTTTTGTTTTATAACGTATTTATTTGCACAATTACAAATACTATTATTTTCTAAAGGGAAAAAACTTGTGTAGTTACTTATCTTTAGCCGCGGTGATAGCATATCTAAATTATGTAGTTCTTGCTCAGAGTGAACTTCGTAAAAATCCGAAAATGTAATTATTAAACTATTTTGTTCTGAAAATCTTACGAGTTCATCTAGCCTATCTGGTAGCATTAAGTCGTCGGCATCTAAAAATGCTATGTATTCTCCTGTGGCCTGCCGAATTCCTAAATTCCGCGCTGAAGAAACACCTTTATTTTCTTGATAAAAATACCTAATTTTATTATTATATTTGGATAGGATTTCTTTTGTATTGTCAGTTGAACCGTCGTCAATTACAACAATTTCATAATCAGTGTAAGTTTGAGCTAAAACGCTATCGACGGCTTCAGATATAAAGCTGGCATTATTATAAGTTGGTATTATGACACTAACTAGTGACATCTTGAAAGACTTCCTCTATCAGTTTCTCCACTATCTTTATATCATATCTAGACTGAATATATTTATAGCCTTCTTGACTTAATCGCAGCCCCAATTCAAAGTTGTTCATTAAATTCACACAACTTTTTGCAAAACTGTTCACGTCATCCGCTAAAATGCCATGCACACCGGAGGTTATTCCTAAGCCTTCCGCTCCAATAGAAGTAGAAACTACGGGCCTCCTACAGGCTAAGGCTTCTAAAATTTTAATCCGTGTTCCTCCCGCAATTCTTAGCGGTACCACCACAAGCGAACTGTTCTCATAATATGGGGCTACATCGGGAACGGAAGGAAAAAGAAAGACTGATTTATCGTCTGCAAGTTTTAAAACTTCTTCCTTTGGAGCCATCCCGACTATATGAAATTTTACCTGAGGTTCCTTTTGTTTTATCAATGGCAGTACATCTTTCACAAACCATCTTACTGCATCTACATTTGGACCGTATGAAAGAAGCCCACAGAATAAAATTATCTTTTTACTGTAAGTTGCCTTATTAAAATCAACTATATTATCGTAGGTAGAGATATTAACAGAATTCGGAATAACGCTAATATTCTTAAGTAGCCTTTCTTTTCTAAGATAATGGCTGTCTTTATCTGAGCAAACCAAAACACTTTGGAAAAACTTGAGTCTCTTATAGTAGCTTCTCAATAACCAATTATTGTATTTTCTTCGTAATTTATCATATAAATTTTTACTTTTAGTTAAGCTTATTTTACGACTAACCTTTATAAATTCAATATCATCTAAATCTACTATTGCCTTGCTCTTAATTTTATGTCTATTTTTAATGAAATATTGCGCTAAATCTATATGGCGAGTAAAAACTATATCGAAATTATGCGTGCTAATGATTTCTAGGAATTTACGATTTACTCCCTCAGAGTATCTTTCATAAATTTCCCAAGGAATTCCCTTAAGTAAGTTCTGTGTTCTTTGCCATTTATTTATCTGTTCTAGTTTTAATCGATCGCTAACGGCAGGATAAAACCACATATTTTTAAAATATTGTACGTTTTTCTGATGATCGTCATTGTTAGATGCTAAATAAAACATGCTTAATTCATGTTCACGATAAAGACTCCTCACAAAGTTCCAAATCCTTATTCTACTACCACAATTTAGGGGAAATGGTGGCTGGTTTTCTAGAATCAGAATCCTCATATTATTCCTTCTTTGACCATATCGCTGGCATACTAATCACAGCATTGCCTTTTATGCTCATTTCCGCAGGATTCTGAATTTTAAATATAGCCTTATCGCTTGAGGCATAAGGATGGATCAAATCTTTATCCCAAATACCTGTTTTTGCTATATACACACCTGGGGCTAAACTTATTTTTCCTAATTCAACTCTGACTTTTCCTTTATTTTGTATATTCGGCATTGAAAATCCATTATCCGCAGTATTTGATGAGCAACAGAGCACGCCATCAGCGCGGATTATATCCAAGGAGAATATGGGATTTTCTATCTTTCCTTTCGATTCATACTCTATTTCTAAAGATATCGATTCACCAATTTGAAAGTTTTCTTTACTGTTATATTGCCCGTCAAAAAGAGAAACGTTTAAAATTTTAACTAGGGTCTCCGCATTAGGTTTTACTTCATAGCTAGTAGAGATAAACTTTCTTTTTAATTCCTCCTCACTTTTTCTATAAACAATATTTTGATAGTATGGAATTACTCCATCGGGAGAGCCTTCTTTGACGGTTTCGCCTTTATCAAGCAAAATAACCCTTTTACACATATTCTGAATTAATGAAAGATTGTGGGAAACCAATACTATTGTGGCTCCTGTATTAAGCAACTCCCGCATCTTCTGGGCGCATTTTGCCTGAAAAGCCATATCTCCTACAGCTAAAACTTCGTCCACTATTAACACATCGGGATCCATATGAGCGGCAACTGAAAAACCTAATCTCGCATGCATGCCTGATGAGTATCTTTTTACCGGCGTATCAATAAATTCCCTAATCCCTGAGAATTCTACTATCTCCTCAAATTTTGTATCGATTTCTTTTTTCCTCATCCCAAGGATAGTGCCATTAAGATAAATATTTTCCTTCCCTGTTAAGTCATCGTGAAAACCGGCGCCTACTTCAATTAGGGCTGAAAGGCGGCCTCTAATTTCAATTTTGCCTTTGGTTGGTTCCATAATTTTGGAAAGCAGTTTCAAAATCGTGCTTTTACCTGCACCGTTTGGACCTATAACACCTAATACTTCGTTTCTTTTAACTTCAAAATTTACATCCCGTAATGCCCAGAAGTCTTTATTATTCTTTAAGTTGCCGTTAATTCCATTCTTGTTTTTAAAATTACTAAAGAAATTGGGAATAGCATCTCTTAAAGAGTTAAATTTTTCTCCTTTTCTAAATTTTTTCCACACATGATTAAATTCTATTACATTCATTTTCGCTCCTAAATATTCTCTGCAAATAGCGGTTCTGCCTTATGAAATATACTCATGCCTATGAAAAATATAGCTGTTGAAACAATTCCCGTATAAGTAAACCAGAACATATCCGGCGCCTGATGCAAAACTATCACGCTGTTCATTGCTTCAAGCAGGCTTCCAATAGGATTTGCCAGCAAGACAGGCGCCCATTTCCCGAACATGCTGGCATCATAAAAAACAGGGGTAAAAAATATCCCGAACATAAGTATTATCTCAACCACATATTTAATATCCCTATAGAAAAGATTTGCCGCTGCCATAAGAAGCCCCAAGCCTGCTGTAAAAAGAACCAGAAATATTATAAGCACAGGAAGCCATAAAATATAAACGCTTATCCCTATCTTTGCTACCGCAAGAATAATTGCTAAAGTAATGCTTGCAATTGCAAAATCAAATAAGCAGGCTAGTATCGATGAAAGGGTAAGTACTTCTCTTGGAAAATATATTTTTGTAACCAGGTTTTTATTTCCGACAAGGCTTTGCACTGCAAATTTTATTGCATTGATAAAAAACGTCCACGGCAATACTTTAATTGAAATAGAAACCACGCCTTTTAAATCCATAGGCTCCCCAGAAACTACTGACATTGCCTTTTTCACTATAAGGCCGGCTAAAACCGCCACTATAGGCATAAATATAGCCCATACAAATCCCATGACTGCCTGTTTATAGCGGATTCTTATATCTCTTAGTGTAAGCATAAGTAAAAGGTCGCGGTATTTTATTATTTCTTTAAACACTGATATCTCCTTCTTCTCTAGCTAAAATTTACAAAACTGGCACTTTAATTTCTGTGTTACAAATATACTCCCTATGCCACATCTCAAACATAAACCATGCCCAGATGAGGCGCCAGTTTTGCAGGTATTTCCCGCTGTAAAATTGTTCAATTGTCTTTTTTACAAATTCTATATCAAAGTAGGTATGTATGCTGCTGTCAGATGACAAAACATGATCTAAAATCATATCTTTAAACTCATTTCTCATCCATTTTCTGTAAGGAGGCTCAAAACCTGTCTTGCGGTTTGTTAAAACATAATCCGGCAGGTGCTTCCCAAAAGTCTTTTTCAGTATGTACTTTTTTATTGGGTTAAATACACCTTTAATCTTATACTCAAGCGGAATAGTAGAAATAAAATCCATAACCTCAATATCCAAAAATGGCGTTCTGAATTCCATTGAGCTGGCGCTAAGCATACGGTCTACTTTAACAAGCAAATCATCCTGAAGGAAAAACAAAACATCTTTATAGAGAAGTTGATCTATAAAATCGCTTCTGTTTGATTCAGAGAACCATTTGCTGTTTATTGCTAAAGAAATATCGCCGTTTATCTGTTTTTTAAAATCATCATTGTAAATCTTTTCCTTTTTTGAATAAGGCAGAATATCTTTTCTGGTTGAGAAGCGTTCATAAAGCGACAGGCATTCAATTTTGGTGTTCCTGATTATTTTTTCGCAAAGGACATTATTCGTTTCCATGGTACATATTGGCTTTAAAAGCGGGCTTAAAACTCTGCATCTTAAGACCTCCGGCAATAAGCGCAGCTGCTTTTTCCATTCCGCATAAACTATACTGCCGCCTAAAAGCTGATCTGAACCGTCTCCTGTGAATACCACATCAGAATTTTTACTGGCAACTAATCCGCCATAATAAGTAGGGATTGCCGAGGAATCATAAAACGGCAAATCAGTATGCCTAATTATTTTGGGCAGGGTATCTTTTGCCATTTCTGCATCCACTACTACATCGTGCATCTGGACATCTAAAAAGTTTGCGGTTTTTTTGGCATACGGGAGCTCGTCATACTCTTGGTCATCAAAACCAACTGAGAAAACATTAAATTTTTTATTTAACACCTGTTTCATAAGAAAGGTAACTACGCTTGAATCTATGCCGCTGCTTAAAAATGCGCCTGCGTTGCTTTCTCCTTCAAGACGTTTTTTTACTGATTTTGCTAATAAACTGTATAAACTTTCAGAGCACTCTTTCTCATTAAGTTTTATATCTACGGACTTACTATTGTATTTCCAATAGGGTATAATTTTGGTTTCATCATTACTACAAATAAGAAAAGAGCCTGCCGGCACCTGTTTAACTCCTTTGAAAAGCGTGTCAGGGCAAGGCACATCATGAAGCGTAAAATAGGCATCAATGCTTATTGGGTCAATCTCTCTTTCAATGCTTGGATCTGCCAAAATTGCCTTTATTTCCGAACCAAAGATTATGGAGTCTTGCTTCTGGTAGTAATATAGGGGTTTATTGCCTGAATGATTCCTGGCTAAAATAAGCTTACGGCTAATCCCATCCCAAAGACAAAAAGCAAACTCGCCATCTATCAATTTAATAAAATCTTCTCCGCGTAAATCGTAAAGCATTGTTAAGATCTCTGATTCCGCTTTCTTAGAAAGCGATCCGTTTTCACCAGGGATTAAAGAGCATAGTTCTTTCTTATTAAAGATTTTACCGTCTAACACACACCAAAGATTTTTTCTGCCATCATGCCCTGATTGGACATCGCGCCTGGAATATTGTACTGCCAGGCCTATATTATTATTAATATAGGCCTCTCTAAAATGCGGGCCTCTATGCTTAATCGTGCTCGACATTTTGTTGAGTAAATCGGGGCTTATCAGGTCCTTTGAGTTATAATTATATATCCCGCAAATTCCGCTCATTTGTGCTCTCTTCCATAATCATCCTCGAGCCTCTCGATATCGTCTTCCTCCAAATACTTACCGCACTGGACTTCGATGATGCGAAGGGGCTTGTTAAGCTTGTTTTCAAGGCGGTGAAGCTCGCCCTTCGCGATGTAGGCGCTTTGGTTGGGCTTTAGGGTGTGGGCTTTTTTGTCTTCAACAATCTTTGCCTCGCCTTCGACTACTACCCAATGCTCGCTGCGCTTGTGGTGTTTCTGAAGGCTTAGTTTTTTGTTGGGGGATACTTCCACAAGCTTGACTTTGTAGCCATTGCCTTCGATTAGGACTGTGTATGAGCCCCAGGGACGTGTTACTGCTTTAGTCTTTATATTATATTTAGTATTATTCATTCTGGGTCCTTTCGTCTTCATTGGGTTAGGGTTTTTTGGAAAACCAATCGACGGTTTTACGGAGGCCGTCTTCGAAATTGACCTGCGGTTTGAAGTTTAGGATTTTGCTGATTTTGGTGATGTCAGCACAGGTGCGCTTGACATCTCCGGCTCGCGGAGGGGTGTGGGTTGGCTTTATTTTTTTGCCCATTATTTTGTTGAGGGTGTCTACGAGTTCTAGGATACTGTGGTCATCGCCGGCGGCGACGTTGAAAACTTCGCAGAAGGTTTTGCAGGCTATGAGCTGTGGGCTATGAGCTGTGGGCTTTGAGCTTTGAGCTGGCACAGTTGCAGCTAGAATATTTGCGTTTACGACGTTGTCGATGTAGGTGAAGTCCCGGGACTGAAGCCCATCGCCGTGAATTGGGGGATGCTCATTATTTAGCATGCAGTGTATAAATTTTGGGATTACTACAGCGTACTCGTCGTCTAAAGACTGTCTGGGCCCGAAGACATTGAAATATCTTAAGTTTACTGTTTCAAGGCCGTAGTTTTCGCTGAATACTCTGCTGTAATACTCTGCCGCGAGTTTTGTTAAAGCGTAAGGTGATATAAGAAGCGGCATATCTGTTTCTGATTGCGGAAACTTGCTGACATCGCCGTAAACTGAACTGGATGAAGCTATAACTACGCGCTTTACTTTTGCTTTCAGGGCCGCTTCGAGTATGTTAAGGGTGCCGTCTATGTTAACCGCGTTGTATTCGTGCGGCATTGTCATTGATTTCGGCACACTTCGCAGGGCTGCCTGGTGCAGGATGTAGTCGATGTTTTTGCAGGCGCGGGTGCAGGTGGCGGAGTCGCGGATGTCGCCTTTGATTAGTCTATAGTCAATGGTCGATGGTCGATGGCCTGAAACAAAAGATAGATTCTCTTCTTTACCGCTTGAGAAATTATCCAGCACGCGAACACTGTGGCCTTCTTTTAATAATCTTTCTGTTATATGGGAACCGATGAATCCAGCTCCGCCGGTCACAAGAAATTTCATATACATCTCCTTGTATGGATCCCCGCTTTCGCGGGGATGACATATTCTATTTTCGTTTTCTAAGCTTGAACATTCCCAACCCTGCTAAACCTACGCCGACTAGCGCAAGAGTTGCCGGCTCGGGATTGTGCGGCGCTCTGCTTGAGCCGCTGCCAGAGTCGTATGAGCTGCTGCTTGAGTTTTCGGCAAACATAGTGCCTTGCGCTCCCGATGATGATCCGTCGGAAAAGCCGGCGACTTCACTTGCCTTCTCGTTGCAGCCAGTTAGCGCCAGAGTCGCTGCTATGCAGCAGGCTAGCACTACTAATTTATATCCCATGTTACTCCTCCTCTTTATTTATACTCACTATATTCCTGAATGTATCTATATAAATACTGCGGCAGGTGATATTCCACATTCGTCATTACGATACCGAGAATTTTTGCTCCTGCCTGATGTAACCTGCTCTGTGCGTGCTGTATTGTGCCATGCTGGGTCCTTGCTGCCTGGATAACTAAAATTGCTCCGTCAACCATAGGCGCAAGTATACACGCGTCTGTTAAAGGCACAACAGGCGGTGAATCTATAAAAATATAATCAAACCTGCTTTCAAGCGAATTAAGGAGCGTTTGCATTCTCTTTGAGCCTAAGAGCTCCGACGGCTTATTTGATACGCTGCCTGAAACCATTATTGTAAGATTATCAATCCCCGGGGTGACAAATGCGGAATCTTCATTTATTTTGCCTTCCAAGACTTCAGAAAGCCCTGGGGCAGGATCAAGACCTAAATATTTCGCTACTCTTCCCTTTCGCATATCAGCGTCTATTAAAAGTATGGATTTATTATTTAAGTCCTGCGCCATTGCTATTGCAAGGTTTATGGATGTTATGGTCTTGCCTTCCGAGTTTACCGAGCTTGTGATAAGAAACTTTTTATAGCCCCTTTTGCTTTTAAGCGATTGAATGTTGGTGCGCAATATTTTATATTGCTCGCCGACAGGAGATGTGGGGTCATGAAAAGATACCACGTGCTCGTCGATTTTTGTATCTTCGACGCGCTTTACCACATACTGGATCTCGGGTTTCTTCAGTATTCTTGTAATGCGCTCATCGCTTACTTTCTTTAATGCTTCGGTGATTCGACCCATTTTAGCTCCTTTGGATTCCAGCTTATCTAGCCGGTCCGTAGCGGAGCCTTAAGGCTCCGCTACGGTTATGGATATACTGTTGTGGATAACTTAATTTACTCCCACTACGATTACTTTTTCGCTTGGTTTATGAAGAGGCATGTATGTGGTCCTGTGCATTAGGTCTTCTATTGCCTCAACTGCTATTTCCCTTGTTATTTGTTTTACTTCATACAAAAGCCCGCTTATTAATGTGATATGGCAGGCAAGGTTTATAAGCCGGGGAATACCGCCTGAATATCTGTATATTTCATCGATTGCTTCTTTTGTGAATATGTCGACGTTTTCATTGCCTGCGGTCTTTAGCCTGTGTTGTATGTAGCGCTCTGTTTCGCTCTCGTTTAACGACGATAAATGATAATAGAAAACAATCCTCTGGCTGAATTGCGCGAGTTTATGATGCGCCAGCTTAGCGCGTAATTCCGGCTGGCCTATCAATATAATCTGGATAAGCTTTTCTGTCTCTGTCTCCATGTTAGAGAGCATCCTTATCTCTTCAAGCACAGACGCGGTAAGATTCTGCGCTTCATCTATGATGAGCACGACATTTACCTCTTTTGCCGCCTGCTCTAATAAAAATTTGTTGAGCGCTGATAAAAGGCGCGGCTTTGAGGTTGCGTGGTATTCCACCCCAAAATCATCGAGTATAGTCTCGAGCAGCTCCTTTTTGCTTAAATGCGTATTAAGAATTAAAGCAATTTTTGTTGACGGATCCAAGCGGCTTAGCAGGGCTCTTGAGGTTGTTGTTTTTCCAGAGCCGATGTCGCCTGTAATAACAGCGAAGCCGTTTCTTTCGCTTATAGCGAGTAGGAGCCGATTAAGCGCTTCCTCGTGTTTTGAGCTTGCGAAGAAAAATTTTGAATCCGGTGTCAGGTTAAAAGGCCTGTCGGTAAAACCGTAGAATTTCTCGTACATGTTATTGTCTCCTTATTAAAATATTAAATTCTGCCAGCCAACCGTAGCGGAGCCTTAAGGCTCCGCTACGGTTGTAGACAACTCGTAATTATATTTACCCCAATACAATATTGAATATTATAACAACCAACAAAACCACGCCTGTTATAATAGACAGGCCTGTTATTTTCATCCTGCGCATTCTTTGGGCGTTTAAGTCGGCGACTGTGATTATCTTCGGTATCGCGCCTAATATCGGCAAATCAAGCGTTTGCTTTGCCTGGTCAATTCCTAAAAATGAATGGTCTAATAATTCAGCTATAAACACCATGCCCGCGCCTGCGCATATGCCCAGGAATATTGACATAAATAAAACAAGCGGCTTATTCGGCTTTACAGGTTTTAACGGCAGTCTTGCAGGATCAAGAATTGTATATTTTGTGCCTTCTTTTGATGATTCAAGCCGCTGGGTGATTTTTGCTGTTTCTAAACGCTGAAGCAGGGTATCGTATAATCTTTGGTTTACGTTTGCGTCCCTGGCCGCGACATTGTCAATTCTTTCAAGAAGCAGGAGTTTGTATAGCTTGTCGTTTGTAGCTTCGGAGAACATTGTCCTGTTTGCGCCGGTGCTTGAGCCGTCAAGGCCGGTCGCGGTGAGCTCTTCCTTCATTTTTCCTAAATCATCCCTTAGGCCTGATAATTCGCTGTCTGAACTTGCTATGGTTGATGTATTAATATTGTATATACCTTTTTCTAATTCGCCTTTAGCCTGCTCTATTTTCTTTTTTAGCTCCACAACCACAGGATGTTTCTCTGTAGAATCAACGCGCAGTTTTTCAAGCTGGTCCTGCATTGCCGATATTTCGGATTGCTTAAGTTTTTTCTGATAAAGTTCGAGTTGGTCATTTATAAAATTAATGGCGTTGTCGGTTTCCTGCGTCTGCTGGCGCAGGTTTTCAGCGATGAATATGTCTGTTATTGTCTTTACTATATTCTGCGATTCCAGCGCGTCCTTGCCGTCGTAGGAAATAGTTACGAGGCTATCGCCGCGTAGTTTCACTATGATATTCTGGCGCAAGTTCTTAACTAAATTTTCAAACTGCTCCTGGCTTCTTACGTCCTTTGCAAGGTTAAGCTTTGTTATAAGCTGATTTATCCTGTCCCAGCCAAGTATCTGCTCGCGCAATACAGCCAATCGCTGAGCTGTGCTGGTTGATACTGCCAAACCCTGCACAAGCGGATTTATTATCCTGCCTTCTTCAACAAGAATAAGTGTCGATGCCCTGTATGCCTTAGGAAGGGCGTTGGCAGCTATTACGCCGAGCGCAATTGCTATCACTGTCGGGATAATAACAAGCCATTTCCTTCTGAAGAAGATTTTCAGATAATCTAAAGGTTTTTTCTCTGATCCTGTATACATTTGAAGCTCCTTTAACCCTTCCGTATTCTGTAGCGGAGCCTTAAGGCTCCGCTACGGTTGTGGATAACTACATCGCTAATGCTGCGCCGCTTGCTGCAGCGCCCGCTGCTTCGCTTGTGGCATTGGTCACCGGAGATATTACGCGGATTATCTTTGCCATTGCTGTTGCCGGTATATACAGCACATCGCCCGGCTTCATATCGATATTTTCTTTAAGGTCGCCTTCGTATAGTAATTTATACACGTTTACGTAAGTGTAATTATTCCTGCCGGTGTTATTAGGCGTAATCAGTCGGCATTTTCTCATGGCTGCGGAATATGTGGGAAGCCCTGACTGCACAAGGGCCTCTCTTATAGTAATAGTATTTCCTCTCATATAATATTTGCCCGGGTTTGCTGCCTCGCCTACTACGTAGAAAACCTTGCTTAGATAGGCAACTATTGTTACATCGACTTCCGGCGCGATAAGAAAATCCGAGAGGATTTCAGTCAGCCTTTTATTAAGCTGCAATTTTGTAAGGCCACTAACGGCAATATCCCCTACAAACTTGTATTCAATCTTTCCCTCTGAATTAACTGTATACTGGCCGCTGAATTCGGGATGCCTTCTTACCTCAATTGAAACCACGTCATTGGGCCCGAGGGTGTATTTGACCTCTTCCATAATATCTACGACTGTTGGCGGTGTGCCTGCAACAGGAAGAGCGCTAAGGTTTATATCGACAGATTTCGGGGTCTCAACCACGCCTTGAGTCTTGGCAAAATTTGTCTGGGCGAAAGATGTACCAGCGCATAAGAAATACGCTGCAAGCGCAACAGACAACGCAAAGATGATGATAGATAAAGTCTTGGCGTAATTTGCTGCTGCAGCTACGGTTTCCTCATATTCATAGGAGCTTTCGTAGAATTTCCTGATTTCTTCTACCTCATCCTTTTGATAAAACCTCCAGCCGCGCCAGTCTCTTTTTGATTTCTTTATTTTGCCGGCCT
Source organism: Candidatus Omnitrophota bacterium (assembly GCA_043797125.1). Taxonomy (GTDB): domain Bacteria; phylum Omnitrophota; class Gorgyraeia; order JABMRG01; family JAFGKX01; genus JAZDPX01. The sequence goes on from JAZDPX010000013.1 coordinate 61,593, forward strand.
TCTCCCACCTCATAATGGTGCGGGGAGTCACGCCAATGTATTTTGCCGCATCTGTGATGCTTAATCTATTGCTTATTGCCATAGCCATTTTCCATTCCTCCTGTATTATTATGGGTTATTATGGTTGCTGTCTATGAAATACCATGACAGGTATGCACTTACATATATAAGCATTATCCGTGCCAAACTTAAGTTTTTGCGAAAAAATTATATAGTGATGTAACTTGTTGTAGATAAAAGAGTTGTAAGCACACGTAGCGGAGGCTTAAGCCTCCGCTACGTGTGCTCTTGCGTTTCCTATGTTGAATTATATAGACACGTGTATCTAAAACTGCTAAAATATATCCCCTTATGCAACACAAACTAGCACACCACCATAAAATGCTTCAGAAAATGGCTCTTACGCCTCAAATGAAGCAATCTATCCAGCTTTTGGGTATGTCTACAAAGGACTTAAATGAATATGTTGATGCTGCGTTAGAAAAAAATCCATTTTTAAAAAAAGAGATTACAGCGCCAAGGACTGCCAAGGCTTCGGATGATGACTACGATTACACTGCAAACATACGCCAGGAAGAAAATCCCCGCATGAACTTTATTTCCCAGCTTGAAATAATGGATATTGAAACAGGCTTGTTGGACATTGCTAAATACCTTATATATGAAATGGATGATAATGGTTATATTAATATTGATTTAGAAGATGCTGCGCAGGAACTTGCTGCTGATACGACTGATATTGAGGCAGCGCTTGCCATTGTGCAGTCAATGGAGCCGGCAGGCATTGGCGCAAGAAATATTCAGGAGTGTTTGAGCCTGCAGCTTAAAAGAAGGGGCAAGGAAGATTCTGTTGAGTACAGGATAGTGAATGGGTTCTTAAATGAGCTTACTAGAAATGATGCTGAAAAAATAGCGAAACAACTAAAAATAAGCAGCCAACAGGCTGAAACCGCGATTAAGACTATAAAGCTGCTTAACCCTCGGCCAACGAGCACTCTTTTTAGTAAGGAAGCTCATGCTGTAACGCCTGATTTAATTGCAGAGGTTGGGGGCAAGAAATTGCGCCTGTGGCTGAACAGGCAATGGCTGCCTAATATTACATTCTACAATCCTTATGAGGACGAACCTGAAATAACCGAGGATGCAACAGCAAAAAAATTCATTACGGAGAATAAGCAGGCTGCCAAAGGCCTGATAGACGGCTTAAAGAGGCGCGAGGAGACTTTGCTTAAGGTAGCGCAATATCTGCTGGGTTTTCAGCTGGATAGCTTCATAGACGAGAGCCGGCACATAAAAAGCCTCGCGATAAAAGATGTGGCTTCTGCCTTAAAAATGCATACTACCACAATAAGCAGGACCGTTTCCCACAAATATGTGCAGATAAATAATCAGACCATGCCGTTAAAGGGCCTGCTAAGCGGGGAAATCAAGAATAAAGACGGGCAAGTTACATCAAAGGCATCTATCAAAACTAAAATTAACGCGCTTGTTAAAGCTGAGGACAAAACGCATCCTTTAAGCGATAAACAAATAAAAGAATCTCTCGAGAAAGAAGGCATCTCCATTAACCGGCGCACCGTAGCAAAATACCGCGACTCGCTGCGCCTTTTGCCTGCGCATTTAAGAAGAAAATCGTAGCGGAGCCTTAAGGCTCCGCTACGTCCGAGTCTAGGGGGCAGGTTGCCGAACGATTGCGTAAACGGTACTGGTTATTTGAAGATAAACCCGGTTTGGGAGCTCCAGAAAAGAAGATCCAGGCAACCTAAGGGGATGTTGACTTTTTTGGCGAAGCGCTGCATCTTCTTTTCGATTTCAAGGTATGCCTTTTTGGTGATTGAGGGCGGGATTGTATCTATTACGCCGTATTTTTTTAAATTCCGCAAGATATGCACATCAAGTATCGCTAAATTCTCGCCCATTCCGATATTTCGCAGGAAATGGCTTGCTTCTTTATAGCCTAAACCCTTTACGTTTTTAACCAGCCAGCCCCTTGTCGCTTGAGGGTCTTTGGGATTTAGCTTTGTCTTTATATCGATTTGTTTTGCGCTGTTTTGAAAAAATTTCCTGGCGCCTGCTAAGTACTTGGCTTTATTATTGGGAAATCTTACGCGCTGTAAGTATTTTCGAATTCTTCTGTTGCAGCCCCAGAAAAGTACTTTTGTGTTTTTTAGGGTTTTCACCGCTTCATCGCAGTAAACTGCTTTTGATTGCGGTGTTAAAAGGCAAAAACAAAGCTCAGAGAATATGTCTTTATCGCCGGCTTTACCCAGCCGGCTAAACTCCTTAAGCCTGTTATTTATTTCTCTCTTTTTCTTGTTATAATCCCGGACTAAGGCCTTCGTCATTTCTGCTGGCCTAAATACCGAAAAGCGCTAAGAAGGGCCTTCGCGCCTTCTCCTGCCGCGATTACAATTTGTTTTTCCGGCACGTTTGTAACATCACCTGCTGCAAATACGCCGGGAATGTTTGTGCTGTTACGGCAATCTATTTCTATTTCTCCGCGCGTGTTTCTCTTTAAGTCTAAACCTTTGGCAAATTCCGTATTAGGCACAAGCCCTATCTCAACAAAGACCCCCTGTAAAGAAATGGTTTTTTCTCCGTCATTAGTCTCTATCTTTATAGCGTTAACCATTTTATCGCCAAGGACCTGTTTTGCTTTTGCGTTCAGCAAAAGCGTGACCTTTTCGCTCTTTTTAATTTTCTCCTGCATAATAGAATCGCCGTTTAGCTTGGGGCCGACTTCGATAAGGTAAATATGCTTTGCTATGTTCATTAACTGCAGCACGGCTTCTAAGCCCGCGTTACCTGCGCCCACAACAGCGACATCCTTGCCTGCAAAAAGCGGGCCATCGCAGGTAGCGCAATATGTTAAGCCTTTGTTTTTGAATTCCTTTTCACCCGGGATGTTAAGCTCTCTTGATTTTCCGCCGGTCGCGATTATCACCGCCTTTGCCTGATATTGTGTCTTATCTGTCTTTATGTTTATTATATTATCCTGCTTCTTAAGTTCTATTATCTGCTCGTTCTGTTTCAGCTTTACATTATATTTCTTCATGTGCTCCTGAAATTTCGCTGTCAAATCCATGCCGCTGATAAACTGATACCCTGTATAATTTTCTATATCGCCTGTCCATGCGGTCTGTCCGCCTACATCCTTGCTTATCACAAGAAAGTTCATTCTTTTTCTGGCAGCATACACGCTTGCCGTAATGCCGGCAGGCCCTGCGCCTATAATTATCAAATCATACGCATCTGCCATAATATCATCCTAACATTTTAAGCAGCGCCATAAAAACAATACCCAAAACGAAAGTCACAAAAGCAATGTTTGCCCTTTTTGCGTCTTTCTGCTTATGAAGTTCCGGTATTAAATCAGAGGCCGCAATATATATAAAGCCTCCGGCAGTAATGGCTAACAAATAGAATGTAACGCCTTCTATAACGCTGGAGAGCAGGTATCCGATAACAGCGCCTAAAACAGCTGTAAGCGCGCATATAAAGTTTGCCAGCAAGGCCTTCTGTTTGCTAAAGCCTCCATAAACCAATATCCCAAAATCGCCCATCTCTTGGGGAATTTCATGGAATACAACAGCCAAAGTAGTAGCAATACCTAATTTAAAGTCAGTCATAAAGCTTGCTGCTATAACAAGCCCGTCCATAAAATTATGAAAGCCGTCGCCTATAAGGCTTAAATATGTAAAGGCGTGAATCTCACAAACGCCTTCATGGCAATGCCTCCAGTGAAAATATCTTTCCAGCATAAAAAATAAGCAAAAGCCGATTATTGTGTATAAAAAAGCCGTGCTGCTGCCGCATTCTTCTATAGCCTCCGGCAAAAGATGCAAAAACGCGCCGCCAATTAAACCCCCTGCCGCGAAACCTATAAGCAGCACAAGTATCTTTTCCATGGAATTTTTCTTCATCCCAAAGGTAAAAATACCTATCAGTGAAATAGCGCTAACTATTATGGTCGCTGTTAAAATCCATATTAATGTCATATAAGCCTTTTAAATATCGAGCGCGCTGCTTATTGCCTGGGGGTCGAAACCTACGATTGCCTCATCATCAATAAGCACCACAGGCACACCCATCTGGCCGGTCTTGTTTATCATCTCTTCCACTTTCGCGGGATCTGCCGAAACATCTATCTCTTCAAAAACAACGTTGTTTTCCTTTAAAAATTGCTTGACCTTGATGCAGTACGGGCAGGTCGGGGTGCTGTATACTGTTACTTTTTTGCTCATGCTCAGCTCTCTTGTTTTTACAGGATTGTCTCGTTAATCCACGCGCCGTGCAGGTTACATAACGCTATCGCGGTAAGCTTGCCGCTATTTGCCTTAAGGTGAAGGCTAGCTGCGGGATTAAGCTTGCCCGGTGTTAATATAACCCTGGCAATGAATTCTTTATCAACATAGAAGTCGATATGAATAATATAATGTTCAGCCAGCATCGGGTGCCCAACTTCGCCAAGCCTTACATGCACATCTGTGCAGCCATCCGGAATAAGGCCGCATTTTTTCACAACATTAATAACAGGCACATGTTTTTTCTCAAGGTCAGTTTTATTTTTCGGATCTTGCGGCGTTTTAACAGCGTCGTCTTTTTCCTGAAAAGCAGACTTTGGCGCGTGGCACACAGGACAAAACTCAGGCGCGCTCCCGTTAATCGCAATATATCCACAAATTTTGCATACAATCCCTTTCATGAAACCTCCCTCATGGGGACGGTTCTCACCCAAGATTGAGAAGTGTCCCCGCTATACTGTTTCTCTTCGGTTAGGGGACATTTCTCACGCTTGGGCGAGAACCGTCCCCTTTCTTTTAGTAGTTCTCGCACAGCACTTCGTAATACGCCTGCGGGTGCTTGCACGCCGGGCACTCATCCGGAGCAACTTTACTTTCATGCACGTATCCGCAATTTCTGCAATGCCATTTTACAATTGCGTCTTTCTTAAATACCTTATTCCCTTTTACATTTGCCAAAAGCTTCTTGTATCTTTTCTCATGCTCTTCCTCAACTTCCGCTATCTCTTTGAATTGGACCGCTATTTCCTCAAAGCCTTCTTTGCGCGCCGTATCTTCTGCCTCTTTATACAGCTTTGTCCATTCAAGATTCTCGCCTGCCGCGGCAGCTGCAAGATTCTGCGCAGTATCAGCTATTACGCCGGCAGGATAAGACGCTGTAATTTTTACCTCGCCGCCCTGTAAATATTTGAAGAATCTCTTGGCATGTTCCTTTTCGTTTTCAGCGGTCTCTAAAAATATCGCTGATATTTGTTCATACCCTGCCTTTTTTGCGACGCTCGCAAAATAGGTGTAGCGGTTTCTTGCCTGAGATTCGCCTGCAAATGAGGCAAGCAGGTTCTGCTCCGTCTTTGTGCCTTTTAGGCTTTTTTGTTTTGTCGCTTCCATAATTTTCTCCTCCCTCATACTGTTACGTCACCCAAGTAGCGCAGGCTTAAGCCTGCGCTACTGCTGTGGATAACCTATGCGGCGTTAAATCGACTATCTCGTAGACTTCCACGTCTATCAGGTACTCCGGCTCTGGCAGAAATATCTCCGGGTGCGCCTTGTGGCCTTTTTCGCCTTTTATGTTGCGCAGGATTCTTTGAGTAATCCTGCTTGTTATCCTTTCATCCCATGCCTTTTTTACGCTTGATTTAAGTTTTTTATTTTCCGCTATAGTCGCTTTTCCCTTCAGGCAGCAGCCTCTGAATTTATGCTCATCAACGGCTGTGAGGCTTATGTTCGGGTTTTGCCTTAGGTTCTGGCTTGTCCTTGCCTTGTAAAGATCCAGTAAATACACGTGGCCGTTCTTGTCAATTTCAACTATGCCCTTACAGGAAGCGTGCGGCGTACCGTTTTCATCTATGGTTGAAACAATGACAAAACCCTGCCGAAGCAGAAACAGGACTGTCGCCTCAGGTATAGGAATGGGGGTTGGCATAAATTAACCCGATATCTTCTCCATGGGCTGCTCGCAGCAGACAAGCTCGCCGCCGCCTGCCTTTGTTACAACAACTTCATTGCCGCAGATATTGCACAGATATTTTTCATTCACCTTTTCTACCGCCATTTATGCCTCCTTGCCCTCGGCTCCGCCGAGAGGCGAGCCTCGCCGTCAGGCAGGCTATCTAAAAAAATCGAAATATACAGCCGCAATTATAGCAAGCGCCGATAAAAAGAATATAAAAAAGTAATTAATTGTATCCTTTTTTGAACTTAAAGCGCAAAGTATTGCGCCTATAACGTTGAAATCTTCTTTTGTTAAAGGCTTTTGGCCTCTAATCTTATCTACCAGGTCAGCCTTGTTTATCAGTTTAGCCCTGGCGCGGTTGATATTAAATTTGTATACAAAAAACGCAAAAAAACCAATCACGCCCACATACCAGGCAATTTTTCCGTAAATAGGGTTTATATCAATTAAAATAGTAACAATGCGAAGAGCCGCGGTCGCGATAATGCCTATTATAAAAAATATCCACGAGGCAAAACTATCCTCGCATCTTTTATTCTCCGAACAATTCAGGCATTTGTCTGTTTGCATATTAATTTATTATGTTTTTTAGTTTAATTATGTCGTCTATTACAAAATCCGGTTTTGCCTTGATTATGTCTTGCCTTTTGCCGATTCCGTAAGTAACGCCGCATGTGGCGATGCCGGCTTCTTTGCCTGCCTGTATATCCACCGGCATATCGCCTACTATAATCGTCTTTTCCTTATTCACGTTTAGCTTGAGCATTGTTTTATTCAATGGGCAGGAAGAGGGCTTCATGCAGGCTGAATCATCCCCGCCTAAAATATCTTCAAAATAACTTGATATCCCAAGGGCCTTTAGCGCAATTTTTGCGAATTTTGATTTTCTGTTTGTCACAACGGCTTTTCTTTTGTCGCTGAAATACTTTAACGTCTCTTTGGTGTTAGGATAGAGGGCGCTGTTGTCAGTGGAATGCTTTGTAAAATATTCCTCAAACACAAGCACCGCTTTATCCATAAGAACTGGCGCTTTTTTACCTAAAGATTTCCTGATCAGGTCATTTACGCCTGTGCCGATAAAAGCCGCTATCTGGCCTTCGCTTTTTTCGCGCAGCCCGAGGCTTTTCAGCGTAAAATTAACAGCGCTAACTATGTCCTTTTTTGAATCGACAAGCGTGCCGTCTAAGTCAAATATTATGAGGTCCACGGATTTCATTTTAATATCCCGCGAAATTCTCCGTTACTATGCTGGTTGGTTTAAGCGATAATTTATTTCTTAAAATATCGGTCAGGGCTGCCACCATAACAGGGGGACCGCACAAGTAAAAAATTCTTTCCATATAATCCGGGATTTCCAGGGTTATCATTTTATCGTCGATATACCCAATCCTGCCCGTCCATTTGCTTTTATCAATATCCGGGGCGGTCAGGGTATAGACGGCTCGGATATTTTTGTTGGCAGCTGCCATGTTATCAAAATCTGCCTTAAATATAATATCTTCTTCTTTATTGTTGCCGTATAAAAGTACAATATCAGCGCCCAGTTTCTTATCTGCAATAAACTTACATATGCTTCTTATCGGCGTTATACCGATTCCTCCGGAGAGAAAAGCTATTTTTTTATATTCGGGCTTGTATGTAAAAGAGCCGTAGGGCATCCTTAGCCGCGCCAAGTCGCCGAGTTTTAGTCCATCCAGCGCCTTTGAATATTCGCTTGATGTTATTCTTTTGGTGAATTCTATATGTTGACTCTCTGTAGGAGAACTTGAAAACGAGAAATGCTTGCTTTTTTCGATGCCCGCGACATTAATTTTAACAAAAAAATACTGCCCTGCCTGAAAATCAGCGCCTTGCCTTGTCTTAAACCTGAAACTTTTTACTCCCGGGGCTCTTTTTATTACGTCTGTTACTTCGGTGTCAAATTCCACGACGCCCATATCAGACCGCGATTACTTTTTTTACCTGGGGGACTTCTTTTCTTATGGTCTGCTCAACGCCTGCTTTTAAAGTCATCTGGCTCATCGGGCAATGGCTGCACGCGCCTGTCAGCTTCACCTTCACTACGCCGTCGGCTGACACGTCCACAAGTTTTACGTCGCCGCCGTCTGCCTGAAGCGACGGCCTTATTTTATTTAAAGCAGCTTCCACCTTATCTTTCATATTTTATTTCCTCCTATCTAATGCTCATATATCATCAAGTAGCGGAGCCTTAAGGCTCCGCTACAGCTGTGGATAACTATTTCCTCTCTGTCAATTCCAAGTCTATCTTTGCAAGGCCTTCTTTAGCTGTCCCAACGGATTTAATCTTTTCCAAAATTCCCGCAGGAGCTGCCTCCTCTTCCATCTGTTCCTTTACAAACCACTGCAGATATTCAGCTGTCTTTTCATCCTTTTCCGCCTTTGCCAGGCTAACAAGGCCGTTTATTAAGCCTGTCACCTTTTTTTCGTGCTCTAATGTCCTTTTAAACAGTTCCGGAGCGGATGTAAAATCCTGAGGCGGCGTCTCGATATCTTCCAGGATAACTTTATTCCCTTGAGAAATTATATAGTCAAACAGCTTATCCGCGTGAAAAAGCTCTTCCTTAAACTGTATCTTAAACCAGTTCGCGAAGCCCTTCAGGCCTAAAGATGCGGCATAGGCAGCCATGCCTAAATAGAAATAGCCAGAATAAATTTCCCTGTTAACCTGATAATTAAGCGCCTTTGCCAAATTTTTGCTTAGCATTTTTGACTCCAATAAACTACCTTGGGTAGCGCAGGCTTAAGCCTGCGCTACGGTTGTGGATAACTTTTTTGTTATTGCCTAAATATACAATACATCAACCGGTTTGTAAAGAATTATTATAAATCGTAACGACCTTTTTGCCTGTCTGCCAGCTCTCCTACCTTGCTTTTGTTCCAGTTCTCTATTTTTGAATAATAGCCCACAACGCGCGTGACATGCTGCACGTCCTTTCCTTGAATTATCTGCCTGTGCAGAGCCGGCCAATCGTTATTTTCTATAGCATCTTCGGAAAAATGAGCTTTTGTATCGAGCTTCTCAGAACGCACAAAATATCCTTTATTGCCGTCATGTTCGCCCTCTGCCCACTCATAGCCGTAATCTACGCATTTGTTTATAAACTCATTTGTCTTCATATTGCCCCCTCTATTTTTTTATATCGCCCTGGATGCCTATTGTTATTTCCTTTATGGGAATATTTTTGCCGGATATGCCTAATGCCTCTTTAGCGATATTAATCAGTCCGAAACAGCAAGGCACTTCCATGTGCACGCATGTTATGGATTTTATATTATTATGCTTGAAAATATCAGCAACCTTTTCTTTGTAATACTCTGCGTCATCAAGCTTCGGGCAACCCACCAAAAGAACCTTGCCTTTTAACAGCTCCTCATGAAAATCAGCATAAGCAAAAGGCACGCAGTCTCCGACTATGAGCAAATCAGCATCTTGTAAATATGGCGCGTGCGCAGGCACAAGTTTAATCTGCACCGGCCATTGATTTAGCTGGCTTTGGGCTGCCTGCTTTGGGCTGCCTGCCCCGTACCCGAGCGAAGCGAGTGGTACGGGGTGGGCTTTCTTAAACTGCATTACTTTTGTACCCGGACAGCCACATTCAAGCGGCTTGGAAGCTGCCAGATGGTCTTTAACCTTCTTCTCGTCAAATGCCTTGGCTTCTCTTTCCTCTATAGTAATAGCGCCCTGCGGGCAATGCCCTAAACACGCGCCCAGACCATCGCAGAATACCTCGCTTACAAGCCGGGCCTTACCGTTAACAATCTTGAGCGCCCCTTCCTGGCAATTAGGGACGCATAAGCCGCAGCCGTTACATTTTGACTCATCTATATTGATTATTTTTCTCTTTGCCATATGTTTTAACCTTTTTTATTTTATAAAAGATGCGATATTAATAGCATTCAATTCGGATATAACGTACTTCTCTATGCAATCTATTTTTTCTTTTATGTTACAGCATTTTACATTCGGGCATTTCTTTTTCTTAAAAGTATGGTCATTAAACATAACCGGCCCCTGGAAAATCGCTACTATGCCAGCCAAAGAAATTTTCTCAGGGCCCACAAGCAGGGCAAAGCCGCCGCCTTTACCTTTATACGAACGTATCAAGTCCTTTTTGCTTAGGATCTGGAGTATCTTTCTTAAAAACGGCCTTGGTATCTTTAATGCTTTCACCAGCTCGCTTACAGAAACTATTTTTTCTTTCTGTTTTGCGATACAGCAAAGCGCCCTAACAGCATAATCAGTATCTCTCGTAATTAATTTCACTCTTTATCCTTTATCCTTTATCCTTTAACCTTTAACCTTTTAAAAAAGAGGCCTTTTAAAGTCATGCCCAGGACACTATACTGCAGCCCTCTTTACAATGAGCTACAGGCCTTAGTTTAAACCTATCTGTCCACATATTTGCCTCCTCTTCTAAAATACCTTTTAGCTTTATTATAATGATACCATATTAGTATCATTTTGTCAAGAGAAAAAAATTATTATTCTTTGAAATGCTTTTTTATGTAGTCCTGCAAAAGGCGCGCCGCCTCATCCTTGCACTGGCCGCACACCGTGCCTATCTTTGTCTTTTCCTGCAGCTGATAGAGAGTCCTCGCGCCCTCAAGTACAGCGTCTTCTATCTCTTTATCCGTAACGTTCATACATTTACACACCACGCGCGCTTGCTGCTTTTCGATTTTGCCGGTTATGCCGTTTCTTTTATAATAATCCTCTATCGCGGCGCGCAACGCCTTGTCTCCGAGAACAGAGCAGTGTATTTTGTGTTCAGGCAGGCCGTCAAGTTTTTTGGCAATATCTTTCGGGGAAAGTTTATACGCTTCTTCCAAAGGCATGCCCTTTACCATTTCAGACATTGCAGAAGTGCTGGCAATAGCGCTTGCGCAGCCGTAGGTCTTCCACTTGCAATCCGTTATTATGCCTTTGGTTTTATCGACTTTTATAGCGACCATCATCTCGTCGCCGCACTTTATGTTTCCCACAACGCCTTTGCCGTCATCCTTGTAAGCCTCTTCGTCCTCAAGGATGTTTCTCGGATGCATAAAGTGGTCTTTTACCTTTTCCGTATATATCCAATTATTCTTTTCTTCCATTATCCGCTTCCTTTATATATACGCTGGACATATTCCTTATCTTATCTATCACTTCCACTAAGGCATCTATAACATACAAAATTTCTTCTTTGGTGGTATCTCTTCCCATGCTTATGCGTATTGAGCTATTAATGCGTTCCGGCGGAATGCCTGTTGCCACTAATACATGAGACGGGTCAAGCGAACCTGATGCGCAAGCAGAGCCTGTTGAAACCGCAATGCCTTTTTGATCCAGGTATAACAATATAGATTCTCCTACGGCGCCGTCAAACGATACATTCAAAGTATTTGCAAGGCAGTCGGTTGGGTGGCCATTAAACCATACGGCCGGAATTTTCTCTTCAATGCCTTTTTTAAGAATTGCCTTTAAAGTTTTAAGCCTTTTTTCTTCATCCTTCATTTCCTTGACGCGCATCTGGACTGCTTTTCCAAGCGCGATTATCCCGAGTGTGTTTTCCGTACCTGCGCGCCTTCCTCTTTCCTGATGCCCACCCCTGATTAAAGGGCAGAACGGAACCCCCGGTTTAATAAAAAGCCCGCCTATGCCTTTTGGCCCGTAGATCTTGTGCCCGGAGAAGGATAAGAAATCAACGCCTAATTCATCCACATCCACAGGTATCTTTCCGGCCGCCTGAACCGCGTCAGTATGCATAAGCGCGCCGTATTGATGCGCCAAATCCGTAATTGCTTTTATATCCTGAATAGTGCCGATCTCGTTGTTAGCCAACATAATAGAAACAATGGCTGTTTTATCGGAGAGCTTTTCTTTCAGCTGCCGCATATTTATCTTGCCATACTCATCAACATCTATGTAATGGATAATCAGCCCCCTGCCATGAAGGCATTTGGCTGTTTCCATGATGCAGGGGTGCTCAATCTTTGAGGTGATAATCTCTTTTCTTTTCCCGTGACAGACATCGCATCCTGTCACGCAGCAGGAAATGATATTTAACACGGTGTTATTTGCTTCGGAGCCGCTTCCCACAAAAATAACATCATCACTCGCTGCTCCGATAAATGACGCGACTATCTCTCTTGCGTCCTCAATCTGCCTTTTTGCCTCTCTGCCAAAGCTGTGAAGGCTCGAGGCGTTGCCAAAGACCTCCATGGCATCTTTTAAGGCAATTTTTACCTCAGGATGAAGTGGGGTCGTGGCATTATAATCCAGGTAGATTTTTTTTGGCATTTTGATACTCCTTCTGGAAATGATACCATATAAGTATCATTTTGTCAAGAGGCGTTTTTTATAATAGGTCTTTAATGGCTTCTTCGAAAAAATCTTTATCTCTGTAACCAACTACCTTTTGGACAATGTTGCCGTTGCGATCAATTATAAATGTGGTGGGAATGCCTCTTATGCCGCCGTAAGCTGACTGAACTTCCTGTGTGCCTATAAGTATGGGGTAACTTATACCGTTTTCCTGCGCAAAAGACTTGACTGCGCTTGCTCCGCCCTCATCAAGGGAAATGCCGACAACTGCAAGGCCTTTATCATTATACTGTTTATCCAATTCAACAAAATGCGGTATCTCTTCTCTGCACGGGGGGCACCACGTTGCCCAGAAATCGAGTATAACCACCTTACCTTTGAGGCCTGATGAATCAAATGAATTGCCGTTGATATCCGTTAAGGTGAAGCTCGGGGCTTGTTCCGCGGGCTCTTCATCCAGCGCCGGCGCCTGTTGGCAGCCTGTTGCCAAGAAAATCGCGCTTAATAAAATTACTGCTATGGTTTTCATTGCATGTCTCCCTTGATTGTAATGGTTCAGCTCTCTGAAGCACTACCGACGTAGCGGAGGCTTAAGCCTCCGCTACGTTCTAGTCTAGATGCTTACAGTGGCTAAATTATTACCTTTATTTTGAGAATTTATAGAACACTTCCGGCGTAAACCTTGATAGCGCGGAAAGGTTATCGGTAAATATCAGCGCGCCTACAACTATAAGAAATACGCCTGCAACAACTTCGGTCCAGCGTATAAGCTTCTTGTATTTTTCGAAAAAGCGCATAAATGCGCCCACGCTAAAACCCGTAATAATAAAAGGAATACCCAAACCTAAAGAATACATAAACAACAGAAACATTCCCTTAAGCAGCGTCTTCTGCGCAGCTGCCATAGTAAGTATTCCGGCTAAAATAGGGCCAACGCAAGGAGTCCAACCAAATGCAAAGGCAAGGCCTATTAAAAACGCGCTGAAAAGCCCAGGGGTGCGCGGCTTTACTCTAAGGCGCTTTTCATAATTAAGCCAGTTGAATTTTAAAACTCCTGTTAAGTGCAGGCCCAAAGCAACAATTACAACACCCGCTACTTTGGTCAATATATCTATATGCTTGGTAAGCAGCTTCCCTATCAGGGAAGTCGATGCCCCTAATGATACGAAAACCAATGAGAATCCAAAAACAAAAAATATCGATGTAAGTCCGGCCTTGGTGAGGGCCCTGCGCCTTTGCCCGCCCTGGCGCAATTGCTCTATTGATACGCCTGATAAAAATGAAATGTAGCCCGGGACAAGCGGCAGCACGCATGGCGAGAGAAAAGAAAGTACGCCTGCTAAAAACGCTACCGGGATAGAAATTTGATTTGTATCCATAAATAATATGCCGCCTCCATTGGCATAGAGGCGGCCTTTAAAAAATTATTCCATGTTATCTAAGGCTTCTTGAATAAGCGGAAGGATAGAGGTTATCTCTTCTTTGCTTAGCCTGCCGAGTTTGGCAAATTTGTAATTTCCATCGTCATCTTTATTCTCGCGGCTGATCTGAAGTTTTTTAGCTCCCTGGTTATAGGAATAGATGCTTACAGTAAGACGGCTGGTATCATTCTCCCATGTCTTTGCAAACAGAGACTCATCTAAGCTGCTATTATACGGCATATTTCTCTCCTTCTTTAGCTGTTAGTAGCGCAGGCTTAAGCCTGCGCTACTAATGTAGATAACTCAACATTTTAAGTAGTAATGATATAACATCTGCTAAAAAAAGGCAAGCGAAATCCCTCGCTTTCATCAGGATTTCGTCCCGAGCAAATGCGAGGGGAGAAATCCCTCGCTTTCATCAGGATTTCGTCCCGAGCAAATGCGAGGGAAATTAATTTTGTTCCCCACTCATCCCCATGCCGCATTCTCCGCCTTTGCCCATTTTACCCATCTTGCCCTTTTTGCCTTTCATATTCGAGCACATTTCGGTAAACTTGTCAAATTGCTCAGACGTTAGAATAGCCTTGGTCTGCAAAATATTAGCTACTCTACCATCAACCTTCTGGGCCTGCAAGCTCTTAACTTCAGCAGCTATGCTGTTTATTACAGCTGTGTCTGAAGTTGCGCTATCCAGCGCCTGTCGCAGGTTTTCTTCCTTTTCTTTCAGGGCCTGGCATATCTGGTCCATCTGCGTCCTATGCGCCTCGCGCAGGCTCTTAAGCTTGTCCTGCTGCTCCTGGGTAAGCCCAAGCTCCTTATCCATGCTGCTGCACATATCTTCAGGTTTTATCTCCTTGTTACAGTGCGGGCATACAATGGTTTTACCTTTACGGCTTCCATACATACCCCCATGCTCTGCATATGCCGGCATAGAAGCAATTAATAATGCTGCAATGCCCATAAAAACTATTGCTTTCTTAAAATTTGCATTCATTGTTTTCACCTCCTATCATTATCTTAGACAAACAAAACCGTCAATAAGTTCCTTTAGTTCTTCGGTAGCGGAGCCTTAAGGCTCCGCTACACTTGTGGATAACTCGCCTTATCCTTTTACAGGAAATATTCTTCCACGGCGCTGCTAAGATTCTCATTATCCTGTTCTTCATAATCATTTGTATTGCCATTGCCGCTGGTTAAAGAAACAAGAAATTGCGCCTGTTCCTGTAAATATACTTCGGCTGTATCGTGCCTGACAGACAGCCGCATTATAAAAGAAAACGCTATAATCAAAACTGTTAGAATTGCCGCAGCCGCAAACGCGGGCCTTGGCATATGAAAAAAGGCAGGCTTTGGCGCGCTTTCTATTTTATCTTTAATATTATACCAGAGCGCCTTAGGGGCGTTCTTTTTTTCTGCCTGCTTTAACGGCTCTACGGCTGTTTTGCGCATAGCTTCCTCGAAACGCTTACATTCGCTGCAGGCGCTTAGATGAAGCGTTATTTCTTTGCGCAGCCCTTCGCTAATCTCGTTATCAAGATAATCCGTGATAATTATTTCCTGAATTTCCTTACAATTCATTTTTACCGCCCCTTTTGCCAAATTGAGTAACAAGCGCCTCCCTGGCCCTCTTAAGCCTTGAGCGCACGGTATTTATATTAATCTTTAAGGTGTCCGCTATCTCCTGATAGCTTAGGCCTTCTATGTTTCTTAACACTATGCAGGAACGCTGCTCGGGGTTAAGCGCGGCTAACAAAGATTTAATTAGCGCTTCGTTTGGCTGCTCTTTAGTTTCGGCTGCTATATCATCGGTAAGCTCTACGAGCTTGCCTGATTCCCTGGTTCTTTTTTTACATGTATTTATGGCGGTATTAACAGCTATTCTGTAGGCCCATGTTTTAAATGACGAGCGGAATTGGAAATTTTTAAGGTTCTTATATATGTTTACAAACACATCCTGCGTAATTTCTTTGGCGTCTTCGGCGTTATTAGCCATGCGAAAAGCAAGATTATACACAAAATCAGAGCTTACATCATATATGCTCTGAAAAGCGCTCATATTGCCCTCCGATGCCTCTTTTATAATGTTATCCGGTATATCCTGCATCTTTCCTCTATTATATTAGACAGCCAAACCCTCTAAAAAGTTCCGGTTAATTATACCCTGCAAAACAAAAAACCCCAAGCTAAATTTGCTTGGGGTGAAAATAACAATTTTTCTTGTTAATGTTTATGCGGCCATATTAAATCCAGCAAATATGGAATCCGAACTTTGTACTTTAAGCTTGAACATGTCCATTGACTTATCTATTTTACTATTGCCTTGAACAAGGGATAGCTTAGATATTGTTTCTATGTCATCTTCCGATACAAGAGTAATTGGCGGTTGGATTTTGTATTCAACTTCTAATTTGCTAAATTCCGTTTGCCTATTACAACCATTAAAAAAATCTTTAGCCACAATCGCATATATCATGCCTGATTTATCCAAGGCGAAATTTATAAGCGGGCATGGCCCAAAATATGTAAAAGTTGCACGCTCACGAAAACTGCTCTCTCCAGCGCTTTCCTGCTTATCCTTATCTTCATAAGAGCTGGTAACTATTGTTTTATCCTTACCAAAGGTGATGTTGTGTTTCATATCCGTGTCTGTGCCATCGGTCAACTTGCGATATGAGGCTTCGAATTTAATTTCTTCGCCGGAGCTTAGAGTTACAACAAAGTAATTTCTGTCAGCGCCGCCTAATTTGCGCTCCGAGTCTGATTTGTTGCGCGTTAAGTGGCCGCTGGTTTTATTTTTATAATCGTTATATATATAAAGATGATAACCCTTTTCTTGCATAATCTTTCCTAATTTTTCAAATAGCTCGGAGTAAGAAACATTTTCTACGGAGGCCATAATATCCGGACTAATCGGATATAACGCTTTTGTTTTTCCGGCTGCAGGCTCAAGTATAAACATACTCGGTTTGTTAGTCAATGAATGGCCCAATTCTGCGTTTTCATATTTTTCATAAAATTCTTTAGTTACATATGCCTTAACACATACGCCCCTATCGTTTCCAGCATCATAAACCACCAATCCAAAACCTCTGATGGGGTTTGGGCCTTTAATCACAACGCCTTTTGAGCTTGAATAATAGCCGTCTTTTTTGTGTTGCTCCTTAGGGAAATCGATCGCGCCGATGCATTCAGAAATTTCTGCTTTATCTTTGCCAAATATAAATTCATCGCGGGAAAACAATCTTTCATTGTATTCGTCTTTTTCGGAATATGTGCGGTCTTTTGATTTTCTAAAAATCAGAGTGCCGTCTTTTTGTAAAATAATTTCGTCGGTTTCGAAATTAGTTTTGCGCACATATCTTATTCCTTCCCCGGAAGGGGCTATTTCCAGGTTAAACTTCGCACAAGGATATTGCATGTCTGATATTGCTTTTCCAATTACTAGTACTAATGCCCGGAATAGTTCAAGGTTGGGATTGACGCCTTCTTGCGGGGGTATTTCCATCCTAAAGCCCTCATGCGGAGAATACATACTTGATATTTCAACTTCAAGTTCTGGTGTTATTTTAAAGCTGCTAATAAAGTTGCTGTTAAAGATATCTGTGAGATTAAAATCTTTCTTAGGCAACCCTCCTTCTACTATTCTGAATATTCTAAAAGAAGCAGGCCTTAATGCAGATGCATTATATTGTTTTTGATTAAAATAAGGCGTGGAATTTAAAATTTGCGTGGAAGTAAATAAAAGTGCTATTGTAGTTGATAGTATCTTACGCATAATATTAGCCCGTTCCATATTAACAGCTGATACAGCCATTATAAAAGCGGCGCTTAGGGGAAATATGTTTTCCGCTTAAGGCTGTGGCTATCCAAGCAGATTTAAGCTGCTTGCTGCAGTGCCACAGCGACTTTTTCATCAACTCTTCTTGGCAGAATCTCTTCCTTTTGATCCTTTACTTTATCGAACGTCTGTTTCCTGTACTCTTTTAAAAGCTCGAGAAATTCACTATCATCTGAAAATTTAAAAACTTTAATGTTATTACCTGAGCTGTTTCCGTTTGCATCGTTGATCTTTTTCTTGATTATCTTTATAGCATCATATCCAACCCTTACTATATCCTTTTCGCTAGCTAATCTTCTCCATTGATCCCAATATATATCAACGCCTGACCATGCTGCGCCAAGCATCATAATATCGTAAGTTACAAAACTTAGGCCTGTGCCTAATTCTTTAAAATGTTCAATATATTTATCTAAACTCAATGTATCTGAAGGAGTAGCTATATTGATACCGACCTGCAACCCGTCCTGGCCAGGTATCAGATTCATTTCTTTCAGTATGTGTTTCCAGGCGATAACAACTGCCCCTGCCTGAGTGCCTTGCAAATCAGTAATTTGCAAGCCAAGACGCTTCTTCTGCTGAACGCCTAACTTATCGCGCGCTTCTTTAAAAGCCTGCAATTCTAAACGATTTATCGGATAGAAATCACTTATCGCCTTAGCTGCGCCTTTTAAGCCATAATCGGGGTTAGGATTGACATCTTCAACTAAGAATGAACCCACAAGCATATTGCTAAGTTCAGCGCAATTAAGGCTGGTTGTCGTATGGATAACAAACTCTTCTGTATTATTCTTTAAAGTATCTAGAATGTGCTGCTTAAATACTTGCCTGATAAACTCATCCGCTGTTTTGTCTTCCTGTTTGAGTAATGAAGATATGTCATTTTTAAGTTGCTTGATATATTTTTCTCTTACGGCATCCTGCTTGGGAATCTCGATGCTTTTGTTTTTTGCAATATTATTACAAATATTTTCAAGTGAAGTTTTTATGCTATCTTCCGGAAGACCTTTTATCTTTTGCATAAACCTGCCGAGTAGATCCTTTTTTTCTGATTCATCAGAAATTTTAGAAATCTTGTCTGCTTCATCATATAAATCACCGATGTGTTTATTAAATATCTCGGCAAAATTTTTCTCAAAATTTTTCTCATCGCTGCCGTAGGCGTGTATAAGCAAAGGATGAAACTTAAATGCGCCATATGCATCATTTGCGTTTTCCCTGACAGCCAATTCTTCGTTTACAGCAGGCTCAATCTCCGGTATCGGCAGCGATCTAGGCTCTACCTTTTCTCTTTTCACTTTTAAATCGCCTTCGTAAATTTTGCCTGCCTTATAGTCTATTGTAACAAATTTACCGTTTAATTTTGTTTTTTCTTTTCCTATATTTTTCGATATTACTTTTACCCTTGTCGGAATAATACTTTTGCCTGCGTCAAATACATCCCAGTCCTCCAGGCTGACGCCTGCATCTATGATTATAGCTTTTGCATACTGCAGATCATCCCAATCAATGCCCTGCCTCTCAAGGCCTTCTGTTGTATTATCCCAGGCCTTATTCCATGCCTTTAAGATGCCACTGCGCGAGTTTTCGTCGAAGTTCATATTTTCTAATTTGTTCAAAAATTTATCTGAAGTAATACTGTATAAATTGGCCCACACATAAACATTTTCAGAAACTTCTCTCACCAAGCCTTTCTCCAGCAGGATATTAAAATCTTTCTCCTTCATCGTTTCTAGAAACTCTTGTTTTTGCATTAACACAAAATTTTTAGTTAAAACAACTATTTTATTATATACACTCATAGTGCTCTGCGCGCTTTCCGGGCTTTGCAATTTCATAAATTCTTTTTTCTTGGTAAGCTCATCGCCTTTAAGGCCTTTTAAACTGTTTGGCACCAAATCATCCTTATCATCTATAAAAATAATTTCACCCTTAATAACGCCTTCGTCCTGCCTAATTTCGTCACCATTTGATTTTAAATCAATTAATATGTTTCTGTCTTTGGAAGGCACGTCTATTTCTTTCATTGCGGACATAGCATCATAACGCACCATTGATGCGAGCAGCCTTACCGACATGGTACTTACCCCAAAAGAATTAAGCAAGGCCATTACTTTGCCTGCTAAATCATAACGGCGTATTTTAACCAGATTTGTCACTAACTCACCGCATAATTTTGTAATTATTTCATGGTTATCAGCCTCTCTTACCACAGCCTCAATAAGCTGCAATATAGTATAGGCACCCTCAAAAGCCAATGGCAGGTTCTTATTGCTTTTATCATAGTAATATCCGCTTTTAATTATTTCATCTATTGCTTGTATCGCTGCCGGGTCTTCTATTTTTAGCTTTGTTTTGTAGTCCTCCCTGCAGGCTTTTGAGGCTATATAAGTATAGTCATTGGTCCCGAATGAGAAAAAGACGGATTCTACTCCGTATTTTTTATATTTTTCCTTAATTTGATTCAGCCTTTCGCTTATTTCAGAGATCTGCATAGCGCAACTCGGCACTTCAATCATAATGCCAACTTCTCTTGGAAGCATACCTTTTTTACCTGCCGCCATTTGCAAAGCCCTATCCATAATTTCAAGCTCATTGGCAAATCTTATAAACACATAAAAAAAAGACTGGTTGCGCGTATTTTTGTGAGCGTCTATAACAGCCTCTATTAAAAAAGAAAGTACTTTCTGGTCGTAATGTTCGAGCTTAATGCCTCGCAAGCCGACAAATGGATTTTTCCCGGGCTCTGCAAATATGTCGCCTATCAAGCCTCTTATTTTATCCATAGCAAAATCGTATGACCTGGCGCTTGCTTTCTGCATTGAGCCGCAGCAAAAACCCATCAGATTATAAAAATTATAGAAATTCTTCGAAAGATATTCCTGCGCCGATGCGCACCCCCCTTCTTTAATCTTTTCTTCTGTCTTTTTTATAACATATTCATTAGCTTTCATTTTTTCAATTATATTGTAGTCATAATTAAAATTTCTTTCCATTTCCCCGTAATAGTGCGCAATGAGATTTGCTCCCTGCTCGCCCGGCACTTGCTGAATAAATTGCCATAGCCTTCCTTGTTCAGAAGATAGTTTGGGTTTATTGTTGCCATTTTCTTCTTCTCTTATTGCATCAAGAACCGCCAAAAGCTTTATGCCACAATCTTTTGCATATTGCTTACCAACTATATTTTTAAATTTTTGCAAAGCATCTTTTTTAAGATATCTGTAGATTTCATCGTTAACTTTTTCTACAAAATCGGCAAACAACCTATTTTCTTTGTCTTTTTTCGATTTTTTAGACTTGCTAATGATTTCTTTGGCCGATATTCTTTTCGGAGGCTGCATTTTGCCAGCTTCTATTTGCTTGATAAGGTCATATCCATAAGCATCTGTTGGATGAATCCCTAATTTTTCTCCCAGGAACTCCGCTCGTTCTAAGGCATTGCCATCTGAATCAGCAAGTATGTGGGGCGCATTCCGCTGCACTGCTTCTTCAGCAGCTATTACAAGGCCTATGCCCGGCACTTCGAAGTCATCTTCATCCACCCATTTTACTTTTCTAAGTCCTGGTTTAATTACAACGCGCTTAACTCCGGGGATTGCATATGGTTTTAATCTCAATTTAGTAAATTTTATAGGAATTTTGTTGTTTGGATCTATTTTAAATAAACGCCCGCTATTCGCATCTATGGTTAAACCATCGCCGGTTTTTAATGCCCTGTTATCAAGCACAATCGGCCGTGTGCCGGTGATAGCCGGAATACACCTTTCTCTGCAGAATATCGCTGCGTGGCAAGTATCTCCTCCGTGGATTGTGACCACCGCATCAACAAGGTTCATTATAGGATCATGGTGAGGGTCTGCTTCAGACAAATAAAGCGCTACAGGCAGTTTCTTCTCTGATTTTTCCGTGTAGTCATCGGGATTAAATCCTAAATCTCTTATAAGTTTTCTTTCGCCATCGGTAAATTTACCTCGCTTTAATCGCTTTATTTCATCTGCATGCCAGGCAACGCTTTTTGTTGTATCAAACGCAAGAATATAAGCATGAGTCGCGTTCTCTCCCTTTGTACCCGTAGCTATAGGCTTAATTCCATGCTTCTCAATAAAGTCTTCATCTGTTTCTGTCCGCTTAAGCACAAAATCCACTTTTGTATATTCTGCTGTATATGGCCTTGCTTGCACATTATATAAGCTGAGTTTAACCATATTTTCATTGCTGCTTATTATTTGCTCTTTTTCCTCGCCGCTAAGCTCTATAATCTCGTCATTTCTCATGCCCAAAACATTGCCTTCTTTATCCAACGCATATATACTAATCTTAGAGCCTCCTTCTGCCTTAGGATCAATCTCGATAGCAAATTCCACATCTCTTGCGTCTTTATAAAAATTGGCTATTTTTGACACCATTATGGCAACTTTCGCGGCTTCAGAATCTGATATTGAAAACGCATCTTTATGCGAATCTGTAGTCAATATATTGCAGGTAAAACTATTGTCAATTAACGACCTTATAAGATAGCTTAGATTCTTAAAGTTTCTCTCGTCAACACCTATCTTGTCTAAAATGGTTTTCTTGTCCGTATCTGGCACATCGGGTCTTTCGTTATGCCATACCCCCTTGACCATTTTGATAAAAGAATCTATATAATCATTTCCTTGTTTTTTTCTGTTGAAATATTTCTTCAAATTATTTTTGCCTTTACTGGACTTTTCTTTGGTCATTTTAACTAAATCATATGTACCATCAACTATCTTTTTCAGGTTATCTTCATCGATGCCGCTCGCTCTGGAAGCGTCCTGTACATAAAATTTTGATTTTATATATTCCACAACCCGACCTTTTATCTCTGCGGGATTGGTGTTGTTATCTACCCCGGATTTAAACATATCGGCAATTTTTTCCGCTTCCATCTGCAAGCGCACTTTTTTATCATTATCTGTTTCGCCTGATTCTGGTATCAAATAAGAAATACCCTGTAAATCTTTTGCTAAGATACCTTTAATCTGCTTCTGCACTTCATCGTAGCTTATAGCGTCTTTAACCATCGAAGCTATGTTGCGAATTTTGGTTTCGTCAAGGCCTTCCTTTTGTCTTAAAAATTCAAAGGCATATTCTACATCCACCATTTGTATAAATTTATCTCCTTTTTCGGACTGAACGGTAAACCAGTTATCCCCATCCAGCGTAACCATGACAAATTTATCGCCTCTTACTTTACCGCCAACAACATTCTCTCCATACCCATGGCTTATCTCAAAGCTTACAACATTTGCCTTTGTGCTGATGATTTCGCCTTTTTCATTACGATTAACAAAAGTATCATCATTCTCATACCAGGCCTTATATAAAGCCTGGGAAACGCCGGCGAATTTGGTAGCTGGATTCACTGTAAATGCCACTCCCGCTAAACAACTTTCTACCATGCGCATAATGACTACGGACATTCCCACCAAATCAGGATGTACAAATTCTTTTGCAGTCTCCATTAATAATTCCAAACAATGGCTTATTTCAGCGTTCTTGGGTTCGTATTCCAATATTTCTATCATGGCCTTAATTAAATTTACCGAACCTGGGTTTTGATATTTGGTAAGCGTATCTGCTATTTTTCCAAGTTGTGAATTTTTACTAGAATATTCACGAAGTTTCTCCATTAAATTATGATATACCCTTTGCGGTTCTGTTTCTCCAAAGCCCATAGTAGCGGCAAAAATTTGGAATATGTCTCCATCCCTATAGCTTATGGCTCTGTCTGTAAATAAACTGGCACAGCAAGCCTTCCATTTATCAAGTACGTTCTTAATGCCCCTGACATTAAGATAGGTATCTGCCTGTCCGGCCTGAGAGCCGCTTGTAACAGGGAACCAGGATTGTATTTTGCTGTCCTCGCCTCTTATGCCTGAGCTTCTTTCCGCGACAGCGACAGGAGTTTTTTTGCCGGATAAATGCGCCAGAATATTCAGGTGTCTATACATCCTGATAATCTCTTCTTCTACCTCTTCGGGGATTTTTGCGTTCATTATGGCGTGGCGTATTCTATCTCCTATTACATTTCTTATCTGGTCGTCTGTAGCGTCCAAAGTAGCTAATTCTTCTATGGCCTTTCTCGCTTCCTCATTAGCTTTTACTAATGCAAAATATGCTGTTGAGGTAGCATTAACACCCCAGGGGGTAGGCGCAACGCTTTCGGTCAGCGAAAGGCTTAAGCCCTTTCCTCCGGATAATTCAAACCCGCCTGATTTCAGGAATTCCTTATATCCTTCTTTGAGGTGTTTAAGTTTGTTTTCAAGTCGGTTTTTATAAACTAACGAATCAGGGTTTTTCTTTAATTCAGATTCAATTTTACTTATATCATTTCTATATTTCTCATCTTCTTTTTCAAATAATTCTTGATGCTGCCTCTGCTCTTTAAAAGTCAGGCAATAGCGTTTCCAGGCCGGTATTTTAGCGCGTTTTAAAAAATATACATAATCATCAAGAACAAGGTCTATCGCTCCTTTTCTTTCTTTTCTTATTTCTTCTGCGTTTTCCGCAATTGCCTCAAGCGTTATTCCGCCCAGCTCCTCCGCTAACTTAACTATGCTAGTTTTCCCGGGTTCTATTCTAACATCATTATTGCTATCTTTTTTGACAATGGCTATGGGCTGTGCATTAAAGTAGAGAACATAATATTTCTCATCGGGCTTAACCTCTTCTTTAAAATATTTCCCTAACCGCCCTTTAATATCCTTGCTATCCTTTAAGTCTATAAGCTTTTCCATATAGCTGAATGGCAATTCTTCCTTAGAATCTTTTAACTTATAAGTGTCTGTGCCTAAAACCTGCTCTAGTACCTCTTCTTTCCTGATTGCGTCAACGGATAGGGGCTTATATTGAGACAATAAAGGGGCTCGTTCAATACGCTCTTCTCTTGACAGCGTTATTTTTTGCTCTTTTTCAAGCTTGAATACATTACAAATTGTTTCTTTAAGCTCACCAATTGCTATAATAAGAGAAACGGATTGAAAGGCTTCACCTTGCTCACTAGCTATATCCTTGGCATGCTCTATACAGGACAAAGCTTCTTCCATGTTCCCTGTTATATACAGCAGATATGCGATATTCATTTCTGATATGGCTTTTCTGTTAACGCCGTAAGCCTCGTTCCATCCGACCAGCAGGGTGTTTAAAATAGACTTTTCCCTTTGGGATAATTTTCCAAATACTTTCTCAAGCCCGATAGGAAAACCCGTTATTTTTAATTGTATTGATATTTTTTCAAATTCTTCTGTTATGATAGGAACGGGATGCAAGATAAGCGGTATTTCTGTTATTAGTAATGTCCTGTCTCCTTTTCTTAATAACTCTTCTGCAAACTTATCCATAAGGTTGCATATATGCTGCTCGTAGTTAAGGCGCGTTGTTTCAGAAGTAATATTCTGCGCTAACTGCATAGCCTTATGCACACAAGCTAAAGCTAATCCTAACTCCTCTGCTTCATATAAAATTTTTGCAATCCCTAAGCATATTTTAGTTTTTTTCTTATCTTGCGTGCTGGGTTTTTGCCATAATAGCAAATGCGCAGTTAGTTTTGAGGCTGCTGTTTCACTTAATTTCCCAACTACCTCCAGTAGGTCAACGGGGAATTCTGCTTGTTCTAGTATTCGCTTTGTAGCCTTATCGAGCTCATCACGGAGACTGTTATCTGTCTTAGCTGTAGAAACACCGCGCAGGGCATTATTTTTTGCGGTTTGATTTGCTGCAGGCAGGTAATGAAGATTTGCGCTTTGGCAGGTAAAAATAATAGTAAATAATAGTGTTATTGTTTTTTTGTAAATACGAGCCATAGGTTTCTCTAAAGTGAAATATGTTAAGATGATATAAATGGTTAAAAAAAGTACTTAATATTATACACAAAAAAAATTCCTGTGTCAATCAAAATATTTACGTGTGTTATGGCAATAATTTTACGCTAAGCAGATTAAATAGGTAGCCTGTAAAGATAATTCCAAGGGTGGTTATGCCGAAAAATATAATTACAAGCTTAAGTTTCATAGCCCGCCTTAGTATTACTGCTTCCGGAAGGCTTAAGGCAGATACAGCCATCATAAAGGCAAGGGCGGTGCCTAAGGGGACGCCTTTTCTAAATAGCGCGACGGCAATGGGCACGATAGCGGCGCAGCTTCCGTACATTGGAACGCCTAAAAGCACTGCTATGGGCACTGAAAACGGGCCAGTCTTTGCGATTGCCCCCTGGATGGTTTCTTTTGGCACATAATTATGTATAACGGCGCCTATACCAACGCCTATTAATATCCAGGGCCATAACCTTTTTAAAATTAATTTCGCCTCGCCTACGCCAAAAAGAATTCTGTCCTTTATTGAGGTGAATTGGAGCAGCTTTTCTGTTTCGGTTTTTATCGGAAGAAAATCCCTGTCAATGTATTTATCTAATTTCATTTTACCTAATATAAGCCCGACAAACACGCCTAAAAAAATTCCGCTTAAGACATAAAACGCGGTTATCTTCCAGCCGAAAAAACCAAGCATCAGGACGACCAGATATTCATTGACTAAGGGCGAGGTTATCAGGAATGAAAAGGTAACGCCCAAAGGCACCCCTGTTTTTAGAAAGCCCAAAAATATCGGAATTGATGAACATGAGCAAAACGGGGTTATGGCGCCGAACATCGAGGCGTATATATTCGCGAAAAACTTTTTTTTGGCAAGCCAGGAACGCACCTTGCCCTGTGATAAATAGCTTCGCAGGAATCCCACAAAGGATATCATCACAAAAAGCAAAAGCATTATCTTTACGGAGTCGTAGACAAAAAATTGCAGCAATCCAACTAATCCATTTTTATGATCAATCATATCAAGCCCTTTAGCTTTGGTAATAGTTCAGCTCTGGGAAGTTTTCACGACGTAGCGCAGGCTTAAGCCTGCGCTACGTCCGAGTCGAGATACTTACAATGACTGAACTGTTACTAGCTTTGAAGCAGGCGGCGTTCCTGGTACCATGAATAAAGGCAGGGCACGATAAACCAGGTTATCATCTCTATAACCATACCGCCCAACGACGGAATAGCCATGGGCTGCATAACTTCCGAACCGCTTCCTTTTATAAACATAATCGGTAAAAGCGCGACAATGGTTGTAATGGTCGTAAGAAACGCCGGGCGTATCCTGCCTAAGCCCGCGTAGACTGTGGCCTCGACCACGTCTTTTTTTGATTTTATCTTATCTTTTCTCTCCTTAAAAACATCGTCCAGATATGTAGTCATTAAAATTCCGTCATCAACAGCCACTCCGAAGAGCGCGATAAAACCGACCCAAACGGCGATGGAAAAATTATACCCTGAAAACGCCAAAAGCCATATTCCGCCAGATAAGGTAACCGGTATTGCCGTAAATATAAACAGGCTTTTTACTACGGATCTAAAATTCATGTAAATAATCATGAAGTTCAAAAGAAGGCTTATCGGCACCAAAACCAGCAGTTTCTTTTTTGCCCTCACCTGATTTTCAAACTGGCCTGACCATTCAAGAAAATAATTTTCCGGAAGTTTGAGCTTCTCCCTTACAACGCGCGATGCCTCCTCGACAAATCCCACCATATCACGGCCACGCACGTTCATAAGCACGTATGCCCTTAGCAGGCCGTTTTCCGAATTTATCATCGCCGGGCCTGTTACAAAATATATATCCGCAAGCTGCGTTATCGGAATCTGCTGGCCGTCCGAAGTCGGCACAAGTACGCGCCTTAAGGCATCCGGGGTATCGCGCAGTTCCCTCGGGTAGCGCACCCTGACAGGATAGCGCTCTCTGCCCTCCAGCGTGGTTGTTATATTTTCGCCGCCAATACCCATCTCGATAACATCCTGCACGTCGCTTATGCTTAATCCATAGCGGGCAATCTGGTCGCGTTTAATCTTAAATTCAATATAAGGTTTGCCGACTATCTTTTCCGAATATAAATCCGCCGCTCCCCTGACGCCCTTAAGGATATTCTCGACCTCCTGGGCAATATCCTGAATTTTATTTAAGTCCGGGCCGAATACCTTTACCCCGACAGATGTCCTTATGCCCGTAGCCAGCATGTCAATTCTGTTAATTATCGGCTGGGTCCAGATATTTGAAACACCCGGTATCTGAAGGCTTGAGTTCATTTCCTGGATAAGCTTGTCCTTGGTCATGCCTTTACGCCATAGGTTTTTTGGTTTAAGCGTAATTGTTGTCTCAAACATTTCTATCGGGGCAGGATCTGTGGCGGTCTCCGCGCGCCCGAGTTTTCCTACCACCATCTCAACTTCGGGAAACTTACTTATTACCTCATCCTGAATCTTTATTATGCGGTGCGCTTCGGTAAGCGATACGGCAGGCTGCATAACCGGCATAAACAAAATACTTCCTTCATCAAGCGGCGGCATAAACTCCCTGCCTATAAACGCGGCCGCAACCAAAGAGCCTGTTAGAACTAAGGCGGGTATCAAGAGAAATTTTTTTCGGTTAGCAAGCACCCAGCGTAGTATTTTTTCATAATATCTGTGGAGCGCGCTAACAAGAGGGTTTTCCTCGGGTTCGCGCAGGCGGCCCCTTAAGCCAAAGAAGCACAAAACCGGGGTAAATGTTAAAGCTACGGTAATCGACGCTAAAAGGGCTAATGTCTTTGTCCAGGCAAGCGGATGAAAAAGCTTGCCCTCTTGCGCTTCAAGCGCGAAGACAGGGAAAAATGAGACTACTGTCGTAAGAACAGCTGTTAAAACAGCGCTGCCTACTTCAGAAGCAGCGCCGAAGATAACCTCAAGCCTTGTTGTTATGCCTTTTTTTATGTCTTGCGCATTGAGAATAAGCCTTCTATAGGAATTTTCAGTCATAATTATTCCCATGTCAACAAGGGTTCCTATGGCAATGGCTATGCCTGACAACGACATAATATTGGAGTCTATACCAAGATAATACATTGCAATGAACGCTATCAAAACCGAAAATGGAAGAGCTATGCATATTATGAAACCCGCAAATATGTGGGCCATAAACGGGACAACCACTGCCATAGTGATAATAATCTCAAGGATCAGCGCCTCTTTTAAAGTCCCTATTGTGCGATGAATTAAACCTGTGCGGTCGTAAAATGGTATTATCTTTATATCGGAAGGCAGGCCTGCCTGTAACTGTTTTATTTTCTCCTTAACGCCGTGTATTACCTGCATCGCGTTCTGGCCGTAGCGCATAACAACTACGCCGCCTACAACTTCTTTTCCGGCCTTATCCAATATGCCTCTTCTGAATTCAGGGCCAAGCTGCACAGAAGCTATGCTTTTAAGATATATAGGGGTGCCTTCTTTATACCCAACAGCGATATTTTCTATATCCTCGACGGATTTGATAAATCCCAGGCCTCTTACGATATATTCCATTGCCCCTGACTCTATAACTTTCGCGCCTATATCGATATTTGACTTTTTAACCGCTTCAAGTGTTTCCCGCAGGCTTATGTTCTGGCTTGACATCTTGTTGGGGTCAACGTCTATCTGATACTGCCTTAAAAATCCTCCGACTGTTGCAACCTCTGACACGCCTTCAACAGAATTAAGCTGATAACGGATAAACCAGTCCTGCATGCTCCTTAATTCGTCTAATGACCTGTTTTCCCCTTCTACCGTATACCAGAAGACCTGGCCCAGGCCTGTCGCATCCGGCCCAAGAACCGGCATTATACCTTGCGGAAGTTTTGTTGAGGCAATATTAAGTTTTTCCAGAACGCGGGAACGCGCCCAATAGTAATCTATCTTATCGTGGAATATCAGGTATATTTCCGAAAATCCGAACGCTGACGCGGCTCTGATGGTTTTAACTCCGGGAACGCCTTTAAGAGATATTGAAAGCGGGTATGTAACCTGGTCTTCCACATCTTGCGCGGAACGGCCCGGCCATTCGGTATAAACAATGACCTGTTTTTCTCCTATATCCGGAATTGCGTCAATAGGAACGTTGGTAAGCGCCCATAGCCCCCAGAAAAAAACAGCCGCATATATTATGAAAACTATAAGCGGAGTCTTCAAGCAATACGAAATTAATCTGTTTATCATATTAATGGTGAATATGTTTTGTTTCTATCTTTGGCTCTTCTTCGGCAGGCGTTTCTAATCCTGCCTCTATTTCCTGGGCGCCTGACCACAACAAGCTCGCTCCACCTGTAAGCTGGCTTTGGGAATCTATAAGAAAATTTCCTTTTGTAACAATTACATCGCCTTCGCTTAACCCGCTTAAGACAGGGTAGAATTGAGACGCTATGCCCTCTTCTTCTGCCGATGCAAGTGAACCAATCTTTATTTCTCTTCCTACAAATTCGCCTTCTTTGGCTTGAATATATACAATTTTTCGAACGCCCGTGTCTAACACAGCGTCTTTGGGCACAGCCAAAATCATACCATCTTCATTTTGTGTTACTGTATATATATCTTCTATAACAACATTCACATACATCTGGGGTTTCAGTTTTAGATCCGGGTTATCCACTTCTATTCTTACCCGCGCTGAACGGGTCTTTGGGTCTATGACAGGATTTATTGACACTACTGCTCCTTTGAATTCCTCGCCGGGATATGCATCGGTCGTAATTTTCGCTTCCTGGCGCGGCTTAACCCAGCCGAGTTCATACTCATATATCTGGGCATACGCCCACATTTTATCTTGCGGCAATATTAAACTCTGGTCGGCAGTAGTCTGGTTTTGCAGGCTTGCTATATATTCATCGCTTAAGCCAAGCAATTTAAGCCTGGTCTTTGACCTGTTTAAAATGTCATCGGCGCGCGCGATTACATCCGGGTCCGGGCTATTTCCAACTTTTTCCCTGGTCTGAACCGCGGTTAGAAATTCCTCTTGCGCAACAGCAAGTTCCGGATCATAAGCTATGGTTCCTGACGCACGTATGAGCTTTGACAAACTTCTCTTTTTTATCGGCTCTGTTTTTATGCCTGCAAGATCGACCTGCTGCTTATTAAGGCTGACCCTCGATACCGCTGTTTCGCCATTCTGAACTCTTAGTTTCGCCGCCTGTTCAGGCTTTATCTTTTTAAGGGGTTTTTTGCATACGGGGCAGCTCATTTGCTTATCCGCTGTGATTACAAATGAATGGCCGCCGCATATGCATTGCGCGTCTTTTATGCCTTCGTCGCAATGCTTACAATGGCCTTGTTCTGTCACGCCGCAGCCATAATAATCCTCATTAGCCTGTACCGCTTCATCCTGCTGCGGCTCTGCTGTTTCATAAACAGGGATTAAGTCCATGCCGCAGATGGGGCATTTGCCTTTTTTTTCAGCGTGCACGCTTGGGTGCATAGAACATGTCCAATATGAAATCTTTTGCTCGGTGCTAGTTTTTTCTACCGCTTGTGCCACGCAAACTGTCGCAGTTAAAAGTGCTGTTAATACGACAGCCGCTAAAATTATTTTGAGTCTCATTTATGCGCCTCCATTATAAGTCAATGCCCACAGCCATTTCCAGCTCTGCTAATGCCGCCTCATGCTCAACTGTCGCCATATAATAATCTAATTTAAATTCCAGAAGCGTTCTTTGGCTGTCAAGAAGGTTTAAGAAATCTATGGTGTTTGCCTCATAACCAACAGATGCGGATTTAAACGCCTGCTCAGCCTGCGGAATAAAAGATGTCTTATACAGAGTTGCCAATTTTTTATACGCCTCGGCTTTTGAATAAGCGTCCTTCACTTCAAGCAGGACCGTGTTCTTTTTATCCTGATACTCTGCCTCCATTGCTTTAAGCTCATTTTTCATCTGGCTTACATTAAAACTTTCTTTCTGCCAAAACCATAATGGTATGCTTATACCCACCATGCCTGCCCAGTCTGTAAGGCGCCCGTCCCGCTCCATGCTTTCGTATTTTACCGTAAAATCAGGCAGATATTCCTGCTTTGCCAAAGAATAGATTTTCTTCGCCCTTTCAACTGCCAGATGCGACGCCATAAGCTCGGGCCTTTTTTCAAGCGTTATTTTGTTTAATTCATCAAGGGTATATTTAAGCTCTGTTTCGCCGCTTGAGGCAATGGGGCCTAGCTCAAAGCTCGGGTCCTTGTTTAAAAGTATATCCAGCCGCGCCTGCTTTGCCTGCCTTTTCTGCTCAAGCATCAGCAGTTCATTATCCATACGCGCTATCTCTACGTGCGCTTTCAATGCGTCCTGCTGGCTTGTTTTACCAAGCGAGTACTGCGCGGATGCGGAAGAGGCCAACTGTTCCAAGAGCAGTTTGTTTTCCTTTGTTATGTCAATTGATTTATATACAAACGCAAGTTCCGAATATAACGACTTGACGCTTGAAATTATCCGCCTTTCTTTTTCCCTATATTCGCTATATGCTATCTGGGCTTCTTTCTGCGCTATCTGCGCCCTTGTCAAAAGCTTTGAAAGAAACGGCACATCCTGGGACACCGCGTATGTGCGCATCGGAGCGGTATCGCCTTCCATAACAGCATCCATACTCGCGTTTATCTTATCATACTTAAATTCAAACTCCGGGTTGTTTAAACTTGATGCCTGGGGTATCTTATTCTTCGCTGCCTCATATCTATTCTTTGATGCTATAATTTCTGGATTGTTCCGGACGGCTTCGTCGATGAGTGTAGCTAAATTATCTGGTTCATCGGCATACAGATGCAGAGTAGAAAAAACTGATGCCAGCAATGCCAGCAAACAAATAAATTTTATCTTTGACTTTTCCATTTTTCGGATTAATTATAGCACGAAACTCGCTGTTCGTACAAATATTATCGAAAACAATAATAGTAGGGCAGGCTTAAGCCTGCCCTACTATTACATAACATGTGCCTTACGCTAATTATTAAATCGGGCGTTCGTTTAACGGCTTAAATGTGTAGCCTGAATCAGCTCCCGGCAGAGAAGCCACGGGTTCACTTAACAAAAAGTCGCCTTTCTTGATCCACTTTTTCAGTGTGTTGGCAATCTCAACCGCCTTGCTGTAACTGGAAAGGCTTCCTGTCGGAATTTCTTTGCCCTGGAATTTAATCTTGCCGCTTCTAAGCTGAGCGTAATTTACCTCGCCAAGGCTTCCTGGTATTCCTTGCGGATACGCCTTGCTGTAATCAACTACCTGCGCCCACAGGTCTTCGTCTTTAACTGTTGTATATTGGCAGATTTCCTCGTTTAATATAGGTATAGGAATGCCTATGCCAACATTGAGAGTTACGCCATAACCCTGCATAGATACTCCGACAAGCCATTCCTGCTTCATTTGTTTAAGGTCACCTATAACTGCCAAGGTTCCTGCCGGCGCCTGGGGCACACCGTTGTCTTTGCGTTTTACCGAAGGGTTATGCTGCGTTCCGTGCCAGGCCACATAGCCTATTCCGCCGCCTAAGAATATCTTTGTGCCGATACCGATAGTTTTATAATACGGGTCATTTAAAAGAGGCGAAAGCTGGCCGGCGCTACAGTAATTGGCATTGCCCAATTTTGGCCTAAGTATTCCCATATACGTATAGATGACTTTATCCGACAAGTTAACCGCTACGTTGTAATTCTGGTAAACATTTCTTGGATTAAAAAGCACTGCCTCGTTTAAATCCTTGATGTTTATCTTGGTCTTCAGTTCTTTGCGCGGATAGCAATCAGTGCCATATGCTGTAGCTGTCAGGACTAAATCTTTACCAGCTACCAAGTCTTCTATCACGTGGGCTCCGCCGTATTTGAATTCTCCCGGGAAAACTTTGTTTCTTGGATCGTCGTCGGGCATGGCGGTTGCGCCAACATAAACATCGACTGCGGCAAATCCCGCGTAAACAGGCACGTCATTAATATATGCCCTGCCTCCGCCGATTTTTGTTTTCGGTTTGCTGTGGCCTATGTTAAAATACGCACCTGATGAGCACATCGGGCCAAAGGTACCGGTGGTAACAACATCGACTTCCTTTGCCGCTTTAGCCGCGCCTTTTTTCTTAACAATGTCAATTATCTCTTCCGCGGTTACCACTACCGCATTTCCGCTTTTTATGCGTTCGTTAATTTCTGCTATAGTTTTTGCCATAGTTTCCTCCGTTTTTTTAGCTTATTTAAACAGCCAAGTAGTTAAGTAGCGTTCGCCTGTATCAGGAAGTATAACAACGATTAATTTGCCTTTATTTTCTTTGCGCTTAGCTATTTCTACGGCCGCGTGCACTGCCGCGCCGCTTGATATACCCGCTAATATGCCTTCTTCTTTTGCCAGCCTTCTTGCCATTATGCCGGAATCTTCGTTACTAACCTGAATTATCTCGTCGATTAATTCCTTTTTTAAAACATCCGGCACAAACCCGGCGCCTATTCCCTGAATTTTATGCGCGCCCGGCTTTCCGCCTGAAAGAACAGGTGAATCTGTCGGCTCAACCGCAATTGCTTTAAATGACGGCTTTCTTTTTTTAATTACTTCTGCTACGCCGGTGATTGTTCCGCCTGTGCCAACGCCGCTGATTAAAATATCTATTTTGCCGTCGGTATCTGCCCATATCTCCTGCGCTGTTGTCTCTCTGTGTATCTTAGGATTAGCGGGGTTTTTAAACTGCTGAGGCATAAATGAGTTTGGCGTTTCCTTAAGAAGCTCTTCTGCCCTTTTAACTGCGCCTGTCATTCCTTCCGCGCCCGGGGTAAGAACAAGCTCTGCGCCAAATACAGATAAAAGCTGCCTGCGCTCAATAGACATGGTATCTGGCATTGTTAAAATTAGACGGTAGCCTCTGGCAGCGCATACAAAGGCAAGGCCTATGCCTGTATTTCCGCTTGTCGGCTCAATTATTACAGTGCCTTTTTTAATCAGGCCTTTTTTTTCCGCGTCATCAATCATTGAAACGCCTATTCTGTCTTTTACGCTGGACAGCGGGTTAAAGGATTCTAATTTTCCTACCAATGCCGCCTCAGATCCTTGGGCAATTTTATTTAACCTCACCAAAGGCGTGTTGCCTACCAATTTGGTTATATCATCTGCTATCTTCATTATGTTTTCTCCGGTTTATATAGCTATTAAAAGTTTCACAGATAATCACAGATTAAAAGAAACAGACTATCGCAGATTTTTTAAAATATATCTGTGATCATCTTGTATCTTTTCATCTGCGATCATCTGTGTAATAAATCTCATTTTCATATAACATACATATGCGGGGTTTTAAGTTTTTTCTTGTGCCTTTTAACCATTTCCTCTAAAGTTACTGATTCTAAACTTTTTAATATTTTATCGCCTAATTCTTTCCATATATCGCGCGTTACGCAAATATCTATTCTATCACAAACAGCGGGCGAATCAATACATTCAACAGGTGACAATGAACCTTCAAGCGTCAAAATTATTTCCTTGAGCGTTATTTTGGATGGCGCCTTTGCCAGCGTGTAGCCGCCATGCGCGCCCCTGCTTGATTTTACAAGCCCAATAGCTTTAAGCGGCGGCACAAGATGCTCTAAATATCCTTCGGAAATATTCTGTCTTTTGGCAATATCTTTCAGCAGAACATTGCCGTTGCCATAATTAAGCGCCAGTTCCAGCATTAATCTTGCGCCATATCTTCCTTTTGTTGAAAGCCTCATCATAAATTATGATTTCTTAACCTATTAACCTTATCATATTGGTAGGGATTATATACAAAAAAATATTTCCTGTCAAGGTTTTTCTTCTGTTTGCGGCGGCTGTTGCGGAGGTTCTTGCGGGGCAGCCTCTTCTTTTTTAAGATCAAGGTTTGTAAGATTTTCAAATATATTGCTAAAAATCCCTTTTCTAATCGAAAATACGGCGTCTTTGCCGCGCAATCTTGCGATGTATGTTTCCCCTTTTTTAACAACATCGATTGCTAAAGTGGTTGCATCCTTGTTTTCTATCTCGAACGAATACGCCAGCATATCCTTGGATGCATCCGCATAGTTCTCGTTAAAAAGAATCTTCTCAACCTCAAAACCTTTTAATTTATCGATATAGCTTGTATTTTTCTGTACCAGGGCTTCATCAAGTTTATAAACTTCGTTTTCCGCGCTAACAGATACGGATTTCAAGTTATCTTTGTTTATCTTCAGCGGGTTATCTATAAAAAATTTGGATGTATCTATATCCAGCTTATCAATTGCGTAGCTGCGCAGGATATAGGCGTATCCGTCTTGAGTCTTGGCGTATCTATCCTTGCCGTCTTTTTCGGTTGCGTTGCCCAAAATAATCTCTATCGGCTTTTCCTGGCCTTCCAGCACAACCTTAAGGTACGGTTTTTCAAAGCCCCGGCCTTCGGCGCTTTCTAGGGCAATGGCCTCTTGCGCCTTTGCCTCTGTCATGGCCTTAAGCGCATTTTTTATTTTTTCCGAATCAATGTTAAATAAGGGCTCTTGCCCGACCGCCACCCAGCGCTTAAGGTTTCTTTCCGGATCGAGTTCTTTCTTAAGATCCGCGGTTGCTATTTCAACATCCTGCTGCCTGCGGATTATCTTTATTGATTCTATTTTTTCGGTATCAAATTTGGCAACAGTCAAATCAATCCACGTGTCCGCATTAATGGTGGCGTCTTTGGGTTCTGTGTAAATATCAAGAAATGAATAAACATCCTTATCCGTGATATAAACTTCTTCCGAGCTTCCTATTCTCAGGAATGAGCTTCCCTCGCCGGGTTTTTCCATGCCTATAAAAAACACCTGGTATGGTTTTGAATCCTTATCAAGTATAGATATCGAAAACGCCTCGTTATCAGCAATCTTGTAATCTGAAAAGAGGTTTTTCGAATTAGAGCGCATTTCTCCCTGCAATGACGCAAGATCTGTTATAAATTTTTCTATTCTTTCGCTCTGCGCCATCATATTACCTTTGGAAGGAAGGCGCCATTGAGCGTCTTTTTTCTCAAGCGTTAAAAGGTTCTCGTTTTCGCCTTTTTTAATCTGGATTCCGTAAATTAAAGAAGGATCGATGGTAATCTGAAGGCCCTTGTACTCCTGTTGCGCTAATTCGGGTTTCATAAAAATCTTTTTGGCGGATAATATCGCCAAAAGGGTTATTAGTATAACTCCTAAAAATATTAAATGTTTGGTCTTCATATTATTTAAGCCGCTACGCTTGAAGGCTTTTTAAGTACAGCCACTTTGTGCGCTTTCTCATAAAAATCCTGAAAGCCCCGATAACGCACAACGCCACAGGCAATAAAAATGTCGTGAATATTCTCCACCAGGCCTTGGCTATAGTTGATATCTTTTTTGTGGAGCGGTCCACCTGCTGTTTGCTTCTTACCTCAATAAGCTGCTCGCCCAGGGTAATCGCGTCAATTGAATTGATAAAAAATCCCAATTGCCCGCCTTTTGTAAAAAGCTCTCTTGTAAACATCATTGTGCAGCCTGTCAGCACCAATTTGCCCGGGGCAGGCGAAAGCGCCACGTTTTCCTTTGGTTTTTCATAGCTTTCTTCTTCCGCGGCCTCCTCTTTCGGCCATTCCGGGACGCCTTTGCCTTCAAACGCGTCGGGAAACTGCCCCTGCACCAGAACAGCCAGCGGAATGCTCTTTCTTTTATCAGGCGGCGGCATATTAAAGTCGTCGTTGGTAAGCTCGCCCTGGTGAAATTCCGCCTGCCACGAATCCTCGCTTGAGGTAAAAAGTGTTTTTGAGGCAAGGTTTAATGTTGAGAGTTTCGCGGAATCGACGACAACAGCCGTGCCCCAGAGGTAAAACATGGTGGAAAGCCTTGATGTTATGGATACATCCTTGTTCATTTGGTCTGATATAATCTTCACCTGAATAGGCAGTTTTACAGGCGCGCTAATAGGTATTACGCCGAATAACTTACTGCCCGTAAGGCTTACTATATCGACCTGGGAATCCATAAGGAAATCTTTGCTTACGCCAAGGCCCCATTTTTCAAGTATGTCTTCGACCTGCGGGTTTTTATCAACCGAAGCGACTCTTATGCCCTGCTGGGAAAACGAGCTGTATTCAAAATTGTATCTTTGAACCGCCATAAATACCGAGCCGCCGTTCACTAAAAATCTATTTATCTCGAATCTTTGGCGCTCGTTGAGGTCTCTGGGCTCTATGATAATAAGAGTATTTGTGCCTGCCGGTATCGGTTCTTCCTGCGTAAGCTTTATACGGGATACGGTGTAGCCTTCGTACTCCAGCAATTTAGGAAGAAACTCATACTCATCTTCCCTTAGCTTATCAACCTGGTCCTGGCCCAAGCTTGCCAATATCTGTTTCATAGACGGGTCAATAAACCTTTCCTCGTACGGAGCGACCAGGGCAACGGAAGGCTTTTTAGCCAAAGTCATCTTATATATGGTTGAGATGACAATGTACTCTAAATCATATATATGGTCAGCCGTTATTCTCGGTATGACTTCTTCGGGCTTTTCCTTATACGCTATGGATATGGCCGAATAAATAAGCTTTACGCCTAATTCGTCGGCCTCTATGCTTTGCACCTGAAACGGCCGTATGCCCTTTTTCTCGATAGATTTTTCCAGCGACTCCTCCTGGCCCTCCTGCGTAACATTGGCTGCCTCCATATGAAAAACCTTATAGTCAAAATTGCCCTTTGACGCCACCTTTAGCTCGTCGAGCTTGTCCCTGATGTCACGCTCCAGGTTTTTCATTCCTGTGGGCATCTTATCCGAGGAGGAGATAAACAACTTCGCCGTAGCAGGCGCTTTTAAACCTTGCAGGATTTCTTTTGTCGCCTTTGATATGGTGTACATCTTTCCTTCTGTTAAATCCGCGCGGCCTATGGGCATGTCCGAGAATATAAAATTAAACAGCGCGAAAATCGCAACGCTTATAAGAACGGCTGTGGTAAAAAACGTTTTTGATTTTGGCTTTAATCTCGTTTCCAGCCAGAAAGTATTAAGCGCCAGGAATATCGCTGTCCCGATAACAATATATAATACGTCGCGGATATCTATGACTCCCTTATTAAAAGCGCTGAAATGCTGCGTAAGGCCTAACGAGCTTCTTAAGAACGATCCTAGCCCGGGTATCCAGCCATCTATGGAGCCTGCGGTGAAATCCGTGCCTAAAAGAAACAGCCCAAAACAAGCCACCATTCCTATAATCAAAGAGACAATCTGGTCTTTGCAAAACCCTGAAACAAAAATTCCTATTGAAAGGAAGAGGCTGCCCACAAGAATTGCGCCTATATATTGGCATATAATAATGCCTATGTCCGGCTTTCCAAGGATTGCGATCATTATGGGTATGGTGACTGTGGAAAGAAGCGCGGTTATATAGAAGACCAGGCTGGCTAAAAATTTACCCATTACAAGCTCCTGCGTCTTGACAGGAAACGTAAGTAAGAGTTCCAGGGTATTGCCTTTTCTGTCTTCGGCCCATAGGCGCATTGTAACCGCGGGCAAAAACACGCAAAGTATAAGCGGTAAAGCATAAAAGAATCTTCTCATGTCGGCGATTGAAATTATGAAAAACTCCGTCATGTATACCCCGCCTGATATAAGGAGAAATACTATTATAAATATATATGCTATCGGCGAATTAAAAAACGCCTTTATTTCGCGTTTGAATATGGTAATTATGTTTCTCATAGGGGTGTCTTTTGCTGTTTTGCGTTTTGCGCGTCTTTGGCAAGAAGCCCGATAAATGCCTTTTCCAGCGTTTCGCTGCCCTGGGTTACTTCCTTTATAGTGCCGTTGGCAATAATGCGCCCGTCATTTAGAATAACCACCCTGTCTGCCAGCGCTTCAACTTCCTGTAATATATGGGTTGAAAAAATAATTGTTTTATTTGCAGAAAGTTTTCGGACAAGCTCTCTTATGCTGATAATCTGTAATGGGTCCAAACCGCTGGTGGGTTCATCAAGGATAAGAACATCGGGATCGTGAATAAGCGCCTGGGCCAGGCCTACCCTCTGGCGATAGCCTTTGGATATCTCTGAAACGCCGTGTTTCCATATCCCGGATAAGCCGCAGTTTTCTTTCACCCACGTTAATCTGTCTCTTAATT
The DNA here is from genome assembly GCA_043797125.1 of Candidatus Omnitrophota bacterium. Lineage (GTDB taxonomy): Bacteria > Omnitrophota > Gorgyraeia > JABMRG01 > JAFGKX01 > JAZDPX01. Next base: position 101,107 of record JAZDPX010000013.1, read on the forward strand.
TTTCGGATGAAAGGCCCCTTGCCTTTCCTATAAACGTGAGGTATTCATCCACAATCATATCGTCATACAAAGGAACTGCCTCAGGCATATAGCCTGTAAGTTTTCTTACTAAAAGAGGCTGCAGCGTTATGTCGTGGCCGTCAATTACAGCCGTGCCTTTGGTGGGATATAAATAGGTGGTTAATATGCGCATCAGGGTGGTTTTGCCTGCGCCGTTCGGCCCAAGCAGGCCAAGGATCTTTCCCTTTTCCGCGTTGAAAGAGACTTTATGAAGGGCTACGGTCTTACCATAGTTTCTTGTTACAGACTTAACCTCTATCACGCTGGCTCCTTGTGTTGGCTATCTTATCTATATATATTAGAATTCTACAAAATTTTTTAGTTTTGTCAAGTGTTTTCACTTATACTGTATTATTTCTTTAATTGTAAATTCTTCCGGCGTTTTAAAATCTGCTTTCAGAAGAGAATATTTAAATTGCCCGTCATGCCTTGAAAATTGCAGCTTTGATTTATGAAATTTTTCAAAAGACCCCTTTTCCAAAACTACCAGCTTCGGGCAATCTAACCTTTGCGAAAGCCTTTTTAACTTATATTCGATATTAACCCTGCTTAAATTATCCTCCATGCTCATTAAAAAACCCTTTTTTTGGGAATGAGTTGGCTCGCCTATAAATTCTATCAAAAAAGAATAATGCGGCGGTATCTTGCGTTCAAGGCAGCAGCAGAAAAATTCCATATCAAGGCCTGTTGTTTCCCTTGCTTTGTTCATCGCGTCAATCACGTGGCTTTCATACAGCTTCTCGCCTGTCACAGATGAAACATTTTGCGCCTTCTGGATAAATTCAATAAGCGGCGTTTTGTTATATAAGCCTACGACCCTTATTATGTCAGCTATGTTATAACGATAAAGCCCTGAAGGCGTGGTAAGATAAATGCAATACTGTTTATCTTTTTCCAGCTCGCTTACTGTTAAATATTGCTGTTTTTCTTTTTTAATGTCTTCTTCAATCACAAATTCATAAAAATTTGAATCAATCGTAAGAATTCCTGCGTGGCCCTCATCCCAGCGCGGGATGGAGCAGCGCGCTTCTGTTGAAAGATATCCAAAATCCCGCACCTTTGTTTTGGCCGGAAAATACTTCAGTAGCTCGTCGATAAATATGCCTACCGTTCCTCCCTTCCAGCAGTCAATCAATGCCAAATTCGGCCAGAAGTCCTTTGGCATGAGCGCGCCTGATTGCGCAAGCATGCCTTCCAGCTCTTTTGCCCTGGCAGGATTGGGCTTAAGCGTCTTTTCTATTTTTTCCCTGATATCCTCGGTGATATAAAAAGACTCTTTTAGCGTACCGTCGTTAATATCTTTGATAATATCTTTAGCGTGTCTTTCTATCTTTTGAAAAAGAATGAGTATGGTTAAAGGGTTCATGGTTGCGATGGTGGTAACATCATGCTCAAGCCCGAGCCGCAAAATCGTGTAATAACGCGCGTCGTAGTTTTCTATGCAAAAGACTTCGTAAGGCAAAATATACTTGCTGCGTATAATCCATGGTAAATTTTTATACGCATGCCCGGACTCCGAACCATAGGGCATGCCGGACGCTGTATAACCTTCTGTTGCAGAGTTTACAATTGCCAGCACCTTGCCGTTGAACATATCGGGGTGATCTGCGTTGGCGTAATAAAGCCATATGTTCATTACCTTTGCTCTTTTTTTGCTGGAATATTCTGTTACAGGGATAAACTTTGGTCTGTTCGTAGTGCCCGAGGTAATACCAAAATACAGGGGTTTGTCTTTTATTAATATGTTTTTTTCTTTCCTTAGCATCCTCCTGATAAAGGGTAGCAGGGTTTCATAGGTATTGACAGGCACTTTTTGCTGGAAATCTTTAATGCTTTTTATTGAAGAAAAGTTGTATTTTTTGCCGAAGGCTGTATCTTTATTTTTTCTTAAAATATTAAAGAGCACCGTTTCCTGCGCTTTGGCCGGGTTTTTTGTTTTTAATTCAAAGCGCGCGGCTTCAAGAGCAAACGACTTCATTATAAGGTTTATGATATTCATATTATTTAATTAATTGGCTTTTCTTCGTGTATTTTCTTAAAACTTCTTCCTTTATTGTAACCCCCAAGCCGGGATTAGTCAATGCTCGCGCAATGCTGTTTTTGGGGGTTAAATCCTCTACGATAATATCCTCTTTTAAAATAAACCTTGCGTATGAGCCTTCTAAAAATTTAAAGCCGTTGACAGCCCCTGCCAGGTGCCTGCCTGCAGCCGATAAAACGCCTGTTTCTCCTACGTGGCAGCCAATCTGAAAACCGATATTATAATCCTGCGCGATTTTTATAATATCAAGACTGCCGAAAATGCCGCCGCATTTAGAGAGCCTTATATTAAACATATCGCAAGCCTTCATTTGCGCCAGTTTTAACGCGTCGGCTTTAGTGCACACTGACTCATCCGCTATAATCGGCTCATCGCAGGCATCCGCAACTTCCTTAAGACAAGTAAAATCGTTCTTCGGCGTAGGCTGCTCTATGCAGGATATATTAAATTTTCTAAACTTTTCTATCATCTCCAGCGCCTTATATTTATCCCAGGCGCCGTTTGCATCCACCCTTAAATCAACGGCCTTTAACAGGCTTCTGCATAGCCTAAGCCTTAGAAAATCGTTTTTCAATCCTACTTTAAGTTTCACAAACTCGCATTTGTGTCTTTTTGCGAGCAGGCTTATCAAGGCTACTTTAAGGGGCGCCTCTCCCGATATAACAGCGCTATAAACAAATTTGGTTTCCTGCGGGCCTCCTAAAAGCTCATATACGGGTTTGGTAAAAACTTTGCCAAGGCAATCCAAAAACGCTATTTCTGTTGCGCAGCGCGCTTCAGCTTCTGTAATTTGTATATTTTTTATAAACCGCGTTGAAGCGTCTTGATCTTTTATTTCCACGCCTATAAGCCTTGGCGAAAACGCGGTTAAGCTGTCAAAAACCATGCCTTGCGTATTGCCTGTCACATAAGGCCTTGGTAAAGATTCTCCGAATCCTGTTATCTTATTATCCAGTTCGATTTTAACAAATATACTTTCGCTTATGGTGCGCTTTTTTAGCGAATGTTTAAAAGCGCTTTTAAGCGGGATATCGGCTTTAAATATTTCTACCTGCGATATGCGTGCCATTCTTTTTAGGTTATCCTTACCTTTATCCAGTCAACAATATACTGCATAATTTCTTCGGGGCGCTCTTCGAATAAAATAATATGGTGGCAGCCTTCATAAATCTTCATTGTCTTGTCATTTGAAAGGGCCTGTTGGAACCAGCTGCTTGCTGCTTTGACATCGACGATATCATCAATGCCCGCCAAAAGAAGCAAAAGCGGCACGCTGACATTGTGGGTGGCCTCTTTAAAATCGCGGCCCATCCTGAAAATCTCAAGATAATAGCGCGCTGATACATAATGAAGCCTTAAGGGGTCATTTTTGATAAAATCTATGTATTTTTCGTTAGCGGTAAACATATTGTCTTCGATGGGGATTTTGAACTCCTTCTGCGGCTTGAAAAGCCCAAAAAGCAAAATGCCTAATTTTGCCAACAGGGAAAATTTTAATTTATTTCCAATTGAGGGAGAAAGCAGCACCAGGCCGTCAACCGCCCTGGGATAATATAAAAAGAAATTAACGGCAATCTTGCCGCCAAGGCACAGGCCTGCTAAAAACACCTTGGCTTTAGGGTGCTCTGTGCGCACAAGGTCCAGGAATATTTCAATATCATCAAAAAGATTGCGGTAGTTGTATACGTGGCCGCGCTGGTCCCTGTTTAGGCCTGAGCCTCGCCTGTCAAATGCATACACATTAAACCCGCCATTATTCAAAAATACAGCCAAGTTAGAAAACCAGCCCATGTGGCTCTCCAGCCCGTGTAGATAAACAACGCACGCGGCGTCTTTATCCGCCTTCCAGCTGCGGTAAAACAGTTCTAAATTGTCGTTGGTCCTGAATTTCTTTATAGCATCTTCCATGTTTAACCAAACTCTACAAACATAATATTTACAAGATCCGGCACCTGCCTATTGATAAAGAGGTCGTAAAAATGTATATAATCCCTCGCTGCCCCTGCCACGATTGCCAAGGCAATAATTGCGACCGCTATATAGAAATAGGTTCTAGAAAATTTTAGTTTTAAAAATGAAGCCATGTGCCAGGCCCCCAGGCCGCCCAATAGATAAAAAGGCCCGTATACACAGGATATATATCTTAAATTCTTAAAGTGCGCAGGCGCCGTAAGAATAATAACAAAAGCTACTATAAAAAACACAAGCCCGAAATAAAGTTTTTCATTTTGCCTCTGTAAAAACGCCGTTATAATTCCTATTAATCCAAATACGGTGCAAACAGGGCTAAGAAGCCAAAACCCGGTTATAAAATAATACCATGGCCCGTTTTGGTATGTTACCGCGTATGTGTTGTTTTGAACAGCTCCTGACATATGAATGAGAATTTTAAAAAAGTCTCTCGCGTCGCCTGTGGCAAGCCCGATTATCAAAATGCTCATAACTACCGATGCCATGCTTAACGCTGCCAGCAAAAATACCGCTTTTAAGGATTTTTGATTAAACCACGCAACCACCAGGATCCAAATAACCAAAAGCCCGAATATGGTAATGCTTGAACGGTCTTTTATCAGCATAGAATATATTCCAAAAATAAAAAACAGCGCATACCAGATCTTTCTTTTGTGGTTAAGCGATATCTCGCAGCAGAAATACACTAGCGCCAGGCTAAAAAAACCTACTACTCCGTCCTGCCAGACACGCCTTGCTATGGCAAGCTCAACCGGAGAAACAGCCATAAAAACAATGCTGCATAACGCTGCCCACCGATTCAAAAATCTTAAGGCCATAAACGCCAAAAGCGCAAGCGAAAGCACGCTGAAGAAAAGCGAAATATGGACAAGGGTTTTTTCGTCAGTAGAATTTAATAGTTTCATCAGGCCTGCACATAAATAGATATATCCTATTCTTATCGGGGGCGGATATATCCACATCTTTTTGTCCGCATGATTCTGCGCCACCAGCGCCTTGGTGGCGCTTAAGCCTTGTGTGGATATTGTGCTGGCATGGTAGGTATAGACGCGTTCATCCGGGGTCCTGTTCTTAGCCTCGGGGTTAAATAAACGCAAAAATACACCTGCGCCTAATGCGCATGCTAACAACAAAACAAAAATAATAAAGATTATTTTCTGCTTATCCATTTTTTTAGCCGGCGCTATCAAGCGGGTTTTTTAAAAAGCTGGAAGCGGACTATTTTTGTGTGCTGGAGGATATATTTAATCATGACCCAAATGGTCTGGATTCCGTATGCCAGGCTTCTTCTGAAATTTATCGATGAGGCTTCGGGGAAATAACGCGTGGGGATGGGGATATCTCCTACCCGAAACCCGTCATATATAGCCTGCACAAGGAATTCCGTATCAAATATAAAATCATCCGAATTATTAATATAGCTTATTTTTTCTATAACCTCTCTTTTATAGACCCTGAAGCCGGAATGAAAATCGCCTAAATTCTGGCCCAGCACCATGTTTTCCAGCGTGGTCAGAAAACGGTTGCTGATATATTTATAAACGGGCATACCCCCCTGCAACGCTTCGCGGCGAGTCCTGATTCGCGAGCCGATGATAATATCGCATACGTCTGTGGTAATAAAACCTATGGCAAACGGTATTACCCTCGGGTCATACTGGTAATCAGGGTGAAGCATAATTATTATATCTGCGCCGGCTAAAAGAGCCTGTTTGTAGCAGGTCTTTTGATTCGCGCCATAGCCTTTGTTTTTCTCGTGCACAAAAGTTGTAATTCCAAGGTTCTCCGAGATGATTGCGGTCTTATCAACACTGCCGTCATCCGTCAGAATGATCTTATCTACAATGTTGTGCGGTATATCGTCAAATGTCCGCTTAAGCGTTTTCTCCGCGTTATAGGCAGGCATGATAACAACGATTTTTTTGCCGTCAAACATATTAAATCCTTTAGTTATACATAGTCTATTATAACTTCAAAAATAACAAATCCCAAGAAAAAAAATAAATGTTTTGCCTTTATTTCAGGTAAGGCTGGATGATTAGTTTTTGCGAAGGTTTCTTCTGGTCCTTCGGTTTTTGGGAATTGTCTGTGTCGCCGGTTATTTGTTCTTTAGCCGCAGGAGGACTGGTTGTCTTGATAGGTTTTGGCGGCATGGGCGGCTTGGACTTCTGCTGGGGCTTCCCCATTTGCGGCATGGCTTTTCTTTTTTCCAGCCTTCTTTCGATATTGCGCTGCATTCGTTCTTTTCTAAAATGAGCGCCCGGCTGCATCTTTCTTTTGTTTATAACATTGCGCGCGCGTTTTACAACATCGCGTTTCATCATCTGCAGCTTTTGGCGCCTTACATCAGAAAACCTCTGCGGCATTAAGGGCCTTTGGAATTTTTGTATTCTGGTTGAATATCCGGATGAGACTACTGTTTTATCAGGCATGGGGCTACCGTCTTGATTAAACCCTTTGACATAAACATCCCCGTCAAGAGATTCCACATCCGTACCTTCATCGCTGACCTTTGTTGTCCATGATGTGCCTAAGACGCCCGCGACAGTCGTAGGGGTTCTTATTTCAAATGAACTTCCCTGCGGCAGGTTATCCAGTGTCGTAAACGCTTCTCCTTCGGACAGCTCTATTTTCTCGCCTTCCTCTAAAATAATAGTTGCCAGGGCGTTGGAGTCCAGGCGCAGGACGTTGTCTGCGTCTTCATCAAAGGCTAGTTCGGCGTAAGAGTTATCCGCGGTTTTTATTTTGTCGCCGGGGGAAAGAAACATATCCTCCTCGGCGTCTTCGTACGCCTGCTCGGGCGCCGGGCATACCTGCACAGAGCCTGATATTGCCACAATTTCGACCACAGGTTCCTCTGGTTTTCCTAATTCCTCCTGCGCAAAAAGAGCCCTTGAAGATAAAAAGAATATAAATAATAAACAGGCTACTATTGTAACGTGTTTCATGTTTTCTCCTTAGTAACAGTTCGGCCATTGTAAGCATCTCGACTCGGACGTAGCGGAGGCTTAAGCCTCCGCTACGTAGGGAGAACTTCCCGGAGCTGAACCATTACTCTCCTTGCGGCTTATGGCGTTTCTTTTTTATATTATATCTTCTGGGTTTGGAAAAAGAAAGGGAAATCCGATTATAGGTGGATAGTTACGCGGCAGTGCTTATTTTTTCCGATACGTCTACGGGGTCTTTAATTTCGTTCTGCTGTTTTGCCATTTCTTCGTAATAAAGTTTAACCCTGCTAAGGTAAATTAAAAATTCTATAAGGCCCTGCCTATTTTCGCTATTAGCGAGGTCTTTTGTTTTTAACATGGCGAATTCTACTTTTCTCTTAATAAACCCTTTCTGGCAACTATTGGCAAGGGCGCGGGCTATTTCATAAGAATAAAGCCCGTGTAGATATTTCGAGGTGCAGCCATCGTACGCTATTTTTCTTCCGCCTGTCTTTTTAACGGTGTCCAATGTTTTTATCGCTAAGGCTATTATCTCAAGCCCTATATCAGCCCCGCCGAAGGACTGCTGATAAGAAATATGGCCCTCTTTTGGGAATTTAGTCAATTTATCCATAATGCCGAAGTGCCTGGTGAACCGCTCTATTAACTCGAGTTCAGAATCAACATTATCATTTATGCACATGTTCACGCTTTTGCCATTGATTCTGGCATGATGCATAAGGACTACGGTTTCCTTCGCGGAATCATCGAAATCCGAAATGTCTTTGGTTAAATCATAAAGCCTGTCCATCGCTTCCTGGATTTTCGCGTAGGCCTTGTCGCTTTTATCCCGGTACTCTTCGGTTGACTGGCGCGCCGCGGCTTTGTATTGCGCTTCCTCTACAAACAGCGAAAACAACTCGTTCACTACTTTTAATATTTTAACTTTATCTTCGTCGGTCATTGTCATGCTGTTTTTAAACTTGGGCAGGTTATTTAACTGCTCTTTGGTTATTTGGCCTGGCCCATAATTATTATTTTCATCTCTAAGGTGTATTGATTCTTTTACAAAGGCAGGGCCTTTTTCAACGTCTTTTAAGTCGTCTTCGAACATCTTATTTCTTTCTTTTTCATCTCTAACAGGCAAATCATCATCGCCAAATTTCTTGCTTCCGGAATTATACATGGTGAAAGCGGCGCCGTTTTCACCTTTTAGGAAGTCTTTGTATGCCTCAACATCCGGCTGAAGATACGGCAGATAGGTATCCGCTACCCACCTTAAATACACCTCTTCCTTTTGTATCTGGGGGTCTTTCGCTTTTCCGCTAGAAACAATTCTTCTAAAACTGTGCCTTTTCGGGTCATATTTAACTTTTCTTATATCAGCGGCAGTAAACCCGACTTTTTTGTAATAATCTTCTACCTGTTTTTTTGCCTCATCGGTAAGTTCTAAGCTGTCCGCCTTATTAAGCATGGCGTTAAGGGTGCTGAACATCCCATACCACATTACAAAATCCTCAAAAAATTGACGTAATTTATCAAGCTCAAGTTCATCCTGCTCTCTCAATTTATATCTTATGACTAAATTCCCTCTGGCTGTTTGCTCTTTGATGATTGCCTGTTCCGCTTCTATATCCGCCTTTGTCATATAATTATCGCTCATGATGAAATAAACCCTGGAGCCGGGCTCATCTTTAACATATTTTAAAGCATGCACCATTTCCTGCGTAGTCGTGCAATAAGCCTGAAAACCCACCGCGTAGCCGGCAATTTTACCTTTGCCTAAGCTTTCAGGGGCTATCTGACTTTTCCCTTCCTGGGTTCTCCCATAGGCAACCCTGCTTGGGGCAGCGATGCATAGTTTGCGCGGATTAAACAAGGTAATGAGTGCGGCGAGTTTCTTAGACGGGTTGTCATTTCCGCTTTCAAGCTGGAATTGCGCTACTTCGCTTCCTGACTCAAGCTGTTTTTCAACATCAAAACCCATTGCGACATTATAGGCATAACCGTTCGGGCTTCCGCCCTGGAAACGGCCGCCATGATTGCCCGCCATCCACACCGTCTTAACGGGAAAGGTTTTAGCGTCATATTTTTTGGCGAATATTTTTCCTAATATATCAAAACGGCTGCCTGTCTTTTTTTCAAGATCCCCTTCTCCCGTGACAAAAATTGTCCGTTTTAACACAATAGAAAATATTCGTTTTTCTGTCTTATTCATTCTGCCGATGATATCATTATCATCATCAAACCAGGATCTGCCATTGTAAATTTTCTTAATCATGCCGTTGGCTTTGGTTGTTCCTTTGTCATCGCCATAAACATACCTAAAATACGTTTCAATAAGAGCGCTGACGCAAAGCTGGAAATTGGCCATGGTTTCATCTGTTGTGCCTGATTTTGACCCTGCTATGACCATAATTCTCACTGCTTCTTTAATTTTTTCCAATTCTTCAAGCTTGCCTTTGTCTGTGCCGGCTTTGCTTGTGCGTAACATTGTAAGCCATTCTTTTATAAGCTTGGTATAATTTACATTTAACCTGTCAAGCGGCACCATTTTCCGGTTCGGAAAAGGATTGCGCACGCCAACAGCCTGATAAGAACAAGCGGCTTGCCCTCCTATTCCATCGCCAATAACAATAACATCGCCTTCATAATTTTCAGAATCCCCATCCATTAGCTGATCATTGAATTCCTTTATTATGTCAATGGCTTCATGCATGGGCGGGCCATAGCGGGGCTTTTTTTTCTTAGATATATATTTTTCATAAGGCTGATTGATATAGCCCCCTGCCCTTGGGTCATATCTTCTTGCTGTATGAAAACTTTTTGTTGTTACCTTTACCAGGTCGGAATTTAAAAAATCTAAAACATCGGGCAAATCAACGTTATCTCCGGGATAAAATTCTAACCGCCCGCCCATGCCTTTATCAAGTTTCAACATGCCTAACAGCGGTTGAAAATTAGGAAATGCCCATTCGGCGCCCGCCTCCATTAAGGAGGCCTTTCTGTTCAGCTCGGAAGCGATGCCGAATCCGGAAATGCCTGCGGCTTTTGCCGCTTCCATATCCCTTTCCATATCGCCAAATAAAATTGCCTGTTCCGGAGATGCTCTGCACACATCCAAAACCCCTTTTATTGCATTACCAAGCCCCTGCTGGCCCTTAGTAAACACGCTTATTAATATACCTTTTTGTTTTAAATAGTCGAGCGTTTCTATTGTAGCGGGTGACTGCGCTATGGTCCGGTCTACACTAATGAACACTACCTTAATTTCTCCATTATTTATCCCGGGGATTATCTGCAGCGCGGGCTCGGCATATCCTGTTTCAAAAATCCTCTCGAATTGGATGTCGCCTGCGATTTCTAAATCTGCGGACATGCCCCTTAAGGTATCCGTTTGTATTGGCGCGGCCCAGGAAATGGAATTCGCTATTAATAATATAGATAATAATAGTGATAGTATCTTCATATAATATGGGTAAGCGGACACAAACAGATTCCCTCTTGTTTTGAATTGGTTGAAGTTGATTAAATGTTTTTATATTATTTATAAATTATAACATAAAAACATTCCTTTGTCAACGCGATTTTAGATATTTTAAGACTATGGCAAGCTAGTTTAAACCGCTTCCATTGTTGATGGGGGCTTGGAAGCTATGTTATAGGTTACGCTTACTACTCCCGGGACTTCCTTAAGTATCCTATCTGCTAAGCCGGTTAATGTGTTGAAGGCGAGCTTTGTAGGCGTTGCTTCCCTGGCATCGATGCTGTCCCAACATCTTATCTCGATCTGAAAGCCAAAATCCCTTTTGCCCGCGCGTATACCGGTAACTTTATCCTGATGCAGAATTGCCATATACTGGAAGGCTTCTGTTTGCGATAACTCCTCTTCAACTATGGATGTGGCTCTTCTAACCATGTCTATTTTCTCCCTGGTCGCCTCGCCGATAACCCTTGCTGAAAGCGCGGGCCCTGGAAACGGCATGCGGTTATACACAGCTTCGGGCAGGCCCAGAGCCTTTGCAACTTTTCTTACTCCGTCTTTGCGCAACTGTACAAGCGGCTCTATAATCTTATATCCGAACGCCTCCTGCGGATTTATGCCCAATTGCTCAAATACATTATGCTGCCTTTTAATTCCGGCGACAGTCTCATCTATGTCGGTCAATATGGTGCCTTGCAAAAGATAGGTTGCCTTGCTATCCCTGACGAGTTTTCCAAACACGTCCTTGTAAAAAGTCTGCGTGATTGCTTCCCTTTTTTCTTCCGGGTCTGTTATGCCTTTTAACGCGTCAAAAAATTTATCCTGGGCATTAATTATTTCAACGGTAACGTCTAATTTTTTAAATATTGACACTATTCTTTGCGGCTCGCCTTCTCTCATTATGCCGTTATCAACAAAATATGTTTTAAGCCTGTTGCCCAGAGCCTTATGCCCGAGCATCGTAACTGCGGAAGAATCAACGCCTCCTGAAAGCGCGTTGATAGCCAGGCCATCACCGACTAACTCTTTTATCTGCTGGGTCTTCTCCTTTATAAACTTGTCCGTATTTAATTGACTCTGTTTTATTTCCTTTATTGCCTCCATCTTTACCTCCTTGTGGTTAGTACCTTATCGTTTTTCTTTCAACGCCGAGCATGGGCCTTATCCCGATTACGCTGAAAAACAGGTCATTGCTTTTAACTTTATCGACACTCCTTACCTCCTTAAGCCTTTTCGGGATATAAACTGCTACTGCCACGCGAAGGATAGAAGATATTAAAAAAAGAGTCAGTATCTTATACCCAAAAAGCGGCGGCAGCCACGATACTAAAAAACCTCCTAAAAGCGCCCCGCAGCATAGCGCCAGGCCGTTAAGGACATTGAAATAGGCGATACAGCGCGTTCTTTTCTCAGGGCTCACCGCGTCATAAATAAAATTTGACGTGCACAGGTTAAACCCTGCCCACATAAATCCGGAGAATATCTGCGCAAGTATTAAGAAGCCCGGGTGATGATTAAAAATCCAAAAAAGCGGTATTATCCCGATTAGCGGCGAAGTTATTTTTATAATTTTTAAATTGCCCACCTTATCCGCGTGAGCGCCCCATCTTTGCATCATGATAAAGATTGTAAGCGTCGCCGCAATTGTAATAAACGTATAAAGAAGGTAGCTAAAACGCAAATCCCTTAACATGAAAACCGAAAAAAACGGCGATGCCAGGTTAACGGAAAAGCTCATTGCGGACACGAATAATACAAATTTCGCAAAATTGCTCTCTCTGATGCGCGAAATAAAATCGACAAAATTAAACGTGTCTTCTTTTTTGTATATAAGCAGCGGTTCGTGCATTTTCCTTAAAAAATACCACGAGATTATCCTGAACGCAAATGCCGTAAAAAAAATAATCGCAAATCCCCAATATACGTTGAACCTTTTTGCGGTATTAAGTATAAGGCCCGCAAAAAAGGCTGCGCCGACCACTATAAACCCGAGGACCTTATTTCTGTAGCCAAAATACGCCCCTCTTTCTTTATCCGGTATAAAATCTGACATCAGGCTGCCCCACGCCGGGTTGGCAAGCGCGCCGAAAGACGTAAACAAGACTATTAATCCTATAAAATAATACGGGTTAGTTATGCGCAAAAGTGCCGCAGCCCCTATCGGCAAAAGCATAAACGCCTGAAGCAGCACAAGCGCGTTTATGACCTTTTTTCTTGAATTAAACTTCTGCGCTATATCCGCGCTTTTAAGCTGGCTTAAGGACGCGAACAAATTGGGCAAAGCGCTAAGCATGCCGACGTGCTTTGCCGTGGCTCCCAGCAATAACAAAAACGGCGTAAAATAATCCTGCGTAAAACCAATCATAGAGCTGGCAAAGGCACCGTCTAACATTGAAAACTTAAAATTTTCTTTTGTCTTTTTCGCGTCCAGCATAAAAATCTATTTCCTTTTGTTTACCCTGAGCGGACCCGGAGAAAATAACCCTTTAAATACTCTGTTTCCTGTATTCCCTTAACAATGGGGTGGTCTTGGGCCTGATGGCATGTATTTAAAACTTCAAAACTTTTTTTTGCTGATTTTGCCGCGCTTTTCAATATATCGGAAAACATATCCTGCCTCATGTGATGGGAACAGGAGAACGTGCATAAAATGCCGTCTTGGGATAAAATTTTCATGGCTTGAAAGTTTAAAAACTCATAGCCTTTGGCCGCGCTTTTTATTGATTCTCTGGATTTTAAAAATGACGGCGGGTCCAGTATTACGACATCCGCGTATTCCCCGGAGCTTACCATGTTTTCTAAAAAAGTAAAAGAATCGGATTTAATGAATTTTATTTTTTGAGAAACTCCGTTTAATTGGGCGTTTCTGGCGCTTAAGTCAAGCCACTGCTGTTTGATATCAACGGCGTATACATCTTTTGCGCCGGAAATGGCGGCGTTTATGGAGAACCCTCCTGTATAACAAAAAATGTCGAGCACCTTTTTCCCGGGAGAGATTGCCCTTGAAAGGTATCTTGATTTTCTCTGGTCCAGATAAAATCCGGTCTTGTGCCCGTTTTCTATATCTACATAAAATTTTACTTCGTTTTCAAAAATTTCTATTACGCTTGGCCCTTCTTTGCCGTGCCACCTCTTTATTGGCAGCAGCCCTTCAAGCTCTCGTATGTTGGAATCGCTTCTTTCATAGATATATTTCGGGTTCAGCGCTTCGCTGATGCTCTTTGTAAGTGTATCTTTAAGCCTCTCCATGCCAAGCGTAAGCACAGAAAACACAGCTGTATCAGAATATACATCCACAATAAGCCCCGGCAGACAATCGGATTCGCTGAAAACCGCCCTGAAGGCATTGGTCTGGCTTAACAGATGCCTTCTTTTTTCAAAAGACTCTTTGATTCTTCTTGTAAAAAATGCATGGTCTATCTTTTCATCGCTGAATGTCAAAAGCCTCACGGCAATCTGGGATTCAGGATTATAATAGCCGTTGCCGACAAATTTACCGTCCGGGCCTATTACTGAAACCAGAGCGCCGGGTGAGGCGGATGAACGGGCCGCGGAAATCCAGCTTTTATATATCCACGGATGGCTAGGCCTTAAGCTTACTTTTTTGCTTTTTCGAAGTTTTATGGTCCTTGTTTCCATAATTAAAAACCCCAAGCAAAGCATGCCTGGGGTTTTCTATGCCGATAAGCTAATCTTAAATTAATTTGTTTCTTCTATTGTTAAATAAGCCGCAAGCAGGCTTTTTGTCTTTGCGCCGGCTACGCCATCGACTTTTAAACCTTTTGATTCCTGAAAAGCCTTGATTGCCTTAGTAGTCTCAGGGCCGATTGTGCCGTCTATTGAGCCGCTGTAGAAGCCTGCGTTCTTTAAAGCAGTCTGAATGTCTTGATTTGTCATAGAAGCTTCAACTGCGCTAACAGCTACTTCCTTCTTCTGTGTCATAAGTTCATTATAATTGCTTTCAATAACAACCTGCTTCTGCTCCAATAAATCAACTCTTTCTCTTAAGCTGCCTAATTCGCTTTCCAAGCCCCTGATCTTCTCGTCGGAAGCCACGGTGCAGCCTGAAACCAATAGGCTCATAAAAACAAGTGCTAAAAATACCTTTTTCATAAGCGCCTTCCTCCTTTTCTATGAGATTTATACAAACGTTAAGGTTATCCGGTGATATAACATATGAGATTGCTGAAATATTGCTTGTAGGGGTTCGATTTATCGAACCCTTTTATAGGGGCGCCATAAATGGCGCCCCTACATAAAGTGGCAAGCATTGGCAAATATGCGTATTATTGTAATGAGAATAGCCCTAATTGTCAATTTAAAAATGCAGAATGGGTAGAAATGGGCCGAACGGGTTTTTCTCTTGCCCCAACGCATTGTGTTTGTTAAGATTGTACTATAGATATGGAATCTACGCCTTTTAAAAAGCGCTCTATGCGATCCTTCAGCCCTTCGGGCTTCAGGATGAGCCCCTCGAGCAGAAAAACTCTCCGAGGGCTCATTTTAATAATAATCCTGGGGTGTATTGTCTATTTCAATTCGCTAAACGGCGCATTCCTATGCGACGATAATAACTTAATAGAAGATAATCCAAATATAAAAAGCTGGTCCAACATAAAGAAAATCTTCACCCAGGATATAGGGCAAAATATAGGCGTGGCTGCGGGCGGAGAATATAATTTTTACCGGCCCCTGCAGATGCTCACATATATGGCGGACTATTTCTTGTGGGGCCAAAACCCAACCGGCTACCACATTACAAACAGCATATTGCACATCTTGGCAGCGCTGTCTCTTTACTGGCTGATAGGTATTCTTTTCAGCGATTGGCTTATCTCTCTTTTTTGCGCTCTTTTTTACGTAATTCATCCCGTGCACACAGAAGCTGTATCGTATATTTCAGGCAGGGCAGACCCTCTGGCTTTATTGTTTATCCTGCTTTGTTTGGCCTTTTATATAAAATCTGCTTCCCCGGGAAAAAACCCGATACTTTTTTTATCTGCATGCTTAAGTTTCATATTAGCGCTTTTGTCAAAAGAAAGCGCGTTAATCCTGCCGGCGTTATTACTGCTTTATCATTATGCCTTTAGAAAAAAAATAATGCTAAAGCGTTTTTTGCCGATCCTGATTATTGCATTAGCCTATATTATTCTTCGCGCAACGGTTTTGGCTTTTACGCTGCCGGATTTATCGACACACCAACCATTTTTAAAAAGAATACCGTCTTTTTTTGCGGCTGTTGTCGAGTATCTAAGGCTTTTGTTTCTGCCTCTAAACCTGCACATGGAATACGGCAACGGCAATTTCAGTTTTTATGACCTTAAGGTAATCGCGGGAATTATTGTAACGCTGGCGGGGCTTGCCTGCATTTTACTAACGAGGAAACGCAACGGGCTTGTCTTTTTCTCTCTAAGCTGGTTCCTTTTAATGCTTTTGCCTGTTTCAGGCATATATCCCATTAACGCATATATGGCAGAACACTGGTTATACTTGCCGTCGGTGGGATTTTTTCTTATTCTGGCGAAATATTTAGCTTTGGCATACAAAAGAAAGGTTTTTAAAACGCTAAGCCTTGTTATTATTATAATCGCGGTGGCATTTTATTCATATTTAACCATAAGACAAAACAATTACTGGAAAGGCCCCGTAGGCTTCTACGAAAAAACTCTTGAATATGCTCCGGATAATATTAGGGTGCTTTGCAACCTTGGCAATGAATACTGGAAAATGGGTAAGGCCAAAGAAGCCGTGCCTCTTCTTAAAAAGGCGATAGAGATAAATCCGGCTTACGCAGAGCCGTATAATAATCTTGGCAGCGTATATGTTGATTTGGGTAGAAATGAGGAGGCCATACCCGTACTCAAGAAAGCGATAGAGATAAATCCGGGTTATTTAACGCCGTATATCAACCTAGCCGTCGCATATTTTAATATAGGAGACAATGAAAAAGGGTTTGAACTACTAAATAAGGCTTTGGAGATAAATCCAAACTCAGCAAACACGCATTTTACCCTGGCTGTAGCGTATTTTAAACAAAACAATTACGCATTATCGATAAAACACTGCGATATGGCAATTAAGCTTGGATATAAAGTTGACCCTAAACTTTTGAGGGCCCTTGAACCTTTTCGCCGTTAAATGTAATTCAGGTGGACAAGTTTTGCTGGAGGGAATCCGTTAAAGTAGGTGGACGACGCCACTGAATAAGCGCCGATGTTTTCTGCATACACTAAATCGTCGAGTTCCAGCTCGGGGAGTTCTGCTGCGAGCGTTATGGTATCCAGGGCGTCGCATGTAGGCCCGAAGACAGCTGAAATTTGCGGCTCGCCTTCTTTAAACGCCTTTACAGGATACTCGCAATGATCAAAGATTTGCCCTGAGAACGTGTGATAAATGCCGTCGTTTATGTAGTAGCAATTTTTCCCGTTTCTGATTGCCTTGCCTACGACTTTTGCCACTAACGTGCATGCATTGGCAACCATAAACCTGCCTGGCTCCGCAAGTATCTCCATATCCTGAGGGAACAGTCTTTTTATTTCCTCGTTTAATTTCCTAGCAAGCGTCTTAAATGATTTCACCCTGGGATTATATTTAACGGGAAAGCCGCCGCCTATGTCGAGGATTTTAATCTGTTTATTGCACCTGGTTTCCGTCTCTTTTATTATATTTGCCGAAAGGTTGAGCGCCTGAATATAATTCTCGAAATTAGTGCACTGGCTGCCGACATGAAAGCTTATCCCCTCTACAACCAGCCCGGTATTAAATGCCTCTTCTATTAAATCAACCGCTTCCCCGGGATCCGCGCCGAACTTCGACGAAAGCTCAACCATGGAGCCTGTGTTCGGGACGCGTATGCGTAGACAAAGTCCCGCGTTGGGGGCGTGCTGTTTTATTTTTCCTAGTTCTGTAATATTGTCAAAGGTAACAAGCGGCTTATACTTATCAAGGGCCTTTAAAGTCTCAACCGGTTTAATGGTGTTTGCATAAATTATTTTATCCCATATCCAGTCTTGTCTTTCCTTTTCCGGAAGATTCTTGATGTATTGATAAACAATCATAAACTCGGGCATTGACGCGACATCAAAGCTTGACCCCATATCATATAAGGTCTTTACGATCTCAGGGTTTGAGTTTGCCTTTACAGCAAAATAGGCCTGCACGTCGGGGAGGTGTTCCTTAAATTCAGCGTAGTTGGCCCGTATCTTATCGTGGTCTATTATAAAAATAGGGGTTCCGTGTTCTTTCGCGAGCTCGAGAAAGAGTTTTTTTCTTTCTTCATCCATGCCTTTTAAACCGTTGATTTGAGATTTTTTAGGTTCTTTTATACCGTCTTTTATCATGGCCATATTTTTATGGATTTTATGGGATGTATGCGAAATTTTTAAACTGCCATATGTCTTCGGTGTCGGGCTTTGCATCAAGGTTTTCCTTAAAGAACGTTTTTCTGTTCTTTAGGGGGGTCCAGTCGGATGGCATAGATACAAATTGCCCGAGATAGGGCTTTGCGGTTTTTAAAATAAAATCATGCGGCAGGTCATCGGGCAGATGGAAACCTGTTCTGGGATTTTCCAGCATCCACATCAACGCGCTTATAACTCCCATAGCAACCTGAATGGTTGTTGCGTTCTGCCCGGCGATAAGCTGGCGCGCTCTGTCTATCGTTAAGACGCTTCCTGTCCACCATGAATTATACTCATGGCCCATTAGTAACGCGCCAAGAATATCAGCTCCGGAGGTAATATCGTCAAACATTATTCTAATCCTTGGCTGAAGTTCGTGGTTCCTGCACCTAAGCTCGTGCAGCGACGAAAGGGTTTCGTGGCATGTCATATAGGCATAATGGACCGTCGGCCGATAAATTGCCTTGCCGTTTTCCCATACTGTCCATTTGTCGGAAATGCCGAATGCTTCGCCGTGGCGTATAACCATTCCCACAATCTCTTCGTTAGGAATCCATGAACGCACCCATGTGTTCATGCCCATCTGCGACAAGAAAATCTGATTTTTAGGCCCTGACGGCGGGACATGCGCATATTTGGGAAGTTGTTTTTCGTGCGTTCCCCAGCCCATTTCAGCCGGGGCTGTGCCTTCTTCTCTTAGGCCTTCAATACTCCATGTTCCCACAAACTCATCGACTTCCTTCGGCCTGTTTGTTATCTGCGTATCGCGCTCAGAGCAGTGAATTACCTTTATTCCTATCTCCATAGCCAACTTTCCGAATTCTTTATCTTTTATAAGGTCTTTGAGCATTTGCGGGTCTTTGGCCTTGTTGTCCGCGATTAATTGCTGCGTTATATCAACTACGCCTTGTTTGGCAAAATGCGAAATAAGCCCGGGATTTGCGCCGTGGTCTACAATGCAGGTTGTTGCGTTATTCCAACCCTCTGTAAGGTCTCTTAAAAGCATCTGCCTGTAGTATAACGACTTTTGATACGGCGAAGCTGAAAGCATTGTCCTCCTCGGGTCCCATTCTTCAACCGACGTATTTATATATAAAACCTCGTTCTCGTGGCACCATTTTAAAATATCACAGCATTCGATATTCCACGCAAGATCTATGCACAGGCCTCCGCGCTCAAGATATTTTGAAAGGATATCGTTTAAATTGTTTTTTGCAATCTTTTCGCAGCAGTATTTTACCCCTTTAGATATCCATTCCTTCAGGGCTTCGTGCTTATCCGCAAAATCTATTATTGTTATGTTTTTGTAAGGAATCTCGACGTGCCTTAATAAGAGGGGAAGCGTGCATTTAGATACTGACCCGTAACCGATTATCAATACTTTTTTTTCGAATTTCTTCATTTGCCCTTTGGGCCCTCCTTAGTATTATAAAATTTATTTTCAAAAAAATTATTTACTTTGTCTTTATAATCATTCTATATATAATAAAAATAAAATGCAAGAAAAAAATTTACTTTATTAAAGATTTTAGCGGAATGTTTTATTTTTGTGATGGGTCAACTCTTGAAAGGTCTTTAGACGTAGCGGAGGCTTAAGCCTCCGCTACGTCTAAGTCGAGGTACTTATAATGACTGAACTACTACCAACATTATTACCTGTTTACCTCGCTACAATTTCCGTTGCTACCTTTTGGCCTTCGGCATTTACCTGATATTTTACTGCAACGTTCTGACCGACCGTTAAATCAGTAAGGTTTATTGCGTATAGGTTCTGCTTGACAACGGTTGTGCTTGCAACTTTAATTGTAATCTTTTCCGAAGCAGGGCTGTTTTCCGCAGCTTTAGTGCTAACAACCAAGGATGACGCGTCGGAGGCGATAGAAACAACGCTGCCGACAATTTCTCCCGTTACTACCGCTGCTGCGGGAACTTCTTCTGTTAAAACTGCCACATCTTCAGAATATGCGAACTGTAATCCGCCAACCAAAGATGCCGCCAAAAATATAATTAATCCGATATTCCTTTTCATGTTATGTCACCTCCTCTCTTCTTACTTACTATATTTTGTTATTCTATGTTTTTATTGTACCTTTTGTCAAGCCTTATCGGTTACTCATATCTTAACGCCTCGATTGGATTAAGCTCCGATGCCTTTTTTGCGGGCCATAGCCCGAAAAACATCCCAACGGCAATTGAAAACCCGGATGCAAGAATAATGTTTGAAATTGTCACTTTGGTAGCCCAGCCGGCCAAAAACGATAATATTGCGGACGCTGCCACGCCAAGTGCCATTCCCATAATACCGCCGCTTAAAGTCATTGCAATCGATTCAATAAGAAACTGCGTCATAATATCATTGGCCCTGGCGCCTACTGCCTTGCGCAATCCGATTTCGCGCGTGCGTTCTGTTACAGAAACAAGCATTATGTTCATTATCCCTATGCCGCCAACCAAAAGCGATATAGCGGCGATACACCCCAAGAGAATGCTCATGGTCCGAGTCGTGCTGGTTAGCATTTGCTGAATTTCGCTCATATCGCGCATGTGGAAATAATCGTCCGGATCTTTATATATGCGGTGTCGTTTTACTATAAGCTGCTTTATTTTATCTTGCGCTTCTTTCATCGAGTCTACATCGTTTACTTCAGCATAAATACCGCCCAAATAATCCTTACCTAGCACCCTGTACATGGCTGTTGTTACCGGGATATAAACGACATCGTTTTGGTCGTGCCATCCGCCGGAGCCTTTTTCCGGCGCAATTCCAATTACTTTAAAATTTATGCGGTTTATTTTTATTGTCTCGCCGACAGGGTTGACATTTCCAAAAAGTTTCTCTATCACCGTCAATCCTATTATCGCTACTTTATCGCGCCGCGTTATTTCTTCCTGGGTAAACCATCTGCCGATTTTAGGTACGCTTGCGCGCATCTCGCCGTAATCATATCCCACCCCTTCAATGCTTGTATTCCAGTTTCCGTTTTTATACACGGCTTGAGCGCTGCCATTCGCATAACCCGTTACTTTCTTCACTAAAGGTTTTAAGCCTCTGATGGCGTCGACATCTCTCCATGTAAGGCGTGTCATGGTTCCTGCGCCTTGAGATACGCCTCCGTGTCTTGCTGAGCCGCCCTCAATCGACAGAAGATTGGAGCCAAGCGTCTTAAGCCGCTCCTGAATAGATGCGCTGGCGCCTTGACCCAAGGCAAGCATCGCTATTACCGCGGCAACACCGAATAAAATACCGAGCATCGAAAGAAATGACCTGACTTTATTCGAAAAAATCGCCCTAAACGACTGGCGTATATGCTCCAGCAATTCGACTTTGCTAAAATGCGCGTGTACAGAATTGAGTATTTTACCAACCGATACCTTACTATCACCGGCTATCCTGGCCGCTGCCTTGGTTTCATCCGAAATAATTTCTCCGTCGCGCATTTTTATAATTCTTTTTGCGTGTTGCGCTATTTCCTGCTCGTGGGTAACCATTACGATTGTCTTGCCTTGTTCGTTTAGGGTTTTAAGGATTTTGATAATCTCTTCTTCGCTTTTGGTATCAAGGTTTCCTGTGGGTTCGTCGGCAAAGATTATCATGGGCTCGTTAACGAGAGAGCGCGCTATGGCAACTCTCTGTTGCTCGCCTCCTGATAGCTCGCTTGGTATATGGTTTAAACGTTTTGCGAGGCCGACTGATTCCAGCTTCTGCCGCGCCTTTTCAATTACGCTTTTTTTACCGGAATAAATAAGGGGCAGTTCTACATTTTCAAGCGCGCTGGTTCTGCGAAGTAAATGAAATTGCTGAAACACAAAACCCGCTAATTTGTTTCTTAAATATGCAAGTTCATCGTCGGATAACTGCGAAATATCTGTTCCAAAAATTTTGTACGTGCCTCTATCCGGACGGTCTAAAAAACCTAATATGTGAAGAAGTGTTGATTTGCCGGAACCCGAAGGCCCCATTACCGCCACAAATTCACCTTGCGAAATGGCCATAGACACATTCTTTAATGCGGCAACCGAAGCCTGCTCTTTTCCATATGTCTTGGATAAATTCTTTAGCTCTATCATCTTCTTCGTGAGGGCATAAACGGGCTGGTCTTTTCAGCTGCCCTTTTAGGCAAGTAGCCGTTACTATATATTATAACATTGTCCTGCGTTGTTAATCCCGAAAGGACTTCAACTGTCTTTTCGTTGCTTAATCCTATTGTAATGTTACGCTCGGAGGGTTTTTTGTATCCCTGCTCCACTAACACAAATTGCCGTTCGCCATCGTAATGAACTGCGTTGGAAGGTATCGTTATGACGTTGGTGCTTTCTTTTTCTACAACATCAACGCTGACACTCATGCCGGAGCGCAAAATTTCAGGCACTTCTTTAGGAAGTATATCGACATTATATATGGTGACGTTATTTACAATCTCAGATTCATATGCTATATGGCTGACTACGCCTTCTATCTTTATGTCCGGATATGCATCCAACGTTATAAGGCTTAGCTGATTAAGCTTAACCCTGCCTATGTCTGTCTCGTCAAATTGAGCGCTTATGATAAGCCTGTCGGATAAAACTAATACAGCATCAGATGTTGTAACGGTCTGGCCGGGCTCAAAAGCGCGCACTATTACTTCGCCGTTAATGGGAGATATGATGGGGGTCGTTTTATAAACCTGCTGCCAGTAATTTAACACTTCCCCGCCTTGCGAACGGGCAGCATCAATAAGCGCGGCCCTTTCCGTTGAACTCATCCACGCTAATATGTCACCTTCTTTAACAAGGCCTCCTTCGTTAACCAATATGCTTTCTATTCTGCCGCCTATCGAGGGTTTAATTTCAAGGCGGTTCTGCGGCTCGACTATGCCTGTGGCGCTGACCGTCACCGCGATATCCTGCTGGACCGGATTGATTATCTCAGGCGTGCCGTTTTCCTGCTTGACGGATTTGCGCGAATAAATAAGCGCCGACGCTACCACTATTACAAAAAATAAAACTATGGCTATTTTATATTTATTCTTCATCATAGTCTAATGTTCCTCCTATTGCCTGTACCCAATATGCCTCTTTTGTCAGCATATCTGCCTGCGCGTTTAGAAAAGCCTTTTTGGCATTTACAAGATTATCTTCTATTATCACCCAACTATCGAAAGATATAAGGCCTGTCTCGTACTGGGCGCTTGATATCTTCGCGCGTTCTTTTGCCGCATTAAGAAACTTCTCCTGCACCGAGACATTGGCTATCGAATCCTGGAAATCTTTCCATGTTGTCTCAAGGGTGACAAGGGCGCTGTCACGGCCGCTGCGCTGGTCAGCCTGCGCCTGTTTCAATTGGGATTTCGCTTTATAAATTTGCGCTATGCTGCTCGTGCCTTCAAACATCGGGATAGAAACCCTTGCGGTTGTTGACCATTCATTATCCCGGGGCGGCCATGAGTCATCTGTTTTGCCGACGGAAGCGCCTAAATATACCTTCGGCAGAAGGTTTGCCTGCGCAGATTGAAGGTTATAACGCGCGGCGTCTTTTCTGGCTATTAATTCTTTTAAGAAGGGTGAGTTGTCCGCAAAATATTCCAAATCAGGCTTTGCGCTGTATCCCTCGACAACAGAAAAGTCTCCGCTTACGTTTGCCTGTATCATTTTATCAAGCCCGAGTTCTTTTGATAGCTCTCTTTGCGCAAGAGAAATGTTTCTTTTGGCCTGCTCGACCTCAAATTCTGCTTTTGCCAAATCCGCCTGCGCTGTCAAAAGCGCCCCCTTATGTTCCCTGCCCGCTTCGTATCTTAATTCAATGAGCTTAAGATTCTGCTGCCTGCGTTCGGCTATTTCTTGTGTAATAAAAGTAAGTTCTTGCGTCTTTAGCAATTCGACAAAGGCGCTGCGTAGCTCGAGCCTGATATTTGACGATACTACTAAATAATTATATTCCTGGGCGTTAATAAGCTTTACCGCATTTGATATATCGTTTGTGGTTTTAAACCCGTCGAACACCAGCTGTTCGCCTGTTACGCCAAAAGAGTAATCTTTTGTTTTTGTTTTACCGGCTGTTTTCGATTTTGTCCTCGACCTTGTCCCTGAAACGCTGCCTGTAACCTGCGGCAATATAGTGGCTATATTTATGTCCTTATCGGACTTTGCCTGTTTTACTTCTTCGGCAGCAGAAATCAAATCTGGGTGATTTTTCTTTGCCTTTTGCACGCACTCCTGCCAGGTGAGCGGGCCTTGCGCGAACGCAAGGCCTGCGCTTAGGAAATAAAACGATAAAACAAATATGCTTGATATCTTCTTATTCATGGCTACATATACTTAGACAATATAAGGTGGTAAAAAGTTGCGTTTATTTTAAAATAGGCAGGTCCAGGGGGGAGATATAATCGCCAAACTGCTTTTGGGCTTTAAGCAAGCGTTTACGCTGCTGTTTGAGCACCTTAAATAGGGCCTGCGGCGCGTTAAGAACGTTTTCTTTATGAAAATTCTCTACGCGGTCAATCTTGGATATGTTTTCAGGAACGCGAATTGTAAATTGCTTTATATAATCTTCTTTTGCATAATCTTTCCGTAAAACTTGTTTAAAAAGATCGCGCAAATCATCATATACCGGTATAAGGCCTGTCGGGGTTTCTATCGCGGTTACGTCATTATGAATGCGCAGCTCCATCCATTTCACCCACGCGTGCTTGTCCCTGACGCCGTTTAAGAATTTACCTTCTTTATCTCTCAAGAAATAATTGACGCCGAAGATAATGGGGGATTTTTTAAGCCTTTTGCCGAATTCCAGGTTATTTTGCACATACTTGCCTAAGGAAATTGCAACAAAGTCCTGTATGCTCATCAGGTTTATCTCAGGAACCCCTTCTTTGCCTATGGTTGCAAAGGTTGTCTCCGTTTCCAAAGAAGCGCCGTAAGCAATAATGCCGTGCTCCCAGTCAAAACTTTGTTGAACCGGCACATAGCTTTTTGCGTCCCTTCCGCCGTACATTATGCCGGACAATTCCACGCCCGTCGGGTTATTTAGCTGCTGGTCAACGCTATCAAGCGCCTGCAGCGCGACAGTATAGCGCGCATTTTTGTGGGCAAGGGGAATTTTATCGCCTTTTGCATCTGTTTTGCCTTCATGCCATGCGCCTGAAAAATTTACGCCTTTTTTTGAAATATCGCCGTGCATCCCCAACCAGTACGGCTTGCCGTCCGCTACTAAAATATTGGAGAAGATAACCTCTCCGGGGGTGGTAAGCACTTTATAAATAGCTGGGTCGTCAACCGGATTTACATTTTGAATAATTCCGAAGATTCCGGCTTCCGCATTCACTGCCCGCGCCACGCCGTTAATATTACGAAAATATGCAATGTCATCGCCGACTATTGTCTCGCCGGGAAGCATGGCGGTGGAGGTCTTGCCGCAGGCGCTTGGAAAAGCGCCGGCTAAATAGGTTTTTCTGTAATTTGGCCCGTGCACTCCCATTAAAAGCATATGCTCTGCGAGCCAGCCTTCCCTGTCTGCCTTGCGAATGGTAAGCCGTAGCGCAAGTTTCTTAAGGCCAATGGTGTTGCCGGCATATTGGGTATTTACGCTATAAATAGCATCTTCAATATAATCAATGTAAATGCGTTTCTTATCCGCATCCGCACTAACCATATCTTCGTTCATTCTGCCTGCTGAATGCAATATACAAAATGGTTTTGATTCTGCCGTTTTTTTGGTAAACATGTTGTAGGCCGGCCTGTAAAGAAGGGACTTGCTATGAGCAACATACCACGAATCAGTACACTGCACGCAGGGAATACTAAATACAGAATCAGCAGGCCCCAGCGAAAGAAAACGCACAATCATGGTGCGGCCTTTCATGCTGGCCTTAAGAAGGCCCTTTATCTCTTTTAATCCCTCTTCTCTTTCTATCTGATTAAGGCTTTTGCTCAGGGTATCATTTTTTGGCACAAGGTATTTAGTAACTTCCCTGTCCCTGCCTTGGTCATCAATGCCGTCGAAGTGGTAAGTATGTCCCTGTGTTGCCAGAGGTTTTTCTTCTTTGTTTGAAATGGCCTGCTGGCGCACAAATGCTATATCCGCGTAAGAATCGCCGCAAATAAATATATCTTTTGGGCAACAAAGCTGGGCTGATTCCGCGATAAACCGCACAACGCTTTCAGCGCTTATTGCGGACAGCTTCTTGTAATTGGCTTCGTCTAATTTAGGTCTTAATATTTTAGAATAATTTTCAAGCATTGCGTACATCCCATCCTTTGCGATACTGTAAAAAACCATGCTGACATTTATGTATACGCAGATTAGCGCAGATGAAAAGATGCAAGATGATCACAGATATAAAATCTGCGATCATCTGTATCTTCTAATCTGTGATTATCTGTGCAAAAAGTCAGCAAGATTTTTGGCGTTATCTCCTTTGCGCCCCTCGCTAAATAATCTATTCCTCCGGCAGCAATATCTTTGTACCAAGTATAAGCTTGTCGGGATTTTTGATATTTTCTTTGTTAAGATTGTAAATCTCTTTCCAGCGGTTACCGTCTCCTAATTGTTTCTTTGCGATTTTCCATAAGGAATCGTCTTTGGCAATAACATATGTGCGTTTTACAGAAGCGGGCGATTCCTCATCTTGCTGCTGCTGTTCAATGGGTATCATTATAACCGTACCTGCCTCTATCGCGTCCGGGTCTTTAATATTCTCCTTATTAAATTCGTAAAGATATTTCCATCTACGCTCTGCGCCTAATTGCACCTTGGCTATTTTTTTAAGCGTATCGCCCTCTTTTACAACATATTCTTTTGTTGAAACTTTAATTTCTGATTCAACATCTAAATTTTCCTCTACGGTATATTCTCCGTCGCCGATAGGCGTCGCGCCCATCTCTTTAAGTTCGCCTTCGTACGGAATCATTATCTCCTCTACCTCCGCTATCATAAATTGCGCGTTTCTGTCTTTCTGCATGCCTACAAGGTCGGTTATGTGGGCGACTGCGTCTAATTTTCCGCGGCTGACTATCTTGATACGGCCTTGTGTGATTCCGTTTTCCAGCATAAAATTTTTCACCGTTTCTCCGCGGCGCTTGCCCAGCTTCTCGTTGTACGCTTCGGTGCCGCGTATGTCGCAATTGCCTGTTATCAGAATGCTTGTCTCGGGGTTTCTTTTTAAGGTGCCTACCGCGCCTGATAAGATTTCCGAGGCATCGTCGCGCAAATCGGCTTTATCATAGTCAAAATAGATTTTTACGTTTTTCATTATTTTCTTTATAAGCAAGGAGGGCCGAAGCTCCTGCTGTTTTGGGGCAGGGAGCTCTTCTTCCTTGTAATCAAAAATGATTTTATTCACGTAAATATAGCCTCTGTTGCCCCAGGGGCGCATTGTCCCCGGGTTTGTAGGCCACCACCAATAGCCGCTTCGTTGGTCGTCTTTCACCGGAGCTGGTGTTGCATCTGTAGGCCACCACGTAAACTGCTTTTGCTGCTGGTCGGTTTGTTTTTGCCGGCTTGCCTCTTTATCAACCAGCAAATTCTCCCATAACGCAAAGGCATCGGATGCAGATAATAATATTATAGTTATAAGCAGGTATCTAAGAGCCGCCTTAAAATTTAGTTTTTTTGCCATAACGACCTCCCTGCCTGCCGGCAGGCAGGCTTTCTTTATTCTAATAGTAATACTTCATTTTTTATTAAACTAAGATGTAGCGCAGGCTTAAGCCTGCGCTACATCTATTACAATCTTATAGGTAAGCGAAAGACATATTAACATATATCTAACTGATACTCAAGCGTAAAATTACAACCGTTTCTATATGCGGGGTATGCGGGAAAAAATCATAACATGATATGCTTTTAAGGTTATACGCTCTAAGCAGTTTTTTTAAATCTCTTGCAAGCGTGGCCGGATTACAGGATATATAACAAAGAGCCGGCGCTGGCTTTTCCAGTATGCTGTTTATGATAATATCTGAAAGCCCTTTTCTCGGGGGGTCCATTATCACTAAGTGCGGCCTTTTTTGCAGCAGCTCATTAATCGCTTTTTCGCAGGGGTTTTTATTAACAGCAAAATTGGGGATATTATTCAGCAATATGTTCTTTTTTAGAAAATAAACGTTTTCCCTCTGCGATTCGACCCCTGTCATGCGCTTTGCCTTATGCGCCAAAAGAATGCCGAATGTCCCTACGCCGCAATATAAATCCAGGATCTCGTGCTTAGTATCCGGCGAAAGTGAATTCTCAAGGTCGCTTGCCAGCTTCTCTAACATTGATAAATTCACCTGGAAGAAAGATTCTGCCCCGACATGGAATACTTTGCCGTTTATGCTTTCTGTCAGGAAGCTGTCACCCCACACGCTGAATTTTTCGCCGCTCTCCTTAATAATATATACTATGCCTTTGATAAAACCGGGCGTATTATCTTTGCTTATATCAAGAAGCTGTTCTTTATTTTCCTCTTTCAATTTTCCGTAGAGCGCTAATAAAACTTCCTTTTTGCTGTTCTGGCGTATTGTAACTTCTTCTATAAAATCAAGGCTGTTTTTTTGCATAACATCGATTAGAAAATCCATTGCGCTGTTGGTTTCTTCCGGCGCGAGAAAACATTCCTTTACCGCGCTTGGGCTTGTGTCTTCTTCAAAAGACACGTATGCAAAGCTATAAAGCCCGCCT
The DNA here is from genome assembly GCA_043797125.1 of Candidatus Omnitrophota bacterium. Lineage (GTDB taxonomy): Bacteria > Omnitrophota > Gorgyraeia > JABMRG01 > JAFGKX01 > JAZDPX01. The sequence goes on from JAZDPX010000013.1 coordinate 129,626, forward strand.
TTACGCACAACGCGCAAAGATATCTTATTTCTGTATCCCCAGATTACCGGCGAAGGGTTAAAAATAATATTCGGCTTTTCTATTTTAAGGTCGTGGCTGAATGTTTCTCTTATTTGAGCCTCCTTAATCCTAACCTGCTCTTTGTAATCTATGTATTGGTAGGGCGAACATATCCTGTAATGAGCGCATCGCGGCTCTATTCTGTGGACAGAGCTAAGCTTTACTGTTTTTGTCTTGGCCTCTGTGTAATTTTTTCTTTCCTTAATAACCTCGATTTCAACAGTCTCCTGCGCAAGGCCTTCATCCGTAATAATGACCTTTCCTTCCTGCCTGGAAATGCTTTTCCCGGGATATATAATTTTATCTATCTTGATATCCATGTAATTAAAAGCCCTTCCGACGTAGCGCAGGCTTAAGCCTGCGCTACGTCTAAGTCGAGATGCTTATAATGGCTGAGCTATTAACAATTACAGGGCAGTTTAGACACCCCTGCCCTGTCATTTTACTCCTTTTGAATCAGTAGATCCCTTTTAAATAATTATCGGGAAGACTTGAAGTAGAATCTCTTTTTTAGCGGCCTTCGTTCTTGCGCTTTGAAAAGCAATCCTTGCAATACACAGGACGATCCCCTCTAGGTTTGAAAGGTACGTCGCATTCCTTATTGCAGTCTGAACAGGTTGCCTTGAACATTTCCCGTGGACCCCTGTCAAATCCACCATTACCCTTTTGATATCCCATGCTTCCTCCGTTTTAGATTAGGCCTTTTTTGGTTCGCCTAACCTGTGTTATCCATACAATAGGTTATTATTATACATTCACTATTGCACCATGTCAAACTATTTAATATTTATATAACCAGCTAAAGTCGGGCTCCTCTTGCTTAAGAAAACCGTTGCCTTCCAAACGATTAAGATAGCGGCCGTGATGGTTGCTCCCAATAACAAATCGCTTGCTATGTTTTCGGAAATAAGAAATAATTCCCCGTTCCAAAGATGGTCTATTAATCCGAAAAGGGCGCCTCCATAAAGCATAAGCATCAACCACCATGTCTTCACGTCTTTCGTTTTGCCCCACGCTATTGTTGTAACTATAGCCCCTGCCAAGGGCGCTGCATAACACATATGTCCCTCCTTATTTGCTGGAAGTTAACACAAAGACAATATAATGTCAAGAGATTTTAATGACCTTATCCCTGGATTTTTCACCGGAAACGATTCTTACCTGTGATTTTTTGATATTAAAATGCTGGGCAAGGACTTCTATGAGGGCTTTATTTGCCTTTCCGTCAATTGCTGCTGCGCTAACGCGCACCTTAAGGCTGTCTGCGAATTTCTCAACGCTGTTTATTTTTGCTTTCGGGATTACCCTTATTTTAACGGTTCTCATTACGATTTGCTGCGCTTTAGGTATTCTTCGAATTTTATCCAGAAAGGATCTGCTTTTGGGTGCTCGAGCTTCTTTTTCTTGCCGCTATCATAAACATGCATGCCATCGGCTGTTTTAGTAATCTCTCCGACAATGCTGGCAGGGATACCTTGGTCTTTAAGCGCTTTTACTACCTGCTTTGCCTTGTTATCTTTTACTGTTGCAAGCAATGTCCCTTCGCTAATAGCGATATAAGGGTCGATGCCAAAGCAATCGCAGGTCTTTTTAACAGCATCCTGCAGTATTATATCCTGTTTATTGATTATCATGCCGACATTGCTATGATTAGCAATCTCGTACAAGCCCCCGAATACTCCTCCCTCGGTAGCGTCGTGCATCGCGGTAACTCCGCCTACAGAAGCTGTAATAAGCGCGTCTTTAACGCATGACATCTGAAAATAGACATCTTGCGCTTCTTTGGTCAATTTTGCGCCATATTTTTCATTTAGAAATTTCGGAAAATACGCTGCCATAAGTCCTGTTGTTTCTATGGCCGGGCCCTTGGTAACGATAATTTTATCGCCTACACATGCGCGGGGAATTATTAATTTTTCTTTTTTATCGACGCCGAACATCGTTGCCCCGCCCACCATCGGGAAATTACATCCTGCGTAACGCGCGGTATGGCCTGTTACCACATTTATCCCTAGGTTTTTACATTCGTCATTTACAATATCCCACATATCCAAAAATTCGCCCTCGGTCATTTCCGGAGGCAAATTCAGGTCAACGGCTAAATATTTTGGAGCGATGCCGCTTACAGCAACATCGCTTGCCAGTATATGAACGGCAAACCAGGCTGCCTTACGCATACCCAGCTCCTTGGCAATGTAGAAAGGGTCTGTTGACAACACGACGACAGAGCCGCCTATCTCTATTGCGCCGAAATCCACGCCGTTCTGCGGCTTTACAATAACATTTTTATTCGGTGCGCCTAATTTATGGCGTATGTGTTTATCAAAAAAATCCGGGTGGATTTTACCGAGTTCTGGCATCTTTTCCACGTGTCACCTCATAGGTTAAGCGGTTATTTTCTGCGTCGGGGGCTTGGCTGCCTTTTTTTATAAGGCCTTTTGCCTGCGCTATTTCTTTGCTTGGGGAAATGGCTCGCCGGCATAAAAGTTGTTTCTTGCGGTTTATTATTATGGTCTTCTTTAAACGGGTTTGCGCCTTTTCGTTTTGAAAAGCATTCCTTGCAATACACGGGGCGGTCCCCGCTGGGCTTAAAAGGAACTTCGCATTCTTTGTTACAGTCTGAACAAATAACCTTGGTAAAACTTCTGTCCCTAAAGCCGTCTTCTCTGGGCCTTCTATCATCATGACGAGGCCGGTCAAAACGCTGGAAAGGCTTTGGAAAGCGCTGGCCTTCGGACTTATTTTTAAAAGACTGGCTTGCCAATGCATCGATTTTGTTTTCAATGGATGCAAGCTGCTGCTGCATCTTGCTAATCAGGTCCATTATATCCGGCTCGCTTTGCGCCTGTGTTAAGGAACCTCTGTGCCTAAAATTTTTTTTCATTTCACTCCTCCTAAATTTTACCCATAAACATTAGTATGCCGACAATAACAAATAACGCCGCGCCGCCGTATCTTATCATGTCGGGCCGTATATATTTGCTCAAGGTCGCGCCTATTAATACGGTGATCGCCGTTACTATAAGATAAGCTGAAACAGACCCTAACCACACAGTTAGAGGCTTGCCTGATTTAGCAGACAGGCTTATCCCAATCAATTGCGTCTTATCTGCAAGCTCCGCGAAAAAAATCGCTGAAAATGTCGCAAAAAATATTTTCCAATCCATATCTGTTATCTCCTTTTATTTGTTGTGAGCCCTTTAATTATTCTGTTCTTTCTTGGTGGTTCGTTTACGGTCTGTTTCCTTAAGCTCGATTTTTCGCAGACGTATGCTCTGAGGGGTAATCTCGACTAACTCATCATCCTCTATAAACTCAAGGGCAATCTCAAGAGTCATTTCTCTGGGCGGGGTAAGCTGAATAGCTTCATCAGAGCCCGCGGCGCGCATATTTGTCTGTTTTTTTTCGCGCAACGCGTTTACCACCAAATCAGCGCCTTTATTATTCGCGCCTATAATCATCCCTTCGTATATCTTATCCCCGGGCTTTATGAAAATTTCTCCCCGCGGCTGCAGATTAAAAAGCGCGTACGCGACAGCCTTGCCTTCTGCATGCGAAATAAGCACGCCCTTTTGTCGCTCGGGCATTTCTCCCTTATAGTTCTGATACTCGAGAAAATTTTGGTACATTACACCGTTTCCGCGCGTCATCAAAAGAAAATCGCTTCTAAATCCTATCAATGCCCTTGAGGCAGCGATAAATTCCATGCATATAGAGCCTGATGATGTTGTTTTGAGGCTGCGCATTTCCGCCTTGCGAAGCCCCAGCGCCTGCATAATAGTTCCCTGATACTCGCTATCCACCTCGATAACCACTTCCTCTACGGGTTCAAGTGTTTTTCCGTCTATTTCCTTCAAAATAACATGGGGCCGCGAAACTTCCATTTCATATCCTTCGCGGCGCATTGTCTCTATCAGTATTGCGAGGTGCAGTTCTCCCCGGCCTGAAACCTTAAACCGTTCGCCGCCGTCAACTTCCTCAACCTTTATCCCGACATTTATCATGGCCTCATGCTCAAGGCGTTCGCGTATGTGGCGCGATGTCAAAAACCTTCCGCCGTCTTTGCCGGAAAGAGGGCTTGTATTATGAGAAAAATTCATTGAAATCGTGGGTTCGTCAATTTTGACTGTAGGCAAACTCTTTGGCTCATCAACGCATGCAAGCGTATCTCCAACCTCCATGTCCTCCATGCCCGCTAGCAATACAATATCTCCAGCCATCGCCTCGCTAACTTCTACCCGTGTTAACCCGCGATATTTCATAATCTTTGTCACCTTGCCCCTAGAAACAGCGCCGTCTCGTTTTACCAGGGCAACAGGGTCTGCGGCATGTATCAGGCCGTGGAAGATGCGCCCGATTGCAATACGCCCTACATATGAATCGTAGTCAAGCATGGTTACCAGCATTTGAAACGGCAATTCAGGATCCGCGACCGGCGGCAACACCCTGTGCAGAATAGTTTCTAAAAGAGGTTTTACAGACTCGCTCGGCTCATCAAGGTCAAGCGTCGCGTAACCGTTTTTCGCCGAGGCGTACACAATGGGGAAATCGAGCTGCTCATCAGAAGCGTTGAGCTCGCAAAAAAGATCAAATGTCATATTAGCAACTTCATCTGCCCTGGCATTTGCGCGGTCTATTTTATTTATTACAAGAATAGGCTTTAAATGCAGCTGCAGTGACTTTTTCAATACGAATTTTGTCTGCGGCATCGGGCCTTCAACTGCGTCGACCAAAAGAAGCACGCCCTCGACCATTTCAAGAACGCGCTCTACCTCGCTGCCAAAGTCTGCGTGCCCTGGGGTATCCACAATATTGCACTGGACCCCCTTATATTGGAAAGATGCGTTTTTGGACACAATCGTTATGCCCCTTTCTTTCTCGATGGGGTTTGAGTCCATAATGGTCGCTTCGCCTTCTTTAAACGCATAGGCGCCTGTGTATTTCAGGAGCGCGTCGACAAGGGTTGTCTTGCCGTGATCGACATGCGCGATAATCGCGAGATTTCTTACGTCTTTTCTTCTTTTTTGCATAAGTGGACGCTATAGTAGCACTTTACGAATATATGTTCAAGGAAATTCAGCGCAAACGCTGACAACGCGGGTTTTTACCCAGTCATGCTTGCCCGGGTACACAAAAGCTTCATTGATGAATTCTTCCGGAATAAATTTGTCGCCTGGGGTTATTTCAGTTGTGAAATCCGCGGTTAGGGAAAGGCCGGATATTATATTCTTTTTAACTGATGCCTCGGTAAATTTAAAGCAATACTCGCCCTCTGCTTTCTTAAGCAGCGTGTATTTAAGGCTTCTTTTTTTAAAATATCCCGAACCATCAAATTTAAACGGCGAATAGACATTTATTTTAACTCTCCCCTCCGTTCGGGAAGGGTTTAATTTTCCCCATGTTCCTAATTCAGCGTTTACTAAATTAAGAAAGCTTTTGTCTGCTAGTTTCTTTTCAAGCAGAGAAACTCCCTTTTTATCCCATCCTAATACCACCACATCATCACCTATTATCCAGGATAATTGAGAGCTGTCTTTAGACCAGTAAGACGAAATATAAGAGCGAAAGTATGCAGCAAGAGACGGCTCTGCCTTCATTATTGCGCTGGCCAACACAATACCAAAATATTTCCTGAAAACACCCCGCCCTTTTTCACCGACAGTAACATAAAAGCGTCTTTGAACTTCATCGTTCTTTATCCGGGCAGCTCTTTCCTTGTACTGCTTAACCGTAAATTCGGGTTTTTGGATCTTTAGTTTATCCAGGCTCGCGCCCGCCTCGGTGAAATTAATATTTTTTTCGTATATCTCCCACAAAGGCCTCCTGTCAAGGCCTGTGCTAACTTGCGCCCACGGTTTTGACATGCCCTCTTCAAACGAAAAACCTTCAAACAGTTTCTTATTTTCTATGCCTTCTTTATTCAGCGCCTTCATAAACAGAGAAAAGAAAGGTTCCCTGACAGCGTTATAATAAGTGAATCCGGAATTGTTCAGCGCGTTTAAAAGCGCCTGTTTAATTCTATCGTCCGAGGCCCTCGCCAATATCTGCGACACGGCATACTCATTTGCCCCTATCGCCTCGCGGGCTTCAAACTTGCAGCTTTTCGCCTCACGGCAGATTCTGGAAATAATTTTATCATGTATATCCGCAGAAAACGCCTTATCAAACTCCAGAGGCGTCCATGGAAATTTAACGAGCGGCGTAATGGAAAAGATAACGCGTGTTTTAGCATAAGACTTCTCTCTTGCCTCTTGCACCGTATTTAGAAATTCGCTAAATTCAGCGAAATCAGCGTCATCCTCTAGGCCGGTGGAAAGCATAAAGATCTTTAATTCCCGCGCCTTTATCTTAAACACTGATTCCATGCTTTTGTGCAGGGTTTTATCATTAAGATTTTTGTTAAGATATCTCCTAAGCCTGGCTGATATGCCTTCCAGGCCAAAACTAAAAGTTGATTTTCCGGCCGCATGCTCGTATTCAGCCATAGCGGGATCGGCAGCGAAAGCGTCAATTCTCTGGCTTTTAAGCGCGGTCTTCTGGAAAAATAAGGAAAAGTCCCAAAGTATTTTATAGAACTCGGTATGCATATTAAAATTGAAGCTCGAAAGGCTGATCTGTTCTAACCCCATATGCGCCTTCATCCTGAGGGCCTTTTCTGAAAGAAAAGGTGCGTTTAATTCCTTGTAAGGCTTCTTAAGCCAGCTTTCGGCGCAAAAACTGCACGATGCCCTGCAGCCTTCGCTGATAGGGATGTACCCGTTGCCGATTTCTTCTTCCGTATACGGGACAATTCCCTTTTCTAATATTTGCGGGGCCTCGGGTGAAAGCTTTTCAGTTTTTCGCGCTTTAGCGGCGTTGTCCGTCGAGTAAAACCCTGGCAGGGATTTTAATTGTTCTAATATCTCTTTTTTGGTCCTGCCTTGTTTGCGTCCAAAAGCGCAGATTTGGAGTAATTTTTTTATTTCTAAAACGCCGCTCCCCATGAATATGCCGTCAACCCATGAGTCGTTTCCCCATATGGATGTTGTGTAAAGGCTGTTCGCTCCTCCCATGATAACAAGCGGTATATCTTCTCTTTCTAAACGCTCGTTTCTATTTAATGGTATTGCGCTTGTCTTAAGGAACTTAGGAATATTCAGTATTTCCTGAACTATGGAATTTGAAAAACCGACCACATCGAAAGCTTTCGCGCTAAACTTTGTCTGGGTTCCTAAAAGCCACGGAATATTATCTTTTTCAAACACCTTAGCGTCGTTATGAGGAGGCAAGTAGGCAATGTCAGGGAAAACATCCGCAATAGAAGCGGCTATCTGGTAAAGTAAAGAATGTGTGAATGAAGACGCCACATCTTTATATGTCGAAAGTCTCGTGAATAAAACCCTAAACGGCCTTAAGCTGTATTCTTCGTTGGGTAGCGTATTAATTTCGCCGCCGCGAAGCCACAACCCGTAGTCGGACAACAGCGGATAAACAGCGTCATACCATTTGGAATAATCGTAATCTTTATTCATAGGCGGTTTGGCTTTAGAAGTGATATCGCAGGACGCTGCGAGGGCATGCATCAATGCAGCAACCGCACAAGATGCATTCCGGGTTTATCATTGAGCCTTTTTGAACCATTCCGTTGACATCGAGGCTCATCGGACATTTTTTATTGCAGAGCTTGCAGTTATTGCATTTATCTTTATCCGCATGCAGGCATAGGGCAGGCCAACGAAAAAAATCTTTTACTCTATTGCCTATAACCATAAACGGCGCCATCCAACAAATATAGCGGCAAAAGGCGCGTTCCCCGACAAAATGGCGCTTATCCATAGCGCCCAAACAATAAGGATACAACAAATAGCGCAAGGAACACTACGACGCTTCCGGCTACGACTCCCCGAAAAGCGCCTTCTATCGGCAGCGCTGGCGAAAAGAAGAACAGCGTTATAGGGAAAAGTAGAAACGAAATTAATAATATAGTTTTTCTAATATTTTGCCTTTTCATTATTCACCATATTTGGTAAGCGTCTGTGATTAAGTTGCCGGTGAGAACCGTTTCTAATCTCTAATTCTTTGCCCAGACAAACCATAAGAATATATACGCTACACTTACAGCTGCCATAGTAAACGGAAAGCCTATCTTTACAAAGTCGCTAAATTTTACATGATAACCTTCCTTGCGCAGAAAACCAACTGCCACTATGTTGCAGGAAGCGCCAATCGGGGTTATATTCCCGCCGAGCGATGTCCCGATAAGCAGCCCAAACAGAAATAGTTCAGGCCTAACGCCAAGGGATGATGCTATGAGTTTTGCCACGGGTATCATTGCTATTGTATAAGGTATATTATCTATAAACGCTGATAGCGCAACCGAAAGCCATATTATAATTGTATAGGCCAAAAACTGATTTCCTTTTGTAAATTTTATTATGTAAGAGGCCACATCTTCAATTATCCCTCTATGGGTCAGCGTTCCAACCAATATAAATATGCCCACAAGGAAAAAGAATGTATGCCAATCCAAATTCTTTACGAGAGATATTAATTCCTTATGTTTTATTTCATGCCATATCAATCCTATCGCGCCGTAAATAATACAGATTCCGGCAATGGTGTAGGGGTGTTTGTCTTTGATAAAACTTGACGCTGCAAGGGAAAGCATCATAAGCGTTAAAAGTATCGTAGGAAGCCATGTCTTTACTTCTACTTCTTCTATGTGCACAACGGGCTGGCTATATTTTTTGAACAAAAGGTATAAGATAAAAAATGATGCTATTGCTCCCAATTCAACTGCGAATGTTATGCCTGGCCTGCCATTCATCCAGAAGAAATCCATAAAACTCATTCCGCTTGATAGGGCAAGTATTATGCTTGGGCTGTCACCTATCATGGTCGCGCAGCCCTGAAGATTTGATGACACAGCTATTCCTATTAAAAATGGGACCGGATTTGCTTTTAATTTTTTTGCAACCTCAAGGGCTATCGGCGCAACTATCAAGACCGTGGCGACGTTCTCAACAAAGCTCGATATAAAACCCGCCAGCAGGCAAACTGCCAATAGTGCCATGCCTACGGTTTTTGACCTATCGACCAATTTTGTCGCAAGGAAGGCGGGAACTTTTGAGGCTACAAAAAGAACTGACAAAACCATTGTACCAAAAAGCACGCCGAGGACATTATAGTTTATGCTTGAAAGGGCCTCCTGAATTGTGATTGTTCTACTTGCCAGAAAAATAGAAACGGCGGCGCCCAATATTATGAAAGGGTGCCCCTTTTTAAAAACAAGCAACAGGTACGTAATAAGGAATACCGCAATTACAAATATCTTCATCTACCATTTACCGTTAGAAAACAGGGAAGCTATTTTCTGTTTTCCTTCTTTTAGTTTTATTTTGCCCCAATCAAATCGGAATGGTGACGCTTCTGTTTTTTGTTAAATACTAAAATAGAAACGTCCCCTTTTTATTTATATTTATAACACAAATACAGGGAATTTCAAGGAAATTCAGAGAATCTGCTTAGGGCACGCTTTCCCTGCCTGCCGGCCTGCCTGCCGTTAGGCATGGCAGGCAGGCCGAACAATTTGGTAAGCGTCTGTAATTATTTAAAAGCGGTCCGGATCGGGTGCGCTGTCTTTATTTTCGTCGGACTGTTTGTCTCCAAGCTCGTCTCGCTGCTCGTCCATGGAATCGTCAAGCCATCTATCCGCGTCTTCGCCGGGCCAGGGGGCGGCGCCCTCGGTTTCGTCAGGAGCGCCCTGCGCATCTTCGCCTTCGGTTTCTTCCTGCGGGGCAACCCCGCCATAATTTTCAGGAGAAGGGGGCGGCTGTGGAGTATATTCTTCAGGAACATCAGGAATAGGTTCGGGCTCGGGTGTTTTTGCCGCTTCCCGCGTCGTGGCAGGAGAAGAGATCTCCGGTTCCTTTTTGTTTGCTTCTTCCGCATCCTTAAGAGCGCCGGTCATGCTTACGAATATTACAACCGATAATATGGCTATAATAATCATTACAATAAGCAGCTCAATTAACGTAACGCCTTTTTTTCTCATAACTATCCCCCTCCCTCCATTTTTATACAAGCCTACCATATTTATTATAGCATAATCAGCGTTGTTGGTATATAATTGAACACATAAGATACTGTAAAAAACTATGCTGACATTTATGTATACACAGATTAGCACAGATGAAAAGATGCGAGATGATCACAGATATATTATCTGCGATCATCTGTTTCTTCTAATCTGTGATTATCTGTGCAAAAAGTCAGCAAGATTTTTAGCGTTATCACACATAGGTAGTTGATTAAAGAGGCTCTAATTATGGGAAAACAGAATTTTTCTTTTGATGTGGTGTCAGAGGTGAGTATGCAGGAAGTTGACAACGCCATAAATCAGGCGAAGAAAGAACTTTTCATAAGGTATGATTTTAAAGGCACGGCGTCTTCAATCGAGTATAATCGCGACGAGAAGAAAATCACGATAATCGCGCCCGACGACTTCAAGATCCGCGCGTTAAAAGATATTGTATTGATCAAAATGGTAAGAAGAGGGGTTTCGCCAAAATCGCTTGTCTTCAGCGATCCTGAGAAGGTATTCAGCGGCAACTTAAAGCAAACTGTTGAAATAACAACAGGCATTCCTAAAGAGAAAGCGAAAGAGCTCATCAAGATAATAAAAGACCTGGGGGTAAAAGTTCAATCGCAGATAGACGAGGATAAGGTAAGAGTGTTCGCGCCAAAAAAAGACGACCTACAGTTAGTTATCCAGCATTTAAGAGCGCTGGACTTTTCGGTACCGCTTAGCTTTAATAATTATCGCTAACAACACAAAAAAGGCGGAGGCGCCCGAAGAAAAGATGCTCACAATTGCCTCGGCTGACCTGGCAAAATCCCTGCCTGCCGGCAGGCAGGTGACCTGGTCAGAAATTATTGGAGTTTCACACTTTTAAGAGTATAATTATATTTATGATAAAAAATAATTTAGCTGGGCGTATAGCCGTTATCTTTTCTGTTGCCATATTTTTGGCTATTGCAAGTGTCGCGTATGTTAAAGCGGAAAATAAGGGGCCGAGCTTAATAATATCAAATAATCAAATATTCTATTATTTTCTATTGCCTCCCGGCTGGGCTAGCTTAAATATGACCGAGGACGTGACAGAAAAGAATGCCGGAACAGGACATTGGACCGGTAAACATAAGGATAGCCAGGCATTGATGGAAATAAGCCTGGTTACAAGAGACAAGGGTGTGGATTTTAAGACTGTTATAAATGGCACAAAAGAATACTCTGAATCAGAATATTCTAAGGAAGAGTTGGCGCCAGGCCTCTGGACAAGGTGTTCTTATTTTAATCTGCCAATCGAGCATAATTATAAATGTTATGCATTTAAGAATCCGAAAAAGGGGGCTTACGAGCTATGGGTTTTTATTGAATTAACGCCTAAAGCTGTGGTTATATTTACTCTAACGGGAGCAGGCAATTACAAAGCTTGTATAGCGCCTTATACTGACGATCTCAATAAACTAATCAGAAGCTTCCGTTTAGGGCCATTATCCTCCAAGGATGTAGAAAAATCGATGAAAGAAATATACGGTGAAGACGAAGATGGTGAAGTTTAGTAAGCCAACTTAAATTAACTATTAATGGGGATGTCTCTATTTTTGTAGAATTTTGGGCCTTTTCGAGGCGGCCCGGGATCACATCGTTTCTTACCAGGACATTAATTCGCTTCAGCGTTATTAAACTTAAATGATGAGATTGCTGCCTCGAATATTTCTCTATATTCCTCAAATTCGCTGATAGGGGCTTCATAAATTAAGTTCAGAAGATGATTACCGGCTCTAATAAAGTAAGCCACTACCTGTAATTTATCATATGGATTAACAACTTGGTACTCAACTTTGAAAGCTGGCAAATCAGACAAAGTTATATCTGTTTTTGATAATATATTTACATCTGCTTGTTTTTGGAATCCTGCAAGAAATCTGTTTTTTGATTGTTCCCAGTCTTCAACCGAAATAACCACTTTGGCCATCTTGCCTAATTCAGAATCTCGCGGTAAAACTTGTCGAAAATAGTTCGTCATGTAGTATATAGCTATACCCATCTTGTATTCATCGCTCTGTTTACGTATGGGCTCGCGGCTTAAAAGAACCGTTGGTGCCCCGACGATGATTTCCGCTGCATACCATTGGGAAGGATATTTGATTGCATAAGGCAGCTTAAGCTTTTTGGGTTTAAACAATACTAAATCCATGGTAGCGCCTCTTGGCTCTTGCACTATATAGATAGCCCTTTTTGCTGGGTCATTACCCTGTTCGGTATTAATAGCGTCTGCAAATACAAAGCTATCAACAAAAGCTATATAAAAAATATAAAGACAGATAACATATTTTTTATGCATTCTTCCTCCTAATCAGAATTTTAGCAGTCTAAGGGTACACTTTCCCGAACACCCCGGTAAACGTCTCCCTGCCTACCGGCAGGCAGGCCGAATGGGTTGGTAAGCGTCTGTAATTATACTTATCTTATGCTTTAATAGATTGGGCAAAGCCAGCGATACCGTCAAACAGCTTCATTAAATTATCAGGATTGCTGTCATTACCAGACCAACGCTTAGTCATCTTAATTTTATCATCCGTTATTTCAATCGAATTATATGCGGATTTTCTCTCTTATATATTATCTTTCCGTTGAGTTTGATGCCTCCTGCGAACCTTATCAAGCACTTCTTGATTGATTGCCTGTAGGTCAATATGCTTACCTTCGGCTTTAAGCTTTTTAACAATAGCCTGTACCATCTTTCGCTTAAGTATCTTCTGGCCTGATACGCTCTTTGTTCTGTTGCAGAATCCACACTTATCCTTGAAAACTCCCATCGCAAATCTCCTTTATTGGCGCTACACCGTTTCATCTAGTATCTTAATGTCACTTGTCTGGCGCTACCAGTATAACACAAGTCTGTTTTATTGCCATACTATTTATTAGTAAATAGAGATGCTTCTGTTTTTGTTAAATAATAAAATTGAAACGTCCCCTTTTTCAGAAATTTTTTGTCAAATGTGGAGACGCGACCCCGCATTCCCCCGTATTCCCGTTTTTTGAAGCTTATTAGGGCGCTGACTTATTTCTTAAGTATCATTTTAACAGCTTGCTCAAGTGCGGGGTTAAAACGCTCAGGTGCTTTAAGCATCAGAAAATGATCCAGTCCGTCCAACTCGATCAGTTCAAAGTCCTTTATGTGTCGTCTGTTCGCTTCGACATCAGTTGGCCAAAGATCGGCATTCACGGCCACGACCGGGACATCTAATCCATCAAACAGC
>JAZDPX010000014.1:0-97724 GCA_043797125.1 Candidatus Omnitrophota bacterium
CTGCACTCTACCAGTGTCTTATACGCATTGCCCGACGGAGAAAGTGTAGAATCAGGCAATGCCACTTTCGAGCGCCCCGACCAAAACACCCTCAATATCACAGCGGCAGACAACACCGTTATTAACTTTTCATCGTTTAACATACAAGCCAACGAAACTGTTAATTATTTCCAACCCAATGTATCATCAACAGTTCTAAACAGAATCCTGGATTCTGACCCTTCGCAAATTTATGGCTCGCTTAATGCCAATGGAAATATATTTTTAATAAATGTTCACGGAATTAATTTTGGGCAAACAGCGCAAGTGAATGTAAGTTCTTTGGTTGCTTCAACGCTTGATGTTTCAACAAATAATTTCGTAAACGGAAATTATATTTTAGAACATGCCAATGGCGCGGAATTCGCGGCTATTTTAAATGAAGGAAACATAACAGCCAATAATGTCGCGTTAATTGGAAGCCTTGCTAAAAATGCAGGAATTATTACGGCAGTTGCAGGCACAGTAAATTTAGCTTCCGGAAACAAGACAACAGTTAGTTTTGACGCAATGGGCCTTATTCAGATTGAGGTTAACGAAGAAACTTCAGGAAAAGTTTACGACACAGAAGGCAATGCCTTAGCTGACGCTGTCAGCAACACAGGCCAGATACAGGCTCATCAGGTGTTTTTCAGCGCAAAGACAGCTGACGACATATTTGAAAACGCGGTTAACCATACGGGCATAACAAAAGCCGGCGCTTTGGTGGAAGAAAACGGCGTAATCAAGTTTGTAGCCAACAATAACATTAAGGCGTCAGGCACGCTTGAGGCAGAAGGCGGCAGCGTAGAGATTACTACTACTAAATCTATTACTGTAGATAATGAATTAAGCACAAAAGGGGATACAACGCTGGCTGCTGATAAGGACATTACAGTCAGCGCAGATATAACCACAGATTCAGGCAACCTTGGACTTCTCGCGGATAATGACCTTGACGGCGAAGGCTCATTTAACCAGGCCAGTAATACTACTATAGCTACTACTACTTATGGTGATATTACTATACAATCTTCTGGAGATAGTACTATAGCTAATATTAATTCTGCCGGTGAGTTAACGTTAAAATGCGCGGGTGACCAGGCTATTTATAATCAGCAACCTGATTCGCACATTACAACCCAGGGCTCTTTTACGATTGAACCCGGGGTTACAGTTAATGCTAATAATACTTTATATGAGGTAGGTGGCAGCCTGATTGGGTTGGGTGTTTTCGTCCCAGAGGTATCCACTTTTTCATTTGTTTCAAAAAGTACTGCCGAAGTAAGAGGGTCTAATACCTTCTATAATCTTGTTATTGTAGCGCCTGGCAAGGTGGTCAAGTTTGATCCCGAAGAAACCCAAGATATATTAGGAGTACTAATACTTAAGGGTAAGTATGGAGAGCTTCTTGAGCTAAAATCCATAACCCCAGGCTCACAATGGAGAATTAATCCCGAAGGGGAGACAGATATAGCATATGTATTAATACAGGACTCTTATAATGCAAGGGCTCCTGGCGCTGAAGGCCGAGCACCACCTTTAATAGCGCTATATTCTGACTCCTTAGGCAATAATTTCAACTGGGATATTAAGCTACAATGGACAGGTCAAGGCCAAACCACCCTTTGGTCAGATTGCCACAACTGGAGTTCAGGAACCATCCCTCTTCCAACATCGGATATTCTCTTTGATGGCAATACCTCCCTCTTCCCAAACGCAAATAAAGACTCAAATATTGACCCTGATTTTCAAGGAACCATCCAATCTCTTACTATAGACGGCTATTCAGGTGATATAGCCATGCAAAGAACCCTTACCATAAATGGAAACCTGTCCTTTTTGGGGAATAGCTATATTTCTTTTGATAACCCAGCTCTTGCGCCCAGCAGCCAGGAGCGCTTTAAAATATCATTAAAAGGCGACCTTATTATAGACAATACCAACGCCTGGGTATATGCTGCTATTAGCCTTTGCTCAAGCCAGGACCAGAACCTTCGTATTCTAAAGGGCACGGTTTATGGTGCAATCACCATAGATAAGGCCTCAGGAAGGGTCATTTTCGGCGATTTTGACCTTACCAAGCTTCCTTTGTACTTTGTGCCAAACCAGGGCCAGGTGCCTGATTCCCAGGTTAAATTCTATGTCAGTTCAGGCAACCGCTTGATGTATTTTACGCCTACAGGAATATGCTATTTGTTTAGCCAAACAGACCCTGATACAGGAGTAAAGACTTGGGTGCCGGTAAACCTGTCTTTTCTTGATGCCTCTGGAAATGCTGTAATAAGCCCTGAGCTTTTAACAGGCGCGCTGTTTAGCTACTTTTTAGGAAACGATTTAGCCCAATATCATGCAGGATTGCCCTCCTATTATAAGATTACTTACACCGGGCTTTATCCCGGAATCACGCTTTCTATAAGTTCACAGCAGTCAAACCTGAAAACAGAATACGTAGTTGCGCCTGGGATAGATTACTGTCAAATTAAACTCAGCTATGAGAATATCACCAGCCTTGAAATAGATAGCGAAGGCAACCTCATAATCCGTACCAGCGTAGCCGAGCTTACGGAATTAAAGCCCTATGTTTATCAGTATATAGATGGAGTAAAAGTTGTAATTGATGCAGAATTTGAAATTTTATCGGCGAATTCCTATGGCTTTAAGCTCGGCGCTTATAATCAAGATTACGCCCTGGTTATTGACCCTACCCTATGGTTAACCTACTCCACCTATTTGGGCGGAAGTTCCCAGGATTATGGCCGGGCCATTGCAGTTGATTCTTCGGGTTGCGCCTATGTTACCGGAAGTACGCAGTCAGCAGATTTTCCCACCAGCAACGCTTATCAGGGAAGTAGTGGCGGATCTGATGATGCTTTTGTAACCAAGTTTAATTCCGCAGGAAGCGCGTTAGTATACTCCACCTATCTGGGCGGAAGCGATAATGATGCTGGTTACGGCATTGCAGTTGACTCTTCGGGCTGCGCCTATATTACCGGCAATACAAGCTCCACAGATTTTCCCCTGCAAAACGCTTTTCAGTCAAGTAAGAGCACTGGTTCAGATGCTTTTGTAACCAAGTTTAATTCAGCGGGAAGCGCGTTAACCTACTCCACCTATCTTGGTGGAACTGGCAGTGGTGATTATGGCAAGGGAATTGCAGTTGACACATCAAGCTGCGCCTACGTGACAGGATATACAGACTCCACAGATTTTCCCCTGCAAAGCGCTTTTCAAGGGACCAAGGGCGCAGGTTATGATGTTTTTGTCACTAAGTTTAATGCCGCAGGAAGCGCCTTAACTTACTCCACTTATCTTGGGGGAAATAACAATGATTTTGGCCGCTCAATTGCAGTTGACTCTTCAGGCTGCGCCTATGTTACCGGTGAGGCCAGGTCAACGGATTTCCCCATGCAAAGCGCTTATCAGGGAACTCATGGCGGCGGGCTTTGGGATGCTTTTGTAACTAAGTTTAATGCCGCAGGAAGCACATTAGCCTACTCTACCTATCTTGGGGGAAGCGGCGGTGATTATGGCTATGGAATTAAAGTTGATTCTTCAGGTTTTGCCTATGTTACCGGCTCTACAATCTCCACAAATTTTCCCACCCAAGACCCGTATCAGGGAGCCAATGCCGGCAACAGCGATGCTTTTCTCACTAAGTTTAATGCCGCAGGAAGCGCGTTAGTCTACTCCACTTATCTCGGCGGAGCCGTTAATGATTATGGCCGCTCAATCGCAATTGACCCTTCAGGCTGCGCCTATGTTACTGGCGAGACATCCTCATCCGCAGATTTTCCCACCCAGGATCCATATCAGGGAAGTTATGGCGGCAGCACTTGGGATGCTTTTATCACTAAGTTTAACTCTGGCGCGAGCGCGTTAGTCTACTCCACTTATCTGGGCGGAACCGCTGCTGATTATGGCACGGGGATTGCGGTTGATTCTGCATATATCGCTTATGTGGCTGGTTACACAGCCTCCACGGATTTTCCTACAGAAAGCCCTTATCAGGGAAGTAATGGCGGCAACGGTTATAATGATGCTTTTGTGGCCAAGCTTAACTTTGGCATTAGCGTATCCGGCACTGTTTATACCAATGAAGGCAAGACCGCTAATGTGAGTTCAGGCGTGACCATAGGCCTTTCAGTGCATGGCCTTACCAAGACCACCAATACTACCGATGCAAATGGCGCATTTACTTTTTATTCCGTGCCTGTTGATGCTGATAACACAATCACTCTTTTTGTTGACGATAACGGCTCTTACGAAGCAAACCTGGTCTCCCAGGCCGCAGACGGAACTTCCGCTATAAGCGTGGAGATGTATACCAATAAAATTGTCTTAAGGTATGAAAGCGCCGGCCCGATGACCAACACCCTCCTAAATAGAGCAGATAACTCTGGCGATGATGATATACATTATACTTTTTCCGGTTCCGACATCACCTTTGATACAGGTTATGAAGTTTGGATTGACTCAGGCAAAACTTATACCCCTGGCGCGGCAGTGAGCGTGGATAGCCTAGAAAACAACGGCACTTTTAATCCCGAGGCAAACGCGATTACGGTGCGCGGCAGTTGGGATAATGACGGCACCTTTACCTCCTCCGGCACGGTGAGTTTTACCACCGCAAGCAGCGCTACCATAGACACAGGAGGTGTTGGCGCAAGCTGCGACTTTGAGAACCTTACAGTGGATAAATCAGGCGGAATATTGCAACTCACAGGAAACCATCTGGAAGTAGATACAACCCTTACTATTACTGCCGGCACCCTTGACATGAACGGCAAGAATATTACTGAGGCCGATACTATATCTGTTACCGGCACCCTTAAACTGCAGGGAAGCGAGACTACTTCAGTTGCTCCTACTAACAATGCCGGCTCAACCATAGAATACTCAGCCACTACAGCAATTAAAGACTGGACTTATAAATCCATTAAATTAAACGGCTCTGGCGCAGTGTTTACTTTGCCCGGGGATATTACTGCCAATGAAAACTTTGAAATTACCCTGGGTGAATTCCAGCAGGGCGCGAATAAGAATTTAACTGTTAAAGGCGACTTTACCATTGCCGCAGCCAATGCCACCTTTACCAAAGGCACCGGCACTTCAAAACTAATCTTAGACGGCTCAGGCACTACGCCCACCTTTTACGGGCCGACAACACCGCAAAATTTAGGCGTTGTTCAAATTGGCGCTTCTCCTGGGGATGTCTATTTAAACGCTGATTTTATGGCAGATTCAATTACCGTGGATGCAGGCGATGTTTTCTATACCATGGGTTATGAAGTAGACGCTGGTTCAGGCGGCATTACCTTGGTTACCGGCGCACCGGGTGGTGAAATTGATACCACCGATCAAGATGCTGCTGGCTATGAAAAAGACGGCACTATTATTACATGCGCAGGCGCATTTACCATAAATGCCGGAGCTGTATTTACCAAGTGTTCCACAGCGTCCTACGAAAGCTTAGTTAAGATGGATGGCGGAGGAGCAGCTAATTTTAAATCTTCCAGCCAGGACATTGGTAACTTTCAAATCTCTACCGCCAATTCCAACATTACGCTGCAGGACGCCTTAAATGCAGATGATATTACAATTGACGGCTCAACCACTCTTACAGCTGGAGCCAATGCTGTTAATTGCGCAGGCGATTGGGATAATTCCGGAAGTTTCTCAAGCTCTGCCGCAGTCACATTAGACGGCACAGCTCAATCCATCCTCGGCTCAACTACTTTCTATGACTTAACCAAGACCGTTGTTTTAGCAGATACCTTAACCTTTGACAGCGCCGGCGAGCAGATAATTACTCACGATTTAACATTAAACGGAGCAGATACCGAGCTTCTATCAATAGTAAGTAATAACCCGGGAACAAGAGCAGCTCTTACCCTTCAAGCAGGAGGCACCCAAGACTTACAATACTTAGATGTCCAGGATTCAGATGCTTCAGCAGGCTTAACCTTAGCAGGCGGAGCTACCTCAACCAACTCCGGCAATAACTTAAACTGGAGCTTTCCTATAGATATAGACGGCATTGCCTACGCTGCAGATGAAGCCGCTACTTTAGGCAATGGCATCGATATTATCTTAAGGGCATATGATTTAAGCGGCAACCTGCTTGCCGGCTATCCTCAAACCGCCACAATAGCCGGCGGATTAGGGGAGTTCAGCTTTAGCGGAGTAACCGTAGTTGCAGGAGGAGCGCTTGTATTTTATATTGATTCTACTGATACCGGAGGCAATGCTGGCAATACCTATACCATCACCGATGCTACTGATATCGCTGATATGCAGATATTCTATAGCCACTTAAACGTAAGAGATGATACTGCCTATGTCACCAAAATACCCGTTACCAACACTATCCTTAATTACTATGACAATGGCAGTGATTCCGCTAATATGATATTTAATGTAAACGCCGGCGCAATGACTATGGAAAACATCAGCGAACTTAAAATAGATTCCACCGGCTCTTTTGCTCCAGGGGGCGATGTGACCACAGGAATCACTGTTGCGGATGCCGGCTCAGATAATCTTGTTTTTAACCTGGACGGCGCCTGGACTGAAAGCGGCGCCAGTGCGGAAACTTTAACCATCAAGAAACATTCTGATTTTAGTGGGTCCTTTACTAAGGGAATCGGCACAGTAGTATTTAGTAATGCAACACAAACCATAAACGGCACCCAGGAATTTAATAATGTTACTTTTACTTATAACGGGACAGGCGCTGCTGCTTATTTTACTATTAATAATACTCTGACCGTCACTGGCACTTTAAAATTTGCCGGAACCTATGGTGTTAGCCTTAGTACAGGAACTATTAATGCCGAGGGAAATATCGAAATTACCAATACTAGCACCCGGAATCCTGAGGGCACGGCAACCATTAAGATTAACGGCGATGGGAACCAAATTATTACCGGAAGCCCTGCTGCGGACCAAGGCCAGTTCCCCGGTAAAATGTATATCAGTAAAGACAGCGGAGATTTAACCTTGACTGACGGCACTTTTATTCGTATCGGGAGCGATTGGACTTTTGACAAGATGCTTAACGACGGTCAGCTTATCGTTACTGGCTCAACCGTGGTCTTCTATAGTAATCTCACTATTACCGCCACTGTTGCTGGCGACCATGGCTTAAATAATGTTACTTTTGCTACCAGCACGGGCGCTGATTATTACCAACCGGAAATTGCTGCCGGCACTATTCTTACTGTTGAAGGTAACCTTTTCTTTGATGGCCCGCGCCAGGTCAGGCTTAATACCGGCACCATTTGGGTTTATGGGGATGTTACTACTGATATTGCTGATGATGATGGCGGCGGTTCAGCTCTGATAGTATTTAAGGGCGCAAACCCGCAAAAACTCACCGGCAGCGGTGCGGCCGGGACAGGCAAGTTATGCGATATTGAAATCGCCAAAACCAACGGCACTTTTACCTTAGAGAGCATTATCTGCGTAGACGGCCACTGGACTTTTACTTCTATCGGCGCTGGTTCTATTGTTAACACTGACTCTACGGTGATATTCTATGGTAACCATAACGTAACTTGTGAAGGCGATATTACCATGGCCTTTAATAATGTGACCGTTGCCGGGAATACCCGCACCTTAACCGGCGATTTAGACGTGGACGGTGCTTTAATCATTGACTCCGGCTGTAGCTTAAACAACGCCGGCAACCACGCAATTAATGTCGGCGGCAACTGGGATAATGATAATGGCGGAACCTTTACCTCCGGCAATGCCACAGTAACCTTCGATGGCCCAAGCGCGGCAACAATCTATACCGGCGGCGCAGGGGCTAACTTTGACTTTAACAATGTAATAATTGACAAGGATGCCGATGGAACAGTAGTGCAAATAAGCGGTAATCTCTGGGAAATAGACGGCACCTTGACCATTACTCAAGGCGTGCTTTATCTGAATGGCCAGAGCATTACTAATTCTACCGGCCTTTCCATTGAAGATGCCGGTACCTTAAGGCTTAATGGCAGCGAAAATATTCCTTGGGCTGCCAACGACATTAACACCGGTACCTGGGAATATATCGGAGCAGGCGCAGGGCCTTACAACATCAAGGATTTTGGCGCTGATGATTATCATAACTTGACTATCAATGCCACCAATGACAGCGATATCTTCCAGTTAACAGCTGCCTTAAAGGTCTATGGCGACTTAACCATAGATGGCGGTGAATTAAATGTAACCGATACAGACTACCAGATTAACGTAGCCGGCAACTGGGAAAATAACGACACCTTCACCCCTGAAGAAGGAACAGTAATATTAGACGGTTCAGGCCAATCCATACTTGGCTCAACTACTTTCTATGATTTAACCAAGACTGTAACAGCAGTAGATACCTTAACCTTTGACAGCGCTGGTGAGCAGATAATCACCCATACCTTAACCTTAACAGGTGATGTAGGAGACGGAGACCTCTTATCATTAGTAAGCAGCACACCCGGCACAAGAGCAGCTTTAACATTACAGGCAGGAGGCACTCAAGTTTTATCTTACTTAAATGTCCAAGATTCTGATGCTTCAGGCGGCTTAACCTTAGCAGGAGGAGCTACTTCTACTAACTCAGGCAATAACTTAAACTGGAGCTTCCCCATAGATATAGACGGCATTGCTTATGAAGCAGATGAAGCTGCTACCTTGGGTAATGGCATAGATATTCTGTTAAGGGCATATGATTTAAGCGGCAACCTTCTTGCCGGCTATCCTCAAACAGCGACAATAACCGATGGGCTGGGGGGGTTTAGCTTTAACGGCGTAACCGCAGTTGCCGGAGGCGTGCTTGTATTCTACATAGACTCTACTGATACCGGAGGCATAGCCGGTAATACCTTTACCATCACTGATGCTACTGATATTATTGATATGGAGGCATTCTACAGACACCTTAATATAAGAGATGACACCGCATATGTCACCAAAATACCCGTTACCAATACCATCCTTAATTACTATGACAATGGCAGTGATTCCGCTAATATGATCTTTAATGTAAACGCCGGAGCAATGACTATGGAAGCAACGACAGAATTAAAAATCGATTCCACCGGTACCTTTGCTCCGGGCGGAGATGTTACTACAGGCACTACAGTTCCCGATGATCTGATTTTTAACTTAGACGGCACCTGGACTGAAAGCGGCGCAAGCGCGGAAACCTTAACCATTAAAAATGACTGCGACTTTACCGGCGGCACTTTTACCAGGGGAATCGGCACGGTAAAATTTACCACTTCCGGCACAGACATTACCGGTTCGCAGGAGTTTTATAATCTGTCATTTATTGCCCCTAACGCTGTTTATGCTATTGAAGCTCTCACCGAACTGACTGTTCACGGCACTTTAACAATTCAAGCCACACACGCCAGCAACGCGTATATCCTATTAAATGGCGGCACCATCAATGCTAAAAGAGATATTACTCTTTCGGTAACTACCCCCGGAGCTGCCTCTAATCTTGGCCCATGCACAGCTACTGTTAATATAAATGGCACTGTTGATCAGACCATTACCGGAACTTCCGTCGGCGACGATAGCGTTGGAGTCGCTCTTCCTAATGTAAATATCAGTAAGGATCCCGGCAGCACCCTGTTTTTGAAGGACTATATTGCTTTCTGTGCGACTAGCTGGACTTATACTAAAGGCACTATAGATATAGCTACTTATGATTCCACTGTTAGGTTTCATGACGCAGATATGACTATTAGTGGAAGTCTTATTTTAGACAATGTTTGGTTTTCTGCCCGCAATAGCGATACTTTTGAGATTGTCAACACCCTTACTGTTAATAATCTTACAATCAGCGGCTTTTCTGGCAGCCCAACCTTAAACACCGGCACCATTAATGTTAAAGGCGATATTGACCTTTCAGGTGGTGGTAGTGGCGGTGGAGGCACTGCTACGATTAAAATCAATGGCCTGAATATCCAGACTATAACCGGCTCTGGAACTGCAAACTATGGCAAGCTCCCTAATCTTACCATTGAAAAGCTGGATGACACCGGCAATTTAGTCCTTTCCAGCATCATCAGTATAGCCGGCAACTGGATTTTTAATACTATAGGCGCAAATGACACGGTGGTGAATACCGGTTCTACTGTGGTTTTTTATGGCAACAAAAACCTGGATGGCGAAGGCGACATCACTATGGCCTTTAATAATGTTATTTTTGGTGCCTCTGGCGGTGGCACTCGCATCCTTATAGGTGATTTGGATGTAGACGGAGATCTAACTATCAACGGCAGCAGCATCTTAGATAATAATACTTCCGGCACCTTTGATATCTCCGTAGGCGGGGACTGGAGCAATAGCTACAGGTTTATTTCCGGAGCCGGCACCGTAACCTTTGATGGCGGAACTTCCGCTACCCTAAACAGCGGCGGCACTGGCCAATATTTTGACTTCAATGATATTATTGTTGCTAAAACCGGCGCTGCGGTGTTGCAGCTTAGTGGCAATACCTTAGAAATTGACGGCACTTTAACCATTAACGATGGAGTGATAGATCTAAATGGCCAGACTATCACCAACTCCACCAGCCTTTCCATTGAAGATGCTGGTACTTTAAGACTAATCGGTACTGAAACCATTCCCTGGGCTGCCAACGATATTGATACCGGCACATGGGAATATATCGGCGGCGGTTCAACCACTTATACCTTAAAAGACTTTGGAGCTGATGGCGGCAATGATTACTATAACTTAATAATTAACTCTTCTGTTGGCACGGCAGACACTTTCCAAATAGACGGCGTCAAGAATTTAAAAGTGGCTGGCGACTTCTCATTAAATTCAGGAACCTTTAGCGCTAACGGCCGTAACCAGAACATAGCTGGAGACTTTAGCTTAGCCTTAGGCGCTCTCTACACAAAAGGCGGAACTCTTACCTTTGACGGCGCCACAGCTGCCAGCTATACAGATTCTACCGTCGGCTTACAGAATGTCGGCGCGGTATCCTTAAATAAGACTGATGCCGGAGATCCTGCTACTAACAATAAATTAACCTTGCTTAGCAATATGCTCTGCGACAGCTTAACAGTAGACGGCACCGGCGGCTCTGCTGATACTTTAGCTATCGGAGCAAACACCATTACCGCAACCGGAGCTACTGATTTAAACGGCACTCTTACCATATCAACCGGCACCTTTAATGCTGACGGCGCGTTTGATGGAACAGGCGGCACAATAACCTTTACCGGCGAAGGCAACTTAGTATTATCTTCCACAGTTACTAATGTAGCTTCCAGTCTTACCACTACTATGGGTGAAGTTATCTATGACGGCGCAGCTGCCCAGGATGTAGATACGGGTATTACTTATCATGATTTAACCATAGATAATTCCGGCGGATTTATTGCCACCCAGGAAGCAGGAACATTAGATATTAACGGAGACTTCCTAATCAATGACTCTAACGCAAAATTTACTGCAGCCAACGCAGGAAACATCGAAGTATACGGAAGTTGGACTAATAACGGCACTTTTACTGCTAATTCCGGCACCGTTACTTTGAATGGAACATCGCAAGCCATAAACGGCTCAACCACATTCTATAACTTAACCAAGTCTGTAGCAGCAGCAACTACCCTAACCCTTGATAACACTGCTACTCAGCTTATTACTCATACTCTCATATTAAACGGAGACGTAGGACAGCTTCTTTCATTAAGAAGTGATTCCACTCCTAATCAATTTAGTATTACCCTGCAAGCAGGCGGCACGCAGACACTATCTTATCTTGATGTAAAAGATTCCGATGCTTCAGGAGGCTTGACTCTTGCAGCAGGCTCAACCTCTACTAATTCAGGGAACAACTTAAACTGGAGCTTCCCGATAACCATTACAGGCACTGCTTACCAAGCTAATGGCACAAGCTATCTGGCTAATGGCAAAACCATTGAAATGCGCGCCTACGACTTAAGTAATAATTTAGTTTCCGGTTATCCTTTAACTGTCGACACTGCAGACGGGTCCGGAGGCTTTACTTTTAGTAACGCTACTGTAGTCACCGGCGGAATTTTAGTTTTTCATATTCATGATGAAACTGAAAACGGAAATGTTTATACCATTACCGACGGAAACAGCTTTTCCATGAATCTTCTGCAAAATTTCCTGATTATCCGTTCTGATAGCGCCGCAGCCAGCGCGAGCAATTGCATTACCAACGCCAAGTTAGACATATATGATAGAGGCCAGGATACTAACGATATGCTATTTACGGTTACTGCCGGAGCCTTGACCATGGATACTTCATCTGTGTTGAGGGTTAGATCCAGCGGCTATTTTACCCCCGGAGGCAATGTTACTACCGGCACAACAATTCCTTCTTTGGCATCGGCTGTATACGATCTGGACGGCACCTGGACTGAAACAGCCGGTGACACTTTAACCATACAAAATACCTGTACCTTTGACGGCACCTTCACCAAAGCCACCGGCAAGGTAAAATTTAATACCGGCAGCGACACCTCAAGCATAATCGGCGGCACGCAGGATTTTTACGATGTAGAATTTAATAATCCTACCGGAAGCGAAATTACATTTAGCATTTCAAATACATTAACGGTATACGGGACTCTTACGCAGAGCGGGGCAGGCAACGTAAGGCTTGTAGGAGGGGCCATAAATGCCAAAGGCGATATTGTTATTGGCAATACTGGCGGGACCGGGGATACCACTGGTTCAACGACAATTAATATTAATGGTACAACCGATCAGGAGATCATCAGCACTGTTGGCGTTGGAGAAGGTAAGTTGCCCGCAGTTACTATTAATAAGCCAGGCGACAGCGGTGATTTAACGCTTACCGGAATAGTTAACGTTGGCAACAACTTTACCTATACTTCTATGGGTAATGGCCTTTTTGTAACTGATGACAGCACGCTGGCTTTTTGTAATGCTTCTATTACTGCTTCCGGAACATTCATCGTGAATAATCTTACTTTTTACAACGGAAGGGCGCCATCTTATACTTTTAACATTGGCACTATTACTGTTAATGGAACATTAACTCTCGCAGGCAGCGGCCCGATCGGACTCAATAACGGAACCATTAACGCCAAAGGCAATCTCGCGACAACAAATACAAACACAAACTGCTCCGGCATAATGACCATAAATATTAACGGCGATGTCCCGCAGGAATTCAGCGGAAGCGCGACAATGGGCCAGGGCAAGTGGCCGACGATTGTTATAAATAAAACAGACACATTGACGCTTAAGAATATTATTTCGATATATTGGGACTGGACTTATACCGCAGGCACCGTGGACGCCACAACCAACGATTCCACGGTCGCGTTCTATGAGAGCCATAATTTAGACGGCCAGGGAGCAGGCGGCACCATGGCTTTTGACAATGTTACCATCGCCGGCGGCACCCGTACTTTGACCGGCAATTTAGATGTTGACGGCAATTTAACAATCAACTCCGGTTGCGCCTTAAGCTCCGGCAATTACGCCATCTCCGTAGGCGGCGACTGGGACAACGACAACGGTGGCACATTTACCTCCGGCAATGCCACAGTTACCTTTAACCACGCAAGCGCAGCTACAATTTACACCGGTGGAGTTACAGGTAATTACGACTTCCATCAGAATATAGAAATTAACAAGGATGCTTCTACCACAGTAGTGCAATTAAGCGGCAATGGCTTAGACGTAGACGGAACCTTTACCATAACCAAAGGAATCTTTTATCTTAATGGCCAGCCTATATCCAGCGGCACTACTCTTAGCGTAACTGACAACGGCACCTTAAGGCTTAACGGTAACGAGGCAATGTCCTGGACCTCTAACAGCACTGCTACCGGCACCTGGGAATATGTTGGAGCAGGAGCTGGCCCATATAACATAAAAGACTTTGGAGTTAATGATTATCATAACTTACTTATCAACGCCAGTAATGGCACCGACGTATTCCAGCTCACAGCAGCTTTAAATGTAGATGGTGACTTAACCATTGATAGCGGTGAATTAAATGTTACTGATACTGATTATCAGATTAATGTTGCCGGCAACTGGGAAAACAACGACACCTTTACCGCGGAAGAAGGAGCGGTTGTATTAGACGGCGCAGGCCAATCCATCCTCGGCTCAACCACCTTCTATGATTTAACCAAGACTGTTACTTCACCTGATATCTTAACCTTCGATAGCACTGGCGAGCAGATAATCACCCACACCTTAACCTTAAATGGAGATACAGGAGACGGTGACCTGCTCTCAATAGTAAGTGATAACCCCGGCACAAGAGCAGCCCTTACTCTTCAGGCAGGTGGCACACAGAGCTTATCTTACTTAGATGTTCAGGATTCCGATGCTTCAGCAGGTGAAACCCTAAACGGAGGAGCTACATCTGATAATTCGGGAAACAACTTAAACTGGATTCTTCCTACTGATGTATCCGGCACAGCCCGCCAGACTGATGAAACAGACCCAATAGCAGGAATAGTTGGCATACTCTTAAAAGTATATGACCCATCCACCGGCTTACAAAGAGGCGGTGATTATACTGATGATACTGATAATGATTTAGGCACCTTCACCATGACTAGCGCTTTAATGAAAGATGGGGATATATTAATCATATATATAGACGGCGCCGCAGAAGACGCCAACACATTCACCATAGCCGATGGTTCTGACATGGCCGGCGTAGACCTTTATGACGACCACTTAGTAATCAGAAATGAAATCGCAGGCAGCACCACCCCCATTACCAACACCATTCTTAATTACTGGGACAGCAATGACGACGCTGACATGGTTTTTGCAGTAAATAGCGGCGCTTTAGTTATGTCTACCGCCAAAGACGCTGAACTCTACATTAACTCCGGCGATTACTTTGCTCCTGGAGGAGATGTTACTACTGCCGACGGAATTCCTTCTGGCCAGCACACCTTAGACCTAAACGGTACCTGGACCGAAAGCGGAGCAAGCGCTGAAACCTTAACTATTAAAAACGACTGCGATTTTACCGGCGGCACTTTTACCAGAGGTATTGGGACAATAATATTTAGTACCGCTTCGGCTACTTTGGATATTTACGGCGATGATACACAGGATTTTAACAATGTAACATTTTACGGCGGCGCAGCCACTTTTGCCATAGAAGCTGATACTGTTTTGACAGTTAATGGCACTTTAAAAATTGAAGCCGTTGGAGGCACGGTTTATGTTTATTTACTTACAGGCACCATTAATGCCAAAGGAGATATTACACTTTTGATCTCTACCGGCTCTACAGACTACCGCACCGTTGAAGGCACGGCTACGATTAATATTAATGGCGCTGGCGACCAGACCATCACCGGCCTCTCTTCCAGCGACGGAATTAGTTCTGTCAGCCTTCCCAATGTGAATATCAGTAAAGACACAGGAACTTTATATTTAAAGGATTTTTTCCGAGTAAGCGGCGATACCTGGACATATACAAAAGGATCTTTAGATGTTACCACATATGATTCCACAGTAGAATTTTTTAGCGGCATGACTATTATAGGCACACATGCTTTGGATAATGTTACCTTTACAGGAAATTCTGTGCCTGATGAAATCGCAGCCGGGACAATATTGACTGTTAATGATGAGCTTACTATCGGCGCCTTCAACTATGTCTGGATAAATACAGGCACTATTTATGCTAAGGGAAATATTACCCTTAATGGTCTATGTACCAACAACGCTAGCGGCGGTTCAGCTACCATTATTATTAATGGCGCAGGCGATCAGTACATAACTGGCACTGATACAGCCGGAACCGGAGGAAGGCTGCCTAATATAGAAATCAGCAAAGATTCCGGAATATTATATTTTGATAATATTATCACTCTTACCAATTATGACGGAAACATAACTTGGACTTATACTAAAGGTACGGTAGATGCTACTACGTATGGCTCAACAGTGGCATTTTATGATACCACCAACGTGGACGCCGAAGGCATGGCATTTGATAATATTATTATTGGCGGCTACGTAGCTTTAGCCAGCGGTTTAGATGCAGACGGCGACTTAACTATAAATTCAGGTAGAACTCTCGACAACTCCGGCAACTACGCCATCTCTGTCGGCGGCGACTGGGATAATGATAATGGCGGGACTTTTACCTCCGGCAATGCTACCGTAACCTTTGACGGCGCAAGTGCTGCTACCATTTACACCGGCACGACCGGTGCCAATGTAAATGACTTCCAGAATGTAATAATTGACAAGGATGCCGATGGCACAGTAGTGCAGCTTTCCGGCAATACCTTTGAAATCGACGGCACCTTAACTATTACTCAAGGCGTACTTTATCTGAATGGACAGAATATCACCAATTCCACTACGCTCTCTATTGAAAACGCCGGCACCTTAAGATTAATAGGCACTGAATCCGTACCCTGGGCAGCCAATGACTTTGACACAGGAACCTGGGAGTTCGTAGGAGCCGGTTCAGGCACCTATGTTATTACCGATTATTATACCCACTACTTTAATTTATTACTTAACTCCGGAGATGGTACTGATGAATTCCAGTTAGGCGCAGCTTTAGACGTAGACGGTGATTTAACAATAGAAAGCGGTGAGCTAAATGTAACAGACGCAGATTATCAAATCAACGTAGCCGGTGACTGGACAAATAACGACACCTTTACCGCAGAAGAAGGAGCTGTAGTATTAGACGGCTTAGGTCAATCAATACTTGGCTCAACTACTTTCTATGATTTAACCAAGACTGTAACAGCAGTAGATACCTTAACCTTTGATAATACCGGCACCCAAATTATTACCCATACTTTAACCTTAACCGGTGATTCAGGCGACGGAGACCTACTTTCGTTAATAAGTGATTCCAGCCCCAATCAATTCAGCATTACTTTACAGGCAGGAGGCGCTCAAGTCTTATCTTATCTTGATGTTAAAGATTCCGATGCTTCAGGCGGAGTATGTTTAGCCGCAGGCGCAAACTCAACTAATTCCGGAAACAATTTAAACTGGAGTTTCCCGGTGAATATTACCGGCACTGCCTATCAAACCAACGAAAGCTCGTTTTTAGCCAATGGTATAGACATTACCTTAATGGCCTATGATGTAAACGGCGTGTTGCTTTCCGGCTATCCGCAGACTGTGCAAACCGCAGGCGGCCTCGGTGGTTTTACTTTTAGCGGAGTTCCTTTAGCAGTCGGCGGCAGCTATGTGGTTTATATAAACGGCGCAGGAACAGGGGAGACTGGAAACACCATCGGTACTACTGACGCCAGCGCTATTAATCTCTCGGTGATGGATGACCATATTATTATTCGCACCGACCACGCAAGCGCCACTGCTTCAAGCTACGCAGTTACAAACAGTATCCTTTCGCGTTTTGATAATGATGATGACACTGATATGCTTTATACGGTAGCAGCCGGCGATTTAACTGTAGAAGACGGCGTAGAGCTATACATCAACACCGGCGACTTCTTTACTCCCGCAGGAAATGTTACTACCGGCACCGACCC
The DNA here is from genome assembly GCA_043797125.1 of Candidatus Omnitrophota bacterium. GTDB lineage: Bacteria > Omnitrophota > Gorgyraeia > JABMRG01 > JAFGKX01 > JAZDPX01. The sequence continues at coordinate 17,535 of JAZDPX010000014.1, forward strand.
CACTAACCAGGAATCCTTAGACCTAAACGGCACCTGGACTGAAACCGGCACCGAGACCTTAACCATTAACGGCGACTTTGATTCTACGGGAGGAACTTTTACCAGAGCCAGCGGGACGGTAAAATTTAACAACGTCTCCTGCAGCATTACCGGCTCGCAGGATTTTAATAATGTGGAGTTTTACGCTGATACAAGCTCTAAAACTTTTACCATTTCTGGCGGAACTATTCTAACGGTTAATGGAACACTTACCCTTAGTGGGGCAACGGGTATTACCTTAAACACCGGAGATATTTACACCAAAGGGAATATTAGTATTACTAATAATTCATCTTCAGGTGGCGGTTCAGCTACTATTACTATAAATGGCAGTAGCACTCAAACCATTACTGGCGTTGGTACCACTAATTATCTACCCAAAGTTACCATTAATAAGTCTGGTAATAGTGGCGATCTTGTTCTTTCTGGCGTAATCAGGGTTGGCAATGATCTTACTTTTACTACTATTGGCAATGGCTTGTTTACTACTGCTGGCTCTACTGTGTGTTTTTACAGCGGCATTTCTGGAGAAACTTTTGACATTTCCGGTATTTTTACTCTGAATAATGTTTATTTTGGCTACACTGTTGATAGTTCAGTTTCTTATGTTATTAATGATACCTTGACTATTGCTGGGACACTATATTTACAAGGAACCCTAAACCTTATCATTAATACTGGTACCATCAACACCCAAGGTAATATCACTATTAGCAATACCAGTACCACCGGAGGCGGAACAGCCACTATCAACATTAATGGCACCGGCAGCCAAACTTTAGACGGCCCAGCTACAGCAGGACAGGGGAAGCTTCCCAATGTTACCATTGAAAAAGACTCCGGCACTCTCTACTTAAGAGACATCATCTCCGTCGCCGGCGACTGGACTTATACAAAAGGCACAATAGATATCGCTACCTACGACAACACCGTAGCCTTCTACGGCACGCATAACTTAGACGGCCAGGGCACAGTAGATACCATGGCCTTTAAGAATGTTACCTTTGCCGGAGTAACTACACTCACCGGTAACTTAGATGTAAATAACGACTTAACCATTGATAGCGGCTGTTCATTAGATACCAGCGCTACGGATTATTCTATCAACGTAGGCGGAGACTGGATAAACAATGCCGGAGCTGTTGGTTTTACTGCCAATGAAAGCTTAGTAACCTTAGACGGCTTATCCCAAGCCTTCACCGGCTCAACTACCTTCTACGATTTAAGTAAAGTAGTAACAGCAGCTGACACTTTAACCTTTGACAATACTGCTACCCAGCTTATCACTCATACCTTAACCTTAAAAGGCGAGTCAGGAAAACTGCTTTCCTTAAGAAGCGACTCTAACGGCGTGCAATACACCCTTACCTTACAAGCAGGCGGCACCCAGGACTTAGCTTACTTAGATGTTAAAGACTCTGATGCTTCAAGTGGGTTAGTATTGGTAGGAGGGGCTACTTCAACTAATTCCGGAAACAATTTAAACTGGAGCTTCGCTATAACCATAACAGGCACTGCATACCAGACCAATGAAACCTCATTCTTAGCAAATGGCATTAATATCACATTAATGGCTTATGACGTAAACGGTAACTTAGTTAGCGGCTATCCGCAGACCGTGCAAACCGCAGGCGGCAGCGGTGGCTTTACTTTTAGCAATATTGCTTTAGTCTCCGGAGGAAGTTATGTAGTCTATATCAACGACTCCGGAACAGGCGAAACCGGAAACACCGTTGGCACTACTGATGCCAGCGCTATTAATCTCTCGGTGATGGACGATCATATTATTATTCGCACCGACCACGCAAGCGCCACTGCCTCAAGTTATGCGGTCAGCAACTCCATTTTAAGCCGCTTTGACAATGATGATGACGCTGATATGCTCTACACTGTTGCCGCAGGTGTCCTCACTGTGGAAAACGGCGCTGAACTCTACATCAACACTGGCGACTTCTTTACTCCAGCAGGAAATGTAAATACCGGCACAGACCCCACAAATCAAGCATCCTTAGACCTCAACGGCACCTGGACTGAAACCGGCACCGAGACCTTAACCATAAACGGAGACTTTGATTCAACTGGCGGCACCTTCACTCGTGCATCAGGCACAGTAAAATTCAATAACTTCACCGGCAGCATCACTGGCTCGCAGGATTTTAATAATGTGGAGTTTACGGCGAGTAGTGCCTTTAAGACCTTTACTATTTCCGCTGGCACCATACTTACCGTCAACGGTACGTTGACCGAAAGTGGGACAGCCGCTATATTTTTAAACACCGGCGATATCTATGCAAAAGGGAATATTACTGTTACTAATACTACAACCTGGGGTGGTGGGTCAGCCACTATTACTATTAACGGAAGCAGCACCCAAACCATTGAGTATGTTGCTGGTGCCAATAATAGACTCCCAAAAGTTACCATCAATAAACCGGGTGATAGCGGCGACCTTATTATTTCTGGTGGCATTTCTGTTGCTAATGATTTTACTTTTACCACTATCGGCAATGGTTCTTTTACCACTGCTGATTCCAAGGTAAATTTTTATGAAGGCGCTTCCGGAGAAACTTTTGATATATCTGGTACATTTGGTTTAAATAATGTCCAGTTTGGCGCATGGAGTTATACCCCCACTTTTATTATTAGTGGCACCTTGACGCTTACTGGATATTTATCGATAAGTACGACTACTGGAATTACCTTTAATGTCAATGATACCATCAATGTCTCTGGTTATTTCGAGTTGGGTGGGACCAAAACAATTACTGTTAATACCGGTACCATCAATGCAGGTGGGGCTATTTTTCTTACTAACACTGATACTTCCGGCGGAGGCACTGCTACGGTCAACATTAATGGTGCAGGTAGTCAGACCCTGAGGGGTTATGGTGTCGCCGGTCAAGGCAGGCTTCCCAATGTTAAGGTAGAAAAAGATGGTGGTACGCTTTACTTAAGAGACACCATCTCCGTTGCCGGCGACTGGACTTATGTTAAAGGAACAATAGATATCACTACCAATGACTCTACAGTAGTATTTTATGGAACTCACAATTTAGACGGTCAGGGCTCGAGCGCGACTATGACTTTTGATAATGTTACCTTTGCCGGCGCAACTACCTTAACCGGAAACTTAAATGTTGGCAGTAACTTCTCAACCAATTCCGGTACACTTGATATAGCAACCTACACCGCAACTGTCAGCGGCGCAACCGACTTAAATGATACCTTAACCATTTCTACCGGCACCTTTAACGCAGACGGCGCATTTGACGGAACCGGCGCCACCATTACCTTTACCGGCGAAGGAAACTTAGTCCTATCTTCAACCGTTACTGCCGTAGCCGCTAATCTTACCAATACCATGGGCGAAGTTATTTATGACGCAGCAGCCGATCAAACCATAGACACGGGCATTACTTATCATGATTTGACCATAAACAACTCAGGCATAGCAATAGCTACTCAAGAAGCAGGCACATTAAACATTGCCGGCAACTGGACTAATAACGGCATCTTCAATGCTAATAATGGCACAGTTGCTTTTACGGATATTTCACAAGCAAGCACAATAGCAGGTAATACTACATTCTATAATTTTGTTTGCGAAACAGCGGGAAAGACCCTGACATTTACCGCCGGCACAGAGCAAATTGTTACAAATGACTTAACCATAAAAGGCGCAATTGGTAACACCGTTACCATAAATGACACAGGCGCAGGCGCAACACCGAAGCTTAGCCTGCAAGCAGGCAAGACCCAGGATATTGAAAACGTAGATGTAACCAACAATGACGCTTCAAGCGGACAACAGCTTATCGCGGATGGCGCATCAACCTTAAACGGTATCACCACAAATTGGTTGTTGGCCAGCGGCGTTGTTCCTCCAGCTACAACAACCACAGTTGACCTAACCAATATTTTAATAATACAGGGCGCCTGCGGCATGTACGGCAATTACTTTATGCTTCAGCCAAAAGCAAAACCCACCATATGGGAAATGCGCGTTCAGCGCATGCTGCTTGAAAGATGGTTCTCTTTAGCAGATCTTCAGTATTTAGGCCTTACTATTCATCCTGCCTTTAAACCGAAGAAGAAATAAGGCGGTCGATAGTCGATGGTCTATGGTCGATATCCAATAAAATATATTGCGGATGGCGTTCGTTTAAGGTAAAATAGCGCAAGGAAAAAAGAGATGAATCAAAAGATAAAGTATCAACATAAAGAACTTGCTGCCGGCAGATGGGCTAAGCTTTCCCTTTGCGAGCAAATGGCTAATATAGGAAGCGAAGTCAGCCGCGCCCTCAACTGGCAGAATAAAGGAAACAAGGAACTCTGCCAGAAGGCGGCAGCAAGGTCGCTTGAGCTTCTTGATTTAAGTTTAGATTCCGCGAAATCCTTCCCAAGGATTAAAGAATTTGCCCGCCTACGAGAGGCAATAGCGGATTATTTTTACGGACAGAACGAATTTTCCTCATCCGAGGTTCTGTGGCGCAAGTATTTTGACCGCTTTGCCTATTGCCTGCGCAAGTTACATAAACAGGTGCCGTTTACCAAGCCAATCGGCTGAGTGTCCCCAGCCTAATCGGCTGAGTGTCCCCATTGCAAATTCAGCATAAGAACAAAAAGTGCTTGCATTATTAAACACTTTATATTATAATATATAAACATTTAAGTTAAATATAAGGTAATAATATGAAGAAAATACTTAACTTAATACTAATAACTGTGTTTTTGCTGCCTCAGCAGGCGCAGCAGGCGCAAGCCTTGCGCCCAATGGCAACGCATGCAGAACAAGAACGCGCGGAAATAACCAGAAAAAGCTTGGTGTGTCATGCGCTATTTGATGATATTGCTAACTTATTAGCTTCCGTAGAATATTTCTATTTGTGTCTTAAAAAGATACCGCAACGCGAACCACATTCTATTCCCGAAGAGGATTTTAACCTTGTTTTCGATAGCGCAAAACGCCTGTCTAATTTTCTTCATCACGTCAGAAAAACAGGTTCTTTTAGCCATTCTTTAATGGTCGAGGAATTCTCAAAGGCAGCCAATAGCGATGTTTTATCCGCGCTTAAAAGGCTTGAGGAGGCTTTTGATGAATTCAAGCGTAGTCTAAACGAAAAACATGTTAATGACCGCGACAATAGGCATCTTGATGCGTTGGGAAAGGTATTTTTAAAACTAAAGACCACAATCGAGATTATCCAGGCACAGATATTATTTTTAGAGCGCAAAAACACAACAAAGATAGTGCGCCTTTCAGAAGTTTTGGAATATCTTAAAGCAAGAAGTCAGCTTTTGCCTAAGTCGATCAGTATTTTTAAGCACGTGAACATAAGCCCTGCGCCGGATTTTATACAGGTTAAGATCAATCACATCCTTTTGCACAGGGCCTTAGGGGAGATTATAAAAAACGCGTATGAAAACAACGAAGGCAAAGAAGATCTCAGTATAGATTTAAGCTGCAGATATTCTGTTGATAATAACGTAGAAATAATTATAAAGGACAATGGTAAGGGGTTGCCGCAGCATCTGCAAGACGCCGGGCAGGAGCTCCTGTTTAGTTTAGAAGGCACAACCAAGAAAGAGAGCGGCGGAGTCGGTATGGCAGAAGCCAAGATTATAATAACAGATGCAGGCGGCACCATACGCGCTGAAAACAGACCGGAAGGCGGCGCGATATTCATAATAAGCCTGCCTATGCACGAGCGAGTAAAAGTTAGCCCTGTCGCCTGGGAAGAAATAGCTGATGACGCGATAACATTTTCTGACGTAAGCCTTACCAAAGATTTAGTTATGACGGTTAAAGAAGCGCAATATAACGGCAAAACTTACATGGCTAAATATAACGACCTTTTTGAAAAAGAAAAAACAATCCCCCAGGCGAACATTCTAGATTATTTAAATAAAACCGGCATGCCTAATATAAGCCTGGCTAAACACTTTATCGAGCATAAGGGCAGAAAAATAATCCTCTTCGAACTTCTGCCAAAAGGCAAATCGCTGGAACGATATATGCTGGATAATGAAAAAATTTCTGAACAATGGCTTATTGAAATTATGCTTAAAGCCTCCCGCTTAGTTAAAATGCTTCATGACAGAGGCATATTTCATTGGGATATTAAGCCAAGGCATATATACATTACAGGTAAAAATGATGTCTGGCTTGTTGATTTTGATTTGGCGTTTATTACAGACGATGAAATATTAGGCTCAGGCGTAAGCCAATACGGTAGTTTGTTCGCAAAAAGTGAGTTTTTAAATAGAGACCTTCACAAATCGGGGGTTTTACGCTACAGACCAGCTAAGACCTATGGTTGGGGCATACGGGAGCCTCGTCCGGAACACGGTGAATCTTTCCCGCCTGTTCGTATAGAAATATATTCCCTTGCCAAGACGCTGGCTTACGCGTTAATAGGCGAAGATGCTCACAACATAAATCAGTTCAACGCCGAGGTTGCTAAAAAATATAATATTTCCTCCGGGCTGATAGCGGTTTTGGATAAAGCGCTGTCTGATAAAGAATGTGATTATGACAACGTAGACGATTTCATTCGCGACCTCGAAAATTGCTTTGATGATAAATTCTCGCAGCCGATTAAGATAACGCAGGAAAAATTGCGTTTTGAAACCCTCGCCGCCTTCGGCGAATGCGCGTAAGCGGTCTATGGTCAATAGTCAATGGTCTGTAAAAAATGAAGAAAATAACAGCAATAATAATAGCGATTGCACTAATCTTATCAAGCGCAGAGCTATCTTCTAAGACTTTACACTTTACACTTAGCACTTTACACTGCTATTCCCTGCGCCCGATGGCGACGAAATATATCAAAATAGGCGAGGGAAGCTGCAGAGTGGTTTATCAGACGGATAGCAAGGTTATAAAAATTCTCAAAACCTATAAACAAGTCAGGCGCAGCAAGTTTCTTTTTATGTTGCCAATGAAGTTGTGCATGCTCAAATATACTATGGCAGATTATAATAAATATGAGTATAACAGTTATCGGAATATAATTTCCAAAAGCGTGCCTGAACGCTATAGTAACAGTTTTGTAAAAATATACGGAGTTATAAAATCAAAAAAGGGCAACATCTTGGTTGCAGAGTTAATTAAAGATGCCGACGGGAAAACATCAAAGAGCCTGGCGGAATATGGCCCTGTATATGATGATGAATTTTGGGAAAGATTAAATAAATTAGAAAAGCTATTTCGTGATGATGGAATTTATTTATTGGGCATTGATGCAGAAAATATTCATGTGAAAAGGCTTAAAAACGGAGAATTAATACCCGTTTTTGTGGATTATAAGAAATTAGCAAGAAGGTTTTATCCTCGCTGGTTATTCTCCACTAAAGCAAAGCTGGAGCAGAAAACAACAGAAGGATTTAAGCGGATAAGAGAAGGGTATAATGTTGCTTCAAAAACACAAGGAATGCTTTTAGAAAAAGCCATAACCGCCTTCGCCGAGTGCGCGTAGTTGGTCGATGGTCTATGGTCGATAGTCTATAGTTGAAAGAAGAAAATGAAGAAAATAATAGCAATAATAACAGCGATTATATTAGCCTTATCAGCGTCAGGGCTGTCTTCCGGCACTTTACACTTTGCACTTAACACCCTACACCATTCTTCACTTCGCCCGATGGCTATGCGAGTCGAAGAAACTCCACTTGTAGCTGATCCGAAATGGGTTAGGGGAATAAGGGAAGTGGATGTAATTGATGCCAGCAAAGATAAGGCAAAGCAAATAAGGTTTTTCGGGGAAAATAAAAGTACATCAGACGCGGTAACAACTGTAAAAAAAGCGGAGTATGATGGTAAAATCTATTGGGCAAAGCTTAATAGACATTTTCAACTTGTGGCGATAATTCGCCAAACAAAAATTTTTAATTATTTAAGTAAACTCAAACTGCCTGGTATTTATACGCCTGAGCATTTTCTGGAACTAGAAGACGGAATAAAAGTAATGCTTTTTAAGGAGTTCCCACCAGGCGAAACACTAAATGAAAAAATAGGTAAGCTATCGGAAAGAGAAGCTATTGAAATTGTGCTAAGGGTTGCCTATATTGTTAAATCTCTGCACGAAAATGGAATATTCCATTGGGATATAACGCCTTATAATATTTGGATTGCCGATAACGGCGAAATAATACTTTTTGATTTTGACATCGCCTTTGCAGTAAAAGATGAAATATTAGATGATCCTAACCATGACACAGCAAAAGAAATATATATAGAGCATGGAGTTTACAAGCATGGAAACGCAAACTATATGTCATCTAAAAGGTATAAATGGCGCACAGATATTCTTGATTTTTTGTTTAAAAACGCAGAAAAAGAAGATTTCCCACCGATACAGGAGGAACTTTATTCGTTAGCTTTTACATTGTTTGTTACGATGTTAGGTGGAGACAGCAAAAAAAGCTATGAAGATTTGCCAGAACGTCTTAAGAATTTTTTGGACAAAGCCCAGTCTAATAAGCAGTGCGATTATGACAACATAGATGATTTTATCCACGACCTTGAAGATTGTCTTCAACCAGAAAAATCCAACCAGCTCATTGAGCAGCGCCCGGATACGCGTTATACCGATGGTAGAATAAGATACTGGCTTAATGTAAGAGAGCTTGAGAGGGTGTGTAGTAAAATAGCAGGAAGCATTGATTGTTCTGAAATAATCACAGGTTCAAAAAGCGGAGACCTTAATTTTGATGCAATAATTGTAGGCAGCGCCAGGTATTTTGCAGATGAATGCGGATTTGTGCCGCTCGATTTAATAAATGATATAGACATACATTGTTTTGGCAGCAATGAAATAGCAGGGCAATTAAAAGCTGATGCAGAGAAATTCAAAAATAGTTTTTTAAATATGCTTACTGCTCAATTATCAAAGCTTAATATTTTTCCTAAAAAGAATAACGACGTCGGGATAGATGGCGTCTTTGGCATATCCGGCAGCCGTACGAAGATGAAAATTCAGATTTTTCATCCGTTTAAAGGGTCAACGTCGCCATTTGAATTAATAACCAGGGAAAATTTGTATAATGAAAGCGCAATGGATCTAGGTAAATCACCCTACTGCTTTTATTCGTTTGAGGCTTCTAAAAATTTGGATGCTATAAATATCCGCAATATGCATACCCCGCGTGACTGGCTAAAAAACTATTTTTATTTTGAATACTTTTACGGCCAAAACAAAGTCAGGTATGGGGAAAACCGCAGCGTATTTTTAAAGGCGAAAACACAAGATTTTTTCCAACTATTAATAAAGATAGCGAACGATGATATGCAAGAGCTTATCGATGAATATGACAGATTGGGCTATGACAAAAGGCTCTCCCTAATTCGCTCCAAACTCTCCCAGCCGATTGGGAAGACGCAAGCTGAAAAGCTCGAGCTTACCGTCTACGGCAAAAAAGTTCAGGTGAACAAGCAAATTTTCGACTCAATCCAGAATGCGGCAGTGGAAGACGCCGCGGCGATAGCAAAGCTATCAGAGATATTAGTAAGAATGGGGTATTTAAAACCGAAGTCAAAATTAACAAAATTACACATAGAGCATTATTTAAAATTTCCGGAAACAGTTATTTTAAAAGTCTATAAGGCCCAAGAACGGGTTTCGGGATACATCTTTGCTATAATGCCCAACGGTAACGAGGCATATATCGAACATTTAGTAGTCGCTGAACCCAATGAAAATAAGGGGATAGGAACATCTTTGATGGCGAGCGCGCTGACGCAAATAGAAAAACGGAATGTGGCCGAAGTTCAAACATTGGCTCGCAGCCCGCAAAACAAGGAAATCGTTAAAAAATTCAAATTCGAGCATATAGAAGGCGACAAATATATATTAAAAGCAACGCCTTGCATAAAAAAACCACCCCAATTGATTTTTACCGCCTTCGACGAATGCGCGTAGGCGGTAGCGGTGGTGGTGTCAGACACCAGGCAGTAGCAAGCTGTTAGCAGGTGTCTTACACCATATATTAGTATTTGACATATAATAATAAAAAATGTATCATATGTAACGGTTATTCAAAAGAGATTGCTTCGTCGCTTGAAGAGAGCGAAGGCTCCTCGCAATGACGTGGGAGAGAGGCTGGAGAAAGCTAGGGCTCCTCGCAATGACGAAGGGGTGGCTATGGTTAAAATAAGGCGAAAATGGAATATAAACCCCAAGACTCGGGTTAAAGATGCTAAGAAGAAGTATGACAGGAAGAAAACGAAACAGCAATTAAAAAAAGAGATTGCTTCGGCCCTTCCCCTCGCTTCGCTCGGGACTTTGCGGGCCTCGCAATGACGATGTAGGTTCGCCGTCAGGAGACGGCTCCTACGCAATGACGGAGACAAAAAAAATGCAAAAAAACATACTCAAGATAGGCCTGCCGAAGGGCAGCTTGCAGGAAGCGACATTTAAGATACTTCAGAAGGCCGGGTTTAAGATTAGTTTAAGCAGCGAAAGGTCGTATTTTCCGTCAATAGACGATCCCGAACTTGACGCGGTGCTTTTGCGCGCGCAGGAGATGTCGCGGTACGTTGAAGACGGCGCGCTGGATTGCGGCATTACGGGTAATGACTGGATACAGGAGAATTCATCCGATGTAATAAAAGCGGCAGACCTTGTTTACGCTAAACACAGTTTGCGCCCTGTCAGGTGGGTAATCGCGGTGCCTGAAGCCTCGGGTATAAAAACTATCAAGGCCTTAAACGGCAAGCGAATAGCAACAGAGCTTGTTAATGTAACTAAAAAATTCTTGGCCAAAAACAAGGTAAAGGCGGAAGTGGAATTCAGCTGGGGAGCTACAGAGGTAAAGGTGGCGGCCGGCTTAGTCGACGCCATTGTAGAGCTTACAGAAACAGGCTCAAGCCTTAAGGCAAACAGGCTTCGCATTGTCGATACAGTATGCACTTCCACAACGCAGCTTATAGCGAATAAAAAGGCCTGGCAGGATAAATTTAAATGCGCTAAAATCGAGGCTCTGGCAATGCTTCTTAAGGGCGCTATAACCGCTGAAGAAAAAGTCGGGCTTAAGATGAATGTAAGCGAAAAAGATTTAAATAAGGTGCTTGCGCTTTTGCCTGCGATGAAACGGCCCACCGTTTCTACGTTAGCGACAAAAGGCTGGCTTGATGTAGACACGATAATTTCCGAGGAGGAAGTTAAAAGGCTTATACCGCAGCTTAAAAAGGCAGGCGCGCAGGGGATAATTGAGTACCCATTGAGTAAGGTGATATATTGAGAATTCAAAATTCAAAATGTAAAATTAAAAATTACAATTCAAAATTTAAAAACCGCCAGTTTTTGAATTTTTAATTGAAATTTTACATTTTTAATTTTTAATTTTGAATTAAAACGAGTGGTTTAAGGAGGGGCGACAACCATGCCGTGCGGAAGAAAAAGAAAACGGGCCAAGATGGCCAAGCATAAAAGAAAAAAAAGACTCCGAAGAGACAGACACAAGAAGAAAAACAGATAATTAATGCTGAAAAGTTTCCAAAATAAGGCAAAGGTTATTTTTGTCTTTGTGGTAGTTTTTTTTGCCTATAGCCGTGCCTTTTGCGCTCAAGAAGTGGACCAGACGCCAACTTTTTTAGAGACGATAAAGCGCGCATTCGGTATCGGCCATATAGTAGAATATTACGAGCAGAAAAAAATACTGTCAAAAGAGAGCTCTTCCTATGCCCACTATATAATGGGCATAGTATATGCCAATCAGAACCAGCTGGAAGAGGCAAAGCAAGAGCTTTTACAGGCTAAAGAATTAGCCCCCAGGGAAACAGACATATATCTTAAACTGGCTGCCGTATGCATACGGCAGGACCAGACTGACGAGGCAATAGGGTATATTGATGAAATAAAAAAAATAGACCCAAGCGATATAAGGGCCGCTTTTTTGCAGGGCCTGCTTTATATATCTAAAAAAGACTGGACAAAGGCGACGGATGAATACGAGAAAATCGTTAAGACGTATCCGCATAATATAGCCGCCCTTTCGTCTTTGGCCGATATTTACATAATCGGCGATAAACTCGAAGAGGCAATCAGCGTATACGAAAAATTAATTGAAGAAAAACCCGAAGTGCCCCAGCTTTATTTTAACCTGGGCATAATTTATATAAAATTAGGAAAGCTTGATAAGGCCATAGAAGTATTTAAGCAGGCAACAAAGGCGGATACATCCTATACAGACGCTTATATATTTTCCTCAGGGCTTTTGATTGAGGCAGGCAAGGCCAGCGAGGCAATAGCTTTTATTAACGAAGGCATTGATGCAAACCCTGAAGATACGCGCCTTTTGTTTTTTCTGGGAAGCTGCCTTTATGAAACGAAAGATTATTCAGAGGCGCTAAAGCCTTATAACAAAATATTGAAACTGCAGCCTGATAACGCGGATGCGTATTTTTATTTAGGCGTTATTTACGACAAGGCCAAAGACAGGCCCGCTGTTAAGGAAAACATGCGCAAGGTAATTGAGCTTGAGCCTGATAATGACGCGGCATTGAATTATTTAGGCTATACGTACGCGGAAGACTCTGAAAACTTAGACCAGGCAATAAAACTTATAAAAAAGGCCCTTAAGATATCGCCTAATAACGGGGCTTATATTGACAGCTTGGGCTGGGCGTATTATAAAAAGGGCCAGAAGGAAAAGGCCGTTAGTCTCCTTGAAAAAGCAGCCGGCATTTACGGCGATGACCCTGTAATATACGACCATTTAGGTGACGCCTATTACAGCCTGGATAAAACAAGCGAAGCAAATGAAGCGTGGGAAAGATCATTAAAGATAGACCCGCAACAACAGAGCGTAAAGGAAAAAATTTCACAACATAAGACTAAAAAGGAAAAACAATGACAACGCAGGATAAGGCAAAGATTGATGATCTTAAAAAGACAGCGAAACAAATCAGGATAGATATTTTAAAGATGCTTACGCAGGCAGGCAGCGGGCACACGGGTGGCTCGCTTTCATGCGTGGAAATAATTTTAAGTTTGTACGCGTGCGTGCTGCGGCATGACCCGAAAAACCCGAAATGGAATGACAGGGACAGATTCGTCCTTTCAAAAGGCCATGGCTGTCCCACGCTTTACGCTGTGCTTGCGCATTTCGGATATTTTCCTAAACAGGAGCTTGCAACTTTAAGAAAATGCGGCTCATGCCTGCAGGGGCATCCGCAATACGGGCTTCCCGGGCTGGAGGCCTCGACAGGATCTTTGGGCATGGGTTTATCCATTGCAAACGGCATGGCCCTGGCAGCAAGGCTGGATAATAAAAAAGAAGTAAGGATATATTGTTTAATGGGCGACGGAGAAACAAACGAAGGCCAGGTCTGGGAAGCGGCAATGACAGCCTCTCATTATAAGCTGGACAACCTGTGCGCGATAATAGATTTTAATAAGCTGCAGATAGACGGGTTTTTGCGCGACGTTGTAAATATCGAACCGATAAAAGAAAAATGGTGCGCTTTTGGCTGGGATGTCCTTGAAATAGACGGGCACAATATCGGTCAGTTGTTAGATGCATACGATAAAGCCAAAACCATAAAACAAAAACCCTGCATTATATTGGCGCATACAATAAAAGGCAAAGGAGTTTCATTTATAGAAAACAGAGCAGAATGGCACGGCATAGCGCCGAAGCCGGAACAATTGGAAAGAGCATTGAAAGAGCTACAATAGTTGAAGATCCCTCGGCCTTCCCTCGCTTTCGCTCGGGACATGTCGGCCTCGGGATTAAATTCGGACATATAACTTAGCTTCACTTCTCGTTCGCTAAGTTATGTCCTCATTTAAGGAGATAATGTATATGTTAATACACAGGAAGATAAAATTGTTTTTCATGGAACACTGGGTAAAAATCTTGGTGATTTTCGCGACGATTTTTCTTATCGCGGCGGCAATTTATGGTTTAAGCACGCTGGAATCATTTTACAGGCAAATGACCCTTGCTACCTTGCCGCTTCAGTTTCTTATGGTGGCAATTAACGCTCTTATATTTGTCTATATGTATATGACGGTATTCAGGGGCGGTTTCGCGAAAATGGACAAAAAGGCCATAAAAGGGGAAAAGGTGCAGGTCCGTTTCTCCGATGTAGTAGGAATAGATGAGGCTAAAAAAGAGGCGTGGGAAGTTGTTGAATTAATAAAGGACAGAAAGCGCCTGCAGCAGATAGGGGGAAAGGTAATAAGGGGTATTATGATGATGGGGCCTCCGGGCTGCGGCAAGACCTATCTTGCAAAGGCAATAGCGACGGAATCCGGCATTCCTTTTATATCCATGTCAGCCAGCGAATTCACGGAGATTTTTGTAGGCGTCGGCGCAAGCAGGGTGAGAAAACTTTTTAAGCAGGCAAGGCGTCTGGCGGAGGCGCATGGCGGCTGCATAATTTTTATTGACGAGCTTGACGCGATAGGAAGGCAGCGTTCTTTCAGTTATCTGGGCGGAGGAATGGAAACAAATACCACGCAGAACCAGCTGCTTGTCGAGATGGACGGGTTAAAGGAAAAGGACCAGAATGTTATTGTAATAGGGGCGAGCAACGCGCAGGAAGAAGTGTTTGACCCTGCACTGCTGCGCCCGGGGAGGTTTGACAGAAAGGTTTATATAGACAAACCTAATGTCGAAGGCAGGCAAAAGCTGTTTGAATATTATCTTAGCAAGGTGAAATATGACAAGGCCCTTGATATAGGCAGGCTTTCCAGAAAGTCGGTGCACAAGTCTCCCGCCGATATTATGAATATTGTAAAGGAGTCGGCGCTGATAGCCACGCGCAATAAAAGAGATGAGGTGACGCAGAAAGATTTGAGCGAAGCCATTGAAAGAATAGACTTAGGCATAAAGCACGACAGGAGAATGACTCCCCGCGAAAGAGAAATGACAGCTTTTCACGAATCGGGCCATTTGGTGATGCTTTATCTTATTCACCCGACGGATGATGTATTTAAGGCTTCAATAGTGTCGCGCGGGTCTGCCTTAGGAGTGGTGCATCATCAGCCAAGAGAAGAGCTTTATACGCACAGCAAGGAAAAACTTCTTGCGGATATAAAGGTATCCTTAAGCGGTTTTATAGCAGAGAAGATAAAATTTAAGACAACCTCAAGCGGAGTGGCCTCGGATTTTCAAAATGCCATGAGGCTGGCGCATTTAATGGTATGGAAGCTCGGCATGGGTACATCCGGGCTCGTGGGAGACTATACGGCGCTTCCCGAGACAAATGTTTCGGAGGATGTTAAAAAGAAATTAAACGACGAGACCCAGGCGATTTTGCAAACATGCTGCAAGGATGTAGAGGATGTGCTTAAAAAGGAATGGAATATTGTCGAGAGGTTTACAAAGGAGCTTTTAGAAAAAAAAGAACTGGAATACGACGAAATAGAAGCGATATTTAAGGAATACAACAAGAAAAGCATGAAGGATGAAATATAATAAATTTCCCTCCTACATCGCGCTTTGTGTTTTTATTTCGCTCTCTTTGCAGGGATGCGCTCCGACATATCCAAACGAAGCAGATATGATAAAAGGCGTAAAGCGCCTTTGCAAGGAAGAATATGGCGTTGATGTAACGGCAAATGTTTCAGGCGCGACCTTGGGCGTGCACATGCCTATTAAAGGGCTTTTTAATTTGGAGACCATGCAGCTTTCCAAGCAAGCGCTTGATAAAGTAGACGGGGTAATGCTTAGCGTTTCAAGGGTGGCGTTGAGCGGAAGCGAAAAAATAGATTTTTATACGGTTGTGACAGCGGACGAGGATGTCACAGGCGCGGAAGTTATTTTGACCAGGTATGTAAAGGATTTGCGCAGGTATATGTTTCATGATATATCTAGGGGCGAGTTTGCAAAGCGCATGATAATTGATGTGAGGTTTAACCCGCAGGCAATACTTGACAAGTGGTCCGGCCAATTTACGGTTGAAGAGGTAACATTAGACGGTTTTATATGCCAGCAGGCATCCCGCAGGATAACAGAGGAATTCCAGACAAATAAGGATTTAGCCGGAAAGTTTAAAGTCGCGGAATGCGCGGGCGCGCTTAAAAATAGAGTCTTTGTTTTTAACGTGGATATAGCAAGAGAAGGCCTGCCCATGAGCGAAATGATTCACGGGAAGGCCTGGCACACAGGCGTGTTATTATTCTGCGCAAAAACCATAACACATGTTTTATGGGCATATTCTTTCAAGGATTTTGACAAAATCGTAATAGCGAATAAATTTGACAGTAAAACCCTGGAAATAGATAAAAAAGACGCAAACCATTGCAGGAAGGGGAAAGTTAAAATTGAATAAACAGGACAAGAGCACCTGGAAGGGCACCAGAGACGGTTATGGCAAAGGGTTGCTTGAGCTGGGTGAGAAAAATAAGAATGTTGTGGTATTAAGCGCGGACCTTACTGAATCGACGCGCGCAAACTGGTTTAAGGAAAAATTTCCTGAAAGGTTTTTTAGTTTCGGAGTTGCGGAGCAGAATATGATTTCAACCGCGGCAGGATTCGCGCTTTCAGGCAAAATTCCTTTCTGCTGCAGCTTTGGAGTATTTGCTTCAGGAAGGGCGTGGGAGCAGGTGCGCACATCCGTTGCTTATATGAACCTGAACATAAACATAGGCGGCACTCACGGCGGTATTTCTGTCGGGCCTGACGGCGCTACGCACCAGGCGTTAGAAGAAATAACCCTCATGAGAGTGCTGCCGTATATGAGCGTTGTCGTGCCATGCGACGCCACAGAAGCCAGAAAAGCAACAGTTGCCTCAGCAGCAATTGACGGGCCTGTTTACCTCAGGCTTAGTAGGGAGCAATTGCCTGTTATTACGAAAGAAGATGATCCTTTTGAAATAGGTAAGGCAAATATATTGAAAAACGGAACTGATGTAACCATAATAGCCTGCGGCATTATGGTGTATCAAGCGCTGCTTGCAGACGAAATCCTGCAAAAAGACGGGATAAATGCCGCTATTATAAATTTACATACAATAAAGCCTTTGGATAGGAAAACTATCATAAGCTCTGTATCAAAAACAAGAGCGGTAGTTACTTGCGAGGAGCATTTAATTGCCGGTGGCATGGGTTCCGCAGTTTCCGAATTACTTGCGCAGGAATTGCCTTTGCCAGTTGAAATGATAGCTGTAAGAGACAGGTTTGGTGAGTCCGGCGACCCGTGGAAACTTATGGAAAAATTCAATCTTACGCCGGAGGATATTGTCGCTGCCTGCAAGAGAGCTATTAAGCGAAGGCAATGAAATCCACTATAATCAAGGCTCCTGCCAAAGTTAACCTATACCTTGACGTAATCAACAAACGCCCAGATGGCTACCACAACATAGAAACAATATTCGAGCGAATAGACCTATGCGACTGGATAAAGATAGCTGTTATTCCAAAAGATATTAAGGTTGAATGCGCCCCATGTTTTTGCAAAAACTTGGCTGATAATACCGCATTTAAGGCTGCCAAAGTTTTACTCGAAAGACATAACATAAGATGCGGCTTTAGGATACAGATAGATAAACGCATACCTATAGCAGCTGGGCTTGGCGGCGGAAGCTCCAATGCTGCCAGCGTGCTTTTAGGAATCAATAATCTGCTTAATTTGGGTTTAAACAGAGACAATTTAATAAAACTAGCTGCAGCAATAGGCGCTGATGTGCCGTTTTTTGTTTCCCAATACAGCCGCGCCTTTGCAGCAGGCATAGGGGATGAACTTTCTCTCTTAAAACAAGGGCAAAAAACGCATTTTTTACTGGTAAAACCAGCTATTAAAATACTTACTTATAGTGTATATAATAAATTAGACCTTATATATGCTAAAAAACCTAAAATATCCTTGACAAAGCTTGGGGGCAATGCTAATATATTCTCCCATTATTTGCGTGGACTGACAGCCAGTGAGATGCAAAATGCTTTATATAATAAACTGGAAGAGGTTGTTTTGCCTTCATACCCTGTATTACGCGGCATAAAGAAGGCACTCAAGACCGCAGGGGCTGAAGGCATTCTTGTCTCTGGCAGCGGTTCAACCGTTTTCGGAACATTTACCAGCAGAAAGGAGGCTGCAAGGGCAGAGGGAATATTACGTAAAAAGGGCAATTGGGAACTTTTTTTAGCCACAAGCTACTAAATAACAGGAAGTGCAGCTAAAAGAAAAAAGGAGTATATTTTGCTATGGAGATTACAGAGGTAAAAATTTTCTTAAAGGATTCCGTGGATAAAAAGCTTAAAGGCTTTGCGACAATAACCTTTGATAACGCGTTTGTTGTGAGAAATGTGAAGCTTATCGAAGGCAGCAAAGGGCTTTTTGTCGCCATGCCTTCGCGCAAAATGAGACAGTCCTGCCCTAAATGCGGATTTAAAAATGCCATAAGGAGCAGATTCTGCAATCAGTGCGGAGCAGCAATAGACGCACCGCCGCCGCAGGAAAGGATAGATCCTGCCGATAAATCAGCCCGTCAATCAGAGCACAGGGACATAGCGCATCCTATAACCTCGGAATTCAGAGAGTACATCCAGAAAAAGGTTATAGAGGCATATGATAAAGAAAAGACAATGCCGCCGGTCTCAAGAACCGCGCCTCGTTCGCAAGATGTGCATCATGATTTGGAAGACGATATAGATTAGAATTTTTTTGGCGGATTGTGTAACGGTAGCACAACGGCCTTTGGAGCCGTTTGCGGTGGTTCGAATCCCTGCCTGCCGGCAGGCAGGCACCTCCGCCAGTTGTGCATCAAACTATTTTGAAATTTTTAGAAGAAAACCGCGCTAATAAATAAAATATTTTGTTTATTGGCGGATGGTGTAACGGTAGCACAACGGCCTTTGGAGTCGTTTGCGGTGGTTCGAATCCACCTCCGCCAGCCAATATTAGGAAAAATAATGCAGAAGTGTTCGTTTTGTTCAAGAGATAAGACAAAGGTCAACAAGCTTTTTAGCGGCCCCGGAGCATATATTTGCGATCATTGCGTAAAACTTTGCACCCAGATTTTAGCAAAAGAGCAGCGCGACACAAAAGCGCCTGAACCATTTTTACTGAAAGAGACGCCAAAGCCGACCGCCATTAAAAAGAAATTAGACGAGTATGTTATCGGCCAGGAACGCGCAAAAAGGCAGCTTTCCGTAGCCGTTTATAACCACTATAAAAGGATTACATCCAAAGAATCAACGCCTGATTTAGACGATGTAGAGCTGGAAAAGTCAAACGTCCTTCTGATAGGCCCAACAGGAAGCGGGAAAACTCTGCTTGCCAGGACCCTTGCGCGTATCCTTGAAGTGCCGTTTGCGATATGCGATGCTACGCCTCTTACCGAAGCAGGTTATGTCGGAGAGGATGTGGAAAATGTGCTTTTGAGGCTTTTACAGAGCTGTGATTACGATACGAATAAAGCGCGTTACGGTATAGTTTATATTGATGAAATAGATAAAATCGGAAAGACCCATGACAACGTTTCTATTACAAGAGATGTTTCCGGAGAAGGAGTGCAGCAGGCGCTCTTAAAGATATTGGAAGGCACCGTTGCCAATGTGCCGCCTAAAGGCGGCAGGAAACACCCGCATGAAGAATATATAAAAGTAGACACAACAGATATATTATTTATATGCGGCGGGTCTTTTAACGGCTTGGATAGAATCATAAAGAAAAGGCTTGGTAAACAGTCAATAGGTTTTCATGCCGGCTTAAGCCAGTACAAGGAAAAGGCTCTCGGAGAAATCTTAAGCCACGTTGAGCCGGAGGACCTGCTTAAATTCGGGATGATACCGGAATTTATCGGCCGGTTTTCCACCATATCGACCCTTTATCCTTTAGACAAAGATGATTTAATCAGGATCTTAGTCGAACCAAAAAATTGCCTTACAAAACAGTACAAGAAATTTTTCGCAATGGACGGCGTAAAGCTGCAATTTGAAGAAGCGGCATTGAAAGAAATAGCGGAAATGGCCCATAAAAAACAGACAGGCGCAAGGGCCCTTCGCTCGATTTTAGAAGAGATAATGCTTGAGACGATGTATGAGATGCCTTCGCACGAAGATGTTGCTGCGTGTGTCGTTGATAAAGACAGCGTTATTAGTAAAAGCAGGCCGAAACTTGTGCTTAAGAAAGGCGTAAAGAAAGTGGCTTAACAGTGTTAAGTGTTAAGTGTAAAGTGTAAAGTTTTAAGCGTAAGGTTTAAAATGAAGAATTTAAAATGCATCATATTGGCGGCAGGAGCGGGCAAAAGGATGAAGACCCGGATGCCAAAGCCGCTGCATAAAATTGCCGGCATAACAATGCTGGAGCGCCTGCTGAATACCGTATTGTCGCTGGGTATTAAGAATATCGTTGTGGTCGTAGGATATGCTTCAAAGCGGGTTGAAGATGTATTGAAAAAATATAACGTAAACATGGTTAAGCAGGACAAACTATTGGGTTCTGCGGATGCAGTAAAAAGGGCAAGAAGATATTTTGCGGGATTTATTGGCAGCGTTTTGGTAATGTATACGGATACGCCTCTTTTAAGGAAACAGACAATAAGGGGTCTTATTAATAAGCACCTAAACTCCCAGGCAACATGCACGTTACTTACGGCAGATGTTAAAAACAGGACAGGTTATGGCAGGATTGTGCGCAATATCAACGGCAACATAACCAAAATTATAGAGGAAAACACCGCGACATTGCAGCAGAAGAACATAAGCGAAATTAATGTAGGCGCATATTGTTTTGACAGTAAACAGTTGTTTAATGCGCTCAAGCGCGTAAAAAAGAATCCTAAAAAGGGAGAATTTTACCTCACAGACGTTGTGAAGATTTTTAGCGACCATGGCCTGGAAGTAAAATCATATGACAGGTGCGCGGAAGACGAAGCAATGGGTATAAATTCAAGAAAGGATTTAGCAGCCGCTGAAAACACCTTGAGAAAACGAAAGATAAAACAACTGATGCAGGAAGGGGTGACGTTTATAGACCCCGATACCGCATACATAGATGAAAACGTAAACATAAAACAGGACACGATTATTTATCCTTCCGTGGTTATAGAAGGCAATGTCACAATAGGCAGTTTCTGTAAGATAGGGCCTTTTGCCAGGATAAGGGGCAAGGCCAGCATAGGAGACAATTCTACTGTTGGTAATTTTGTTGAAGTCGTGCGTTCCAGGATAGGCTCTAATACAAGAGTGAAGCATCACAGCTATATCGGCGACGCCTATGTCGGCAATAATGTAAATGTCGGGGCAGGTGTTATTACGGCGAATTACGACGGAAAGAAAAAACATAAGACGACAATAAAGGACAACGCATTTATCGGCGTGGGTTCTGTCCTGATTGCCCCGGTTAGAATAGGAAAGGCAGCGCTGGTTGGGGCCGGAAGCGTAGTTACTAAAAATAAAAACGTTCCGGAGAAAGCGGTTGTAGTCGGTGTGCCGGCAAGAATACTAAAGAGAGGGCTTAAAATATGAAAACACAAGATAAGCTTAAAATATTTTCAGGCAACACCAATATTAAGCTGGCAAAAGACATATGCAGCTATCTTGATTTGAATTTAAGCAAGGCGCTGGTTTCGGCATTTGGCGACGGAGAAATTAAAGTTAAGATAGAGGAAAATGTGCGCGGCGAAGACGCGTATGTTGTTCAGCCTACCTGCGAGCCTGTTAACAACAGCCTCATGGAGCTGCTTATCATGATAGACGCCTTAAGAAGGGCCTCTGCCAGAAGAATTACGGCAATTATCCCGTATTACGGATATGCCAGGCAGGATAGAAAAGACCAGCCGCGCGTGCCTGTCACAGCTAAATTAGTAGCCAATCTTATAACAAATGCCGGGGCCGACAGGGTAATTACCGTGGATCTGCACGCGGGCCAGATACAGGGTTTTTTTGATATACCGCTGGATAATTTATACGCAGTAAAAACATTTGTGGATTATTTTAATAAAAAGAAACTTAAAGACATAGTTGTTGTTTCGCCGGATGTCGGCGGGATAAAAATGGCAAGGGCATATTCTAAAAAAATGGGTGCTGACTTAGCAATTGTCGATAAAAGAAGAAAGAGCGATTCAGAGGCCGAGGTCATGAACATACTCGGCGATGTCAAGGGCAAAAACGTGGTTATCGTAGACGACATGGTGGCAACGGCAGGTTCTTTAGTAGAGGCGGCAGCGGCAGTTAAAAAGGCCGGGGCTAAGCATATAATGGCCGCGATAACGCACCCTGTGTTATGCGGCCCAGCGATAGAGAGATTAAAGAAATCGTACATAGAGGAATTGGTTGTAACCGATACCATACCCCTATCAAAGGAAAAAAGGATCAGCAGGATAAAGGTGCTTTCCATAAGCGCGCTTTTGGGAGAGGCCATACGCAGGATACATAACGGTGAGTCAATAAGCGCATTATTCGAGTAAAGCTCGAGAAGCGTTATGCGTATTGAGTTGTGTGTATTGAGCATAGAACCGCACGACACAAAACACACGACGCAAAACTAATCAACAGTTAGGAGATGACAATGGAACAGATTATACTTAATGCATTGATAAGAGAAAAGACAGGTAAAAGCGCAAACAAAAAATTGCGCCACAAGGATGTAATACCGGCAGTTGTTTACAAACGCGGCAAAAAGGCTATTTCCATGAGCGTTGATGAATCAGGCCTTCTTCATGCTTTGCATACATCGGCGGGAGAAAACGCCATTATAACATTAATGATTTCTTCTTCATCTGATAAAAAAGCCAAGTCCGCAAAAGAAAATGACACAAAAACGGTTATTATAAAGGAAATACAATATCACCCTGTCCATGAAAACATATTGCATATTGATTTTCAGGAGATATCTTTAACAGAACGCATAAAGGTGAATGTCCCCATAGTGTTAAAAGGCGAGTCAGCGGGCGTGAAGATAGAAGGCGGCATTCTTGACCAGGTGACAAAAGAGCTTGTGATAGAATGTCTTCCTGCCCAGATACCGAGTAAAATAGACTTTAATATAGAGGCTCTGAAAATAGGCGATATAGTTCATGTGAAAGAGCTTGTGATTCCCGACGGGATTAAAGTGCTCACCGACCCCGAGCAGGCTGTTGTGTCTGTTTCTCCGCCGAAGGCGGAAGAGGCACCTGCCGCAGCTGAAGGGTTGGAGGCAGGAGCGCAAGAGCCCGAAGTATTAACAGAGAGAAAACCGGCTGAAGAAGAAGAAAAAGAAGAAGGCCAGCCGGAAGATAAGGGCAAAGGCAAAGACAAGGACAAGGATAAAGATAAACCCCATTAGAAATTAAAATAAATTTCTAACGGGGCATGGACAAGAAATGAAGCTTTTAGCTGGATTGGGCAACCCCGGGGAAAGCTACACGCGCACAAGACACAATATAGGTTTTCGCATAGCCGATAGTTTGGCTGCCAAGTATAACGCGAAGTTAAAAAAGAAATTCCTTACAAATGCACAGCAGGCCAGCGCCTCGGTTTTGGGCGAACGCATAATAGTGCTTAAACCGCTATCCTTTATGAATCGTTCCGGGCCTTGTGTTTTGCATTTTTATAAAAAATTAAATTTGAAATTAGAAGATATTTTGATAATCTGCGATGATATAAGTTTGCCTATCGGCAAAATGAGGTTAAGGCCGGGCGGACAGGCAGGCGGGCATAACGGCCTTGAGTCTATTATAGATTCTTTAGGCGATCAAGGCTTCCCGAGATTAAGAATCGGAATAGACAACAATAAAACAATCTCTGACTTATCCGAGTATGTGCTTTCTGAATTTACGCCCGACGAAGAAAGAGCAATGCGGCATATTGTTGATAATGCGGTCAATGCCTGCGAGTGCTGGATAACAGACGGCATAGAAGCGGCTATGAATAAATATAACTAAGACAAGGAGAAGCGATTATGAGAGCGTATGAAGCAGTTATAATATATAAACCAGAGCTAGACGGCGAAGCGCTGCAGGCTTCCTTTAAAGGTGCTGTTGATATTATCAAAAAATATCAGGGCGAGGTTGAGGATGTTGCCGAGTGGGGCAGGAAGGCGCTTGCATACACAATAGCCAAGAAAAAGGAAGGCACATTTTATCTGGTTAAATTCAAATCATCGCCTGAAAATGTCGGAAAAATAGAAAGAGAGTTTGTCTTAAACGAAGACATTCTAAGGTCTATGATAAGCGCGCGCAAAGTAGCGAAGGAGGCTTAAAAATGGCAAGCCTGAATAAAGTATTTTTAATAGGCAATCTTACGCGCGACCCGGAATTAAGATATACGCCCAGCGGCCTGGCTGTAACTACTTTTACTATTGCGGCAAACAGAAGCTACACGACAAAGACCGGAGAGAAAAAGGAAGACGTCACGTTTATGCGCGTAGTTACCTGGGGTAAACGCGCTGAGATTTGCGCAGAGTACTTAAACAAGGGTTCTTTGGTTTTTGCGGAAGGCCGCCTTCAGAACAGGCAATGGCAGGCTCAGGACGGCACCCAGCGAAATACCGTTGAAGTTGTGGCCAACAATATTCAATTCCTCGGCACCCCCAAAGGCTCCAGGGTAGCAGCCGCTGGTAAAAGCGCGCCGCAAAATTCGCAGCAGGCGCCGGATATGGAGCCGCCCGTAGACCTACCGCATGAAAAAGGAAAAGTTGATGAGGATGTTTTTGAGGACGAAGTCCCATTTTAGAAAGAGAGGATACTGACAAATGTTTCAGAAGAGAGACCCGAGAAAAAAAAGAAGATTCACAGGAGACAGAAATCTTTTAATGAGAAAGAAGGCATGCAGGTTTTGCAAGGAGAAGGTCAGGGAGATAGACTACAAAGACGTTGCTGTTTTATCTAAATATACAACAGAACAGGGAAAGGTTATGCCGTCGCGCATAACCGGTAACTGCGCATATCATCAAAGACAAACAACCAAGGCTGTAAAGCGCTCAAGGGCGATTTCTTTACTCGCTTATTCGAGGGAATAAAACATGAAACTCATATTACTTGAAAATGTTGATAACCTGGGCAAGATGGGCGATGCCATTGAAGCAAAAGACGGTTATGCCAGGAATTGCCTCCTTCCTAAGGGCTTAGCGCTTGAGGCCACCGCCTCGAACCTGAAAATAGTGGAAAAGAAAAAACAAAAGCAGCAGCAAAAACTTGACAGAATTAAACAAGAAGCCCGGGAGGCAGCTAAAAAGCTTACCCTAGTATCATGCACTATTACAATGCCGGCAGGGGAAGACGACAAGCTTCACGGTTCTGTGACCGCGCAAGATATAGCAGATGCCCTTGAGCAAGAGGGTATTAAGATTGATAAAAAGAACATTGTGATAAATCAGCCCATAAATAAATTAGGCATATATAGCTGCGAAGTGAAACTGCACCCTGAGGTGACTCAGGAATTGAAGGTGTGGGTCATAAAGAAATGAAAAATGTAAAATGTAAAATGCAAAAAGGAAAAATATAATGGCGAAAGAACAAAAAGAGTCGATAGAAAAGATACCTCCGCAAAGCAATGAAGCTGAAATAGCAGTGCTTGGTTCGATGCTGCTTGAGGAGAACGCCATTTCTGAAGCAATAGAATTGCTGCAGGAGCAATATTTTTATAACGATAGCCACAGGCTTATCTTTAACGTCATAATATCCATCTATAATAGCAACAAACCGGTTGACCTTGTAACTGTCGTGGAAGAACTTAAAAAAAGAAACGCCCTGGAACGTTCGGGTTCAGCCTCGTATATAGCCAGTCTTACCCAGGCAGTGCCTACCGCCGCTAATGTAAAACACTATGCTAATATCGTAAGGGAGAAATATGTAATAAGGAGCCTTATAACCGCCGGCACGCAAATAGTCGCGGAGTCTTTCCAACCGGAATCAGGCGCAGACGAACTTTTAGACAGGGCAGAGAAAAGAATATTTGACATAATGGCGGAAAAGACAGACGTGTCTTCAACGCACGTATCTGACATAGTAAAAGACAGCATCGAGTTGATTGACAACCTCTACCAGAGGAAAGAAAGCATAACAGGGATCCCCACAGGATTTCATGAGTTTGATATAATGACAGCAGGCCTTCAGCCGTCAGATTTAATAATAGTCGCGGGCAGGCCATCGATGGGAAAAAGCGCGCTTGCGGCCTGCATTGCAGAGCATGCCGGGATTATCGAGGGGTTGCCTGTTGTATTGTTCAGCCTGGAGATGGCAAAAGGCCAGCTTGTTCAAAGAATGCTTTGTTCGCATGCAAAAGTCGAATTTCATAAAGTAAGAACAGGTTTTCTATCACAGAGCGACTGGCCAAAGCTGACAAACGCAGCCAGCAAATTATCAGAGGCCCCGATATATATAGACGATACGCCGGCTATCTCTGTTTTGGAGTTAAGGGCCAAGGCAAGAAGGCTTAAAAGCCAGCATGATATAAAACTTATAATCGTGGACTACCTGCAGCTTATGCGCGGCCCTGCCGGAGTAGAAAACAGGCAGCAGGAAATTTCGGAGATATCACGTTCTTTAAAAGCGCTGGCAAGGGAATTAAGCGTTCCTGTTATCGGAGTAAGCCAGCTTTCCCGCGCGGTAGAATCAAGGTCTGACAGAAGGCCGCAGCTTTCGGATTTGCGGGAATCCGGGGCAATAGAACAGGATGCAGACGTTGTCCTGCTTTTGCTGAGAGAGGAATATTACAATCCTACTCCTGAAAACAGGGGCCTGGCGGAAATTATAGTGGCAAAACAAAGGAACGGGCCGGTCGGCTCCATAAACCTGGCGTTCATAAAAGAGTACACGCGCTTCGAAAACATCTCCAAACGGCAAGAAGCTCCTGAAGAGGAAATAGAAGTTTAACGCTTTACTTTTTGCCATCTTTATGCTACATTAACAAAAAGAGGGCGATAGTAATAGTTCAGCTCTGGGAAGTTCTCCCGACGTAGCGCAGGCTTAAGCCTGCGCTACGTCCGAGTCGAGATACTTACAAAAGTTTAACTGTTACGAATGGTATGATTACACAGGCATTAAACTCTGTGTAATTAATATAATAAATACAGGAGCGTTTATATGTATAAAAGGCATATAGCATATATTTTTATAATAATTATATTAATAGTTTCCTTTTTTGCCGCAGGTTACAGCCTTGCCCAAGAAGACGAAGGAACAGATCTGGTGACCGACATAAAGGTTAAAGGCAATACCACTGTCAGCGTCGACACAATACTCCTGAAGATAAAAACAGGCGTGGGCAGGAAATTTGTGCAGAAGCAGCTCAACGAAGACATAAAAAGATTATACGCTACGGGGTTTTTTACGGATGTAAGCGTTGATTTGGAAGACTACGATGGCGGAGTCAGGGTTATCTTCACGGTTGTTGAAAAGGCGGTTATAGAAAAAATAATTTTTGAAGGCAATAACTCTATCAGGGAAGTGCACCTTTTAAAGGAAATGGAGACAAAGGTAGACGATGTCTTTAGCAAAAGGGTTATAAGCGCGGATTTAAAGAAACTAAAGGCGTATTATCACAAAAAGGGTTTTCCTCTCGCCGAACTCGATTACAAGCTGGAGACCAGCGATAATAACAAGGCCACCGTGCATATAATAGTGGACGAGAAGATAGAATATAGGATAAAGAAAATAGAATTTAAGGGCAACTCCTCTTTTAAAGAAGGAGAGCTCTCCAAGGGCATGACAACAAAGACGTCAGGCTGGTTTAGGTCAGGCATACTTGATGAAAGCACTTTGGACCAGGACCTTGAAAATATTAAGGAGTTTTATCGGGGCAAGGGTTTCATAGACGCAGAGCTAACCAAAGAAATAGAATATAACAAAGAGGCAAAGGCGGTGTTCATCGCCATAAACGTAAACGAAGGCGCAAAATATACCGTAGGGCAGATCTCGCTTAAGGGAAATAGAATTTTTAACAACGAGCAAATTATTAAGGAGACGGGCATGTTGAAGGGCGCGCCCTATAACCCGCAGCAGCTAAGGACGGATGTAATAAAAATTCAAACTTTATATTATGACAAAGGGTATATGAATTGCAAGGTTACGCCGGATACGCTGTTTGACAAAAACACTCAATCCATTGATATAGCCTACGATATAGCGGAAGGCGAAATCGTATACGTAGATAAAGTCAGGATAAGCGGCAACACCAAGACAAAAGATAAAGTCATAAGAAGAGAACTGCGGCTTTACCCCGGAGACAAATACGAGGGCAAGAAGCTGCAACGCTCTAAAGAGAGGCTTTATAATTTGGGATTTTTCGAAGAAGTGTTTTTTGATACCGAGCCTACAGCCATTGCCGATAAAAAAGATTTATCAGTTACCGTAAAAGAGGCAAAGACAGGGGAATTTAGTTTTGGCGGCGGATATAGCTCAATAGACAGGGCCATTGGTTTTGTGCAGATTACGCAAAAGAATTTTGACATTACGAATTTCAAGACCTTTACCGGCGCAGGGCAGGATCTGGTTTTAACAGGCACGTTCGGCTCTATCAGGAGAAATTATGAATTAAGTTTTACCGAGCCTTGGATATTTGACTACCCGCTTTCTTTCGGCTTCGACCTTTTTAACCGGGAAACGGACAGGAAGTCTTCTCTTGGCTACGGATATGACGAACAGCATCTTGGCGGGGCCTTGAGGCTTGGTAAAGAGTTTACAGATTACGACAGGGCGGATCTTAAATATACGTTGGAAAAAGTAGAAATATCGGATATCCCGACAAACGCGTCAAGCGCGCTTAAGGATGAAGAAGGGGAAAACACGATAAGCAGTTTAGGGCTTACACTGACCAGGGACACAAGAGATAATAAGTTTAATCCCGCAAGCGGGTACTTGGTTACATCAACATTTACCGATGGCGGCGGTTTTTTAGGAGGGGACAAAGATTTCTATAAGGCAACCCCGCTGGTTAGCGCCTATTTTAATTTTTTAGAGAAAAAACTGGTGCTTGAACTAATGGGGCGCCTTGGATGGGCTGATGAATATGATGATACTGTTACAGTGCCTATATATGAGCGCTTTTTTGCCGGCGGCGCAAATACAGTAAGGGGGTATAAGGAAAGATCCATAGGCCCCAGGGACGTTAATACAAACGATCCTATAGGCGGAGAGTCTATGCTTGTAGGAAATGCGGAACTTACTTACACCCTGTTTAAAAATTTTAAGGTAGCGACATTTTATGACGTGGGTAATGTATGGCCGGAGAGCGATGATATTGGAACAGGGGATTTTAAATCCGGAGTTGGTGTAGGCATTAGGGTGAATACGCCGATAGGCCCGGTGAAGGTTGATTATGGCTATCCGCTAAATAAAGCGCATCCCGACGACAAGAAAACCGGAAGGTTCCACTTTAGCATGACCAGAGGGTTCTAGAAACAAAAAGGTTAAAGGATAAAGTGAAAAATGGAGAAAAGATGAAGATAAAGATTTTATTACTGATAACTGTTGTCGTAGCGCTTATTATGCCGAATATTGCCTTAGCAGAGATTAAGATAGGATATGTGGATACAATAGCTGTATTTGATGAGTATAATAAGACCAAAGATCAGGATAAGGTCCTTAAGACCGAAACCGATAAAAGAAAAGACAAGAGAGAAACAATAGTCAAGGATATAAGAAACATAAAGGACGAGCTTGATATATCAAGCGACGATGCTAAGGAAAAGAAGCAACTGGAGATAGACAAAAAACTAAGAGAACTTCAGGAATATGATAACGAGACTAAACTTGATTTAGGCCAAAAAAGAGACGATATGATGCGAGATATCCTAAAAGAGATAAGCGCCGTGGTTGAAGAATATGCCAAGAAAAACAGCTATACAATGGTGCTTAACAGCAGGGTCCTTATCTACAGCGACGAAAAAGACGACCTGACCCAGGCTATATTAGACGCGCTAAATGCAAAGTATAAAAAATAACACACACTCAACATATGAAGAAAACGCTAAGGGAAATTGCCTCGGCTGTAAATGCGAAGATTATCGGCAAAGAAGATATTGTTATTACAGGGATATCTGACATAAAAGAAGCGCAAGAAGGCGACATTACCTTCTTGGCCCACCCAAAATATAAACCCTTTGCGGAAAAGACAAAGGCTTCGGCAATTATAGCGTCAAAGGATGCAAGGTTTCCTTCCAAGACAGTACTGCAGACAGAAAATCCATCTTTGGCATTTACCAAGGTAATTTCGATGTTTAGGCCCAGCCAGCCGCGCCACCCAAAAGGGATAGACGTAAAAGCTGCGATAAATAAAAATGCCAGAGTTTCCGGAAACGCTTCAGTCGGGGCTTATTCTGTTGTTGAAGACGCCGCGGAAATAGCCGACGGGGTAATTATATATTCAAATTGCTATATAGGCGCAGGCGTAAAAATAGATAAAGACACGATTATTTATCCCAACGTTACGATAATGGAAGGCACAAAGATAGGCAGCAATGTTGTAATACACGCAGGCAGCGTAATAGGCTGCGATGGTTTCGGGTATATTGAAGTTGACGGTACGCACCACAAAATTCCGCAGGTCGGTATTGTGGTTATTGAAGACGATGTTGAAATAGGCGCAAATACAACAATAGATAGGGCAAGATTCGGCCAGACAGTTATCGGCAAGGGGACAAAGATAGACAACCTTGTGCAAATTGCTCATAATGTGAAAATAGGGTCCAACTCCATTATAATCGCGCAGGCAGGCATATCGGGCAGCAGCAGCGTGGGTAAAAATACTATATTAGCAGGCCAGGCAGGTTTAGTCGGGCATATAGAATTGGGCGATAATGTAATTGTCGGGGCGCAGTGCGGAGTGACCAAGTCTTTTGGGTCAAATACTATTCTCTTGGGTTCTCCGGCCAACCCTATAGCCGAACAGAAAAAGATTTTTGCATGCATAAATAAACTGCCCGAACTTTTTGCCACAATAAGAAAGATAAAGAAAAAGCTTTTCCCCGAAGATGCAGAAACAGAAGACCTTAAAGAAGGAAGTTAGTTTAAAGGGTACAGGAATACATACAGGCGAGCAGGTTAATATTACCTTTAAACCAGCCCTGCCAAACAGCAGTATAAATTTCCTAAGAACTGATTTGCCCGACAGCCCCCTTATGCCTGCGACCCTGGCGCACCTTTTGGACGCGCAATTGAGGGTACGCAGAACGTCTATTGGCAAAGATAAAGCGCAGGCGCACACCATAGAACACCTTATGGCTGTTTTTTGCGGGCTTGGGATAGATAACATACTCGTGGAAATGGATGGTCCGGAGGCCCCAGGTTTAGACGGCAGCGCGGCAAAAATCGTGGAGGTTATTAAAACAGCAGGCCTCATGGAACAGGATGCGCCCCGAAAAGAACTTCTGATAAAAGACCCGCTATGGGTTGATGAAAAAGACAGTTGCGTAGTAGTTCTACCCAGCGACCATTTCAGCGTATCATATATTTTAGATTACAGCCATGCCGGCATAGAACCTCAATATAATCATTTTAGAATAATTCCGGAAATTTTTGAAAAAGAGATTGCTCCGAGCAGGACATTCTGTTTAAAGGAAGAGATAGACTCGCTCACCCGACTTGGGTTAGGCAAAGGCGCTTCGCCTAAAAACACGATAATAATTGATAGCGACGGCAGGACTACGGCTGATTTGAGGTTTAAAGATGAATTTTTACGCCACAAGGTCATGGATTTGATAGGGGACCTGTTTCTTACAGGTTATTTTCTAAAGGCGCATATAATAGCGATAAAAAGCGGCCATTCGCTTAATTTGAAAATTGCGCAGGCTGTAAAATCAAGATATATCGATAATGGAAATACTAAAACTAACCGCACTGCGGCCTCCGGAGAAAAGCCGCTAATGGACAAAGAGGCTATAAAGGGAGTTCTTCCTCATCGCGAGCCGTTTCTTTTAATAGATGAAATAATAGAACTCGGTGAACTGACAGCGGTCGGGGTAAAGCATGTTGATGATTCGGAGTATTACTTTCGCGGGCATTTTCCGGGCAGGCCTGTAATGCCGGGAGTTTTGATAGTGGAAGCGTTAGCGCAAGTCGGCGGGGCGCTTATGTTGAGCAAACCAGAGAATAAAGGCAAGCTTGCTTATTTTATGTCTATTAACAGCGCTAAATTCCGAAGAGTGGTTAAGCCAGGCGATAAACTACGGCTTGAAATAGAGGTTACGAGGTTTAGGACGAAGGTGGGGCAGGTGCACGGGAAGGCTTTTGTCGACGGGCAATTGGTATGCGAGGCGGATTTAATGTTTTCGTTGGTAGATTAGCCATGAATAAGGATATTAATAAAATAGGACTGGTGGCAGGAGCAGGAAAATTCCCGATTCTTTTGTGCCAGGGCGCAAGAGAACATAACGTATCGGTTGTGGTTATCAGTATTAACGGAGAAGCGGACACAGATTTTTCTAAATATACAGATAAGGTGTATTCTGTCGAACTAGGGCAAGGCAAGAAGCTTATTGAAATACTGAAAAATGAAGGCGTAAAATATGCTATTATGGCAGGCAAGATTAATAAATTTTCTATTTTTAAACAAGGATTTAGAATGGATGAGGTAGCCAGGGAAGTTTTGGCAAGGGTAATAGACAAAAGAGACAACAGCATATTGCGGGTCATAGCAGACAGGCTGAAAAAAGACGGTATACAGCTTTTAGATTCAACAGAATTTTTAAAAGGCATACTTGCGGAAAAAGGCATTTATACTGCAAGAAAACCGACAAAAGAGGAAAAAAGCGATATCGATTTCGGATTTAAAATAGCAAAGGCCGCATCCGGTTTGGACATAGGCCAGACAGTCATTATAAAAGATAAGGCGGTAGTAGCGGTTGAGGCAATAGAAGGCACTGACCAGGCAATAATCAGATCAAAACAGCTAAGCAATAATTTTGTTGTAGTGAAGGTCGCAAGGGATAACCACGATAATAGATTTGATGTCCCAACCGTCGGGCTTACAACGATAAAATCCATGAAAGCCTCAGGCGCAGCTGTCCTGGCAATAGAGGCGCAGAAGACCCTGGTTATTGATAAGGATAAAATGATAAAAGAAGCCGACGCGGCAGGGATTTGCGTGATAGCGGTGTAAGGTAGTCAATGGTCGATGGTCTATGGTAAAGAAATAAGATGAAAGAACTAGAGATAGACGCAAAGAAGATAACAGAAAAGCTTACGGACTTCATAAAGGAAGAAGTGCGCAAGAAGGGCTTTAAGAGGGTTGTCTTAGGCTTGTCGGGGGGATTAGATTCATCATGCGTTGCGTATTTGACAGAAAAGGCGTTAGGCCCGAAAAATGTTTTAGGCGTAATAATGCCTTACAAGACAAGCCCAGAGGCCGATATCGCTGATGCGAAGTGTATGTGTAAAAAATTAGGCATAAAATCAAAATACATTGAAATAACAGATATGGTCGAGGCGTACTTCAAAAAGATAGGCTCCAATGACAGAATGAGGCGTGGCAACAAAATGGCCAGGGAGAGGATGTCCATTCTCTATGATCAATCAAGCGAATTCAATGCCCTGGTAGTCGGCACCAGCAACAAAAGCGAAATTTTGCTCGGATACGGGACAATACATGGTGACACAGCGTGCGCTATAAACCCTATTGGCTGTCTTTATAAAACTCAAGTTCGGCAATTATCCACGTATTTAGGGATGCCGTCTTCTATAATAGAAAAAACTCCGAGCGCTGGTTTGTGGCAAGGCCAGAGCGATGAAGAGGAGCTGGGATTTACTTATAAGGAAGTTGATAAACTCCTTTTTTATATGATTGATAAAAAATATTCGAGGAAACGATTATCAGGCGCCGGGTTTGACGAGGATTTTATTTGTAAGGTAGAGAACAGAATAGAGGCAAACAGATTTAAAAGATGTCTGCCTGTCACAGCTAAAATATAGGGGTTAATTATGAAAAAAAAATTGACGAAAAAAGATGTTGCGAGAATCGTTAAGGATAAAAAAATCAAGAACATACACCTTTGGTTTACGGATATTTTGGGCAATCTTAAATGCTGCACCATAACAAACGATGAATTAGCCGATGTGCTGGATCATAATAAGGGTTTTGACGGCTCTTCGGTTGCCGGATTCGCGGAGGCTGAAGAAAGCGACATACTGGCAAAACCTGATCCTTCAACATTTCAGATACTGCCGTGGGAGGGTGAGGACGGCGCTGTAGGCAGAATGTTTTGCGATATATTAAACCCTGACGGCAGCCCCTATACAGGCGACCCTCGCTACGCGTTGAAAAGAAATATTGAGCGGGCCAGGAAAATGGGATTCACCTTTTATATCGGAGCCGAAGTCGAGTATTTTTATTTTAAAAGGCATACCAGCCCGGAATTATTAGACGAAGGCCACTATTTTGATGTTATACCCAACGACCTTGCTAATAAGCTCAGGAAAAAGACCATAGATGTGTTAAAACAGGTCGGGATTCAGATTGAGACAGCGCATCATGAAGTGGCACCGAGCCAGCACGAGATAGACCCAAGGTATTGCGAGGCCCTTGAAATGGCGGATAAGATAATGACCTTTAAGCTTGTTATAAAAGAAGTGGCGCAGCAGCACGGGGTTTACGCGAGTTTCATGCCCAAGCCTATTTTCGGAGAAAACGGCTCCGGCATGCACACGCACCAGTCCTTGTTTAGAGGAAAAAGCAACGCCTTTTTCTCAAAAAGCGATAAATATTATCTGTCTACAGTTGCAAAACAATTTATAGCCGGGCAGTTAAAACACGCGCGTGAAATATGCGCGATAACAGCCCAATGGGTAAACTCGTATAAGAGGCTTGTGCCCGGTTACGAGGCGCCTGTTTACATATCATGGGCGCAAAAAAACAGGACTACGCTTATCAGGATTCCGGTATATAGGCCCGGCAACCGCCAGGCCATGCGCGCGGAATTGCGCTGCCCTGACCCCGCGTGTAATCCTTATCTGGCATTTGCCGTTATGCTGGCAGCCGGATTAGAGGGCATCGAGAAAAAATATAAGTTGCCCGATCCTATCGAGCCCAACATATACAAAATGGAAATGCCTGAAAGAGAAGCAAGGGGCCTTAAATCTTTGCCGGTTAATTTATTTGAGGCAATTAAAGAAACTGAGAGAAGCAAGCTGGTGAAGGATGCCCTTGGAGAACATATACACTCAAGGTTTTTATATAACAAGATTAAAGAGTGGGAAGAGGATAGGATACAGGTTACTTCTCACGAGATAAAAAAGTATTTACCTGTTTTGTAGACGAGTATTTATCCACAACCGTAGCGGAGCCTTAAGGCTCCGCTACGGTTGTTTTTAGGAAAGCAACAACTTCCTTTGCGGCCCTGGCAGAGGCCCCGGGCGAACCTAATCTATTTTTCAATTCAAGAAGTTCTCTTTTTTGCTCTTGCCATAAACTTTCATCCTGAACCAATTTTACTATGCGATCTGCTATTGCCCCCGGCGTTGCTTTATATTGAAGGAATTCGGGAACAATCATTTTATTAGCCACAACATTTACCAGGCCTATATACGGAATTTTTATTATAGACCTTGTAATGCAATATGTCAGTAACCCTACTTTATACACAATTGCCATGGGCACGCCCAAAAGAGCTGTTTCTAGGGTTGCGGTTCCGGAAGCCACCATAGCGGCTTTGCACATACTTATAACATTGTAAGTATCCCCGCGTATAATGTGAGCTTTAAAGTTTAAATTTTTTAATATATCATCGATAAGGTTGGGCTTGAGGGTTTTTGCGAGAGGAAGCAGAAACTGCACATTATTGTCCCCTAATTTTTTTTGTATTAGCTTAGCGGATTTAACCATAATAGGAAGGATCCTTACCGCCTCGTAGTTTCTTGAGCCGGGCAGAATTCCTATTGTTATTTTTTCGGGGGAAAGCCCGTATTTGACGAAAAGGCTGTATTTTTCCTGGGTGGGTTTTGCATCATCAAGCAGGGGATGGCCGACAAAACTTACATCCACACCTTCCTTCCTGTATAGAGATTCCTCAAAGTCAAAAAAGACAACCATCTTATTTATTAGGCGCCTTATCTTTTTTATACGCCCTGGCCCCCATGCCCATATTTGAGGGCTTATGTAATATATTATTGGTATTGAAAGCGATTTTAGGACTTTTGCGATTTTCAGGTTAAAGCCGGGGCAGTCTATGAGTATGGCGTAATCGGGCTTGTGCTGTTTTATATAATTGCATAAGCCATAATACATGGCCCTTATCTTTTTATAATGCCTTATGACATCTACCGGGCCTATTACAGCCAAGCCCGACATGTTATAGATTATGTTGATGCCGGCATTTTGCATGTCCACGCCGCCGATGCCAAAAAATGTTATATCTTTATCGATTTTTTTTATTGATTCTACCAACGAGGCGGCATGATGGTCGCCGGATGCCTCACCCGCTATTAGTAGAATTTTTTTAGGCATGAGGTTGGGAGTGGATTTTATCGATTATTTCCAGGGCGATCTTTAATGCATCCCGGCCCTCTTCTCCGGAAACAAGAGGCTTTTTGCCTAACCTGATGCACTCGATAAAAGAACTAAGCTCTTTGTTTAGCGGCTGTTGTTTTTTGATGTTTATTTTACGCGGGATGATCAACTTGCCGAATTTTCTATATAGAACAGCTTCCTGTTTTATATAATTTATTGAAATGTACGCTCCGGGCTGGAAGATTCTTATTTTTCTAAGAGGGTTCGTGCTTACGCGGCTTGCAGTGATGTTGCATGTTGCGCCGTTTGCAAACTTAATCCTGGCGTTTGCTATGTCTTCGTGTTTTGTTAAAATGCTTACGCCGACCGCATCAATGCTGACAACCTTTTCTTTTATCAGACCTAATATAATGTCAATGTCGTGAATCATCAAGTCCAGGACTACGCCGACATCAGCTACCCTCGGGGTGAAAGGCCCGAGCCTGTCGCATTCTATAAATTTTATATCGCCTTTTAACTTTTGGAAGGCCTCTATCGCGGAATTAAATCTTTCAATATGCCCGACAGAGAGGACCAGGTTGTTTTTGGCCGCCACCGATAGAAGAGAATCCGCTTCTTCTACGGATGTGGTGATAGGTTTTTCTATAAGAAGGTGTGTGTTTGCGTTAAGAAAATCTTTCGATATTTTATAATGCAAAGAGGTGGGCGTAGCGATGCTGGCAGCATCAACAGCCCCCAGCAGGTCTTTATAATCAGTATAGTAAGCGGTGTTATATTCAGCAGCTACCTGCATGGCAGTTTTTTTGTTAATATCGCATACCCCTGCCAAATGGACATCTTTAAGCTGCGAATAGATTTTCGCATGCAAAGAGCCCAACTTGCCGGCGCCTATAACCGCTACTTTTAGCTTATTCATCTTTAATCCTTAAAAAACGTATTATAGCATTTTAGCGGTATCGGGTCAAGGTATTCTGGTGTGGAGTTACCCCTCGCTCTTAGCGCCAGGCTTTTTACTCGACAATGAAGGGCATACATGATAAAATAACTGCCTTGAAAACATAGGGGACGGTTCTCACCCAAGCGTGAGAAATGTCCCCATAAACCCCGAATGAAAGACTATATCAGGCTCATAAAATACACGAGGCCGCACACGTTGGTGCTTTTGTCGGCTTTTGTGTTCAGCATCCTGGCCCAGGTATTCCAGCCCATATCAATAGTCGCGCTTATACCATTATTAGGCAAAGTCCTGATAGGCGAGAATATCGTATTGGCCAATACCAGCATGCCGCCTTTTTTTTACACGTTATTGGAAAAAATAAATACCATGCCCAGGATAACGCTGCTTAATAATTTTATGATTTTTTATTTCATAATATTTATTTTAAAATTAATATTCACGTATTTCCAGCAATATCTTATGAGGGAAACCTCCCAGCGCATTGTAAAAGATATAAGAGACCACATATACGAGAAGCTATTAAGCCTGTCCATGCAATTTTACAGTTCTTCTAAAACAGGCACCCTTGTCTCGCGTATAACATATGACAGCACCGTCGTGCAGGACGCTGTTTCAGAGGGGCTTACTGATCTTATATCGCATGGCGCGCTCCTTGTGTTTTCTGTGATAACATTGATAGTCACCGCCAGGGCTTTTAACATACCCTTAGGCTGGGTTTCTATGTCGCTTTTATTGCCCCCATTAATTATCGGGCCTGTTATAAGAATAGGGAAACGCCTTAAGCAGATTAGCAAGCTCGCCCAGGAGGCGATGGCTGAAATAAACAATTCATTATACGAGACAATATCCGGCATTAGGATAGTCAAGGCTTTTTCAATGGAGCCATACGAACATGGCAGGTTTAAAAACAAAAGCTTTGCGTTTAAGAAGGCTACGATGAAATCCAACAAGAGGATTCTGGCAATAAGCCCCATTTCAGAGCTTGCTCTTACAGCGTGCGGATTGGTTATTATTTGGTTTGGCGGCAAGGAAATAATTGCCAACACGATGAGGGTCGAGGTTTTGATTGCTTTTGTTTTATTGCTTGCGTCATTGGCCAAGCCTTTAAACAGGTTAAGCAGGGTTCATAGCGTAAATCAGAATGCCCTTGCTGCCGCAGCCAGGATTTTTGAATTGTTGGACACAAAGCAGGATATAGCAGAAACAGAGAACGCCCAAGAGCTGCCAAAGGCATGGGAAAGAATAGAATTTAAGGACGTCAACTTCTCATACGAGGAAAAACCAACATTAAAGGATATAAACCTTGAAGTTAAATCCGGGCAGATAGTTGCCTTGGTGGGCCCGAGCGGCTCGGGCAAG
The DNA here is from genome assembly GCA_043797125.1 of Candidatus Omnitrophota bacterium. GTDB lineage: Bacteria > Omnitrophota > Gorgyraeia > JABMRG01 > JAFGKX01 > JAZDPX01. The sequence goes on from JAZDPX010000014.1 coordinate 56,200, forward strand.
ACCACGCTCGTTAACCTGATACCGCGTTTTTATGACCCGCAAAAAGGCTCTATCCTGATAGGCGGGTCAAACCTTAAAAGCGTTACCCTGAAATCGTTAAGAGACCAAATAGGCTTAGTTACCCAAGATACAATATTGTTTAACGATACCGTCTACAGCAACATAGCCTACGGCAACAAAACAATAGATCAAGATAAGGTAGTTGCTGCCGCCAAAACCGCCAATGCGCATGATTTTATTATGAAGATGCCCCAGGAATACGATACTATGATAGGTGAGCGCGGTTTTAAGATTTCAGGCGGAGAAAAGCAAAGGTTGGCAATTGCAAGGGCAGTGCTTAAGAATCCTCCTATCCTTATCTTCGACGAAGCCACGTCCCAGCTTGATACGCAGTCCGAGATTTTAGTCCAGGACGCCATCGATAAATTAATGAGCGGAAGGACCGTGTTTGTCGTGGCCCACAGGCTTTCAACCATAAAACACGCGGCCAAAATCATGGTTCTGGATAAAGGCATGATTGTTGACAGCGGCACGCACGAAGAGCTTATAGGGCATAAGGGGCTGTATAAGCTGCTTTACGACATGCAATTCAAAAATATGTGATTTTATGGTTTTTCCCCTTGCAAATACTGACTTTTATGGTATAATTTCTCGTTAAATATAGCTGTATCAACAATAATACATAGTGTAATATCACACGAAAGTCCCTCGCTTCGCTCGGGACAATCCGCATGAATTTTGATAACGGAACCGAGCAAAGCGCGAGGACGGATTGGAGGAACACATTTGACTACAACGCTTATTAAACAGTTACTTGAGGCAGGAGTCCATTTCGGCCATCAGGCGAAGAGGTGGAATCCAAAAATGGCCCCGTTTATTTTCGGCCATAGAAACAAGATTTACATAATAGACCTTGAAAAGACAGCTCAGAGCCTGCAAAAGGCATGCAAATTCGTAACAGAGCTTGTCGCTAAGGGAGGGTGCGTACTTTTTGTAGGCACAAAAAGGCAGGCCAAAGATATAATAATAGAAGAGGCCAAGCGCTGCGAAATGTTTTATGTAAGCGAGAGATGGCTGGGAGGCGCGCTAACTAATTTTTCAACAATAGCAAAAAGAATCGCGAGGATGAAAAAACTTAGGCAGCAGAAACAAGACGGTTCTTTTGAAGCTATCACCAAAAAAGAGGCCATGATGCTTAGCAAGGAATTGCAGAAGCTTGAGAAAAATTTAGGCGGCATAGCTGATATGGACAAGCTTCCCGGAGCGGTTTTTGTTATAGACCCAAAGAGAGAAACCACTGCGGTAAGGGAAGCTGACAAGCTGGGCATTCCTATAATCGCCCTTATTGATACGGATTGCGATCCTGATATGATAGATTACCCCATACCGGGCAACGACGATGCGATAAGGTCAATAAAACTTGTAACCACGCTTATTGCTGACAGCGCCCAGGAAGGCAAAAAGAAATTTGTTGAGGGAGAAAAACTAAAAAAATTAGAAAAGGCAGAAAGAGAAGATGAAACTGCGGGTAAATCAAAATAGCGGAGTATACATGGCAAGCGATTTAGATAAAATCAAGGACTTAAGAGAAAAGACATCGGCAGGTATGATGGATTGTAAAATAGCGCTGGCTGAAGCTGGCGGCGATGAAGTTAAGGCTGTTGAAATCCTTCGTAAAAAGGGCGTAGCATTAGCGGCTAAAAAGGCATCGCGCACGGCAAAAGAGGGAGTAATTGCCTCTTATATACATACAAATAACAAAATTGGGGTTTTGGTGGAGGTCAATTGCGAGACAGATTTTGTCGCCAGAAACGATGTATTTAAAAATTTTGTCAAAGACCTGACAATGCAGGTTGCCGCATCTTACCCCGTATATATAAGCAGAGAAGAAGTGCCTGCCGATGTTTTGGAAAAAGAAAAAGAAATAATCAAAGAGCAGCATAAAAACAAGCCTCAAAAAGCAATGGACAAGATTATAGAAGGCGGCATTGAAAAGTTTTACTCTCAGGCCTGCCTGCTGGAGCAGCCGTTTATTAAAGACCCTTCTAAAAATATTAAGGCCCTGCTTACCGAAGTAATAGCCAAGACAGGCGAGAATATAATAGTGCGCAGATTTACCAGGTATCAGGCAGGAGAACAGATTTGAACAAACCCGCCTATAAACGCGTAGTCCTTAAACTTAGCGGCGAAGCGCTTCAAGGTAAAAAAGGGTATGGCATTGATACCGATGTAACAAATGCCATCGCCCAGCAAATAAAAGAGGTCCACAGCTTAAAAGTCCAGATAGCCGTAGTAATCGGCGGCGGCAATATTTTTAGAGGCGAGAAAGCATCCATAGGAGGAATGGACCGCTCGACCGCAGATTACATGGGGATGCTCGCGACCGTAATAAACGGAATGGCTTTGCAGGATTCATTAGAAAAAGCAGGGGTATTTACCAGGATACAGACTGCCATAGACATGAGGCAGTTGGCAGAGCCTTATATAAGGCGCAGGGCCATAAGGCACTTAGAAAAAAACAGGGTGGTCATCTTTGTGTGCGGCACTGGAAATCCTTATTTTACCACAGATACAACTGCCGCGCTAAGAGGCGCTGAAATAGGCGCTGATGTAATATTAAAAGCAACCAAGGTCGACGGAGTTTATTCGAAAGACCCGATGAAGGACAAAGGCGCAAAGAGATTTAAACAGCTCACTTATATCGACGCGCTTAAAAAAAGGCTTAAGGTCATGGATTCCACAGCCATAAGCCTGTGCATGGAAAATAATTTACCTGTTATTGTATTTAATCTATTTCAAAAAGGAAACATAAAAAAAGTAATACTGGGCCATAACATAGGCACTACTATAAGAGGGAGGCAATAACATGACTCCTGTGCAAGAGGTTATTAAAGACGCGAGAGAAAAAATGGAAAAGGCGCTTTTTGCAGCAAAGCGCGAATTTGGTACTATAAGGACAGGCAGGGCATCTTCAACCCTGGTAGAGGGTATACACGTTGATTATTACGGGGTAGCTACGCCTCTTAAGCAACTGGCCACGATTTCTGTTCCTGACGTGAAACTCATAATTATACACCCATGGGACCAATCATGCATCAAAGCTGTTGAAAAGGCCATTTCCGAAAGCCCGCTGGGTATTATGCCGTCAAACGACGGAAAAGTTATCCGCATCAGCATACCCGCCCTTTCAGAAGAAAGAAGGCAGGAGTTTATTAAAGTTACCAAGAAAATGGCGGAAGACGGCAGGGTTTCGATAAGGACCGTAAGAAGAGACGCTATTAATCACGTAAGGCAGCTTGAAAAAGACGCAAAGGCAACTGAGGATGATAGGTTTAATACAGAGAAAGAACTGCAAGAATTGACTGATAAATATATCAAGCAGGTAGATGAAATTCTTAAGCACAAAGAACAAGAATTGCTAGAAGTATAAAAATATGTGCCCCGCTAACTCATCTGGTAGAGTAACGCCCTTTTAAGGCGTGAGTGGCAGGTTCGAGTCCTGCGCGGGGTACCAAAGTTTGCAAAGCAAACTTTGTCCCGAACAATGCGACGAATAGAAGCATTGGAGGGGCATGAACTCATATTTTATAAACACAGGAGGTAAAATGGAAGAAAAGCTGAGCAAATGCCCTTTATGCGGCGAAACTTTAGAATTAGATGAAGATTTGGAAGTCGGTGACACGCTATATTGCACAGGCTGCGATGAAGAATTAAAGATAGTCTCGCTTAGCCCTGTTCAACTGGAAGAAGCTACAGAGCCTTTAGAAGATTATGGCGACGATATTAATTATGACGAGCAATAACTAAAAGTCCGCCTGCGGGCGAGACAGGTCCGCCTTGCGGCGAGAGACAGGCTTGCCTACCGGCAGGCAGGGAGGAAAACATGTTAAGGAATTTTTTAGTTGTTTTATTAATTTGCGTTTCTAGCCTTATTTTGGCAGGCGCAAGCATGGCGCAGGATGAGGAAGTCGCTGCACAGGAAGCTGTTACACAGGAAGCTGCGGCGCAGGAAGTAGTGAAAGGAACGATCGGCGAAATTGCCGCAGACTCAAGCTATATAATGGTTGACGCAACAAAGATATTAACCACGCCGGAATTTTTGGAAGATTCTTATTTGGAAGTCGGGGATAAGGTCGAAGTTATTGTTACAAAAACAGAGCAGGGATTAAGCGCAGTCGATTATGATTACATATATGACGACGAAGAAACTGAAGAAGACATGGGCGCTATGGAAGACATGACGGAAGATGCCCAAGAAGGCACAATAGAAAAAACAGAGGATGATTTAGAATAGGGTTATTTTATAACAAAACAGCACCCCCGGTTTGTAAAAATACAAATTCGAGGGTGCTTTCTTTTTTATATTAATCTTGCTCAAAGAGCGGCCTTGTTGTATTATAATATTGTATGTAAGTATTAAAAGGAGGGCGCTGCCATGAGCAGAAAAAGGATTCTTGTAGTTGATGACGAAAAGGCCTGTTGTGAACTCCTAAAGGACTATTTTGTAAAACAAAACTTTATTGTAGATGTAGTTTCCGACGGAAAAGAGGCGCAAAGCCTCCTCCAAAACAACAAATACGAATATATAATCTTTGATTACAGCATGCCGTGCTTTTCCGGAGCTGATTTGGCAGAGGTAATAGCGGAGAAAAACCCGCAAGCTAAAAAAATCCTTATATCCGGCTATGACCTTGCCAACGATGAGGTTGCGCAGGATATAGGCGCGGACGTATTCCTTCGCAAGCCATTTGTCATGGAAGACCTCGGCGCGATAGTAAAAGATGAATAATTATACACTTTTAAGTGTTTTAATCCCAACGTATAATGAAGAAGAAATGATCGCAAAGGCCATAAAAAGAACCCTTGATGCGGTTCCCGGAGCCGAAATAGTAGTGGTCGATGATGGAAGTACGGATCAAACTATTTCTGTAGTTGAAGGCCTAAACCTGCCTGCCGTAAAAATAATAAAGACATCTGAAAATAAAGGCAAAGGCGCTGCTGTGAAAGAAGGCGTTAAATATATATCGAGGCCCATAACAGTTCAGATAGACGCTGACCTGCAGTTTCTTCCTGAGGAGATACCTGACTTGATCGAGCCCATATCAAAAGGCAGCTCAGATATTGTTTTTGGCTCAAGATATCTAAATCCTAAGACAATAGAAAGAGATTCTGTTTCGCCGATTAAGAGAATGGCGAGTTTGGTCACTTCTGTTTTGATTTCATGTTTATGTTTTAAACGCTATACTGATGTTTTTGCGGGCATGAAAGCGTGGAAATCACAGGTGATGCGCGATATTGATTTAAAAATTGATAATTTTGGTTATGAAGCCGAAATAGCCATAATGGCTAAAAAGAAAAGATATAGAATAATAGAGCTTCCGATTAGCTATAAGAAGAGAGCGTTGGGAGAGTCAAAAATAAGAATCGCAAGAGATACTTTTAAAGTTCTAAAAGCTATTTTTAGAACGGTTGTTTTCAGGGCTTAGGTATTGATTTTAAATATGGCACAAAGAGAACTGGAAGATATAAGCTGCAATTTTTGCAATTCCAAAAACAATAAGACGATATACAAAGGCAGGTTTAATAAGCCATATTGCGAAGAAATGTTTTATCCTACCTCGGCAAGCTTTAAAACGGAAAATATAGTAAAATGTAAAAATTGTAGTCTAATTTTTACCAATCCCCGGCTTAAATCTGACCTATTGCTTAAATTTTATTCTGAGGGTCGGGATATTGATTATATTAAGCAGCAACAAGAGAGAACTCAAGTCTTCCGTAACGTAATAAAATATATTGAGAGTTTTTGTCCGGGCGGCAGAATGCTAGATATTGGTTGCGGAGCAGGTTTTTTGCTTTCCGCTGCCGCGGCAAAAGGCTGGGATGCGAAAGGAATAGAATTAAACAAATTTTTTGCAGATTTTGCAAGGGAAAGGTTAAAAATTAATGTAATAGGCGAAACAGCAGAAAAGGTAGATTTAGAACCTGATTATTTTGACGTTATTACAATGTGGGATTCATTAGAACACCTATTAGATCCCTATCTAGTGCTTTCAAAGGCCCATAGATGGCTTAAAAAAGGCGGTTACATATTTATTAATACGCCAGATATCAACTCTATTTTAGCCAAAATTTTCAAAAGCAAATGGTGGTTCATAGAGTCAATGCATTTGTACTACTTTAACCCTCAAATGATAAATATGTATTTTAAAAAAATTGGCTTTGAGTATTTGCAGAAAAAATCTCATATCCAAACTCTAAAACTATGTTATTTAGCTTCTAAGATAAAGCCATATTCAAAGCCTGCTTATAAAACAATAAATGCTGTTATAAGATTTATGAGGCTAGCAGATCTTAATATTTCGTATTACGCAGGTCAGATTATTGTTATAGGACGGAAATAGTGCTGTATCGTTCTAAAAATATAAACATATTATTTGAAGTCTTTTTTCTGGCAGTATTGCCACGGCTGCTTCTTATTGTCGTAAGCCTTTATGTATTTAAAATATCTTTTTTGCAATATACCATTGCAAGAGACGGCTCAGGCTATATAGCTCTTTCAAACGCCTTTTCCAGATTTGATATTTTGGATGTGAAAAAATTTGATACCAGACTTTTTCCTGGCTACCCGTTTCTAATGAGTATTTCGGGAAAATTCATCGACTTTGGCGTAAGCGGGGTTATAATTAGTATAATATGCGCCTTTTTAGCGTGCTATCTCTACTTTTTGATTTTTAAGGACAAAACAACAACGAGGTTTTTTTGCTTGCTGCCCCCGGCATGGCTTATGAACACAACGTTAGTAATGACTGAGGGTTTGTCGATGGCTCTTATTTTGGGGTCATTGTATTTATTTTTTAGAAATAAACACATAAGCGCCTTATTGATTGCAGCCTTTGGAATAATAGTTAAGCCCGTTATTGTTTTTTTGTTTGCAATATACCTTCTGTTCTTGGCAAAAGATAAATCGTATAAAAAGCTTATTTTCGGCATTTGTTTATGCCTGCTTTTACTCTATTCTTATATGGTTTTTTGCAAGTACACATTCGGTGATATGCTCATAAATTACAATATATACAGGCACGCTTGGAGTTATGGCAGCTCAAAAATTTTTGTGCTGCCATATGCAGACATAATTAAAAACATTTTTGTCGCCGGCAGCTCTTTTTACAAAATTGAATTATGGAAAAAAACGTACATAATTTTTAATATATTATTTTTCATTACAGGCCTCTTTTTCCTCATAAGGATGTTTAAGGAGAGACGCGATAGGCTGTCATTTTTTTCGCTTTTATGGTGCATTGTTATTTTTATATTTGCCGGCTCGCTAGGAGGATGGAGCGGTTTTCATTGCTATGATAGATATATATTACCCGCAATGCCGTTTTTATTCTACAGCATGAAGGACTTGTTCCCCAAAGGAAACATTACCCTATTTATAGCATTTATTATAAGCATAGCTTGTTCATTAGCAGGAAATATGCACAGCTTTGCAATTTTTCGTTAATCTCTTTTCGCTTGATAGCAATGAAAAACTATGAATTTTTAGAACATACTGCCGATTTTGGTATTAGAGTCTGGGGCAAAACACAAACAGAACTTTTCACTAATGCAGCAACTGGTATGTTCGAATACATTACAGATATATCCAAAGTTAAGCCAACCAAGACCATTGCCATGGAATTAGAATCAGATGACAGAAATGGGCTTCTGAAGGACTGGCTTTCTGAATTGCTTTATTACTGTAATGTTAAAAACATGCTTTTTTGCGAGTTTAAAATAGATGCAATAGACGATAAACGTATAGAATGCGAGCTTAAAGGCGAGCGAATAGATAAAAGCACATACAAATTGAATCATGAAGTAAAGGCAGTGACCTTTCATAATTTGAATATAGAAGAAAAAGAAGGGCTATTGACGACCGAGATAATATTTGATGTATAGCGGGCCATTAGAAAAAATAGACGATTACCGATGGCGGATACCCAAAAATAGCCAGGTTGGTATGCGCGTTGACGGTGTAATATACGCAAGCGATAAACTAATCCAGCAGATAAAGTCAGATAACGCGCTCCAGCAAGTTGCCAATGTAGCGACTTTGCCCGGAATTGTAAAATATTCCCTTGCCATGCCTGATATTCATTGGGGTTATGGCATGGCAATTGGTGGTGTTGCAGCAACTGATATTGAAAGAGATGGAGTAATTGCGCCTGGCGGAATTGGTTTTGACATAAATTGCGGCCTGCGTTTAGTTAAAACAAATTTATTTGAAAAAGACATCGAAAAAAAGAAAAAAGATATAACATATGCGTTATATAATAATATTCCCGCAGGTGTGGGTTCGGAAGGAAAGATAAAAGTATCTGATAAGGAGCAAAGGCAGATTTTGCTAAAAGGCGCAAAATGGGCGCTATCCAAAGGATACGCAACGCAAAGCGATATTGAACATACAGAAGAACAAGGCGCCATGGAAGGCGCTGATCCCGACGCTGTATCAGATAGGGCATACGAGCGAGGCAGGGCGCAATCAGGAACGCTTGGTTCAGGCAATCATTTTGTAGAAGTGCAGGCAGTAACTGATATTTACGATAAAGAGGCGGCAAATATTTTTGGTCTTGAGAAAAGCCAGATAACAATTATGATACATTCAGGCTCGCGAGGTTTTGGTTATCAGATATGTGATGAGTATTCCAGGAGCATGGTAAAGACGCTTTCAAAATACGGCATAAGCGTTCCTGATAGACAATTAGCTTGCGCGCCTGTAACTTCAGAAGACGGACAGAGGTATTTAGGCGCTATGAAATGTGCTGCTAATTATGCGTGGAATAACCGTCAGTGCCTTATGTATTTAGTAAGGCTCACATTTGAGAAGCTATTTAGCCAGAGCTGGCAGAATCTCGGAATGAGTTTAATATATGATGTTGCGCATAACATAGCCAAGATAGAAAAGCATAATGTGGATGGAAAAGAAATAACTGTTTGTGTGCATAGAAAAGGCGCTACAAGGGCATTTGGGCCAGGCAGCAGAGACATCCCTGATGTCTACAAAAAAATGGGCCAGCCTATAATTATCCCCGGGGATATGGGCAGAAGTTCATATCTGCTTGTTGGTACGCAAAAGGCAATGGATGAAACATTTGGCTCAACCTGCCATGGGGCAGGCCGTTGTTTATCCAGGACTGCGGCAATAGCAAAGTGCAACGTAAACCAGCTAAAGAAAGAATTAGAAGAAAAGGGCATCGTAGTAATGGCAGCCGGCAAAGGTACTATCGCGGAAGAGGCACCAATGGCTTACAAGGATGTGGACAAAGTCGTGGATGTGGTGCACAATGCAGGTATATCCAAGCGAGTATGCAGGATGAAGCCGCTGTGTGTATTAAAAGGATAACCCGCCTTCGTGTGGGTTGTAGTTCAGAATAGATAGCCTTCGGCGGGTTATCCGCCGTACGTTATCTACGCCGAAGTTCAAAAGCAAGGAAGGCGGATAAGGAGAGGTCATGTTAGATATTAAGTTTATCAGAGAAAATACGGAAGCAGTTAAGAAAGGCCTGAAAGACAAAGGCTCTAAGGTAGATTTAGATGCAATGCTAAAGCTGGATAATGAAAGGCGAAAGGTTTTATCAGAAGTAGAGAAGCTTAAGTGTGAGCAAAATAAGGCCTCGGAGGAAATAGCCAAGTTAAAGGCGCAAAAGAAGGATTTTGAGTCAAAATTAACACAGCTGAAGACATCATCCCAAAAAATCAATGAATTAGACCAAAAAGTGGTTGAAATAGATAAAAAAATGCTAGATTTAATGCTAATAATCCCAAATTTAGCCCATTCCAGCGTTCCTATAGGTCCGGATGCTTCTTATAACAAAATAGTTAAAGAATGGGGCGAGCTTCCAAAATTTAATTATAACACTAAAGACCACATAGAGTTAGGAGAATTGTTAGGAATTATGGATTTTCCAGGCTCTGCAAAGATAACAGGTAAGGGTTTTAGCCTTTTTTGTGGTGACGGGGCCAAGTTAGTAAGGGCCTTGCTTAATTTCATGCTGGAATTGCATGTTAGTAAACATGGATATAAGGAAATCTGGCCGCCTGCACTTGTAAACCGAGACAGCATGACAAACACAGGGCAGTTGCCAAAATTTGAGGAAGATATGTATCGCCTTAAAGATGACGATTTATTTCTTATACCAACAGCAGAGGTCCCTGTCACAAACATTCATAAAAACGATATTCTTGAAGAAGACCAGCTTCCAATATACTATACAGCATATACCCCTTGTTTTAGGAGAGAAGCCGGATCATACGGTAAAGACACAAAAGGCTTAAGCCGCGTGCATCAGTTTGACAAGGTTGAAATGGTAAAATTTGTTAAACCCGAAACCTCATGGGATGAACTTGAGTCTTTGCTTGCAAACGCGGAAGAAGTGCTCCAGCTTCTTAATGTGCCTTATCGCGTAGTTATGCTTTCAACAGGAGATTTAAGTTTTGCCGCAAGCAAATGTTACGACATAGAAATATGGGCTGCTGGTTCCAAGAAATGGCTTGAAGTATCAAGCTGCTCCAATTTTACAGATTTTCAAGCAAGAAGGGGCAATATAAAATTTAGAAGGAAAAATAGCAAAAAGGCAGAATACGTGCATACTTTAAACGGTTCAGGGGTTGCATTTGCGCGGCTTATAATTGCGCTAATAGAAAATAATCAGCAAAAAGATGGCACTGTAATTATCCCGCAGGTATTAAGGCCTTATATGGGCAACCAAGATAAGCTTATCCCTAAAAATGTTTAAAAAGATAATTCAGTTTATATTGGTAATTTTATTTTTACCGCCGTGCTATTATGCAGGACTTATACTTTATGAGGAAATAAGCGGAATAAGCAATATCTCCGGGGACCAGCTTTATTTTTTCTACGGCTGCATATTTTACCTTATATTTCATGCAGTCGCTTTTAAACCGGATAAGCTTTATATATTTGCTCATGAAGTAATGCACGCTATTGCAACAGTGCTTTCAGGCGGAAAGGTCCATTCTATCCGGGTTTCTGGAAAAGGAGGCAGTGTCAAGACAAACAAATCCAATGCCTTCATTACACTGGCGCCATACCTTTTTCCGTTTTATACAATTCTGGCAGCTATAGTTTATTTTGTGCTGGTATATTTCAAGAAAGATGCCCCAATGTTTTCAAGGGTATTTCTATTTATTGTAGGCGCAACTTTAACTTTCCACATTGTGCTTACGATAAATTTTCTAAAAATAAAACAGACAGACCTTTCAGGCACAGGCTATTTTTTCTCGATGCAGTTAATATATCTTGTAAATGTGATGATAGTAGCGCTCATTTTTAATTTTCTATTTAGGGAAGTGGATTTTAGGCGCTTTGCAAGCAGTGCGTTTGCGGAGTCTAAAAAGGCGTACATAGATATTTTTAGGCAGCTATTTTTGTGATATAATATGCAAAATATGTTTTGAATCATTTCCTCTTATATTTATGGCACAGGTGACAATGCGGCATCTTTTTGATATATGAGAAACACACTGGTTAGAATAATGGGTTGGTCTGCAACTATATGGCATGCTGATCCATGTGCTTATGACCGATACAAATGGCTCAAACGTTACATAGCGCCAGGTCCATTACGCGCCTTTGATGCCGGTTGCGGTAACGGCTCCTTAACTATGTATGCTTCTGTAATCGGGAATGAAGCTGTGGGAATGTCGTTCGAGGCGGATAAGAACCAATTGGCCGAGCAGAGGGCGCAAATTATTGGCTTAAATAATATACGTTTTATTACGGCAGACCTCAACGACTTGGATAAAATGGTCGTCGAGCTAGGAAAATTTGATCAAATTATTTGTTTCGAAGTAATTGAGCATATACAACAAGATGAAAAATTCATAAAATCCCTTTCTAAGTTGCTGAATTCGCAAGGACGGCTGTTTTTAACAACTCCCTATAAATACCATAAAAAGCTTCATGGTTCAGGCCACGTTAAATACGGATACACCCATTCAGAAATTAAGCATATGTTTGATGAAGCCGGATTAACCATTCAAGTCGAGGCCTATATAAGTGGTTTTTTTTCACAACAGCTTACGAATTTGATGTTTTTATTGCAAAAAACCACGGGGAAAACCTTTTCTTGGATTGTGACTTTTCCGTTAAGGATATTTCATTTTTTAGATTTTTTGTTTGGCCGCCACATTGATTATCCACCCCTTTCTATAGGGGTTATCGGCAGGAGAGCATAGATGAGAAAGAATACTTGTTGTATCTTGGCGGCCATAATAAAGGATGCGTAATATTGTTTAATCTAATTAAATCCAATAGCGTTAATTTAGCTCTTTTTGCGGTTTTGCTTATCGCTGCTGTAGCAAGGTATTGGGGAATAAATTTTGGCCTGCCCAATATACACTGTAGGGGAGACGAGATGCTTGTAGTGCATATTGCATTAAATTTTGGCACGGGAGATTTTAATCCTCATTTTTTTGAATACCCGACTTTTTATATGTATACACTCTTTTTTATATATTGTTGTTATTTTTTAGTCGGTATAATACTAGGTAAATATGCGTCATTATCGGATTTTATATCAGAAATCATGCTAACGCCGTCCAATTTCCATTTAATAGACAGGCTTTTTGTCGCTTTTCTTGGGACCTTGACTGTATTTATTGTATACAAAATAGCAAAACATCTGTTTGATAAAAGAACAGCAATAATTTCTTCATTGTTTTTATGCCTTTCCTATCTTCATGTAAGAGATTCACATTTCGGTACCGTAGATATACCTACGGCATTTTTAATTATGTGTTCGGTTCTTTTTATCGTAAAGAGTTATAAAATAAAACGGTTAAGAGATTATATACTAGCAGGAGTGTTCGCCGGGCTAGCGACTTCTACAAAGTATGCGGGAATTTTCTTAGTAATGCCTATGTTTTTTGTTCATTTTTTTAATATTTCCGACAAAAAAGGCAAAATGATAAAGTCGTTTTTAGATAAATCGACATTATCTTTTATTTTCGCATTCTTATCGGCATTCCTAGTTGGCACGCCGTTTGTGGTATTTGATTTTTCTAAGTTCATATTCGACTTTATGCATGCAATGACAGAACTTCAGACAGGTTATCTCCTTATACTTGGCAGAGGATGGTGGTACCATTTAAAGTTTTCCCTGTTTCATGGGCTTGGCTGGAGCTTATTTTTAGCCGCATTATTAGGCATTGTTGTGCTTTTTAAATTAAATATGCGAAAGGCAATAATATTGTTTTCTTATCCATTTTGTTATTACCTTTTTGCAGGGAGTGGGTATAAAGTATTTTTGCGATATGCGATACCGCTCATTCCGTTTTTATGCATAACAGCCGCAGTTTTTACTGTGTATATTGGCAGCAAATTATCTTATCGTTTGCCGGCTTTTTTAAAGAATATTGCAATTTTTATAGTTGCTATTTTGTTTACATTCCCTTCAATTCGTAATATTATATGTTTTGACAGGCTGTTGGCAAGGAAAGATGTCCGTCTGATAGCAGAAGAATGGATAAATAAGAATGTAAAAACGGGAAGCATTATATATCAGACAGGCGTTTTATGGGGACAATTGCAGCTCCCTATGACGCATGAAGCCATTAAAAAGATGTACAACCAAAGACCTCCGGCGGAAAAAAACAGCAGGTATTTTAATGCTAAGATAGATTATTCGATTAAAAAGAATATGGTTGGATACGAAGAGTGGATATATGATAGCGAGAGAGATAAATTTAAATTTTTTAATGAAGAAAAAGCCAATTTGCTGGATTATATAATTATGTTAGAATCGCCGTTGATCTATACGTGGGTACCGGAGAAAATACAAAAGCTGTTGAAAACTTCGTATTCGCTCAATAAATTTTTTAAAGTTATCGATGCGGATAACAAGCACAATTTATTCGACCGGCTGGACGCATTTTACGTTCCTTTTACAGGCTTTAAAGATGTCCAGAGGCCGGGGCCAAATATATATATTTATAGCAGAAATGATATTGGTTAACGGAGGAGTGGCTGAGTGGTTGAAAGCGGCGGTCTTGAAAACCGTTAGGGTCCTCGTGATCCTCCAGGGTTCGAATCCTTGCTCCTCCGCCAATTGAGATAAGGAGCGTTGGTTAAGTAAAGTCTCTCAGGCGCGCTTCATCGCATAAGCTTTTTAAAAAAATAAAATGATATGTCGAATATAAATGTTTTATTAATTTATCCTCCGTTTTTCCAGTCCAAAGACAACCCCAGAAGTAAAGCCGGCCCAACGCTGCCACCATTAGGGTTGTTATATTTAGCTGCTTATGCAAGGAAAGAGTACCCAGAAATTGATATTAAGGTTTTGGATTCTCCAGCGCTCAGGATTGGCTTAGAAAATCTAGAGAGCAGTTTAAGCGCTTTTTGTCCCAGCGTTGTTGGTATTACTGTAAATACTATTACTTTTTCTGCGGCCTTAAAAACAGCGGAGATAATCAAAAAATTGTTTCCTGCCTGCATAATTATTGTCGGCGGCCCTCACGCCTCTATCCTTCCGGAAGAGTTTCTCGCCTCGCCCCACATAGACATGGTTGTTATAGGAGAAGGAGAAGAAACTTTTGCGGAGTTGTTAGAATGCCTTTTGTACGCAAGGAGAGATATTAGCAGTATACCAAATATAGTTTATAAAAAAAACGGTAGAATAGTGCATGCGCAATTAAAACATAGACCGATAGATTTAGATAATATCCCTTTGCCTGCTAGAGATTTAGTTGATATGAAAGTGTATCATCCCACAGAAGGAAATTATAAGCGCCTTCCAGCTACAAATATGATTACTTCGCGCGGTTGTCCGTATAAATGCAGCTTTTGCTCTAAAAATATTTTTGGAACGGAATACAGAGAGCAGCCGCCGGAAAAGACGATAGAGGAAATAGAAATTTTAATAAAAGATTATGCTATAAAGGAAATAGTTTTTTATGATGATGTTTTTACATTAAACAAGAAAAGAACGGAGCTATTATGTGACCTTTTGATGAAAAAAAGATTGGATATTACGTGGAGTTGCAGTACCAGAGTTAATCTGGTGGACCCACAGCTATTGTCAAAAATGCGTGATAGCGGGTGCGTTTCTATAGGATATGGAATGGAAGTAGGGGACCCACATGTGTTGCAGAAGATAACAAAGGGTTTCTCTGCGCAGGAGGCAAGAAAGGCCGTGCAGTGGACTAAAAATACGGGAATGGACACAAGAGCTTTTTACATAATAGGATATATCGGAGAAACGATAGAAACCATCAAAAAAACCATAGATTTATCCTTGGAGCTTAATGCGGATTTCGTTATTTATAATTTTGCCATTCCTCTACCAGGCACTGAATTGTATGATGAAGCAAAAAGAAACAATTTGCTTATGTATGAGGGGATAGAGCTATATAATAAAGGAGATGGCGCTCATCCTTTAATAAAGCTCAATGGTGTTAGCTCTTCTTCTTTGATAAAATTATATAAATTAGTGTATATAAAATATTATATAAGGCTTAAATACGTAATTTCACAAATTAGAAGAATAAAGTCTGTAACAGATGTAAAACGTTATTTTAAAGGATTTATATCTCTGCTAAGATGGTGTAGATAAGATGCAAACGATATTATCGATAGCAAAGTTTATTAAAGAGGATATTGAATATTGCTTAAATTAACTAAAGCTAAGAATATTAATTTGACTATTATTGCCGTATTATTTTTTGCAGGTGCTGCAAGGATATGGGGTATAGGTTTTGGCCTACCCAACACCGCATGTCGGCCAGATGAAAAGGTTATAATTGATACAGCTTTGATGTTTGGCAGAGGCAACATTAATCCGGGCTGGTTTTATTGGCCGACTTTCTATATGTATCTTCTTTTTTTCTGTTATGCGGTATACTTTTTATTTGGCATAGTATCTGGTAAATATGTCTCTATGATAGATTTTATTGCAGAATATACTATAGACCCAAGCAATTTTTACTTGATAGATAGAATATTAGCATCCTGCCTTGGTACGGTAACGGTTTTCATAGTTTATAAAGCAGCAAAGTGCTTATTTGATAAAAAAATAGCGATAATTTCATCATTCTTTCTAAGTTTGGCCTATCTGCACGTAAGGGACTCGCATTTTGGAGTTACTGATATTCCGGCGACTTTCTTAATTACATGTGCTTTTCTATTTATTGTCAAAAGCTACAAAGATAAAACGCTGAAAAATTATGTATATGCGGGTATATTTACCGGATTAGCAACAGCTACAAAATATGGAGGCGTTTTGCTATTAGTACCTATGTTTATAGTTCATTTTTTTAACAGCATAGATAAAAGGCTAGAAACATTTTTAAATAAAAGAATTTTATCTTTTCTTATAGTCTTTACGCTCGCATTTTCAACAGGTACGCCATTCGCTTTGCTGGATTTATCCAACTGTATTCGCACTTGCCTATTGCAGTATGAAGCTTTATTTGTCGCATATAAATCAAGCCTTGGAGCAGAGTGGCTGTATCATTTAAGATTTTCTTTGTTCTACGGCCTTGGGTGGGCTTTATTTTTTTCATCTTTAGCAGGCGCTTTACTTCTTATAAAATTAAATATAAGGAAAGCAGCAATATTATGTTCTTTCCCCTTGATTTATTATTCCATTGCAGGGCAAAGTTATTTGGTGTATTTAAGATATATGTTACCGCTTATTCCGTTTTTTTGTGTGACAGCTGCCGTATTTACAGTAAACATAAGTAACAGAATAAATAAACATTTAAAACCAGCTTTGGAGCGTCCAGTTACCTTTGCTATTGCAATTTTAATTATAATCCCATCTGTATATAACGTTATACTTTTTAATAGATTATTATCAGAAAGGGATAATCGTCTGATAGCGGCAGAATGGGTAAATGAAAATGTCAAAGGAGGCAGTTCTTTTTACCAGTCAGGCTCGCCTTGGGGAAGGCTTCAGCTTCCGCTAATGACAGAGGAATTAGAGAAAATTTATGAAGATTCGGTTGCAAAAGGGGGGCAGGGAAGACTCGCTAAGGCTGAGATAGATTATCATAAAACAAAGAATATTGTTGGGTATGAAACGTGGGAATATGATAGCGGACAGAGAAAATTTATATTTAACGGCAGGGAAAAAGATATATTACCAGACTATATAATTATCGAGGAATCCCCTCTGGCATTATTTAGTAAGCCCCCTGTGCACTTGAACGAACTCTTAAGGGATTTTTATAATCTAAAAAAATCATTTAAAGCAATCAATATCAATGCAAAAGGAAATTTGTTTGATCAACAAGACGCCTTTTATATGCCTTTTATAGGCTTTAAGGGCGTTACTCGCCCAGGGCCAAACATTTATATTTATGAAAGGAATGCTGTTTGAAAAGAGAAATTAATAATAGAAAAACGATCATTTTTGCTAAAGCATCATTGCCTATATTTGTGTTGTCGGTGGCATTGTTGTTGCCTTTGGTTTTTTATCGTTCAAGTAAGCCGCAGGTGGGCCCCTATAGCATTGGATATTTAACATTTCTTTTCGTTTCTTTTGTATTAGTGCTTGCAGGGTCTATAGCTGCGGGTTGGGCAAGCTTAAAAAGTAATAATTTATTTCCGGCATTTAGAATATTGGGATTTATTATTTTATTGGTTTTTTTCTGCATTACAGCAGAATTTTTATTAAGACTTAAATTCAATGACGCCTTTTCTACTTATAGAGAGTGGGGCCATAAAAAGTCAATTATTTTTGGGTTTGAGGCCAAACCCAAAAATCAGTGGGAGGCGTTTGGAGCCAAATACACAACAGACTCCTTCGGCTTTAGAGCTTGCCCTGGCGGTGATTTATGGCGAGATTCAAACGGTCGCAAGATATTTGTGCTGGGAGGGTCTTCTGCTTTTGGCTATGGTTTAAATGATAACGAAACATGGCCGTACCTGTTAGAGAATATTCTTCGGAAGGCATTAAATGACCAGTTAATTTTTGTTATAAACGCCGCCAATAATGGACATAATTCATTGCAGATATTGCTTCGTTTTTATTTACGGGTGCTCCCCTTGCATCCTACGCATATTATCTTTTATGAAAATATTAATGATGTAAACCTTGGGCAACCCGACCCCGATGGCGTTTTGATTTCCGAAGACATCCTTTTCTCGGATTCGGTAGCCGCGTATTGGGCTAAAAAGAATCAAGATAAACCTTTTTATTTTAGAACATTGCTGTCTTATTTTGTTGAAAACTTTATGCTCCCACGGCCACAAGCATCTTCCGAAAATAACCAAGGAATTAATGCAGAATATTATATAAGAAACGTTAAAACATTATATGAAATTTGCGACTCAAATAATATCAAATTGATTATTGCTACATTTATTCATAACAGTGACAAGATGGGTGCCAAAACCAGAGACGCTATAAAACGCTATAATCAACTGCTTAGGGAATTAGCGCAAAGCAAAAACATCTTTCTGATAGACCTTGAACGCATTTTTGAAACAATACAAAATAAAGAAGCATATTTTTTTGAAGATTCGTACCACCCGTCAAAAAAAGGCGCAGAATTTATTGCGGATAAAATAACTGAAGAGGTAGCATTATGTTTTCAGAATGGATAAAGAGTAATAAAAAGTTGAATAAAATAATCTTGGGAGTAGTTTTATTTTTTACGCTCATTTTGGTTCTCTATGCCCTATTTGGCCATGCGCTTGTTAAGATGGCGTATGAAGGCAGGGCCCCAGAAATTTTAAATAGTGTAATTGAAGGCCAAAGCGAATATGCGATCGAGTATTACTTTAAAAGAGCCGATAGCCTATTAGCTTCTATCATATTTTTTCTAATGACCTTTTTGGCAATTTCAATGCTTATATCTATAGCGCAAAAACCGCCATGGGAAAACTGGCTAAAAAAGCACCCCTTTTCACTAGACGACATACCTGCCGCGCAAACAGGTTTTTGGATTGCAATTGCTGCCGGATTGAGTATTTATGCAGAGCTGATGATTATCCGGCTGCATTCCTCATATTTTCAATTATTTGCATATTTTAAGAATGTCAGCCTTTTATCTTGTTTTTTAGGGCTTGGTATCGGATATACTAAGGGCCCTAAGCGTTTGCTGGATATCGCGCTTGTTCTACCATTTTTGGCACTTCAAATTGCCATAATGTATGTTCTTCGCTTTAGCCCTATAGCAGAATTGCTGCAAAATCCAATTTCAGAACAGGTCGGCTTTGGAATAGGGCAAGCAGATGTATTGATTTTATTTACTTATAGTTTTGTAATTCTAACTTTTGTTTTTAATGCATTATGCTTTATACCTCTTGGTCATTTAATTTCCGGATTAATGATGCGCCAGGAAAAGCTGCTTTCATATAGCTGGAACCTGATAGGTAGCATGGTAGGCATTTTGCTTTTTTCATTTGTATCATTTATCTGGGCTCCGCCAACCACATGGATTATATTAGCCGCCACAGCAATATTACTATTTCTGCGCAAGGACATAATTAGCATTTTTGTGTCAATTTTTGCAACAGCTGCGGTATTAATAGTTTTGGGAATGCCGTTTAAGATAAATGAACTTGATGTATATTCGCCGTATCAAATTCTGACCCTTGTAAATAATAAAGGTTCATGGCCGACATTAAAAGCCAGCAACACATTTTATCAGCCTATAGTGGATTTAAGAAAAGAGAAGGTAGCCAACAACGAAGAGCTTATAATAGGCGCTAATCATTTTAATTTTCCGTATTATATAAAGCCCAAACCCGAAGATGTGCTGATAGTTGGAAGCGGCACGGGTAATGATGTGGCTGCCGCAGTGCGTAATGGAGCCGGCAGAATAGATGCTGTGGAAATCGATCCCGCAATTCTAAAATTTGGAAAACAGCTGCACCCCGAATCTCCTTATCAGAGCCCCAATGTAAACGCTGTTGTAGATGACGCCCGGGCTTTCATTCGCCGCACAGATAAGAAATATGATTTAATTGTCTATGGCGTGTTAGATTCCCACGGTTTGCTGACAAGCAAATCAGGAGGCATAAGATTGGATAGTTATGTTTATACCGTTGAGGCCATCAGAGAAGCGCGGGCGAAATTAAAAAAAGGCGGTGTTATAAATTTGGGGTTTGTTTTGCTCAGGCCGTCTTTAGGACGCAAAATTTTTCTCATGTTACGCGAAGCATTTGATGGCCTTGATCCGGCTGTCTATCAGACATGTCGTGACGGCGGCCCCACTATATTTTTAATAGGTGAAGAGGCGAAAAATAAACTCTTCAGTTTGCCAAACTATGCCATAGAAGTAACAGATATATATAAAGACCCAGCGCTTAAAGCGGATATACCTACAGATGATTGGCCATTCATTTACATGCCCGAGAAAAGATACCCAGTTTCTTATATTGTAATAATACTAATAATGTTGATTATTTCGATAACATTTATCCGGCGCCTTGCCCCAAAGGCAGGTGCTGATTTTTCAACCCCGTGTTTTTTTCTTGGCGCGGGCTTCATGCTTATAGAAACTAAAGGGATAACAGAGCTTGCCCTTGTTTATGGTAGCACATGGATTGTAATAAGCATAGTAATCGCCTTCATTCTACTTATGGCATTTTTTGCTAATTTATTGGTAATGAAGAAGGGCGCGCCTTTGCCTCTTATAACCTATAGCCTAGTTTTCCTTTCAGTTGGCGCTGGATTTGGGGCAACCTTTATTAATCTTGGCGCGGTTGCCCCATGGCTAAGCCGAATATATATGCCTTTGGTGCTTACGCTGCCTCTATTCTTTTCCGGGCTTGCTTTTTCTGCCGAACTAACAAAAACTACTTCTGTGTCAGCAGCGCTTTCCTCGAATTTGTTGGGCGCTATGCTTGGAGGGTTTTTTGAATATAACTCTATGTATTTTGGGTTTCGTTCGTTATATCTTTTTGCAATTATTATGTACGCCTTTGCATTTTTTGCATCAATTTTTCATAAAAAGATTAGCTGACACTTCATCCGCTCCCTGCTAGCGCCTGTGAAATGTGTCTATCCAGCAATCGTGATTAGCCCTTCATTGTAGATATGTAATTTTTTACGAACCCGAAGCAATAAAGGTCAATATATGAGAAAAATAATTATGTTTATTATAAAATATATTTATGCCTTGGCTTGCTGTCTGTATATGTTTACAGTTGCCCCCCTTTCTACTAAAAGCCGCTTTTTTATCTCTAAGATTTGTGAATATTTTGGTTATCATGAAAAGTTAAAGGACCCTATTATACCGATAGTAAAATTAGCCGAACTAGTTACAGATAACAGTTACGTTAAAATACTTGAGCCGGTCGGGATAGATGGGCATATATCGCTTCTTGAAATGACCGTTATCATAAAACTAATACAGCGTTACAAACCAAAAAGACTCTTCGAAATAGGCACCTTCGACGGAAGAACTACTTTAAACATGGCAGCTAATTGTATTGCTGAGGCGGAGATTTATACGTTGGATTTGGCAAAACGCAAAACAGGTTTTACTAAGCTCCCTATATGTTTTAATGACGAGCTATATATAAATAAAAAAATACTTTCTAAGAAATATACTGGAACAGAATATGAAAAAAGAATCAATGATTTATATGGCGATTCAGTAGAATTTAATTTCTCCCCATTCTATAATACCATTGATTTTATGTTTCTTGATGGATCGCATTCCTATGAATATGTGCTTAATGATTCCAAACAAGCCATTAAGTTGCTAAAAAGTGGACACGGTATAATTTTATGGCACGATTATAATGTTTGGAGAGGAGTTACCGAGGCATTAAAAAAAATATTTCAAGAAGACCGCAGATTTAGCAACCTAAAATATGTTGAAGGGACAACGCTTGCATATTTGAACACCGGCTGATTTCCAAAGACCAAACACAATAAGGGTCCGACCTTTATTGCCGCAATTCTAAGTCATTACCTTCCCAAAACAGATTTTGCCTTGCTTTTAAAAAATATATATTTTATAATATAATAATTAGAATTAGTATAACGGTTTGTGTATTTTCACATACCATGTATTATATACAGGCAAAATACATATGAAGAAAAATATTTATCCCGCTTTATTGGTATTTATTCCGTTAGGCATTATATTTTTGGTATTTTTTAAACATTCCTACATAAACTTGGTCAGGTATTCAATAATATTTTTTATTGCTTTAGCAGTTCCGTATTGTTTTTTTGTCAAGGATCCCAGGAAAGGTCTTTTAATTTTTTTGATAGAAGCATCTATATTGGAGGGGGCTTGGAAAACTTTTACATACGGCACGCCATTAAAGCTTTTAGTGTACATGATAAGAGATTTGTTGCTTTATGCATCTTTTTTGAATTTCCTGGTCAACAGGAAAAGGATCCTCTCAGAAATGACATCGGAGACGAAGCCGCCTCTGACTATGGCAATAGGTCTGTCTCTTTTTAATTTGGCTATTTCGCATTTTCATCCAAACGTATATAGCTTGCCGGCCGCTTTAGTCGGCGGCCGCGTTTATTGGGAGATGATGCCTTTGTATGTTTTGGGATTTTATTTAATGCGCGATAAGAAAGTTCTCAAGATCTTTTTTTGGGTATGTGTGGGCTGCACCTTTTTTAACGCAATAGCAACAATATTACAATATTACTGGGGCGATACACGTGTTGGGCAAATTGCGCCGGGTTATAATGCTCTTATTTTTGACTGGCATAGAGGGTATAGTGAAACGGAAGGGTTTCAGAGAACTTTGAGGCCTCCGGGCTTAGGGTCTGATATGGGGTTTGCCGGTTTTTTATTCTGGCCTGTCGTGCCGATGTTTATTTGCCTACTTTTTATATCAAGGCCCAGGGGAATGCTTAAGAAAAAATTTGCTTATATATTTTTGTGTTGTTTGTGTTTCATTGGAATTAGCGGTTTGGTATTTTCTCTGTCAAGGACAGCCATAGTGTTATCTGCACTCGTAGGCATTACGTACCTTTGGCTTGTAAAGAAAGATGTAAACAAGATCTTAGCAAGGCTGGTTTTAGGAGCGTTTCTTATATTATTTTTTCTGCCATACGTATTTACCAAGGCCGAATTAGCGGCAAAGCGTTATCAAGACATAAAAACCCCTAAAGCGATAATAAATACGTTGTTTATAGAAGAGAAGGGAAGGTTTGAAACGGCGTTTCTTTATCCGCTCTATGCCATGCAGAATTATTTTTTCGGCAACGGCTTGGGGAGAGCCGGGCAGGTGTTTCATGTTTTTCCCAACATGCCGCGGCCTAAAACCGATACTGAAAATTCGCTAAACCTTAGCCTGACCGAGATTGGAGCCATGGGTGTTTTTTTATTGATATTTTTTCAGCTAAGAATTATAAGAGGAGGATTTAGGATTTTAAGGCACATAAAACATTCGGAGTTGAGCTGGTATGCCGCCGTTCCACTTAGCTGTATGATTATTTTATTAACGCAATGGCAGTTTGGGCATATTATAAACTTTCCAAACAATGCGTGCCTCTGGTTTATGGCAGGGGTGTTAATGGGCATAAAGCATGTTCAAAATGATTAAACTTTTTGCAAATTTTTTAGCATATGTTTTAAAACTTAAGTTATTTTTAGGGCGTTTCAACATAGGCTACACCCGAACAGATTTAGTTTTAGATATAGGCAGCGGCGATAATCCGCATCCAAGAGCCGATATCCTATTAGATTTAAAACTCGAAGACACAGACAGAATTTTCACTCTTCTTGTTGATGAAAGGCCATTTTTGATTGCTGATATCGAAGCCTTGCCCCTCAAGGATAAAATAGTAGACTTTGCTATTTGCAGTCATATTTTAGAACATATTAATAAACCGCAAAAAGCACTGCAAGAAATCTGTAGAATTGCAAAAGCTGGCTATATAGAAACCCCATCCGAAACCATGCAAAAGATATGTGATGTCCCGGCCCATAAATGGTTTATAAAAAAGGATGATAATAAACTTATTCTTGAGCGTAAAAAGAGGCCTTTTTATGATGCCGATCTTGCTTTAACTGTTTTTAAATTATGGAATGACAACGACCCTTATTACAAAATCTGGTTTTACGCATTTGGGGGGTTTCTTGTAAGGCATTATTGGAAAGATAACATTGATTATGAAATTTTCGATTTTCCGGAATCTGAAATTTGCAAGGAAGAATTTAGGCAAGCCCTAAGGCATGAGGTTAAACACCCCCCCCAGGCATATAATGTAGGCAGGTATATAAAGAAAGCGATTAAGTGCTATTATGCCCTGACCACCTTAAGAAGGTACCGTCTTAAGAAAGTTTTTCATGGATAATCTTAAACATATGGCTATAAAGGTAAGCTTTATTGTCGTTAACTTTAATAAAAAAGACTGCCTGCAGAATCTCATAGATTCCATCAAAAGGCATTGCGGTAATTTTAACTATGAGATTATTGTTGTTGATAATGCATCTTCTGACGGTAGCGCCCAAATGGTAAGAAATTCTTTCTCAGACGTTAAGCTGATTATTTTAGATAGAAACGCCGGTTGCTGCCCCGCATACAATGCCGGGTTTAACCAGACAAAAGGACAATACATATGCTTGATGCATGAAGATATAATAGTGCATGAGAATACGATACAGCGCCTGATCGAATTCCTGGACGCAAATCCAAGAGCAGGATATGCAGGACCCGCAAACTACGACAATAAAGGCAATCTTCAAAGAACGGTGGATAAGTTTCATACGCCTTGCTACGATATTTTTTTTTCTTATATGTATATTATCTCTATAATCCATGACAATATTTTTCATAGAAGAAAAAAAAGATTGCCGGATAAACCCATGAAGGTTGATTATATGAGCATAAGTTGCTTGATGCTGAAAAGAGTTGCCATAGAAGGCTTAGGTTTTTTTGAAAACGACATAGCGCAATGGTGGGATGATCCGCAGATTCAGCTTAAGATGCATAGGGCGAGTTGGCATGGGTATTTTCTGCCACATGCGAAAATTACCCATTACCGCGGGCTAACGGAAAAAGGGCACCATGAATCTGATAAGGTCGCGCCTATAGAGCTATTGTGGATTTATTCAAAATACAAATATTTTAAAAAATTCTACGGAGCTGGCGGGCTTTTTATGGTCAGGTGCAACGATTCGGCAGTTTTCACAATTTATTTGTTAACTAATTTGTTCAGGTACTACGCGATATCTAAAGACACAAATACAAAATGGGAGATAAACAAATGGCTCGCTTTTTTAAAGGTTGCTTTAAACATAAAATGCCTTGATGCCTTAACCCCATAATATTTAAATTGAAAAAATGAAAAAGCAGAATGTTTTAATTTTGGTAAATAGTTCGGATGATGGCCCTTTCGGCATAAGAGCTAAAGGCATGGTTAGGTATTTCGAAAATATTGACTACAAAATTTTGTATAGAAAAAGTAAATTATCCAGCATGTTTAGATTTCTTTTAAGTGCTTTGACCGGCAGAGAAAGAGTGATTTATGTTATCAACGTAGCTTACAGCGGAATAATAGCCGGCCTCGCAGCCAAATTATTTTTAAGGAAAAAGTTGATAATAGATATAGGCGATATTAATTATAAACTCTTCAAGCTGATAGGAAAGAATTTTTTTATATGCTTTCTGGAAAGGGCGCTGGAATATCTGGCTTTGTCATGTTCTGATATTATTGTAAGAGGTAAATATTTTAAGGACTATCTGGAAGCCAGAGGTTATGAAAACGTTTATTATATTCCTGACGGCGTGGATGTTGATAAATTTAGGCCTTTAGACGTTTCGGCATTGAAAAAAAAGTTAGCGCCTAACAATGAGCTTATTGTTGGAATTGTCGGGAGTTTGATATGGGTTAAAACGCTAGACCTGTGCTATGGGTGGGACCTTGTAGAGATGCTTAATATTCTTAAAAAAGAGCATATTAGGGGGGTTATAATAGGCGACGGAACTGGCAAGAAAAAACTGGAGCAGAGAGTTAAAGAGTATGGCATTGAGGACAAAGTGCTTTTTACAGGATGGCTGCCGTATTATAAGCTGCCGGAATATATAAACTCTTTCGACGTTTGCCTTTCCCTGCAGACTAATAACTTAATAGGTTGGTTAAGGACAACTGCTAAACTGCCGCTTTATCTATCCTGCGGCAAATATGTTTTGGCTACAGATGTTGGCGGCGCCCATTGGTTGTTGTTGCCACATATGCGGCTTGAATACAGAGGCGAAAGAGATTTTGAATATCCAGAAAGACTAGCTCGTGCCGTAAGGGAGATATTGTCCGACAGAAGCTTATTAGAAAGCGCATCTAAAAATAGAGATATAGCATTGAAGAATTTCGATTATAGAAACCTTTCAAGAAAATTGCAAGGCATATTGGTGAATATGTAAAATGCGTGATCTGACCATATCTATTGTAACAAGAGATAATAAACAACAGCTTAGAGAATGTATTGATTCAATATATAGCTCTTTAGAGGGACTTTCGTTTGAGATCTGCGTGGTCGATGACGCATCCAAAGATAAAACAGGAGAATTAATCCTAAATTCCTATAAACAGATAAAGCTTTTAACAAATAAGAAAACTGTTAGCTTTGCTTACAGCCATAACCGAATTTTGAAAACAGCCCAAAGCGAATACATAGTTATTTTAAACGATGATACGGTAATTTTTAAAAATGCCTTAAAAAGAATAATAGCTTATTTAAAAGAGAACCCGCAGGTGGGCGCAGTGGGCCCAAAGATGAAGGATATGAGCGGTAATTATCAGCAGACTGCTTTTAAATTTCCCAATGTTTTAGATTTATTTGCAGATTATTTTTATAATAAAATTATGACAGGAAATAAGTTCTCCGCTCTCTATAAAAATATACAGCTAATCGCAGAACCAAAAGAGGTCGATTGGTTATTAGGCGCCTGTTTGGTGATACCCCGTGAAGTTATAGAAAAAATAGGTTGTTTAGACGAACGTTTTACCCCGGGCTATATGGAAGATACGGATTTCTGCAAAAGGATAAAAAATGCTGGGTATAAAATCATTTATTATCCTGAAGCAGAGATTGCTCACCGCGGGGCCCAGAGCACACAGAAGCGAAGATTATTTATGGTAAAGGCGTTATATAAAAACAGATTAACATTTTTTAAGAAACACTACGGCTATATGTATTACCTTTTTTCAAAATTTATACTATATACTGCAACGGTATGCAACATAGCTTTTGATGTTGCCAGATTCTTATGTTTTCGCACAAATAAGAACGAGTTATTACAAAACTTGAGGGAATATATTTATATCAGCAGTTAAATTTAAATATGGCAGAAAAACTCTCAGCAGTAATTACTACTTATAACAACGAACCCAAAATTATGGCTACGCTTGAAAGCATAAAGTGGGCCGACGAAATCATTATCGTAGATGGGCATTCCAATGATAAAACAGTAGAAATTTGCAAAAGGTATACAACTAAAATATACTCACAACCAAACTATCCGCAGTGGAACATAAACAAAAATTATGGATTCCAAAAGGCAAACGGCGGCTGGATACTTAACTTGGACAGTGACGAGATTATAACAGGTGCCTTAAGAAACGAAATAAAACTGATTTTAGAGAAAGGTACAGAATGCGATTATTTCTATATACCAAGAAGAGAACATTTTTTTGGCAAATGGATAAAATCAATATGGGGGCCGGAGCCATTACATATAAAATTGTTTAAAAAAGGAATGGCAGAATATGAATGTTGGCATCTGCACGAGGCCATGATTACAAAAGGGAAAAGAGGTGTATTAAAAAATCATATAGTACACAATGCCTATATTAATCTCGGCGAGCTTTTAGGAAGGATAGATGCCTTCACGGATGAAGAGGCAAAATGCATGAAAGTGAAAGGTTTTAGGCTGAGATGGCGGCATTTTATAATCAAGCCTGCGCGATATATGTTTTACGCTTACATAAAAAAGAAAGGGTTTAGAAACGGCTTCAGAGAACTTTTAACTATAATATTATGGTGTGGTTATTATTGGTTTATAACGCTGGTAAAGTTAAAAAGATTAGAAAACAATAAATGATAATAGATGTTTTGGTGCCCGCTACAAGGGCTAGTATGGCAGTTAAATGCCTTCTTTCGTTAGCAGGCCAGCAAAGAAGGCCGGACACGGTAGTTGTCATAATGCAGCGTCGTGACACAAAAACCCAGGAGGCTGTGCAGGATTTTATTAAGAGAGGCTCTCTTAATGTAGCGGCTGTCTTGGTTGAAGCTCCCGGAATAATAGACGCAACCAATGCAGGATTAAAGGTTTGCTGCGGAGATATTATTTGCTTCATAGACGATGATGCCAGGGCAAAAAAAGACTGGATACAGCGCATAGAAGCGTACTATGCAGATGAGAAGATAGGAGGCGTGGGCGGCAGAGATATTGTCTATTTTGGCGATAAGATAGATGAGAAGCCTGTTAAAAAAGTCGGGCAGGTAACTTGGTGTGGGAGGGTAATAGGGAACCATCACCATATTGTAAAAATGCCAAAAAGGGTTACGCACCTTAAGGGTTGCAATATGAGCTATCGCAGAAAACTTTTATTTCCGTTAGATAAAAATTTGAAAACACAGATAGAAATGCCCGAGCCTGAATGGGAATTAGATATTGGCCTTTCAATTTCCATGAGGGGATATAAAATAATTTACGACCCGAATATTTTAGTAGAACATTATCCTGCCTCCAGCACATATAATCGGAATATGAGAAAAAGCATTTCTGTTAGGAATCAAACCTATGTTTTATTGAAGCATTTTCCATTGTGCAGAAAGATAATATATATTATCTTTGCTTTTTTGATTGGCCAGCGTAGCCGCCCAGGCATTTTGCAGTTTATTATAGAATTATTAAGCTTAAAAGGTGCTGAAACCAGCTGGCTTGAACTTGTGGCCTCGCTTAAAGATAAGAGCAAGGGTTTTAAGGTCTATACGAAAAGCTTAAACGATGCAAGATAGCATTAGAGAAAAAGCCATATCTTCTTTGTTCGGTTCGTACTTTGCGCAGTTTGCGCAAATAGGCATCCGTCTATTTTTAAGTATATTGCTGGCAAGGATTCTCCTGCCCAAAGATTTTGGTTTATTTGCGATAGCATTTATGATACTGAACATAGCGAAGATAGTTATGCAGCTTGGGTTGGGCCAGCATATTATAAGAGAAGACAAGGTAAATTACGCGGCATTGTTTAGCTTGGAGTGCGCGGCTGGTTTTTTTGTCTTTATATTACTTCAGATTATCAATCCGTATTTAGCTGTTTATAATATTGCGTTGCCGTCTGTGAATAGAGTACTTTCTTTTGCGCTCATACCTTACTGCTTATCAATAGTTCCAACCGTTTACGGCTATAAAGAGCTGAAATTGAGAGAGATGATAATCCCTAATTTGTTGCATGGAGTCTCGTTTAGCGTAGGGGCTATCCTGCTGGCATTAAAAGGGTTGGGAGTATGGGCTCTTGTTTACAGCCACCTGATAAGCGAAGCGGTTTTTGCTTATGCGTGCTGGAAGACCGTAGGGCGTTTTACGCCGATCTCTTTTCGTTTTAAACTAAAAGAAGTGTTTATGTTTGTGCTAGGGGCTAGATATTTTTATATCATTGCTTTGTTTGGTATATTTGCGGCAAATGCCGATAAAATGCTGCTCGGTAAACTAGTATCCTTACAGGACATAGGATATTATAGTGTTGCCGCTACCCTATCGATGTATGTTGTAAATTTAATTGAGCCATCATTAAATAATGTCTTTTATCCAATTTTTTCAAAAATTAAGGCTGATATATCAAAAACAAAAGAATTTTATGCTTCAGCAACAATAGTCCTGTACTGGTTTGAGATACCAATTTATTTATTTCTGGTCTTTAACGCGGATATCGTTATAAGACTCATGCTTGGCCTTAAATGGCTGCCCGCTGTTAGCATTTTTAGGGTCTTGGCTGTAATTCCTATAATTAATCCTTGTTGGACGTTCGGTTTTCAAATAATACAGGCGCATTCCAAAGAGAAAATTCAATTTTATTTTAATGTATTGTATTTTGTTCTGTTAGTGCCGATAGGTTACTTCGCTATTATGCGATGGGGCGTTATGGGGATTGCCTATACACAACTTTTGCTGCAAGGTGTTATATATGTATTGCTATATTTCGCCAATAAAATAACAAGAAATGTTTTATCTGTTTGGTTAAGCCTATTACCTATCTACTTAGTTGGCCTTGTAGGCTTTGCGCTAATATATATTTTGTTTAAAATAAGATATTTTGCTTTTCTTGCCTCTTTGTTATATACCGCTATGATTTATATATTTTTTTATAACAAGAATATAAAAAAGATAGTTAAAGAGAAATTTGCAGATGTTGCGATATTTAAAAGGTTAAGAATTGTGTGATTGGAAAGTTATAAGCTGAAAGCAGGATGAAGCTACGCCGAAAAATAAGAGAATTTAAAGAAAATATACACAGGTTTTTTCTTCGAAGAGAGTTGATAAGCCAGATAAAAAAGCTGCAGGGAGAAAATGTTTTTAGCCCGCCGTTAGCGGTAAGCATGGAAACAACAAATTATTGTAATGGAAATTGTTCTTTTTGCCCTTATGGGTTACAAAAACACGAAAAGCCAAAACAGGCAATGCCACCCGATTTATCTAGCAGCATTATAAGGCAATGCGCGGAACTGCAGATTAGGACTTTAGATTTTACGGGTTTCAATGAGCCGCTCACCGATGAAAAACTCACAGACAGAATTAAATATGCAAAAGCACAGGGCGTAGAACACACCATGTTTTACACAAATGGCTCGCTGCTGGACAACAAGGTCTCAAGAGAACTTATTTTAAGCGGACTGGATGAGATTCACATAAGTGTAGACGGCCTATGCAAGGCTGCATACAGGAGAATACGACAGGGCTTGATATATGATGTAGTGCGAAACAACGTAGAATCTTTTAAGCAAGCAAGAGATTCCTTGAATATGTCAAAGCCTAAGGTATATTTAAATGTTGCGCTAAATAAGCAAGAGCTGGAGTTAGACAAAACCGAGCATGCAAACTCTTGGCGTGCCTTTGTAGATGAAATAGTATATGTGCCTATTATCCGTTGGGCATATGAATGCGTTAAAGAGAAGGGCCATATATATCCCTGTCATTCATTGTGGCATACCATGCTTATATCTGTTGATGCAAAGGTATATTTATGCTGCATGGATTTTGAAAAAAAATTTATATTGGGTGATTTAAACAAATCATCTATAATGGATATTTGGAATTCTGAAAAATTAGCGAAGATCAGAAAGGCGCATTTAGACAGATTTAGAAAAAGAGAGTTTTATTGTGATGCTTGCCATTGGACAAAAGACGTTAGCAATTGGCGATTTATGAAAGGGATAAATATTTAGAAAAGGCCCATTATGGATATTGAAGGGATTAAAACAAGACAACAGGACGACTTCTTCAGGGGATATATCAATGACCCCCAGAGAAAAGATGACTGGAAAAGCCCACGGTTTAAAAAGGCCTTAGAGCTAATTAATACCTTGGGCAATAAAAACCTCAAAATTGCAGATATAGGCTGCGGATTGGGCGATTTCCTGTATGTGCTTAGCCAAAATGGCTATAATAATATACAAGGGTTTGACGTTAGCCCGGCGGCATTGGACTTTGCAAGAAATAGAGGATTTAAGGTTAGCTTGACGGAAGAATATCTGGAAAATATAGATGAAAAGTTTGACCTTGTTTTCTGCGGTGATATACTTGAACACATATTTGCGCCGGCATATTTTCTTAATAGAATAAGGGGTCTGATAAGCCCGGGAGGTAAACTCCTCGTTACAGTGCCGAACTTTGGTTGCCTATATAACAATTGTCTCGTTTGTTTATTGCCCGATGAGATTGCAAAAGCCGTGAGTTTTGCAACACATAGCCACATAAATCATTTTTTACCGTCCACGCTTAAGGAGTTACTCCAAATGGAAGGTTTTCAGGTTATCAAAGAGGCTGGTATTAAACTAGAGGCAAGATTATGCCCTGGTAGCCGAAGAAAACCTATAAAATATATAACGAAAATATTATTTAATATTTTATTATGTATAAATAACATATTTATTCGACGAAACCCTAGCATCTTTTCCCCGCACCTAGTAATAATGGTAAAATTGATGGACAAACCAAAAGGTTATAAATCAGCCTATTGGAGAGAAAGTGCTTACGTTATAGAATGAGCAGAGAAGAAACCATTAGATTTGCTTTAGGTTATCGCGCATTTTATGGCATTCAGTATGTTCTCTATTCAATGCATGCCCTTTATAGCCATGTTGAAAAAATAGTTGTAGCCATAACAGATACGCCTCAGACCTTTAGCGTGTTATGGAGATACAAACCAGAAATAACACCCGAGTTTATTAAAAAATATCCTGATATAGGTAGAAAAATAGAAGTAATTAAGGGCAGTTGGGGCCCTAACTTGATAGACCGCAATACGTTAAAATTTGAAGCAAGACACTGCAATGCAATACTCGATTATGTAAGGGGCAAGAATCCGGAATTGAATTATCTCATTATATTGGATACAGATGAAATATTGACAGATGAGAGCATTGCTGGGCTCAAAAAGGCTATACTGATGCATCCTGAAGCCTATGCTTTTAAGATGTGTTATAAGAATTATTGGAAAGGTTTGCACTATGTTGCGGAAGGGAAATATCATTCAGCCACAGTGTGCATTAAAATAACACCCGATATAAAATTTTCCGATGTAAATGTGCGAGAGATTAATAAAAAACCGGTTATTGCGCTTGGCGAGAATATATATTATCATCATTTAACATATGCCTTAAGCACAAAAAAGTTATTAATAAAAATAAGGACTTTTGGGCATGCTAATACGATAAGAAAAAATTGGTATAGAGATGTATGGAAGGCGTGGGATAATAACAAAAGCATTGCGAATATACACCCGCTTTTTGACGGTTCTTGGTGGGAAAAGGCGATTAGAATAAATGATAGTGAAGTGCCTCAACTGTTACGCCAACATCCTTATTTTCAGCATGAAACCGTAGACGATTTTGAAAGGGCGATGGCAGCGAGAAAAACACAAGACCTGTGGGTTCCTCGATGAATAGAAACAAATGTATTTGCGGCTCAGAACAAGTTTTTAAGCTGTTTTCTTTAGAAGGAAAAAATAAGAATATATTAAAATGCAAAAAGTGCGGCTTGGCATGGACATATCCTCCGCCGAAAGTTGATTATGCGGATTATGACTTTTCAGACCATTACAGATACAAAAAGGTGCATCAATCCCGATCAAAACAGATACTTCGGTTAACGCGCTGTTTCAAAAAGAAAGGCAAGCTGCTTGAGTTAGGTTGCGGCCCGGGCTTGTTGTTGGAATTGGCCAGAGAGCGGGGTTTCCAGGTAAACGGCATAGACCTTTGCGACGCGGCAGTTACTAATGCGCAAAGGCTTTTAGGGAAAGATGCGGTAGAGAAAAAAGACGGGACAAATCCTATTCTTCAGAATAAGGCCAACGATGTGATTGTAATGGATAATTATTTAGAGCATGTTGAAAACTTCATACAGAATCTGCTGGATATAGAGCCCTTATTGAACGATAGGGGCATAATTGTAATATGCTCGCCTAACATCGATGGTTTATACGTTAAACTCATGAAAGAAGATAGCAGCATCTTAAAGCCTGACGAGCACATTTGGCAATTTTCCATAAAATATATAAAACATATGCTGGAAAAAATAGGATATGTGCCTCTTAGAATAAAACCCGTAGGATTTATTAATATCCAGCTGTTTTTGCACGAGCTTAGATTTTTAGTGCTAAACAAACGGTCTATAAAAATTTTTTTACAGAATTCCCTAAATTGTATATTTGGCTATTTAGGCTGCGGAGACACGTTTATTCTTGTAGCAAGAAAAAACCATGAGTACTAATTAATAAATAAAAACATATATCAGCACAGCAGAAGGAGTAAATGCAGCCCAAAGTTTTTATTATAATCCTTAATTGGAACAACAAGGAAGATACCAGAGAATGCATTCTTTCTCTCAGGGGCATAGACTATGAAAATTATAATATTGTTGTCGTAGACAATGCCTCCACAGATAATTCGGTTCAATTCCTAAAGGCAAACTTTCCCGATACGGATATGTTAATAAATTCTGAAAATCTCGGCTATGCCGGAGGCAATAATGTCGGCATAAGGTACGCGCTTAAAGAAAAATGCGATTTTATCCTTCTGCTTAATAACGATGTTGTCGTAAGCAGGGATTTTCTGAAGATTTTAGTGAATACAGCGGCCCCAACAGAAAATATCGGCATAGCCGGGCCGTTAATATACTATCACAAAACTCAAAAAATAAATTTTGCAGGCGTTTTTTTTAGTAAAAAGAGTTACGAACCTGTAATTCGCGGCTACAGGAATGATGACGCGGGAGAATTTAATAATGCTATCGTAGATTACGTATCTGGAGCATGCATATTGATAAAATCTTTTTTATTTGAATATATCGGGTTATTGGACGAAGATTATTTTATATTGTGGGAGGAATCCGATTTCTGCTTACGCGCCAAAAAGAAAGGCTATAAATCGCTTTTTATTTCAAATTCTTTCATATGGCATAAAGAATCTGTGACATTTGGGAATAATGACTCGCCCCGCTACCTTTATTATAGCTTAAGAAACAAGTTGCTTTTTTTGAAAAAAAACGTACCAGCTTCAAGAATCCTAAGATTAAAAACAACAATATCGATAACAAGAAACATAATAGCTTTTTTAAAAAGACATAACCAAGGCAATAATTTAAAGAAAGCAAGAGCCTGTTTTAGCGCACTATGCGATTATTATTTCAAAAAATTCGGTAAAGGCCCGGATTGGTTATATGTGTAGTCTAAAAACCTCTGAACGTATAGGCTATATTTATAGAAAGACAGCAAAAATAAATTAACATGAAACTACTTATTGTATGCCCATTTTTTCCATACCCCCTTGACGTAGGAGGCAAGGTCGCAATATACAATAATATCAAACAAATAAGCCGCAACAATGATATTACATTTCTTTGTTTGCTGCATCCGCAAGAGGATAAAGAAAACCCAAAGCTGTTAGAAGATATATGCAAAAAAGTTATTATTGTTAAAAAAACCATTAAACCCAGAAATCCAAACTGTTTTTTACGCATCGCCTCAAGATTGATAAATTACGTTATGAGGTTTTCGCCATTTTGCATGCCATCTTTGTTAAAATATCGCTATGATAATGAACTTAAAACGGCATTGCTTTTCATTTTGAAGGAAGATTTCGATTTGATATGCTATGAATTTACGCAGTCTATTAGCTGTATCGTAAAAAATTCTAGCACCCCGCAGGTGTTAGTTGAATATGACATAATGTATTTGAAATGCTGGCGCCAAATGAAACTAATCGCATGGACGAAAACCTTTGATAAACTAACCGCCTTTATAGAATGCCTTAAAATACGTTTTCTTGAAACCAGAGCCTGGAGAAAAGTAGATCATATTATTACTATGACAGAAATTGATAAAGATGTAGTTGTGGAGGTAAACCCGTCTTTAAACGTCACGGCAATCCCCAGGGGCGTGGATACGGCATATTATGTTTATGATAGAAACGAACAAAATACCGATGATAAAATATTATTTGTCGGGTCCGCGGTAAACACTTTAAATATAGATGCAGTTAAATTCTTCCTCAGAGAAATTTGGCCAAAGGTACTCAGCCAAAAACCTTCAACCGAATTTATTATTATCGGAAATGGGTTTACTGATATAGCCGCAAAGTCTTATAGCAAAAACGTGAAGCTGTTAGGTTTTGTTGAAGATATGCGGCCATATTTAAAATCATCCAAAGTATTCGTTGTGCCTTTGCTTAATGGCAGCGGTATTAGAATGAAAATACTAGAAGCCATGTCTGCGGGCTGCCCGATTGTGACGACTTCTATTGGGCGCGAAGGAATAAATCTGGTCGACGGCAAAGACGCCTTTATAAGAGATGACCCGGAGGCTTTTGCGGACGCCATTTTGATTTTGATGGATAATGCAGGGCTTCGTAATGAATTTTCAAAAAACGCTAGAGAAAAAATAGTTAAAAATTATACATGGGCTTTGATAGGAGAAAGATTTAATCTTTTAGCGAAGTCCTTAACGGCGTAAGGGATTTCGGTGTTGATTTATTATGAAACTATTATTTTGCACCCCTTTTTATCCATATCCGCTTAACATTGCGGGAAAGGTCGGGTTCTATAATTTACTGAAACACCTTAGCAGGCATCACGACATTACCCTCGTAGCTCTTTTTGACCCGCGGGAAGACGAGCATTCTGCCGCGTTAGAAAGTTTTTGCGCAAAGGTTGTTACTGTCGGAAGGAAGCTGTTTACCCTTAGGCAGGATTTATTGAGTTCGTTTTCGCCACTATCGATGTCATTTGTGATCAGGCACCGTTATAATCCAGAGATGCGCGAAAGAATAAAAAGTTTGGCAAATAATGAGAAATTCGACGTTGCCTTGTATATATTCACACAATCTGCCGCATATCTGCAGGATCGTATTGGAATACCCCAGGTTTTAATAGAGGAAGACATTCTATATCAAAAGGCTAAGAGGCAGTTCGGTATAATTAAGTGGACGCAGCCGTTATGCAAGGTAACAAATTATATAGAGTATTTAAAAATACGCAACTTTGAAATAAAGGCGTGGGCCAAAGCAGACGCTATCGTAACCGTTACAGAATCTGATAAACAGAAGATAAAAGGCATTGCCCCCAGGCTTAAGGTTGTCGCTATAGAACGCGGCGTGGATATGGAATACTATAAACCCGAGCGGAAAGAAGCCGACTTAAAGGATAGGGTAATGTTTTTAGGCGCTGTATCGAATAACCTGAATGTGGACGGCGCCAGATTCTTTTTGGAGAAAATTTGGCCTATTATTTTATCTAAAAATCCGACAGCAGAATTTAAAATTATAGGAAACGGCTTTGGTAATATTTTTAACAGGGACAGATACGAAAACATAGAAGAAATCGGTTTTGTAGAAGACACAAGGACATATTTCAATACATCAAAGGTTTTTGTAGTCCCTTTATTAAACAGCAGCGGCATTAGATTAAAAATATTGGAGGCAATGGCTGCCGGCTGCCCCGTTGTAACTACGCGCATAGGCTGCGAGGGTATAAACTTAAGCGACGGCAAAGACGCCTTTATAAGAGACGATGCGGCCGGTTTTGCGGAAGCGGTGTTGGAACTTATGAGCGATACCCAAACACGCATGCATTTTTCAAAAAACGCTAGGGAGAAAGTTGCGCGCAGCTACACGTGGGATTTAGTTACCGACAAGTTTAATGTTTTTTTGGAAGCTATAACCAAAGACAGGTTTTTGAAAAACGGCGGATGAGTTCAAAAATAAATAGAATTATTAAAAAGATGAATAGCTATTCGGATACAAAATGCATATGCGGCAGCAGCGATTGTAAAAGAATTTTTGCAGGAAATTTTAACAGAAATGGCCCCAAAGACTACTATTTTCAAATCCTAAAATGCAAAAATTGCGGCCTGGCGAGAACCCATCCCGCGCTGGACATTAACAAAGCAAGAGAAGATGCAGTTTACAGTTTCTGTGATAATATAGCTCTGGAGGAAAAAGACAACGTGTGGGCGAAAACCATTGCGCAAACAGCCAAGAAATACGTAAGTTCGGGCAATGTACTTGATATAGGCTGTTATGCAGGCAAATTATTGGAAGAGGTAGAAAAGGAGGGTTTTAAGGCGTACGGCATTGAGTTGTATAGCCATGCCGCAGAATATGGAAGAAAAAAGGGCAGAAATATATTTTCAGGAGAAGTATACGATGCGCGTTTTGAAGACGGCTTTTTTTCCTGCGTGGTAGTGAATCATGTTTTTGAGCATATTCAGGAGCCGGTAAAATTTATAAAGGAAATAAATAGAATTCTAAAAAGTAACGGCATATTAATTATAAACCTTCCAACCCATGATTCTTTGATGAGAATTATAATGGGCAGAAACTGGTTGCAATGGACCCCGTATGTGCACGCTTTTTTTTACACACAAAAGACCTTAAACGATACTATTACACAAAATTCAGGCTTTGAGCCTGTGTTTATACACCAGAAGGGGAGGCTTGAGCCGCCAACAGATAATTGGTTCAAAAATAAATTGAAGGACTTTATAGCAAATTTTGCAAGTCTCATAAATAAAGGCGAACAAATAGAGGCGATTTATAGGAAGGCGCAGCCCGCAGGCGGTTTAAAATTTTAAAATCCATCATAAAGCATATAACAGCAGTCTTTTTATCCGGCACGATTGTATTGCTGGCCGCCCCTTACCATTTGGGCCAGTTCTGTTTAGAAAAAAGTACATGGATAATAATAGCGTTTATCTCATTAGCATGCTTTTTGTTAATTGAGATAATATTATTCTGGAGAGCGGATGATATTTTTAATATCCCCTTTAGGAAGGCCCTCTTGTTATTCAGCTCGATTCTTGTTATATTGACATTTCTATTTTTTATAGCTCAGGCGAGATATTATAAATATATGTGGTTCATCGGTTGTGAATCAAAGCCTATACCGCAGGCATTCTGGAATACGCTAAATGGCGGCGGTTTTTTATACTACTCTGGCGGCGAAGGAGTTAGTTTACTGCTCATTCATCTTGTTCCCTTAATACTGATTGCCCTGCCGTTTTACGCAATATATCCCGATGTCCACACCTTAATCTTTATACAAAGTGTGTTTTTCTGCTTTGCGGCCTTGCCATTATTTTTAATAGCAGTTAAAAGATTAAACGGCATTGCAGCCATGGTGATTTCTTTCAGCTTTTTATTGCACCCATTTATAGTGGGGCCTGCTTTTACAGCGCCTTTTAAAGAGACTGTCTTTATAGCATTTTTTATGTTTTTCACCTTTTATTTCTTTGAGAATAAAAGATTCTACCCTTATCTTCTATTTCTGGTTCTTTCAATGATGGCCAGAGAAACTGTTCCGTTGACCTGTTTTATGTTCACAATCTATGCAATTTTAAAGAAAAGGCCAGTTAAATGGGTTGTATCCACAGCTGTTTTGACCGTTTCTTATTTTATGCTGTTTTTATTTATTCAACAATGCTTTGACAACGTTGCCTTTACCACGTTTACGGTTAGGGAAGCATATTTTGATTCTGCCGCGAGCGGCTCAGTAGTAACGTCAGTAATAAGCCGGATATTAAATCCGGGAGCACTAATGAGGGTAGTTGTCGATGTTAAAAACGCAAAGTATATATTCAGGTTACTTTCTCCCTGTGGGTTAATTTTGCCACTTTTGTCTTTCGAGATTATCTTTGTTATACCGCAATTGTTAGTAGTCTTGCTTTCCAGCAACAGGGCATTTCTTATGCCGTTCTGGCACCATTCAGTCGAGGCCTCCATATTCATATGGCTTTCCTGCGTGTTTGGCATTTCAAAAATATCTAACAATGAGAAAATTATTAAATTGCTGGGTATTGGCAAAGAGAAATTGTCGCTGGTTATGGTTGTATTTTTAGTTCTTATGGCGCTTTCCACCTATCATACCTGGTATGTTAAAAATGAAAAGATGGACAGCTCCTATTATAATGCAATAGATGAGGCTGTTTCCTTGATTCCGCAAGATGCCGCAGTCAGCGGCTCCAGCCATATTTTGCCGCGCCTCCATAAAAGAAGGAATATATTATATCTTTATGAATTTGCAAAAGCAGACTACATTATAATTGACAGAAGAAGAAAAGCAGGCGACGTAGGCGATATAGGGGCATTAGGTGAGGGGACCGCGAAGAAATACAAAACGGTATTTGAGAAGGAAGGCATAACAGTATATGCAAAGGAGCGCAATTAGAGGATTAAACAGCGCTGTTTAATCCTGTTTATTAATATGTTTTCACACAAATGTATGCTAAGATATAAACTGTTGAATACGACGCAGAAGGAACTGTGGGCAATATCATGGGTTGTTTGTGAAGGGCTTCCAAAATCAAGTTCCTATCGTTTAAATTATTGGCGGAATTATTATAAAAGGGGCTGAAGAATTGAAGAATACGAAAGGGCTGAATTTTGAGCTTTATAAAAAGCTATATTTGATTAGAAGATCCGAAGAAAAGATAGTTGAGCATTATCATGAAGACGAGATGAAAACACCGATGCACATGTCTATGGGAGAAGAAGCAATAACAGTGGGAGTTTGCCATGCCCTGAAAAAAGAAGGCCAGGTTTTTAGCACTTACAGGTCCCATGCTGCATATTTAGCTAAAACACAAGATTTTGACAATTTCTTTGCCGAGATGTATGGGAAAGATACAGCCTTATTAAAAGGCAAGGGCGGCTCAATGCATTTATGCGCACCGGATTGTGGATTTATGGGAACTTCAGCAATTACAGGAAGCATTATCCCGGTTGCTGTAGGGGCTGCCTTTGCCAACAAAAGAAAAAAGAATGGTAAGATTGTTGCTGTATTTTTCGGAGACGGAGCCATAGACGAAGGTGTTTTCTGGGAAAGCCTGAACGTTGCCTGTCTTATGAAATTGCCTATTTTATTTGTTTGTGAAGATAACG
Organism: Candidatus Omnitrophota bacterium; assembly: GCA_043797125.1. Taxonomy (GTDB): domain Bacteria; phylum Omnitrophota; class Gorgyraeia; order JABMRG01; family JAFGKX01; genus JAZDPX01. The sequence continues at coordinate 96,784 of JAZDPX010000014.1, forward strand.
GATTAGCAGTGCATGCCCCTGTTTCTAAAAGGCAAGGTTTTAACTCTATTACTGATATTGTTTCTAAATTTAATTGTCATGTGTTTGGGGAGAAAACCACCGACGTAGAAAGCATTTATAAGTTGGCTTGTGAGGCAATTGGGCTGATAAATTCAACGCTACAACCTTGTTTCCTTCACTTGAAATATTATAGATATCTTGAACACGTGGGAGTAAATAAGGATTTTAATGCTGGCTATCGCTCGAAAGATGAATTCGAAGAATGGTATAGAGTAGATCCTATAAAATTGCAGAGAGAGAAATTAAAAGGCATAGGTTACAAGGAAGATGAGATCAAAAGTTTTGAAATTGAAATTGATAATCAGATTACTAACGCTGTGCTCAAAGCCAAAGAAGCGCCATTTGCTGAAGAATCTGAGTTATATAAAGAGGTGTTCGGGTGAGAAAGATTAGCTATTGTGAGGCATTGAGAGAGGCTATGTCTCAGGAGATGGAAAGAGACCCCAATATTTTTGTATATGGAATAGGGGTGCCTGACCACAAAAGGGTATTTGGAAGTACAGTTGGATTGGTAGAAAAGTTTGGACCTGAAAGATGCTTTGACACTCCACTCTCCGAAGATGCGATGACTGGTTTTGGGTTAGGCGCCGCCCTTAATGGGATGCGACCGATTCACATTCATATTCGTGTAGATTTTCTGCTTTTAGCAACAAACCAACTTGCTAATATGGTTTCAAGTTATAGATATCTATCAGGAGGAGAATTAAAGGCTCCTATGGTTATAAGAGCGGTTATTGGTAGAGGGTGGGGGCAAGGTTCTCAACACAGCAAAAGTATGTATTCGATTTTTGCGCATATTCCAGGATTAAAGATTGTTCTTCCAACCACTCCCAAAGATGCTAAGGGATTACTCGTATCAGCAATAAGGGATGACAACCCAG
>JAZDPX010000015.1:0-2830 GCA_043797125.1 Candidatus Omnitrophota bacterium
ACCAGGTAAATACTGCGTCGAACTAAAATCTTTTAAGATGTATACGCTTTTTTACAGGGATATAGGCATATTTCATGAACACGTAGTAAATAAAATCATAGAAGATTTTGTAAAGGCTTGTAAGCCAAGATGGGCTTATATAAATGGAGAATTTAATACGCGAGGCGGTATTAAAACAACAGTAACTGCAGAATACAAAAAGTCCCTCGCCCCCATAAATCGGGGCTCGGGATCAAATTTTGTTTCGCAAAATTTGGGAGGCTATAATGTCCAAGATGACAAATAAGGATATTTTGAAAATAGTAAAAGAAAAAAATGTTAAATTTATACGTTTATGGTTTACCGATGTCCTTGGTTTTTTAAAGGGATTTGCCATATCTCCGTCTGAATTAGAAGGCGCGCTGGAAGAAGGCATGGGATTTGATGGTTCTTCTATCGAAGGTTTTGCCCGCATAGAAGAATCAGACATGGTCGCCAGACCTGACCCGGATACATTTGCAATTTTACCATGGCGCGCAGAAGAGGAATATAGTGTTGCGAGGATGTTTTGCGACATATATGAGCCAAGCGGAAAGCCTTTTGAAGGGGACCCAAGGTTTGTGCTTAAGAAAAATTTAGCCAAGGCTAAAGAGCTTGGTTTTACATACAACGTAGGCCCGGAACTGGAGTATTTTTATTTCAAGGATTCGCAAAAGCCCCAGCCTCTGGATAATGGCGGATATTTTGATTTAGCCCCTCTTGATGTTGCGCAGGACTTGAGGAGAGATACGATTTTTACTTTGCAGGCATTGGGCATTACAGTTGAATACAGCCACCATGAGGTTGCTGCAAGCCAGCATGAGATTGATTTGCGTTATAATGATGGCCTTACCATGGCTGACAACGTAATGACTTACAGGCTTGTTGTTAAAGAGATTGCGCGTCAGCACGGGGCATATGCTACATTTATGCCAAAGCCTATTTTCGGAATAAACGGTTCCGGTATGCATGTGCACCAGTCGTTATTTAAAGGGGATAAAAACGCATTTTTTGATAAAAGCGAGAAATACCATTTATCAAGCATAGGCAAGGCTTACACAGCCGGTATTTTAAAACATGCGCCTGAAATTACTGCAATTACCAGCCAGTGGGTAAATTCATATAAGAGGCTGGTGCCTGGATATGAGGCGCCAGTGTACATCTGCTGGGCCCAGATGAACCGTTCAGCATTAGTGCGTATTCCGATGTATAAACCAGGCAAAGAAAAAGCAACGCGTATTGAATACCGCTCTCCTGATCCGAGCTGTAACCCTTATTTAGCGTTTTCTGTAATGCTTGCCGCAGGATTGGAAGGCATAAATAAAAAGTACAAATTAGGCGAACCAGCCAATGACAATATCTATCACATGAGCGAAGAAGAAAAAGAACGCGCTGGCATAAAATCTTTGCCAGAGGACCTCTTGGAGTCAATCAAGATTGCTGAAAAAAGCAAACTTATAAAAGAGTGTCTAGGCGAAAAGGTGTTCGAATATTTCATCCGCAATAAAAAGATGGAATGGAATGAATATAAGGCTCAGGTCAGCCAGTATGAGATAGACAAATACTTGCCGATACTATAGATAAGGTTTTTGGCGCCATGTGTTAAAGCTTGGCGCCAAAAAATCAGCTTGCCAACCACATTACATATTGATATAATAAAATCCAACTTGGCACAATGGCTGTGCTAAGATTAGGACAAAGACGTTCTAAGCTTAAGGCGGAGAGCGTCTTTTTTATTTGTATGTAGATGCCTAAAAATTAGGCAAAACATTACCCCTCGCGACATAGTGTAAAAATAGGGTCACTCGGGGTTAATTCGCACATTGACTTATGTTCACTCACTACGTTCGTTCCGTAAGTCAAGTGCTCATTAAAAGGAGGAAAGATGTCTAAGAAAATAGAAGAATTCATGGCAAAAGTAATTGAAAAAAATCCAGGCGAACCAGAGTTTCATCAGGCAGTGCGCGAAGTCGTAGAATCAGTAGTACCTTTTATAGAAAAAAATCCAAAATATCAGAAGGCAAAGATTCTGGAACGGTTGATTGAGCCGGAGAGAGCTATAATATTCCGCGTACCCTGGCTGGATGATAAAGGCGAGATTCAGATAAACAGGGGTTACCGCATACAGATGAGCAGCGCAATAGGGCCTTATAAAGGCGGCATCAGGCTGCACCCAAGCGTAAACCTCAGTATTTTAAAATTTTTGGCTTTTGAGCAGGTATTCAAAAATAGTTTAACCACGCTTCCTATGGGCGGCGCAAAAGGCGGTTCTAATTTTGATCCAAAAGGCAAATCAGATAATGAGGTAATGAGATTCTGTCAGAGTTTTATGACGGAGCTTGTAAAGTATATTGGGCCTGATACAGATGTACCTGCGGGAGATATAGGCACGGGCGGCAGGGAAATAGGCTATATGTTTGGCCAGTATAAGAGGCTGCGCAATGAGTTTACCGGCGTATTGACAGGTAAAGGCATGGGCTGGGGCGGAAGTTTAATCAGGCCCGAAGCAACAGGTTACGGCTGTGTTTATTTTGCTCAGCAAATGCTTAAGACAAGAGGTGAATCCCTCAAGGGCAAGATTTGTACTGTTTCAGGGTCAGGAAATGTTGCTCAATACACTGTTGAAAAATTAATCCAGCTAGGAGCCAAGGCAGTTACATTATCAGATTCCAACGGGTTCATATATGACCCGGACGGGATAAGCCAGCAAAAATTAGAGTTTGTAATGGAACTAAAGAATGTGAAGCGCGGCCGTATTAAGGAATATGCAGATAAATACAAATGCAAATATTTTGAAGGCAAGTTTCCTTGG
>JAZDPX010000016.1:0-29079 GCA_043797125.1 Candidatus Omnitrophota bacterium
AGATCACCTTGGCATATCAGTAACCGCAGTAAGAATATCCTTAGGCTTTAAGCTTGAAAACGGCAAATGGACTTCTGAAACAGCCATGTTTGATGAAAAAGGCGAATACAAAGGCACAATTAAGAATAGTTTCAGCAATGACAAAAACTTCACGCTTATTGCGATTACGGCACCAGATGGCAAAGGCGGAGTGGTTAATTTGCGCGCCAAAGACGGCGACCAGAATAAAACTCACAACCTTATCGCAGGCCATTTCGGCATAAATGTATATTATGTAAGATTATCCTTGGGTTTTAAGCTTGAATATGACGACAAAATGAAAGCAAAAGTATGGACTGCTAAAACAGCCATCTTTGACGACAGCGGTAATTATGAAGGAATTGTCAAACAGTACTTTAATGAAGACGATTTTACATTCCTCGGTTATTACAGTCAAGACGGAGTGCGCGGTGGCAAAGATGCTTTTGAATTGGCAACAGCAATTGAAACAGCTTCTGGCGGCAAAATATCAAAAGACGCGGTAATGAGATCAGCGGGCACCGAGGTAAGAAAATACGCCTATGTAACAAAAATAGCTATCTTTGACGAAAACAACAACTATGTGAAATCAATAGAAGAGCAGTTCGAAAGAAAAGATTTTACTTCACAGGGCTACCATGAAGAAGGCGGAGGGCAACCCATCGCTGATTTAGGTGATTATAGCCGAAATGCAACCGTTAACGCGATTGTAGCTTATATTAAAAAGGAAATGCCCGGCGCTAATGTGACAAGAAATTCAGTAGCCTCGTCATTAGGCTTTGAGGTAAGAGGCGATTCTTATATAGCAAAAATAGCACTCATTGACCAAAACAACAATTATTTAATAACCATAGAGCAGCGCTTTGACGAAAAGTTCATCTTAAAAGGATATTTTACCAAGGACGGGTGCGAGTTTAAGAAAAAAGGAGATGAGATTGACCCCAGGTATTTTCTTAACGGAGTTGTTGATGCTATTATCAGTTATTTTGAGGCCAAAGGCGTGACAATAAAAAAAGACGCTGTAGCCGCATCATTGGGTTTTGAAGTAAAAGACAGGTTCTATGTTTCAAAAACAGTTATATACGATGAGAAAGCCGAGTATGCTCAAACAATATGGCAATACTTTAACAAAACAGACTTTACTTCAGAAGGATATTTCGATTCAGAGGGAAACCCGCTTAATAACGGTGAGGCCAACCCGCAGTTTAAAGACATTGTCTGCGCCGTCACGAAAAAATTTGACGTAACAGAAAGAGCAGTTGTGCTCTCATTGGGCCAGAGATGGGAAAACGGCTATTGGGTAACGGATACACCGATTCAAAAAGAAGACGGGACTATGATTTATGTTGAGAACCGCATGGAACCGGGTACCTACAGAATGGAAATATACTATGACGGAAATCCTTACGCCTCAATGAAATCGCTCGCGGAAGAACTTATTTATTCATGCGTAGCTTCGCCCGATGTAATAATGTCGGCTTTGGGCTATGCGAAATGCGACGGAAAATGGATTACAGAAGTTGAAATACACAGAGAAGACGGCACTGTAATTTATGCGGAAAACCACCTTAAGCTGGAGGGAAGCGCCCTGCGTGACTTGAATATATATTACAAGGATATAACTGAAATGCAGGGAAGTTATTACACCTTGCCGGAACTGGTTGATGCCTGCATAGCATCAGAAAAAGAAATAATGACATCATTCGGTTATGAAGAGTGCGTGATAGTATCAGAACAGGGCAATGTTTATAAATATTGGGTATCAGATATCATAATGTACGAAGCGGACGGCAGCAAAGTTTATCTTGAAAATCTTACGGAGCAGGGCAGCTTAAATAACATGGGCTACTTCTACAACGGTAAACACTATACAACAAAGGGTCTTTTGGATAACGGTATAGTATCGGAAGAGGCAATTTTTAAGGCATTAGGGCAGAAAGACGAAGGCAAATACTGGGCATCTGAAGTAATGATTTATGATAAGGATAGCGATACAAGGGTCTGGATTGAGGCCCGCACCGAAAAAGAGACCCTGAACAACCAGGGATATTTTACTCTTGAAGGCAAGGAAATAGGAAAAGATTTTAGAGATGTCACTAAGGTAATTGTAAAGAAATCCGACGGCTTTATATCAGAAAAAGCGGTAATGGCCTCGTTTGGTTTGGAAGACAGAGGCGACAGCTGGGCTTCCATGATATTAGTCTACAATAATGATAATAATGAAAGGGTCTGGATAGAAAGCCGCTTTGAAAAAGGCACGCTGGAACACGCGGGATTTTACAACGCCGCCGGAATTAAAATCGGCACGGAAGTTCTGGCGACAATACAAAATATTATAATGACATCAAAAGGCGCGATATCAGCACGTGCGGCTTTAGAGGCCTTTGATATAACATACGATAAGGAAAAGCAGGCCTATCGTTTTGACGCCATAAATATAAACGGCGATGTGCTGACAAAGACGACTGTTTACTATGACAAGGATACATTCAGGATAAGGCAGGACATAACTTGCAGCGAAACAACGGTAACTTTTGACAGCGGGATAGTTACAAAAGTATCTAAGGTTGGGGAAGAAGAACCCAAACTTACCGTAGACATGAGCAATGTTGATTATAACGAAAGAACCGAAGGGTCTGAAGTGCTCGGAATAGCCACCCTTGAAGACGGCAGGCAAATCATGGGAATGCTGCCGGATACTTCCTTAAAAATAAGATTTGTTGGCAACGAAGATGTAACAAGGACTATTTCAACAGGCGATGATTCATTTGAGCTTACGTTTGATTTAGGGCAGGGGCAAGGCTCATATGAACTTAATGCAGACGGAACTATTACCTTAGGATGCGGTATCGCTGTTTCCGAAGGCAGAACCCTGACAGAGGGCACGCGCATATCGCTGGTCAACGACTATACGATAACCAGCGGCAGGCTGTTGTGCCCGACAGGCCAGAACGCTGTTACGGTGGGCGATATAACGAAAGTAATCAGCGAAGGCTCTTCCGCTGGCTCATCGGATAAGAACGATGAAGTCAAGCCCGAAACTTATTATGATAGTAAGCTCCAAAAGATGTGGGGTATTGTTTATATAGAAAATGATTCCGTAGTCGTAAAATCCGATCAGCTTGTAATAATGCGAAACTCTCCGATGATAAAATTCCTGCCCGCAGGCGCGAATACCAGTGAAATAGTTGTTGAAGGCAAAAACATACGCGCGTATATGGAATCCGGAGACCACAATTTCAGCTTCAGCAGCAACAGCTTTGTGCTGGAGCTCAAAGGCGAAGATATATCAGGCAAAAAGCGCAGCATAGATGTTTATTATTATATTAATTACAGAGACGGCGTAGACAGAACAGATAAAACCAGAAAATTGGCTATATTTGAAATCGGCAAAAAAGAAGAGTTTGAGCAGGTCGCGTATGGTGTAGACCCGGTTAAAGGCGATGGCTTTAAATACGAGCTGCCTGGCGGTGGTTGTGTTATTTTGTATGCAAAAGGCAATAATAAAGCATACTTTTATGAGGATTTCACGCCCGCGCCGGCATGTCCTGCTGTTATAACTGATATAGTAGAAAAATACGAAACCCAGCATGATGGTTTAGAAGAGGAAATGCAACTCATATCATCCTTACCGTACATAAATGGTTTTGACACAAAAGATATAAAAGAGAATATCGCACAACGTAAAGATAATATGGTTGCTGAATTAGAATTGACCGAGCAGAGCGGGACAGCGCATTTTTATGATGATAAAGGTGAGCTGTACAAAGTCACAGGCACGCTAATCTACAAAAAAGACGGTGAGGACGTATATCAAGAGCCGAGCGTTTGGAACTATTATCCCGCTGACAAAGATGTCTCTGATACGGTAGCCGGCGAGACAGTTACAGCTCATTTTGAAAAAGGCTATGATTTTACAGATTCGTATCTTGAGGGATTTGACACCGGCAGAGCTACCTTTACAGTCGGGGCCTCTGATATAGAAACAGAACCAATAAACGGCCATTCAATAACGCTGAAAGCGGGTGGAACTTACGATTATAATTATACACCACAGACAATTGGCTCAAAGACCGAATACAAATACAACGGGCAGGTATATAAAACGCTTACCAAAAAATCCGAAGATGAACTTGGCTGGGATTTGGAGGTAACACGGGGCAAAAAATTAAACATCGAACACCTGGGCATGAAATACCAGGGAAGAGACGTAACTCATTTGCATGTAGAACCCTACAAAGTTCAAGTAGATAGCGAAGGAAACGCAAACGGAACCAGGCAAGAAACATATTATACGCGAGACGGCAAGTCCTTTGGGAGCAACGTAAGTTGGTATGTATTAATAGGCACAAGCATAATAATGACATGGGAAGACGGTCTTTATAATTATAAACCATTTGATAATGGGCCAGGCAATAATCTGACCTTAGCAGGGTCTTTGCTTAATACTGTTCTAGCTATCACTCCCTTATATACCGTATATCATTTCTTTATGATTGAAAAGAGAAATGGCCAGAATATTGTATCGGCACTGGTTAATACAGCAACCCTTGGTCTTTCAAGATGGCTGACTGATTCAGCTGCAAGCATTTACCAAAAGCACCCGGCATGGTCAACTGTTTTAATATTTGCAGCTGCCGCAGCAGGCGTATATGTGGCAGTGATGACAATACTTACCCTGCCAGGTAGTCTCGCACAATTAAGCCGTTTATTATTAGCAACAACTGCTTATATTGGCGCCGGCGCAGCTGTTCTTACTTATATTTGTTTAGGCGCGATAAAAGGAGACTGGGGATCTGCTGCTATTAAAAGCGCGCTTTATTGCGGTTTTATTGCCGGATTTGCCTATTTTACGATAAGAACCTCCTGGACCAAGTTATGGAAACCGGTGGTAATCGTACCGGCATCAATAATATCCGGCGCAGCTGCCTTTGGTTATAATTACTATTATAACGGTAAAGACGTTCTTGCGTCATCCCAAGCGGCGCTTATTGCAATGCTTTTAGTTTTTGCCCTGCCTTCATTAAGACAGACATTAATGGCATTTACATGGAAACAATGGACATGGCTTAGTGCGTGGGTAGTAGGCACAACTGTTCACGGTATTTATCGTATTGTGGCAAAAGGCGATTCGTTATTGCAAGTCGGAACGCTTATATTAAGAAACGGATTCCTGGCATTTGCCGCGGCTCTATGTGTACCCATGTTAACTCCTACGGCATTAGCCACAGACATAGGCCTTGCCGCAGCTTTTCCGATAAGTTTTGTAGCATACGGCGGAGCTGAATTCATATATCAGTATTCAGTTTTGGGAAAGACCCTTGAAGATTCTTTGAAGAAAGCCTGGGATCAGGGGCTGGAAGGCGCGGTGCTATTCACAGCCATGATGTTAGTCGCTAATAGCTTGTCTACGCACATTGCGAAGTCGATTGTTAGTGAAGAGGTCGGGGCAGGCGTTCAAATGGCCTCTAAAGTATATTGGGGAAGTAATCTATTAGAACATTTTAAAGGCTTCAAATTACTTTCTCCTGTCTGGCTGTCTACTGCGGAAGGAACGAAGCTTTTTACAGTAGCGTGGTTTAGCAGCGCGCAGCTATCAATAAACCCATACACTGTCATGCTTTTCGGCGGCATAGTCAGCGTTATTAATAATTTAATAAATAAATACGCAAAAGGCGAAGACTTCCTCACCATTAAAAATATTGGCGAGTTTTTCTACTGCGCAGTAGTGCCTATACTGATTATTTCCTTTGCGGTTGATTTTGTGCCTGCTTTTATACAGGCTGTAAGGGCAACAGGCCTGCAGAATTTCATTATGGGTATGAACACATCCGGCTCATTCGGTATGATAGGCGCCGGCTCTATTTTAGGTTCCTGCCTCAACCCTGTGGCAGGGCCTCTGGCCATATTGTTTATGCTGCAGAGTGCGTTAAGTGTAGGGGCAAACATGATATCCTTTGAGGCCATGGGCAAGGTTTTTGCTCAGATGTATCTGGTAGAATTTTTACCAAGCAACGGCTTATTTGGTTTTTTACGAGAGTCTTTTGTATGGTTTGGCACGCGCGATTATATTCAGGCCGCAGGACAGGGTTTTATCTTTGGTTTAGGCCTTGCCCCGTTTAAAGCAGCTATGGCAACATCAGAGGCGGGTTTTTCCAAAGGATATAGCAGATTTACAGAATGGGCAAAAGACAGCAAAATATACCAAAAGGCATCTCAATGGTTTAGGGAGTGGAGAACCGGCAAGATTGAAGAGCAGATTGAAGAAGGCATGGAGGCCCTAATGGATGCTTTGACCGGGCTCATCCGGGAAGCTTGGGTAGAAGGCTCTGCTTCAGGCGTACTTCAGTGGTTAGGGGTATCCCCAGGGTTAGCCGAGCATTTGGTGGAATTTATACCTGGCTTGGGCGGAAAAGGTGACATTAATTATTCTCCCATGGATGCGCTTAACGCGCCATTAGAAGCCCTGGTTGAAAAAATGAAGGAATTAGAGAATCCGCAAGAGGGTTTAGCGGAAAATGTATCAGGAAACGCTAAACTCGTTGATATCATGAATGTTTTAGGCGTAAGAGATATTGAAAAAGTAAAAGAGGGCCTTGGAAAATTGGGTATTAAGCAGGAGCAATTAGGCAGTATCAATGCGAATAGCACGCTATCAGATGTAAAGGGAATGCTGAATCAGAACTCCTCTGGCAAATACACGAATTTTGCCACAATTAATGCGCTTGTCAAAGCAGGAACAGGTAAAGGGGTCTCTCTGGTTCAACTCGGGCTGATTTCTGGTATGTGGCGCGGGAGTGCGGATGCCTCGCAAAATACTTCCGATGTATCAGCTAAGACAACAAGCCATGCTGATATGGCCTTGCCGCAGGAATTAACAGACGCTATTGATTGGCCGCAAACAATAACTTCTGAAAAAGCGAAAAATATTGCCTTAATAATCAAGGATATGAATCCGCGGCAGGCAGCTAAAGCCATATGCGAGATATTAAATGGGGCCGTAGCAATTATCACACATTCTGATATTTACCCCGACGCAGGAAAAAACCTTGACGCGATGTTTAGTTTTATTAATACGATTATTGAGGCTATTACGCCGGAGAAATTTATTAAAATAATGTCCGGATCAGAATCGATGCAAGCTCTTGCGAGCCTGTTTAAATCTGCCTCGGATGCCGTGCAAAATAAGAGCTATGCAAGCGCATCCGGAGACTATAGTAAGCTTATGAGAACGCTCGCGGAAAATATTTCGCCTAAGCAGGCAACTGCAAAAATAGGCAGCGAGACTTTTGGCGGCATAGTAATAAACGCGATGATAGGGATTAAGAAGGATGTCACCACACTGATCCTCAAGATGGCCTCCGTAGAAAAAATTGAAGATATGACGCCAGAAAAGGCGGCAACAGTGGCAGTGTTAATTACCGGTATTCAGGATACAAATATAGCGGTAAAAACCGCAAAAGAGATTTTTATCAAGCTTGAAACTGTATTAAGCGCGCCAACTTACACAAAAGAGACCGCAGAGAATATCCTTGGTTCAATGAGTATAATAGCAAATAAATTAACATTAAATCAACTCAAGGAGGAAATGAACAATAATAAGCGATTTGGCACATTTGTATTAGAGACACTTGAAAGATGCATTAAGTCTGTTTCTGGGAACAAAAAGCTTGAAGATAAAGACAAAGACACTATTTTAAGCAAACCAAAGCAGATAACAGCAAAACTTGAATCATCCATGAATATTCCAAGAGCAGAAAACATTAAGCCAGACAAACTTGCCTCAAAGGATGGAGCCAGCATTTTTGCTAATCTACACGCTTTATTCGCAAAATCTCTTACAGACGGCGCTGTAAAAGGTCTCTTTGATCTTATGCTTAAAATAGCGGGTGAGATAAAAACTGACCAGTCGAAGCAAACGTTTAAAAAGGACGGGAAAGATATCAAGGTGGGCCAGGCGCTAACAGAGTTATTAATAAAAAATATCGGAAAAGTTTCAGCTGACATAAACCCGGAGACAGTGCTTAAGCTTGCCGTGTGCGTCGAAATAATACAGATAAACATAAACGGGTCATTTGCCAAGATAAGCGGAAAACAGATTAATGAAATATTTGTGCCTATCCTTAACCTGCTTACGAAATCTCTGAGAAGCGATTCCTGCGCGCAAGAGGCCGCTGAAAAGGCATTTGATTTTATAAAGCACCTTACAAACGAATTAACTTTTACGATAAATGCAAAAGATAGGGAATCTGTAGGAAATGCCGCATTTGAAGCGACGGTAGCAAGTATTGAAGCAGCTAATAAACAAAGCATCAAGATAGAAACCAAGGAAATCCTCGCGGCACTGGAATCTTTTGGCATGACTCCGAAAATGAGCGAAGATGCAGAAAGGCAGAGCCGCGTCGTTATCGCCGTAGCGATTGATAAGATGAAGGCCAATGACGCGGCCCAAATAATAGGCGCGTTATTTGAGCAGATCGCAAAATCAGTAAAAGACGGATCCTGCAACCAGCAGCAACTCGAGAGGGCTTTTAACGCTGTAGCCGAGCTTGCCGGAAAACTCACGGATGAGCAGCTTGCCGCGATGAAAGGCAACACGACATTGGCAAATATCGCGCTTGACGCGCTTGCGGCCTGTTTTGAAAATACGGTTGCTGAAAATCATAATGCAGACAAAGCCGCGGCCCTCAAAATACTTAACGCGGCAAACGGTATTATCGATAAATTAAAAGAGTCTATCAGCGACGAGACAGGATCCGGCGAAGCTACTATTATTTCATATCTTGGCCTCCTTACTTTGGTTGCTGGAAATATTACTGAAGAGGTATTTTCAGACGTTGCCGCAACGCTTGTAGGCGGGATACATAAAATTCACAAATTTAGCGTGAAAAACACGAATATAGCCCAGAAGGCCATAGAGGCCATTTCTGCTGTCGCCCAGAGGCACAAGCAACTTAAGCCAGGCGCAAAGCATGTCGGTGAGCTTAAGTCCATGATACGCGAACTTATAAAAGAACGTAAAGACAACAAGATTACATACGGGCTGCCTTCGCTTATCGCTATTTATAAATCCGCGATTAACTTAGGCATTGAGGCGGATGATACTAACGCATGCGCAGGCATGATAAAGAACCACATAAAAACGCTCAACCTTCACGATGCCCAATTTGAGAACACGGCAAGAGAGCTAACCGGATTATTGGAAGAATGCGAAACGCTAAATCAGGAACAGCTGGGGCAGGTACTGGACATGGCCGCTATTATGATAAAGAAGTTTAATTTTACAGCCTCCGCAGAGACCACTAAAGCCATGTTCGGGTTTGTGCTGAAAATAGCAGTAAACGCGAAGACAAGCAAAAACGCAAAGTTGATTAGCAAAGCAGGCAACCTGGCAAATGCATTATTTGGCAAGGCAGGCGCGCATCAGATGCTGGCTAACGAAAACACTGCCGATGATATCATCAAACAATTTTCATCCAGCCGCTTCCAGATCCCGCTTTCGGATGCTAAAGAAGCAACACTTAATAGAAGCATGCTTGACAGCATAACTAAACATTATAACTGCGATATTCGTGTTACAAACGGAACTTCCCTGATTAACTTAGTGTACCATGTAAGCGTAGGCGATTTTATAGATGCATTTAAAAGTTATGATATAGCGAAAAGGATGCAGAAAAAATTGGATAGTGATTCTAAGTTAAGCAGAGATTTGAAGCTTGCGGAATTTTTAAAAGAGATAAAAGGGGACAGCGAATTAACAAAAGCGTTATTGCTAGAATTAAACACAAAAACATATAAAAACATTGCTAAGAATTCAGGCAAAACAAAAGAGGCGCTTGCGAGGAAAATCGGATTAAAATATGAAATGCCGTTTTTGGTGTTGGGCCTTAAGCTTAAAAACCAAAAAGAAGAATCTGGCGCGGGATTACTTAAAGAACTAGGATTTTCTAACGAAGAGGCCCAAGATTATTTGGGACATTTACAAACAAAAAGGGATGTAGCTATTAACCCTGATGAGACTACGGTTGGTGAAGCGCTTGACTGGCTGGCGCAGCAAAGAACCGCAGTTGGCAATGAAGCTAGCGTAGACCAATTAGTGCAGGGCCTGAAAGAGACATTTAACACAAAGGCGGCATTCTTATCTATGAATTATAGTGACAACCTGGCTTTGCTCGCTAACAGGTGTGGCCTTTCAGCGCGCAGAATAGCTGAAATGCTAGGGATAAACAAGTTAGATGATTTGATAAAACTGCAGATAGTGACTGATAAAAACGAGCTTGACAAGGAAATCCTTGCTAAAGTAAATGAGGGCAGAGATGAAAAGGCCAGGATAGAAGTAAAAACAAATATCAGCGATATTGACGCAGATACGCTGAGTAAAATCATGGAAAATATCACGTTGGAAGATCTTAAGGAAGCCAGCGTGGATGGCAAAAACGCCATAGATATACTAAAATCCTACCTCGGCCTCAATATAGTAAGGAATGCCGCGCTTAGGCTAAGGGGCGAAGACCCTGTCATAGAAGAGAAACAAAACAAAAAGCAGATGATCCAGGAAATAATATGCAAAAAGTCGCAACTTGAAAGGGTTACGACTGAAGATGCTAAGGTGGGGCTGCAGAATGAAATTGATAATTTGGCTAAAGAGGCAGGCGTAGCCGGCAATTTAGATAGCCAAACATTAGACAACGAGATAAAGACATTAAATGAACAAATAATACAGCGCAGGGATGACGCAATAGCAGAAAAAGAAGAAGAGCTCTCCGGCCTTGAGCCATCGCAGAATAAGGAAGACAGAGAAAAGGCAAAGACGCTGAAACAAAGGATAAAGGATGAAAACAAGCTTATGGAGCTTGAGAAAAAGCTTTTTAATAACAACATAAACTCCGAGAAAGCCAGAAAACTACAGGCAGAGATAGACGAGCTTAAAGAAAGGATGCTGCAGGCGAATGTGAATGAGTTAAGCCGAGAGCTTGAGCGAAACAGGGGTAATCCGAATATAAATTATATGTTCGAATACAAAATACCCAGCGGCAAAGGATTTGAGGTCGTGACAATGAATGTAAACCGCGCCCACATAAGATATGAGGCAAAGAGCGGTTACATAGCTTTTGATTTTCATAATGACGGCAATACTGATAGCGTGTATCTCACAAAAGAGGGGGTTTTTGTCAGAGGCTTGCAGGAATTAATGGATATTGGCCTGGATTTTTCCATAGAAAACAATGAGGCAGCGCTGAAGAACGGCGAATTTTCTATCGAGATAAGAAATAAGAAAGGCGACATTATTGCCATTGCCAGGATGGAAAGGCGCGAGTTGAGAGTACCTGAATTCATAACAGAGCTGCGCAGCAAAGCGGATGGTTTTGAGCAAGCAAATAATCTGGAAGTTGCCGAAAGGATAAGAAAGGTGGCGGATCAAGTAGAATGGCCTTTAACAACCAGCGCCACTTTATATGAATGCAGCAGCATGTCTGATTTTAGGGTAGAGCTAACCAGACAGAAAGAAGAAGCAGGTAAGCGCAAAGACGAGGCATTAGAGAGAGAATTAGATGAATTAATAAGCGATATCAGCGGGCTATACAAAAGAAAACTCTTTAATTTGGGCGTTGAGACTATTAAGCCTATAAAAGATATGCCAACGAAGGATATGAAAAGAATCGAAGATATAGGCGGCATAGGCGCCTTAAAGAATATTGCGGATATTTTTGCTGACAGCATAACAGAAGCAGAAACCGCGATGAACGAAGAAGGAAAATATGAAATAACTGGTGAAATAGGATATTTCGACGGGCTTAATCAGTTAAACGCCATAATGAGGCTTGTGTTTATGCCGTATACTTTCTTTGAGATACCGACAGGATACGGAAAAACAAAGGTTCTGTTTAATGCCTTGGCCAGGATAAACCACGCTCTGCGCGAGGCGGCGAAGAATAAGGACAGCAAAGTTCTGCGCGCGTTCAAAAACAGAAAGACAGTATATATCACTCACAATACGCAAGAACTCGCGGCCAACGCGAAAAAAGACACCGCTGCTAATAAACTTTTGAATAAAGCCGGCCTGGAAATAGAAGCGGTTACCCAAGATGATACGGATATAGCGAATACCGTCAAACTTTTGAATATCAGGTTTCTGACAAGGGAAACAGAGGACAGGCTCGCGCAGGCAGACCTGATATATATGGACGCTGATACCTTTATGTTCCTGCAGAACATGATCCGCGGTACAACAGGCAAGACCAGGGAAAGTTCTTATCGGCTTTGGAATAAGATATTCGGCAAGGCAAAAGTTCTGCATGACGAGGTAGATACGATGTTTTTCAGGAACAGGGCGATGGAAGGCCTGAATCCAAAAAAACTTGAACCCGAGGAAATCGGGGCATTAAGAGAAGTGCATAGCTTTATGAACATGTTTGTGCTTAAAAAATATCTGAAGGAACACGATGATATATGGCAGAAATGCCGTAAAGACGCGAAATGGTTACAAGATATTAATACGCCGGAAGATATAAACATAAACAACGTCAGCGAAAAACACCTTGAATGGTTGTCAAAGAATGTTTTCCCAAAAGGAGAGGAATTTCTCAACCGCGAACGCGAATTTCTGGAATTTGTATTTAAGGAAGGCGAAAACATAATAGGTTATGATAACTTAAATTATAATCATTTAGGAGGCAGGACAGATTATTTAAGCGTCATGTTCAGCGACGAAGTGCTTGAAAGTTTTGTGGATTTCGTAAATCAAAAGACAGGCCATAAATTTGATTTCAAGAATAAGACAGAGCTGAACGAGTCCGATGACAAACAAGTCAAGCGCTACAGGGCGTCTTTAGTCGGAAGGTGCAACGTGCTTTTGCAGCATTATCAGGCAGACGTGGGGCATGATGAAAAAAGCGATGTGATTAAACCCGCGCCTGACGGTGTGCTGGCGCCGCAGCTTGAATTGTCCGATCCGTATTTTGCCGGGCATACAGAGCTTGTGTTTAAGCAATTTATCGACAAAAAAGAAAAACTCTCGGAGTTAACGCTGTCAAATCTTGCGACAGTAACCTCAATGGGCGTTGCCTTAAGAGAAGCCAAAAGAAGCGGAGCTGATTTCGGCGGATTTTCAGGAACCTTAAAATCAGTAGAGAAAATCAGCAATCTTTTATTCGGTATTAATATTAGTGATGAGTTCGGCATGCATACAATTGACCCGGTTTTAAGCGCAAGCTATTATCAGGAAAAGATCAACAGCCTTACCGGAGTCGATTCAATTAGTGAGGCGAGCAAACCTATAATAGAAAAGCTATCTGAAAAAGAAGGCGGCGAGTTTAAAATAAGAGCCGCGTTCTTTATGGTAGGAGCCAAGGATAAAGACATTAAGCCGGCAGATACAATAAAAAAATTATTAGAATCAGGAAGAATCGTATTAGCAAAAGAGCATGGCGACGGCTGGACAAAATATACCTGGGATGGAAGCTCCAGAGATGAAAAAGGCGATATTGTAGCTGTAAAAGTTGCAATAGACCTAAAAAGCTATTCAGCGACAGTAGAAAACAAGAAAACCGGCGTAAAAGAATGGAAAATTATTAGCGAGAGGGAGTATAAAGATGAAACAGCTAAAGGCAACCTTACAGCGAATCCTTCCGTAGAAAAATACCTTGAAGAAAGCCCCGATGAAGGCGTTGTATTTTATCTTAATGCCCCCGCGACAAGGGCTACCGATATTTCGCTTTTTGAAAAATTAGGCGCCGGAGAAAGCGATAAAAGATTCCTCAGGTTGAGTAAGAGCATTTTTGAGAAAATGGAAAAACACGGTGAAGAAAAATTTGCCCGAAGACTTGGAAAGAAAGCAGGCGCAGAACTTGAGCTTACAGAAGAAGAAGTGAAATTTTATAATACCCATAGTAAAATCCTTCGCAGCAGGGATAAATATGCGGCTAGGCTTCAGAAGATGTCAAAGATTGAATGTTTCGGCATAATTGACAGCAAGACAACCAGCTGGTTCTTTAAACAGTTGGTTGGAAGGGACAGAGGAATAAAGACGTTTGATAAAAACGGAAAAAGTGTTTTTGTCACAGATAAAGAAGGCAAAAGAATCTATCATAAGACAAGCATATATGTCGTGGAAAAAGGTTCTGATTATAGTTGTGAAGACAAAACAATTATACAAAATACGCTTGAAAAGCTTTTCGAAAAAACGGATGAAAAGGCAATTCTTAAGGCGCGTTACGCCTGCATAGGCGATTTGACGGATATTTTGATGGTGGAATTTCTGGCAGCCTTTTCGGATAACGAGGACCCGAAGGGGCGCGAGTATATAAAATACCTTATAACCAGATATCAAAGCACCACAAAACAAAATGACGATATATCTCAGACACATTCCAGCATGACCTCGGAAGAGGCGCTGCAGAAGAGAATAGACGGTTTTATGATGTTTTTACAGAATGAGCGCATGCTGAATCAGCAGACATGGGTTAATAGTTTATCAAGGTCAACGCGCAGCATGCTGAACTGGCAGATTAAGATTTATGAAAACAACGGCATGCAGCTTAATCTAAAAGAAAAAGAGGAAGATCTTGATAAGTCATTAAAAACAGGAGACCTTGCCGCGGCGAACAATATATCTGCTTTGGTTGAGCGCATAAGAAACAATGTTTCCAAAGACATGCTTCCTGAAATAGCTCCCATGTCTGGGCCGTCAACAAATAAAGCTGTGTATAATGATGCTGAAGCCGATGCAAAAGAAGCGGGCATTGAAAACTTTGAAGAAAAATGCGAAGGCAATTCCGAGTTTATGAATGACGACGGTAGTTATACCGATAAAGCAAAACGCCTGGCTAAATACGCCAAACAGATAAGGCAATCAGGTACAACTTCCATTATGGCGTTTGTGTTCAGCGGCCTGTTTAGGAACCTTTGCGGAGGCGAGGATGACGGCGATGACCTGTTTAACATGGTACTGGCGCTTATGGATAACGGGTACTTATCAGCCACAGGCGATAATTTAGACGCGTTAATGATGAAGACTAATATGGTTAATCTGCTTGTTACAAGGGGCATACTTAGTACAAGCGCATTAAATAGCAATGACTTTATGCATAGCTTGAAAGATAAGGCGCAATTAATAGCGTTTACGCAGATGTTGCTGCTGGTCGGAAATTTTGCTGATAACAAGATTTACAAAAAAGGTTTAGAGTATCCTATAGCATTGAGCCGCCAGAGCTACTTGCGCGAAATTATTAAATTCCATAAGGATTATGATGTTGAGCCTTTCCTCGGGCTTCCCGACAGGTTGTTCGGCATGCCGATGATGAGCGCGCCGCTGATACTTTCATTGATTGTCGGCCCGGCGTTAGGCACAGCCGGCAGGACTTTATTCTTCCAGGCATATTATATAATAGGAAGCATGTTATCCGAAGTATCGACAATGGTTGGCAGGTTATGGAACAAGACCAAATTAGGGGCGATGTCGGTTAACATGGCCTGGACATCCTACTGGCTGACGAGAAACATGGATAAGCTAAGCAGGCAAGACGCCGTGTTTATGAGATTTGCGTACAGCTTAATGGAGCCTGACAAGAGCTACGCCAGCATATCGAGGAAAACGGATACGCGTTTCGCGTTCAAAGACTTCTTAAGAGACAACAACATGTACAATAAATACCGCAACGGCTATATAAACAGGATATCCAGAGGCGGAAAAGAGTCGGCTATCCTGAATGCCCTGCTGCCTTTTATTAATTCGGACCGCGAGGAAAAAGATAAGTTCAAATCTGTCGATAAATTGGTAAAGGCGATAAACGATAATGAATTAAAGCTGAAACCTGAGATAGCCGCAGTTGTTAAAACCGTGTTTTACCAGATAGAAATAGCGACTAAGCGCATACAGCAGAAACAGAAACAAAAGCAGTCAAAAGACAAACCCGCGGGCAAAGGCAAGGCAGCCGGCTTTATGAGTTCAGTATCAAAAATAACAGCTCCGCAGTTCGATAGATCCATCTTAGCGGCAAGGCTCTCTGACTTAACAATAGAAGACTGGGTTAAGGCCGGCACGTATGCGGTAATAGCTTTTGCGGCGGCCTTTATTGTAAAAGCCGTTGGCGGATGGGGGGTATCAATTATCTACCTGCTGACACAAGGCTCCAATAAATTCGCAAGCTGGGCAGCGAGGCTTATAACCGAGAAAACCAATATAATGAGCGGCTGGAAAGAATCTTCCAACATAAAAGAACTCATAAGAAGCTATTTTGAAATCGCCGATGACAACAGCGATTACGATAAGATGAAGACGGTTTTGGAGAAGCTGCTAAAGGATATTACCGCAGAAGACAAGTCATCCGCATCCAGCGCTTATGTTGTGCGCGAACTTGTCAAGGCATATGAGGAGTTAAAACCGCTTTTGGAGGAAAGAGCAAAGGCGCTTAATGAATATATGGAAAAACAACAATTGCAGCAGCCTGATATCAGCGCCGCGCAGAAGTATATGGAGCAATATAAGGCCTATACCGGCAAAGAGATAGATTTATTCGCGGCGTGGCAGCAGCTGAACCAGAGTTATGAGGCAAGGCAAAAGGGCGCAAAGGAACAGTTCGAGAAGGAGTATAAAAAATCAGACGCGGGCAAAAAATTAGAAGCCGCGGAGAATAAAATAATGCCGTTGAGAAAGAAGATTCTGGGGGCCGTATGCGTATTGAACGAGGAAATCGATGAGTGCGCAAAAGAGGTAAAAGAATACACAGAGGCTGCCGAGAAAAAGGCAAAAGAAAAGCAGGATAAAGAAGCAGAAGACAGCCAAAAATCCGAAAGTAAGGCTGATTTCACAAAGAGAAAATACAACAAGATGCGCGACAAGATTATAGAGAGCAAAAAGGCCGGGGAAATCACCGACATAGAGGCGTCAAAACTGCTCAATACCGTCAGGGACAAGGTGTTCAAGGAAGAGCTTAACGAAAGAAAGACAAAGGCTGTAGATAAATTAATACAAAAGGCGGCGAAAGGTATAAAGAATATAAAGAGGCTGCGTGAAAAAGCCCTCGCATTCATTAACGCGATGGACACTACGGATGAGGAAAAACAGAAGATGCGCGACGGGCTGAATGAGAGGCTGGAGCAGGTAAAGGCGTACGACAAAATTGATAAGATTCTAAGCTGGCTGTCAAAGCGCAACAACAGGCCGCCTACGGCAAACGAGTATATAAAGGTACTGAATGAATTGCTAAATGACGGATTATACCTCACTGACAAAAGCAAGCTTATGCAAGTTAAAAAACGCGACCGCGTTCCGGTGATAATAAGAGGTACTCTGCATCGTAAAATTATGGAAATTCTCGCTGCGGGCAGGCATCAGTTGACCGATGAAGATATATACGAGATTGCAGAAAACGCAATAATTCGTATTATGGACAGTATGAAGGCTCCCGATAAAATAAAAGAAAAGGTTCTGACATACGCGGTAAACAAGCTTGACAGCGTAAAGAACGGCCATAAGGCGCTTGACGCGAAATTAACTGCCTTTAAGGATGCCATAACATATATAGATTCTGTGGCATCGGAATCTGATGAGGAAGTCAGAAAAGACGTAATAGCGATGAAAAAGGTTCTTGTTAAAGCTGCGGCAAAAATTCTTAAGAATAAGTCCATAACAAAAGGCGCAAAATTAGACGACGCTTATAGGGAGGCGATAAGACTGCTGAACGATTTAATAGACGATATCGATGACAATTATGATGTATCCGAAGCAGATAAAAAATCCGCGGAAATCGATAAGCTATTACGCGAGGTTGCGACAGAGCATGCGGATAAGATTACAGAGAGGCTCAACAAGCCGTATACGCAGGAGATTGACCGCATAATGAGCCACACCCGCGAGATGTTGTCATTGGAGCTTGATATGCAAAAGAGGCTAAAGATAATAAAGAAGGCAAAATCCGATATAGCTGAAAACCTAAGACAGATAACAGGCTCAGAAGAGTATAAGCAGGAGTATATCGAGAACAAATACAAAAACTTAGTCGATATTATTATAAAAGCGCGCCAGGAATATAATAAATTAGTTGAAATGCTCATCGAAGAAAGCGGGAAAATACCGGTATCCGCCACACAGACGTCTGTCGATAGAAATAAGTTGATAGGGTATGCCTTAAGGCGGCTTAGGGTTTCTCTTGATGAAGTTAAAAAGGCAGCGAAAGAGATGGAGCAATACGACGACATTACGCAGGTTTTACTGAAAATAGAGTCGCCTGTTCGCTATGACAACCTGATAATACTTTTTAGAAACTCTGAAAACGCAGCTGAATACGCCGCAAATGCCGCGGAAGCCGCAAAAAAGGCAAAGGAAGAGGCCAAGAAAGCTGTCAAAGCCGAGAAAGATGCCAGACAACGGGCGCATGAAGCTAAAAACGAAGCTGCTGAAACTGCAGAAGCTGAGAAAAAGGTTAAAGGCGATCCAAATGGAATAGACATTGTCAAAGCCGCAAGAGCCGCTAAACGCGCAATGCAGGAAGCTGAAAAAGCCCTAAAAGCCGCGACGGAACTAAAACTTAAGAAAACTAAAGAAGCTGAAAATGCCGTAAAGAAAGCCAAAGATGCCGAGACTCGCCAGCACACCGCAAACAGCGCCTTCATGGAGAAGGCCAGACAGTTTATAGATGCTTTATTGGCATCAGCCAACAAGGCCGCAGGTTCAGGCGTTATCGCGCAAAAAGATTATGATAAAGTAAAAGAACGCCTGTCGAAATTAAAAACAAAAGAGGATTATTACCGGGTGATATCAACATATCGCGCAGCCAAGGCGACGCAGGCAAAGTACAACAGCTCAGTGGAAGCTTACCTGGGATTGCAGGCAGCCACCAAAGGCGCGTTCCTTAAAAGCGCAATAAAATCCGCTGATATTACCCCGAGAGAATATATAAGCCTGCTGCAAGGCCTGCTAAGGACAGCAGGCGACGGCATGGCAGAAGAAGCTATTTTGAAAAAGGCTATAACATCCGCCGCTCAATGCCTGTTAAAAACGGTTAAACAGATTTCAGAGGCAAAGGTTATGCCGTTTGAGACGCCGCAGCAGTATCATGACTTAGAAAAAGCGCTGAATGATTTAAACAAGCCGGGCGCGTATAAGACTTTACTTAAAGCCTACCTGGCGGCAATTAATCAGGCCCTGCGGGAAGGTCTTATTACGCCGAATATTTGCAATGCCTTGTTAGATACGTTTATAGATCCGCAGGCGCATCGGGAAGGCAGCCGCCTGATGAATATTGCCAGAAAAGCCATAGAGATGAAACTCGCGCGGCCCGGGCAATACGAGCGCCTTATAGAAAGCATCGTTGTTCTGTTAAAAGGAGACGCGAAGATTCAGGATGCGAGAGCGTTATTATATGAGGTAAGAGCCGCCGTTGAATCCGTAGAGATTACATTGCTGGAAACAAGCTATACGCCTGCAGAGCCAAAGTCAGAAAATATATTGGCGGAATATGAAATAGAAGTTACCGAAGAGTCTGTCCGGCTTCTTAGCGAGGAAGCGGAAAAAAGAATTATAACCGGGCCTATAACCGATATTACCGGCATAATATATAGAAGTTATGAAATGAAGGCGAATAAAGAAGAGGGCATGATAGACATAGAGGCAATGAAGCAGAATATGAGCCGCGCAATGAGCGAAATCGACGAGAAGGCACTGTCGCAACCGCGTAAGGACAGTTATTTAGCCGCGGAAATGAGAAAGGCCCATATATATAATGCCAACGCCATGTATAAGCGCGCCATGAAAAAGGCAAAGGGCAAACCCGTGGACGTAGATCAGCTGAAGCAAGAAATACAAAATAACGTGGACGAGAAATACCTTACGAAGGACTTCCTTAAAAACAAGATAAAAGATGCGGAAGGATACAATAAGCAATTTAAGGATAAAGAGCTTAAAGAGGCCAATGCAGAGTTTAATGCCGTTAAGAAAGGCCTTCACGATGAATATCCGCCTGATCAGCTAAAATACGCATATAACAAGGTTTGGAAGATATCAAAGCTCCTCAGGCAGGCTGCCAAGGACAGCCCTTCAGTCGCATTGCCGAAAATAAAGGAAGCAAGAAAAATTATAAATAAGCTCCTTAAAGGCAAACAAAACAGGATTGACAGGCAAAAACCCGAGGATCAGGCGCCGTTGTTAAACATATACTGGAAAGCCCATAACAGAGCGATTGAAGAAAACGGCATCATACATGTCAACGGCCTGTTTAAAAAACTGAACAGAGCAGCTAAAGAACCGCAACTTTCACAGCAAAAGAAAGACGAATATATAAATGATATTATAGAAACCGCTACGGAAGATAATGTCAATTTTATCGTTGAAGCCGCGCTGGAAAAAGCCAGGGCAAATAACGGTTTTATTTATGAAGAGATTGTGTTGGCTGAGAAAAACGGGCTTATAATCGAGGCGTATAAAACGCCTTATGAGCAGGAGGCGTTTAAAAACACCGTAAAGCAAGTTATCAGACAGCGCAACATAGAGCTTCTTACAGAGCGCGCCGAATCCGTGTTAGAGAACACATTGGAAAGCGCGCGTAACGAAGAATGGCCTGTAAATATTACGCAATTAGAGCAACATTTAAGAGAGCTTACGCAGGATAAATATCCTGACGCGGCACAGGCGCAGCAGGTTATAAACAGCGCAACGCAGAAGGTTGAACAGTTCAATAAAGATTTAAAACAGAAGCTTTTTGATGAGGTATTAGCCCAGTTAAAAGAAGTAAGGAGCAGGCTTAAGCCGGAATACGTGGCAAGCACAGGCAGCGAGCAGATAAAGGATTTCAAACAGCGCATTCGAAGCATACATCAGCACTTAAAAAGAGCGCGCGATCTTAAAGCCGAGTGGATTCATCATATCGGCGCGTTAAGAAAAGAAATAGCGATACTCGGCTCTGAGGTAAAAGGCTGGACCTATACAAAAGAATATAAAACAGACGCGACATTTAGTGATATATCCGCAAAGGTAAATACAGCGTATGATAAAATAAAGTCCGCTACCGAGACAAACAATAAAACACTTAAACAACAATATATTGACGCCGCGTTAGAAGAATTAGCCACAATAACAACCGATCAGATGAATTCAGTAACAGAGACTGAAATGGACTATATCAACTACTACCTGGATAAAATTAATGCCACAATCGAAAAAGAAAGCAATAATCTGCCTGTTGAAAAAATACAAAAGGAAGTAGTCAGATTTAAAACAAACGAGCCCATCAAAACCAAACTCCATGTTATTAAGCAACTGACAGAAGCAACAGAAGATATCCAGCAAAGAAACCGCGTTATGCTGCTGTTGAACAGAGAAGACATAGCCATTGAAACAACAGGCCAGAACACGGTTAATTCAGGTTATGCTAATTCACGCTGGGTATTGGGGCGCGTTGAGAACAGAGACGGCAATAAGGTTATCGTATTATCATACCAGGTAATAGAGGCGTTGCTTAGCTTAAACAGCAGAGGCACCGACATACTCGCGTCTATAATTCAATATAATGAAAATATAGCAAAGGGCATGGACAAAGACGCCGCCTTTATCTTGATGGCAGAAGCTTCCCGCTTAACAGCGGATGCGGATAAAGATTTAGCAAGACAGCTTGAAGGTATTATATTCAACATCACAGAGCTGATAAGGCATATAGATAGGATTTCTGCGCAGCTCTCGCCGGAGGACAGAAGAATGCTGACAAGCGCTATTTATAAATCATCCGAAGAAGTGCACCGCTGCTTAACCGAAGGCATGTTCTCGCAGGAACAGATGAGGGACAGGATTCTCGATATTCTCGGCAATACAGAGTTTTTCACAGAGGGCCTAAGCAAATCCAAATTCCTTGCGAATAGGCATGACATGAAGCGATTATTGGAAATACTTACTTCCATATTAGCCCCGAGGCTGCCGTCGCAGATGCCATACAGCGCCTTTGAAAGCTCTATGCTTCAGGAATACAGAAGGCACGACCCGATATATGCGGAAATATCGGATATTATCGCCGGCGTTGCCTCAAACCCGGAGTTATTCGAATTGGAAATAGATGTTTTTGGCGAATCAAGAAGGCTGCTGGATACCGAAGGATATCAGCGAAACGCGCAAAATGTCCTTAAGGCGCTTTACGCTTATATGATAAAACATACAGAAAAATACCCAAATTTCGGCAACGATCTTAAATGCGAGCGCTTAAGCCTGGCTATGTATGAACTTGGCCATGTGCTGGATGTTCCGATAAGATTAAGAAGGTTTGAGGGCTCTCCGCAAAACCATATATTCATAGAATATGGCATAGGCCAGGCATACATGGACGTGACAACAGGCAAGATATATAACAATGCCGAAGGCATAAGAAACGATATGATAAAGGCATTAGGCGTGGAAGAATCCAGGGTCGCGAAAGAAAGCACATTCTGGGCAGAAAGCAACGTAATATCAGAGGCCTTAACGCGAAAGGCGCTAAAGGCTTTAAACACAAACGGACTCAAACAGGCTTTCGCGTTGACAGAAGAGGCCCTTGAACTGGATGACGCCAATCAGGGAGCGCATCTGTTGATGATGTTATTAAACAGCGAAGGGCAGACAGGCGCCAATAAGGAGTTTGAGAGAATAGAACAGATGCTGGAGCAAGGCGCAAGGACAATATTAAGCCAGGGCATGGCGATTGAATTAGACGCCGCGATTGTTACAAACGAATTTGCCGTGTGTTTTGGCGCTTTTTACGCGTCATTAGGGCAGGAAGTAAAAGATAAGATAAATATTAACGTCTACGGCGAAAAGGCATTAGGCGACGCTATCGAGCGCCTTGAACAAAACGGCATTGACGTTAAAGGCAGGCCCGAAAGCAAGGAACCGCTTAAGACAGCGGTAATTGTGTATAGCGCAGAAAATAAAAAAGCCGTTCCGTCCATAGAGGCGGAGCAGATCAGATTAATAGGCGTGCCGGAACACGGCGACGATGAGGCGATTTCACCCGCGGCGATACTTGTGGCGGTATTTGAATTGTCGTTTGTGGACTTCGCGCGAAGATTCGGCGCCGATATCGGGCTTTCGGAATCGGAAAGGCAGCAGCTTTTTGCAAACGCGGATTCTTACGCGGGTAATATAATGATTAAGCCTGTATCCAAAGATGAATTGCAGAAGATAATGAGCGAGTTTGAGGCAGTTTCGCAAAACGCGTAAAGATAGATTGCTTCGTCGCCGGGAGAAAACAAAGGCTCCTCGCAATGACGGAGAGTAATAAAGGAGATGAAAAAAATGAAAGAACGCCGTCAGTATAAAAGGTATAACACAAACTTAAAAGCAAAATGCATTTATTATTCAAAGGCGATAAAGACCGCAAAGAAAGAGGCCCTTATCAAAGACACAAGCCACGACGGCGTAAAGCTGGCAATCAGAGACAGCATAGAAAAAGGGACGTATTTTTTGCTTGAGTTTTTATCAGGCGGGCTTAACCTGCCTGTAATTGCCACAGGCAAGGTCATATGGCATAAGCAAGGCGAGTGCGGGATAAAATTTGACTGGGTATCAGGCAGGCAGAAATACGAGCATTATTTAAGTTCTTTATCATGAAGTAGGTTCGCTACGTAAATTTAAAAAATCCCGCGACAGGGGGCGGCCTAAGGAAGAAAATAGCCCTTTTCATTACCTTAGCGCAA
Organism: Candidatus Omnitrophota bacterium; assembly: GCA_043797125.1. Classification (GTDB taxonomy): domain Bacteria; phylum Omnitrophota; class Gorgyraeia; order JABMRG01; family JAFGKX01; genus JAZDPX01. The sequence goes on from JAZDPX010000016.1 coordinate 23,671, forward strand.
AGGTGACCATCCATTACCTCTCCTGTTGCGGGATTTTTTATTATTGCTATTGTTTAGTATATATTATAAACTAAGTAAAAGATTCTGATTGTTTGAAGTAGGGCAGGCTTAAGCCTGCCCTACAGCAAGAGAATAAGAAAGGAGAAAAAATGAAAGTAGACATTGATGCAATTAACGAAAAGGTTAAAAAAGAAGGCGCGTTTGTAAAAAAGATAACAACCGAGATGGAAAAGGTTATTGTGGGCCAGAGATATTTGATAGAGAGGCTTCTTATAGGGATTTTAGCAAATGGCCATATATTGATAGAATCCGTCCCGGGCCTTGCTAAGACGCTATCGGTGAACACGTTATCACGGTTGATCAACGCGAAATTCCAGAGGCTGCAGTTTACGCCGGATCTTTTGCCAGCCGATTTGGTAGGTACGTTGATATACAATCCTAAAACCGGGGAATTTACCACAAAGAAAGGCCCGCTTTTCGCCAATATCATATTAGCCGATGAAATCAACAGGGCCCCGGCCAAAGTGCAAAGCGCGCTTTTAGAGGCGATGCAGGAGCGCCAGATTACAATCGGCGAAAACACATTTAAGCTGGATCCGCCGTTTCTGGTATTCGCGACTCAAAACCCGATAGAGCAGGAAGGCACTTACCCGTTATCAGAGGCGCAGGTAGACAGGTTTATGCTGAAAATCAAAATAACATACCCGGACAGCGCCGAGGAACTCGAGATCCTGAACAGGATGGCCGTCACCGATAAAAAGATTGATATACAGCCCGTCATAAACCCAGAAGATATTTTAAAAGTCAGGCAGATAGTGGATGAAGTATATATTGATGAGAAGATTAAAAAATATATTGTTGATATCGTATGCGCCACAAGAAAACCTCAGGATTACAATATTAAGGATCTGGCCGGGCTTATAAAATACGGCTCCTCCCCGAGAGCAAGCATAAACTTAACTTTAGCGTCAAAGGCATACGCTTTTATCCAGGGCCGCGGTTACGTTATGCCGCAGGATGTTAAAGACATAGGGCTTGATGTCATGCGCCACCGCATAATAGAGAGTTATGAGGCAAAGGCTGAGGAAAAGACGTCGGAGGATATCGTGAAAAGAATATTCGATGAGGTGAAGGTGCCGTAAAATAGTCAATAGTCAACGGTCTATGGTCGATGGTCTATAGTTAAAAATGATACCGAAAGAAATATTAAAAAAGATACGAGAAATCGAAATAAAGACATCGCAGAAGGTTACCGAGGTCTTTGCGGGCTGTTATGAAAGCGTGTTCAAAGGCCGCGGTATGGAATTTGACGAGGTAAGAGAATACCAGCCGGGAGATGAGATACGCTCTATTGATTGGAATGTTACGGCGAGGATGGGCAAGCCGTATATCAAAAGGTTCGTCGAAGAAAGGGAGCTTTGTGTCATGCTGTTACTGGACGCCTCTTTATCGTGCAAGTTCGGTACAAGGGGCAGGCTAAAGATAGATTTAGCGGCGGAAGTTTCATCCGTGCTGGCATTTTCCGCGATTACAAATAACGATAAAGTCGGGATGATTATATTCACCGACAGGATAGAGAAATTTGTCTATCCTCAAAAAGGCACCGAACACGTATTGCGCCTTATAAGGGACACTTTATGTTTTGTGCCGAAAGGCAAAAAGACCGACATATCGGTTGCCTTGCAGTTTTTAGATAAAATGACTACGCGCAAGGCGGTATGTTTTATAATATCCGATTTTTTCGCGCCGGATTATAAAAAGGCGCTGTCTATCGCCAATAAAAAACACGACATTATAGCCATAAAAATAGCAGACCCCGCCGAAGAGGCATTTACCGATGTAGGTATACTGCAGCTGCAGGATGCCGAGACAGGCAAAGACTTTTTGATAGACACCTCGAACCCGCGCCTTATGGATAAATATAAAAAAGACGCGCAAAGCAACAACGAAAAGCAAAAGCAGATGTTTTCAACGATTAACATTGACTCCATCAACCTGCACACGGACGTGCCTTATGTGGATTCTCTTATTAAATTTTTCAGCATTAGGCAGTCGAGGTTAGCCGGCAAATGAAATGTTTAATATTTAGTACAGCGCTTAACATAAGGCCGATAACGGGGCCTATCGGGTTTTTTCAGAGCCACAGGGTTTTTGTAACGGCTGCGGTCTGGGTATTGTTTTTTTTGTTTTTATCGCTTATATTTTTTATTGCAAGAAAGGTAATAAAAAACAGACCTGTATACGTCGTATATCCCGATGAGCTGGCGCTGAAAAGGCTGAAGGACCTGTTTGAGCCCTCCCATAAAGAAGGCGCCGAGATAAAAGAGATTTTTGTAAAAATTGCGGACGTATTGTGCGAGTATATCGAAAAAAGATATGAAATAAAAATCAGCAAGATGACAACGCAGCAGTTTATCGGCAAACTTGGCGGCGTAAGAGAGATATCCGCCAAGGATAAGGAATTTATAATAGAGATGCTTAAGAAGAAAGACAGCGTAAAATTTGCCGGTGCCGGCGTTTCAAAAGAAGAATTAACCGCCGCATCAGGCCATATAAAACAGTTTATTTTAAGCACAAAACAGAAGAGGCAATAACTTGATTGTTTACAGAAATTTTTGGGCCTTGTACCTGCTGCCTTTGGCAGTTGTCTTTATCCTCCTGCTAAAGAAAAGGGGCCGCTCCCCGTCGCTTAGGTTTTCCTCGTCGCAGCTTATTAATGCGCTTAACCCGACCCTAAGGATACGCATGCGGGCCCTTCTAAAATATCTGCGCGCGTTTTCTTTGGTTTTTGTAATGTTTGCCCTGGCAAGGCCGCAAAGCCCCACTAAAGGCGCGCTGCTTGAGTTGAAGGGCGTGGATATTGTACTTGCGATAGACTGCTCTACGAGTATGCTCGCGGAAGATTTTAATGTAAAGAATCAACGGGCAAACAGGCTCGACGTTACCAAACAGGTCGTGGCAGATTTTATTGCCCAAAGGGAAGGCGACAGGATAGGTGTTGTGTCTTTTGGCTCGCACGCGTATACGTCATGTCCGTTGACGGTGGATTATGACTGGGCTAAACGGACAGTCGCAGAGCTGCAGATAGGCATAGCGGAAGATTCAACCAGCATCGGATACGCGATAGCCAATTCTCTTAATCGGTTAAGGGCATCGGACGCAAAGAGCAAAATAGTGGTGCTTCTTACCGACGGCAGGAGTAATACGGGCGACATTGCCCCGCAGACAGCGGCGGAGATGGCAAAGGCGCTGGGCGTGAAAATTTATACTATAGGCGTCGGGACCAAAGGGGAGGTGCCTTTTCCGTTTAAAGATTCGCTTGGCGACATACGCTACAAAAGCATAAAGGTAGACCTTGATGAAGAGAGCCTTGAGCAAATAGCGCATAAGACCGGCGGCCGATATTTCAGAGCGGCAGACGTGGAGGCATTAAAGAACGTGTATAAGGAAATCAGCGAATTGGAAAAATCAGACATAAAGGGAAAAAGGTTTAGCGAATACGACGAAGTGTTCGGAAAATTTTTGCTCATCGCGCTTACTTTATTGTTGATTGAAATTGTTCTGGACAATACGATATTGAGGAAGCTGCCATGAACTTTGCGCACGGCATATTCATACCGGTTGGGGTTTTGACCGTTTCGGCCTTGATAGCCTTTTATCTGTTTGCGTATTTTCTCAAAAACAGGGCAATGGAACGCTTCGCGGATAAAAGGCTTCTCGGCGAGATAAACTCCGCCTTGAGTATTAAAAAAAGAAGGCTGAAAATTATTATGGTAAGCGCCGCCGTATTTTTGTTTTTTTTGGCGCTGGGGCGCCCGCAATGGGGGTTCGAATGGAAAAAAACCGAACACCAGGGCATAGACGTGATTTTTGCGATAGATACCTCCAAGAGCATGCTCGCGGATGATATAAAACCAAACAGGCTCGAGCGCGTAAAGTTAGAAATAGAATATTTTATGAACAACCTTGCGGGCGACAGGGTGGGGATAGTCGCCTTTGCCGGCAACGCCTTTCTGCAATGCCCGCTTACCATAGATTACAACGGATTTCTGCTTAACCTGCAGACGCTCGATGAAACGGCCGTGCCGAAGGAAGGAACTTCCATAGCCTCCGCCATAAAAGAGTGCATAGATACTTATGAACGCGGCGGCAAAAAAACAAAGACCGTAATATTGATAACAGACGGCGAAGACCATGAAGGGAAAGTGATAGAAGCAGCCAACAAAGCCAAGGAAAAAGACATAAAGATATTCTGCGTAGGCATTGGCTCAAAAACCGGTTCCCCGATACCCGTTATTGACGAAAAGAAAAACAAGACAATGCTTAAAGATGCCGCGGGTAATATCGTAAAAAGCAGGCTTGACGACAGCCAGCTTATGAAGATAGCTTTTATCACGGGCGGCACTTACGAACACGCCGAGCAGACAAAGTTTGGTTTGGAACAGCTGTATAAAAACAGGCTTTCTAAAATAAAGAAGGACTTGATGGAAACAAAAATGGAAAAAAGGGCGAAGGAAAGGTTTTATTTTTTCTTAATACCCGCGCTTATGCTACTTTTTTTGGAGCCCTTTATAAACGAGCAAGGCAATGTTTCCCAACGGATATTTTAACAGGATAATATCGGCCCTGATAGTGGCTTTTGGGTTTATGGTGTGCCCTTCTTCGGCATATTGCGCTTTTAACATTATGGATCTGGAGAAGGCCAATGCATTGCTCAGGATGAAACAGTTTGAGAAGGCGCAGGAAAAATACGATGAGATAATAGAAAATTCTACCAATGCCTATTATGTGGCAGCGGCAAATTTTAATAAGGCGGTTTCTTTATATACAGAGGCCGAATATCAGGAGGCAACGGAGTATTTTATCAAGGCAATGGCGACAGAAGACCCCTACATGGAACAGAAGGCCAATTATAATATCGGGAATTGTAAGTATAAGCAGAGCGTGGAATGTGAAGAGGCAAATTTAGAGGCCAGCATACAGTTTTGCGGGGAAGGGCTTTATTTTTACAAAAAGGCCATAGACTTAAACCCTAAAGACAGAGACGCAGAATACAATTATCTGGCCTGCCAGAAAAGAATAGAGGAGTTAGAGAAAAAGCAACCACAACAAAAAAATGAACCGGAAAAGGCCCAACAACAAAAAGATTTAGAAAACCAGCACCAAAAGCAAAAACAGGACCTTGAGCAACAACAATCCCAGCAAACGCAGGACCTCGAGCAACAACAGCAAAAACAGAAGCAGGATTTAGACAACCAGCAGCAAAAGCAACAAGGCCCCCAGCCGCAGAAGGCCCAACAACAAAAAGATTTAGAAAACCAGCACCAAAAGCAAACGCAGGACCTCGAGCAACAACAATCCCAGCAAAAACAGGACCTCGAGCAACAACAGCAAAAACAGAAGCAGGAT